>NZ_AKJT01000064.1 GCF_000282195.1 Pseudomonas sp. GM18
ATACGGCAACCCTGACCAATGCCGCTGGCACACCAGTGACCGTCACGCTGAGCAATGGCGCCGTCATCACCATCGAAGCGGGCAAAACCACTGGCTCCGTGACCGTCGATGCGCCGAAGGATGACGTCTATAAAGACGCCGGCACCGTTGAGGCGACCATTAAAGACGCAACCGGCGGCAACTTCGAGAACCTGGTAACCAGCAATACGCCTGCGGTCACTACCGTCAACGACACCATCGACACCAGCACTGTTTCGCTGACTGCGACCGCGAACGTGGCCGAAGGCGGGACCGTGGTGTACACCGCTTCCGTCTCCGCTCCGGTCACCGGCTCGCCAGTGGTTGTGACCCTGTCCAACGGCCAGACCATCACCATCCCAGTCGGCGCGAGCAGCGGCTCTGTTAACTTTGTTGCACCCAACGACGCGTTGGCCGGCGGCAACTCCCTGAGCGTCAAGATTGACGATGCCAAGGGCGGCAACTACGAGAAGTTGGAAGTCGACGGCAAGTCGGCGGACACCTCGGTGACCGACACCCCGGACACCACCAACCTCAGCCTGAGCGCAACCGACTCGGTCGCCGAAGGCGGTTCCATCGTTTACACCGCGACCCTGACCAACGCCGCCGGCACGCCAGTGACCGTGACGCTGAGCAACGGCGCCGTGATCACCATCGACGCCGGTAAAACCACCGGCACCGTGACCGTCCCGGCACCGTCCGATGACGTTTACAAAGACACCGGCACGGTCCAGGCGACCATTTCCACCGCCACCGGTGGCAATTTCGAGAACCTGGCGACCAGCCCAGCGGCGGCGGTCACCGACGTCACCGATACCATCGATACTTCGACGGTCAACCTGACCGCCACTTCGAGCGTGGCCGAAGGCGGCACCGTGGTGTACACCGCGTCCGTCTCCGCTCCGGTCACCGGTTCGCCAGTGGTTGTGACCCTGTCCAATGGACAGACCATCACCATCCCGGTCGGTTCGAGCAGCGCCAGCGTGAACTTCACCGCGCCCAACGATGCCCTGGCCGGTGGTGGTTCGCTGAGCGTGAAGATCGACGATGCCAAGGGCGG
>NZ_AKJT01000065.1 GCF_000282195.1 Pseudomonas sp. GM18
CGATTTCCCGCAGGTTGACCAGCTCCCCGCTCTTGCCCGGGAAAGCCATCCCCAGTTCACGGTCCGACAGCTGGCTGCCCTGCGCGCCCTTCAACCCTTCGAGCCGGCCCTCGACCACCAGCACCTTCAAATGCCCGCCGGACAAATCCTGCTGCGGCAAGTAGGCACGACTGGTGACCAGGCCTTTTTCGATGTAGAGATCGGTGATGACTTTCAGCAACTCGTTGAGCTGCGTGACACCCAGGCACTGACCGATATAAGGCTTGAGCAGGCGATCTTTCTCGCGGTCCGAAAGACTGTCGGCGCCTTTGAGCTCGATGTCCTTGATGGGAAAACAACGGGCGTCGGCCGGGGCCGTCGGTGGCGCGGGTTTGGCTGCCTTGCCGGGTAATTCCTTGAGCTCCTCGAGACGCCGACGCTGCTCGTCGAGCAAGCGGTCCTGACGTTCGCGGATCAGATCGGTTTCACCGGGGGTGGGGGCAGCGTGAGCAAGATTCAGCGGAGAAAGGCACAGCAAAGCCAGGCACAACCTCGCCACGAGGGCGGGTGGGTACATGTTCGATCCCTCGAGATGGAGAGTAGTAGCACAATAGTGGCGCGATATTAGATGGCCATTATTCTGGCGTCAATGAATGGATCCATTTGAGAAGGTTAAGGGACGACTTGTAATGGCTAAATCGGGCGCTTCCGACGAGAGTGCAGGACATTTCCCGATGTGGTGTAGAAAAATGCTCACAACGCCGAGGCGCTGTAGTCCGCAGAGAAAAAAGCCGAGAGCTAAACGGCGGCAATCTTGCGCCTGGTCCGGGCCCTGGCGCCGGTTTTCTTCTTGTCGCCCTTAGCGTCGACCTTTTTCTTTTTCACGCCAACGGCTTTGCCCGAGGCTTAGAGCTTTTTCGGACCGCCGGGGAAATCGGGACAGACCTTTAAATAAACCGAAGGAGCACTGCGCTCTCTTAAAAAAACGTGGTCTGTCGCTGAGGAATCCGCCCCTTTTTTCTGCTCAAAGTTCCAGTGTTCTGCGTATTTTCACCCGTAGTGGCGGTACTGGTGATCACACTGCAACGCGCAACATCTTTATTTCTTGAGACTTACCATTCATACAGATTACACCTGCCACCAAAGACCCTCTACTCATTGCAGCCTCTATTTTCATAGAATATCCAATAGTCTCAGAATCAAGCTTCAGACATTGAATCAGGGCTTTTAACCAGGATGTCGAATACTGCACATGCGGGCCTAATGATGAATTATCTAACTGTAACCCACCTTCATCATCAAGAATCTTCAACCCAAGAAGCAAGGTCACTTCCCCATCGACCTCAGCGAATCCCAACTGATCGTTATTGAAGTCCCCGCCATACCGGCCTGGAATCAATACAGCGCCATGCCTTTGCACTAAGGACTCAAATAGCCGACTTCGAATTATCGCTTGCTCCGACTGATTATTCATAATAACACTCCTGAGCCAATTAGAAGCTCACTTCAGAAAACTGTAAACAGGATCGTAATTAGTCAGGGGTTTAACCGGAAGCCACTCAACAGGTATGTAAGGTGTGTCAACCCGGACTTCATAACCATGACGCCAGGCAATTTTTGCATAAATCACGCCAAAAGTAGAAATCAGACCTTCGGAAAAGCCACTTTCAATGCTGAGTCTTTTCTTTATTGAAGCCGGTGAGGTTAACTCTATCAAAGCAGCTTCTATTCCTGCTACATCACCGTTCGCAAGCGCCATAAAGAAATCATTATCCAGCAAAAACATTTTTTTCGGCCCTTTTGGTGGATTGGCATTCATCCGCAAGCAACGCTCGACTATTTGAGGAAAGTCTCCTTTGACTGCCAAGATTATTTGATAGGCTAAAAAATCTGCGGTTGTCGTCGACTGAACTCTCTTTTCGTCAATAATTTCACTACTGTGACAAAACCAGTCAATGAGTGAAACGTTATCCGAGACAAGCGCCCTCATAAAGTCCATTGTTTTTGGAAGCAAATTCATTTTATCGCTTTGAAGCATAAACTGGTATTTATGCAGACATTCAGAGACGTAAAACCAGTTTTTCATAACATCAAGATCGGCGACTTCAAACCACGCATATATGCCTTTCGCGAAAGCATACGACGAAAGCCTTCCTGCACATGCAACAGGATCACCTAAATTGCTTTCAATATTGACTACATAGCCATCCACATCAAACCCACCATCTAGATGAGATTTGGTGTGCTCCAGCCTGTCTTTAGCCCTCGCCTTCCCCGGGCCATAACTCTCAAATAAATTCACCCCGGCAACCTCACTTCAACTTCGCCATTATTAATTGACCTGAACTACGATCCACACCCATAAGCCCTTTTATCAAACTACCATTCTTCAAAGCATTATCAACCGCTTTAAAAGCACCAGAACTTTTATCCAATTTATCTAGTACCTTGTTGATCCAGGCATCTGACATCTGAACGATATCATCCGCCCCTTTACTCAATGAGACGCCTCCATTTATTTGCTTCGAGTCCAGCACGATGACCGACTTACCATCAGCACTGAGATAAACATGATCAAACCCGTTATTACTACCATATTTACCGCCCTCTAAAGCCTGTAATCCTTGACGCTGAGCCACCGACTCGACCAGCTCTTCAGTAAGAACACCAGTGCGGTCAACGCCCGTAGTGATTTGCGCTGCCAGCGTTTTTTCAGCAGATGTCAAATCGGTAATAGCATAGCTGTTTGCATTAAGCTTCGTTGCACTGACATAACCTCCCACCGTCGGCTCGATCGCTGCCAGTTCATTGATTGCAGGAACCCCTGAATTGATTGTAGGAGGCCGGTTAGTCGATCCTCCCGTGCCGGTATCCAGGTTTTTCGTGGTCTTGATTTCCAGCTCGGCAACTCGCTCGCCAAGTTCAGCACTGTCCTTGACCAGCATTTTACCCAGGGCTTTGCTCGATACCTCGATCCCTACTTTTGCTAGCGTCAGTCCCGCTTTAGCAGCACCACCGACACCGGTTACCACGCTACCCACGGTGTAGATCAACAGACCTAGATCGCGTCCCAACTGGACCGCCTGATCGTCCCCACCGGTTTCAAGCGCCAACGTCATCCGGTCGATGCTGGCCAATAGGCTTTTCGTAGCCTCCTCGCCAAGCCTGGCGCGTACATCCGGACTGTTGACTGCTGAAGCGAGCCCCTGCAGGCCCTCGATTGGATGAGCCAGGAATTGCGACAAGCCTTCGACATCTTGCAGGCCAGCTTCAGCAATCCCCAAGCCAATACCGCCAGTCGTAAGTGCATCTTGCTTTAGCGAGATACCAGCCCACTTGGCTATGACTTGTGCTTGGGCTATCAACCCCTCGCTCTTGGCTTCTTCCAGCTCCTTTTGCGCCTGCACATACTGCTGTGTCGCCAACCAGTTGTTATCGACGTTCGCCGTAGCCGCGTTATTGGCAGTAGCCGCACCATTCGGGTTACTCATGGCCGCAATACCGGTCACCAGGCTGGTGATGATGTTGCGTTTGGCTTCACGCTCTATAGCGGTTTCGTTCGGATCGGAGTCTGCAAACAGCCCCGCCAGTAAGCTGGCGGCAGAACCACCCAAGGCGCCGGCCGAGCAGCTCTGGCTGCTGGCCGCCGCGCCGGCACAACCAAGAATCGCATGCAGCGCCGCGTGCTCAGGGCTGCCCTCCTTCAGGCCCTTTTTCACCAGTTCGCCGATGTACGCCGAGCCTTGTTGCTGGACGTAGTTGACCACCATGTTTTGTGCGAATTGGGCGCTGCTGCCGCTCACGTTGCCGCTGATACCAGCGACCAAGGCTGTTGCGATTTGCCGGTAAGTGCCGCCTGCGCCCCAGTTTTCGTCGATTTCCCGGATCTGCTGCTTGAGCACCTGATAATTCTCGAGATGCTTAATCTGATCGGCCTCTGACATTCCCGGAGTATGTAAAAGCGTCCTTTCCTTCTCGGCCTGCTCCTTCATCTGGTCGATTTCCCGCGCACGGCTGTCGATGTACTGGGAAACGTTCTGCACAAACTTGCCGACGATCTCGAAATCCACGCCAATTTCTTGTGCATCGAAAATCGGTTTGAGCTTGTTACTGCCGTCACGATCACTGGAGACATCGGTATTGATCGCGGCAATTGCTTGCTCTGCCGTTTGACCGGTCAACTCCTGTTGCTTGGCAGTATTGGTGATAGTGACCGCTGCGCCGCTGATCCCGCTGTGGGTGGTGCTGCTGGAACTGCCACCGGCGTACAGCACAACCGGGGCGGAAACGTTCACCCCGCCTTTATTCGGCGCCTTAGGTCCATTGGGGTTGGCCGTCGCATTGACGTTGCCTTTAGCATCAAGGCCTATTTCACCTCCGTAGCCACCGCTCAGGTTAATGCTGGTGGCATCGTACTCAGCCTTGTTCTTGACGTCGGAGCTGGTCAGTGTCCCCGTGTCCAGGGTGTTTTTGCCGTCAGCAACTGCTTTATCAGTACTGGCAATGACCGCGCCCTTGAGGTCGGTATTGCCTGCGACTTCGACCTGGAAGCCACCATCACCGGCCTTGATCCCTGATTGTTCGCTGACACTGGCGTAATCGCTTTGCATATGTTGCGAGGAAACGCCGCCACTGATACTGCTCATTCCGGCACAGATCGGTGGAACACAGATACTGACACCGACGTTTGCGCTCGATTGTTTGGAGGTATAGGTGCTGGTGTCCTGCAGGCTCTCAATGTTTAGATCGCCACCCACTTTGACCTTCACCTGGTCAGCGGAGACGACCCCACCTTTGATGTTGGTGTCCCCACCGCTCTCCAGTTTGACGCTGTTGCCACCCTTGATATGCGTATTGGTTTGAGTGACGTCGTCGCCGTCCGCCATACCACGTCCCGCATTGGCCGCCAGCTCGAACGAGATGCCGTTTTGCGCCCCACCAAATCCGATCCCGATTCCGGCACTCCAGCCAGAATTGCCATTGGTGCTTTCCTGATGCGCCGTGTTTTGCGCCGACAACAAGTTAATCTCACCGTCAGCCTTGAGGCTGACATCGCCACCGCCCTCGATCCGGCTGCCGACTACGTTGATATCACTGTTCGCGCCATCACCAGTGGCAACGACCTTGACGTTACCGCCAGCCACTACATCGCTGCCCACTACATTGCGACCGCTTTGGCTGCTGTCACTATGACTGCGGCTGTCACTGAGATTGACGCTGATCTTGATCCCGGTTTTCGGGCTCTCCATCAATGCCTGACCGGCCTCCAAAGCCTGATTAGCACTCATGGTCGCATTCACCGCAGCCAACGCGACCATCCGATCATCACTGGTTTTCTGCGCCGCTTCGCCCATCTGCTGAATGCCACGCAAGGCATCAAGCAGCGGAATGCTCACCGTTCCGCCGATGGCCGTACGGCTGGTACTGGCCGTTTTGGTGGATTCCATGGAGTCGAAACCGGCCTCGATATCGACATGCTTGGCGGTAATGCCGATATCCCCCTGAGGCGCGACCAACTGGCTGGCGGTCTGAGTATAGTGGTCTCCCGCCGTCAGGCTGATATTGCCGCCCAGCGATGCGATCTGGCTGCCCGACTGGCGGGTAGAGGTGAATTCATCGGTTTCTTTCTGTTTGAGGATCCCTGTCGCCCCCTGCCACCAGGAAGTGCCTACTTCACCGACTTTTTTGCTGCCGGATTTGGAGCTTGAGGTTTCGGTGTTTTCCGCGCTGGTGATCTCCAGATTACGACCGGCATTGATACCGATGTCTTTGTCGGCCACCAGAGTACTGCCTTCAACGGTCGTGTCGCGGCCGCTCTTGATCTGAATGCTGCCGCCGCTGATATCACTGCCGATACTTTGGGTTGAGGTTGTTTGTCCTTGTTGCGATTTTTGCGTGGAAGACAGCCACCCCGTGACCGCCATACCAGCCTTGCTGGAGCTCTTAGACTGAGTAGTTGTTTGCGTTTCTTCTGCGGCGCCAATCAACACATCGTTGCCCGCGTTGAGTTTCACTGCTTCTTCAGCACGTAGCGCCGCGGCTTCCAGCGAGATGTCGTTATCGGCCTTCAGCTCGATGTTTTTTGCGACCAGTTCGGTACTGTTCAAGCGGGTCTGCGTGACTTCCGAGCTGCTGGACTTGCTTGAGGACCAGCCCTTTTTAGACGAGGCGTTGGCCTCGCTGGCGTAGTCTTCGGCAGCATGCAGATTGATGTCGCGGCCAGCGGTAGCGAGCAATGTTCCGTCGCTGTTCAGCTTGGCACCTGTGGCGTTGAAATCCTGCCCGGCAGAGATCACCAGCTTGTTCCCTGCCTCGACACTCGAACTGACAGACATGACGCTGTCGGTTTCAGTCATCGTCGACTTTTTCCTGCCGAATGAACCCTTCTTGGTTTTCGAGTAGTAGGAGTAATCAACGTTGTCCGCTGTCTCCAGGTTCACATCATTGCCAGCGAACAGATAAGCCTCATCCCCTGCACTCACTCGGCTGGCGATCAGGTCCAGATCCTTGCCCGCACTGAGGGTAATGTTGCCCCCCGCATTGACAGTGCTGGACACCTGACTGACATGGTCTTCCCGGCTGGTGATTTTTTTGTTTTGACTAAAGGAATGCTGTTCATCCGCAGCCGAGGCCAGCGTCAAATCGCCTACAGCGCTCATGCTCACATCGCGCTTGGCGTCGATCTGACTCGCAATGACAGTAAGATCCCGTCCGGCATTGATCTTCAGGCTCTGCCCCACATCAACGCTTGAACCATATTGGGTGATGGTTTGCTCGCGGTTCACGCCACGTTCATGGCTGACGACCTGCTCGGCGGAGGTAATGTTGACGTCACGACCGGCGTTGATCGTGGTGTCGTTAGCACTTTTCAGGACCCCGCCGACGTTATTGAAATCGCGCCCGGCGTTGATCGTCAGCGTGTTGGCTGCCTCGATCCGGGCGGCGCTGTCGACGACATCAGTGTGGAATCGGCTGCTACCGGCACGGCTGTCGCCACCGGTGACGGTACGTTCGTTGATCACGTCGCCCCGAGTGGCGGTGAGCGTGACGTCACGGCCGGCGATGATGCCGCCGGCCTTGTTGACTATGTTGTTGCCGGCTTTCAGGTCGAGGCGATTGCCGGCTTCCACCAGACCGCTGTTGACCAGGTCGTTGGTGGCGGTGGCCGACAGGTTGTTGGAAGCACGCAAGGTGCCGGCGTTGTTCAGGTCTTTGCCGGCGATCAGGGTTACGTCGCTGCCCTGGATCAAGGCACCGTTGGCGGCCAGACGGTTGTTGGCATTGGCCAGATACAGCACCGGTACCAGCACTTGCTCGCCGTTCACCACGACATTTTCCATCCAGACAATGTCATGGGTCAGGGCTGCGACTTGTTCGGAGGTCAGGCTGACGCCCAGCGACAGGTTGAGCTCTGTTTTGCTGGCGACGGCATTGTTCATAAGGTATTTGAACAAGCCTTCGTCGCTGGTCTGGCCATCGATAAATCGCTGACCGGTACGAGCCACTACCGCTTGCTGGATCAGGCGTTGTTCATAAAGGCCATCGCCCAGGCGCTTGGCACTTTTGTCGGGGTCATAGCCCAGGTTCGACAACAGGTAGTCCGAGCTCATGAATTGCTTGAGGTCGGTGAGTACCGGGTTGGTTTCTATCAGGTATTTCTGGGGTTTGGACTGGCCGCTGCTGGCCGGCAATCCTTGGACACGATTGATGGTAAAGGCCGTGGAGCGACCCGGCAGTGCCGAGCCGGTTGAATTGGCAGCAGGTGCGCTGACGTTGATCGCGCTGGCGCCGACGCCCACGTTCGACGCCACATAATCAACGGGCTTCAGGTCAACGCTGCTGGCGGAGGCCTGAGTGTTGATGACCGGTAGAATGTTCCGTGGCTGGACGCTGGAAACCGGTTGCTCACGCTGGGTCGTGCTGACGCTGCCGCCGCCCATGGTCCAGCTTTGCGGACCGCTGGCTATTGGCGTGCTGCTGTCCTGGCCGCTCAGGCGGAACAGGCCGTTTTGCCCGGTGGGCAGAGCGAAGCCGGGCAAGGCCAGCGGGTTCACTTGCTGCTGCGCAAGGTTGGGGGGTAGTTGCTGATTGATATTAATAACGGTCGGTGTATTGCCATTGGTCTGGGTCGAACCCAGGCGCGAACCGTTGGGGTTCAGCGCCACGCCTTCACGCACCACGCTGTTAGTCAGGTCTTGCGTAGCATTGATGGTCACTTTTCCGCCTGCCTGAACCACGGCACTCGCGTACGTCGACGGGCTCTGGTAGGTAATCACCTCATCGAAAAATTGAGCGTTTTTGACCGCGTCTGGAGCGGCGGTGCGCACCCCATCGCTGTAGTGTGCTGGGGCAAGATTGTTAGGAGCGTCATCAACATGAACTATGCCAAAGGAGGTGTAGGGATTATCCCCGCGACCTCCAGGCTTCGAAATTATCGTGAACATGGACTCGACATTGGAAGCGCTCCAGGCATGCAAGCTGGGACGCTGGTATTGATTATAGTAAGCGGGATCATTGGCGGCGTCGTAGTTCATCACCGCCTCCCAGAAAGCCATATTCTGAGTTGCGTTGTTAGGTAAGTTGAATGAACGCCGCACGCTGTAATCGCCTACAGACGCGCCTCGGTTGGTGAATGTCTGCAGGTTCAGGGTCAAGTCGCCGCCGGCGCTAACCGTCGAGGCCTGATTAAGAAGCTCCCCTCCGTTGGCCAGAAAGTTTCTCCCGGCCGTCATACTGGCTGATGCAGAATCCTGAACGATCTGAGACGAATAGTTTTCCACCCAGACCATATAACCGTCTTCCTGATAACCCACGTATGGAGCGAACGCTGCACAGGTGTAACACCGCACCCCGACATAACCTGAAACCAATCCCCCAGTAGCCTCGAACACATCCTTGCGGTTCTCGATATGGTCAACGTTCAGGGTTATATCCTGAGCACTTTCCATCGTGGCCGAGATATTGGAGAACGACTGGCTGCGACCGCCATTGTCATCCCTGGCGAGATTGATGCTGCCCAGGCTGTACACATCGGCATAGCGGTTGGTGAACGTGTTGGCCCTCAGCGCCATGTCTTTGCCACTGAAGATCAGGCCGTTCTGGTTCAACAGAGTGGCAGCCTTAAGTCGCACATTTTCGCTGCCACCGAGAGTCCCGAAGTTATTCAGGTATGTTGCCGTGACGTCCAGATCGCCCACGGAGCTCACGCGTCCGTAGTTGTTCAGGGTGCCCGCGGACAGGGTGGTTTTGGCCCCCCCGGTGATTTTACTGTTGGTCACCAGGTCGATCTGGCTGGCGCTCAGATTCATGTTTCCCTGGCTGCTCAGTCGGCCATTGCCACCGTAGTTGCCGCCTAAGGTCAGCTTCATGCTGCCATCACTGGCAATCAGGCCATCGTTGTACCAATTGCCGCCAGTCCCCACGAGGCTGTCCGAGGCCAGCAGTTGGCCGCTCGCCGTCTGGCTGAAATTGTTGACGTTGACGTTCAGGCGCCCGGCCTGGATGACGTTGCTGTTGGTCCAGCTGTCGGCGTTGAGGGTCAGGCCGCCGCGGGTGACGATAGTGCCGCCGGCGCCGGTGACGTTGGCGGTGGAAATATCGAAGGTGCCGTTACCCACGTGCAGCAGGCTGCCGCCACCGTTGAGGAAACCGCCCACGGCCATGGTCAGGTCAGTGTTGGCGCTTTCCAGCGTGCCGTTGCGGTTGTCGAACAGGCCACCGATCTGGAAGCTGGTTTTGCCTTTGTCGCCAAGGGCGCGCAGTTGACCGGTCTGGTTGTCGAGGCTGGCAGCCTTGATGGCCAGGGTACCGTCGCTCTCGATGATGCCCAGTCGGTTGTTCAGGGCGCCGCTGAGGTTGAGGTCGATCTGTTGACCGGCGATCTGGCCGTCATTGTCGCCGCTGTTATCAAAGTTGTTGCCGGTGACGTTGACCTTGCCTTTGGCGTAGAGGCCGCCGTTGCGGTTGTCGAAGTTGCCGGTGACGACAGTCGCGTCGCCGCTTTGCGCAGCAATACGCCCACCGTAGTTGTCGATGCCGGCCAGTGCAGTCAGGTTCAGGCGCTCGGCCTGGGTGACGCCGCTGCGGCGATTGTTGTTCAGGTCATAGCCGTTTTTCAGCACGCCGGTCAGGTTGGCCGTGAACGCTGCTTGCAGGCTGGCGAGCACGCCGCCGCGGTTATCGAGATTGCCGGCCTTGATCGACAAGTCACCGTCTTTGGCGACAATGCGGCCGCTCTGGTTGTCGATATCGCCGCCGATGGTGAGGTTCAAGGCCCCCTGGCTTTGCAGGGTGCCCTTCGCGTTGGCGAGGCTGGCAGCCTGGATTTGCAGGTCACCATTCTGGCTGTAGATCTGGCCGTCGGCGCTGTTCTGCACCGTACCGCCCGTGGTGATGGTCAGTCGGTCATTGGCCGCGATAGTGCCGAGATTACGGTTGTCCAGACCACCGGTGAGCAGTGTCATCAAGCCTTGGCTGGCGATTTGACCGCCCTGGTTATTGATTTGCGTGGCGCGTTGCACCAGCAATGGGCCGGCGCTGGCCAGTTTGCCGTTGGTGTTGGTCAGGGCACCGAGCAGGTCCAGGGTCACGGCACCGTTGCCGATCAGATTGCCGCCGGTGTTATCCAGTGTGGTGCCGGTGAAACTGAGGTCCTGTTTTGCGTTGACGGTGCCGCCGGCATTACCCAAGGTCATCGCCTGCATAGTCAGGGTCGCGCCGCTGTCGATCAAACCGCCCTGGGCGTTGTTCAGCAGACCACTGAGGGTCAGGGTCTGGTTGCCGCTGCTGGAGAGAATGCCGCCGTTGCTGTTGTCCAGGCTTGCTGCGTTGACGCTCAGGTTTTTTTTGCTGACCAGCGCACCTTCACCGCTGTTGAGAATGGCACCGCTGACGGTGACGGCCACATCGCTGTCGTGACTCGACAATGTGCCTTTGTTGCGGTTGTCCAGGCTGTTGCTGGTGAGGCTCAGGCCTTGCCAGCCGGAGAACAGACCGCCCTGGTTGAGTACCGTGTCGGCGTTGACCGTCAGCAGGTTATTGCTGATCAATTTGCCGTTGTTGTTGTTATCCAGTGCGCGGGCCGTCAGATCGAGGCTCTGGCTGCTGGAGATTTCGCCGTTCCGGTTGTTCAGGTCGCGCAGGTGCTGGAGGCTCAACAAGCCTGCGGTGGTGATCAGGCCGGCGCTGTTGTTCAGGTCCCCGGTGGCCGCTCCGAAATCAATGGCAATGGCGCTGCCCAGCAAAGAACCGTTCTGGTTATTCAGGCCGCTGCTGTTGATCGTCAACCCTGTGGTGGCGTTGATCAGCCCTTGATTCTGGTTAGTCAACAGCCCATCGAGGTTGAGGTCGAGATTGCCACGACTGGTCAGGGTGCCGCCGCTGTTGTCCAGGCTGGCGGCTTTGACGTCGAGTGCTGCAGCGGCGATCAGGCCTTTGAGGTTGGTCAGTGCCTGATCGATGCGCAGGGTCAGGTTCTGATTGCTCAGCAGTTTGCCGTTGCTGTTGTTCAGGCTGCGGGCGACGAGCGTGAAGGCCTCGGCGCTGGAAATTTCACCGCCGTCATTATTGATGTCGGTGAGGTTTTTGAGCATCAGCAATGGTGCGCTGATCAGGCCATTCTGGTTGTTCAACTGGCCTTGGTTCAGATCCAGTGTCAGAGACGTGTTGCTGAACAGTTGCCCGCCTTGCTGATCCAGGCCGGTGACGCTGGCAGTCAGGGCACCAACACTGGCGATACGACCGCCATCCTGGTTGGTCAGTTGGGTGGTGGTCAGGTCCAGACTGGCGCCGCTGTTCAAGCGACCGGTGTGGCTGTTATCCAGCGAACCGGTGTTGACGATCACCGTGCCTTTGCCGCTGATGCTGCCGTTATTGCGGTTGTCGAGGCTGGCACTGTTGAGTGTGATGCCAGCATCAGTCACGATCTCGCCGCCCTGATTGAGCACGGCGCCGGTGGTGGTCAACGTCAGCGGCCCTGCCGCGGAAACGCTGCCCAGGGTGTTGGTCAGGCTGGCGGCCGTGACCCCGAGTGTACCTTCAGCGCTGAGCAGGCCCTGGCTGTTGTTCAGGTCCCCCGCGAGATCGAGGACCAGGTTTTTCTGACTCAACAGCGAGCCGCCACTGTTGTCGAGATCGCGGCCGGTCAGTGTCAGGTCGGCCGTGCCCGAGAGCAGGCCTTTGGCGCGGTTGATGATATTTTCGACTGTCAGGGACAGTGCACCTTCAGCGAATACCTGGCCGCCATCGCTGTTGTCCAGACGGTTACCGATCAGGGTCACGTTCGACTTGCTCGACAACTCGCCACCACGGTTGTCGACCGATCCGACGTTCAGTTGCAGCGCATTGGTCGCGCCGACCAGGCCGCTGTTGCGATTGTCGAGGCTGGTACCGGTCAGCGTCAGGCCACCGGTGGCAATCAGTTGCCCACCCTGGTTGTTCAAAGTCGCAACGTTGGCCGTGACATCGGTTTTACCGGCGATCTGGCCACGGGTGTTGTCCAGGCTATCGGCGCTGAGGTTCACGTCACCGTCAGCGATGAACGTGCCGTCCTGATTGACGATCTGACCGTCCACCGTCATCCCGAGGGTGCCATGACTGCTGATCAAGCCGCCGGTGTTGTCCAGACGCGCGCTGTGCACCTCCAGGGTCTGTGCGGAAATCAGGCCCTTGATGCTGGCGAGCAGTTGATCAATGTGCAGCGTCAAACCCTGATTACTGATCAGCTTGCCGTTACTGTTGTCCAGGTTCTGGGCGGCCAGTGTGAAGGCCTGGTCACTGGAGATTTCACCGCTCTGGTTGTTGACGTCCTTGAGGTTTTTCAACATCAGCAACGGTGCGTTGATCAGCCCGTTCTGGTTGTTCAGTTGGCCGTGATTCAAGTCCAGGCTCAGGACGGTTTTGCTGAACAGCTGACCGCCCTGCTGATCGAAACCGGTGACGCTGGCGGTCAGGGCCTTATCGCTGGCGATTCGGCTGGCAACACCGTTGCTGACTTGGGTCGCGGTCAGGTCGAGGGTATCGCCGCTGATCAATTGGCCGCCCTGAGTGTTGTCGAACGTACCAGTGGTGACGGTGGTCGCGTTCTTGCCGCTGATCAGGCCGTTCTGGCTGTTGTTCAGGCTTTGGCTTTTGAGGGTCAGGCCGCTGTCGGTGGTGATCGACCCGCCCTGATTGTTCAACACTCCCGTTGTCATCAGCGCCAGCGCACCGGCACTCGACACGCTGCCGCGGGTGCTGTCGAGGCTCGCCGCGTTGACCGTCAGGGTACCTTCACTGCTGATCAGGCCTTCGATGTTGCTCAGCGCATTGTCGAGGCGAATATCCAGCCCAAGCTGAGAGACCAGGCTGCCACCGCTGTTATCCAGGTTCTGCCCCGTCACTGTCGTGGCGCCCTTGCCGAACAACAGTCCCTTGGTCTGGTTGATGACCTGCGCCACTTTCAGGCCCAGCTCGGTGCCAGCCAGAATCTTGCCGTTGTCGCTGTTGTTCAGGCTTTGGCCTTCGATGGCCACATCAACGGCGCTGGAGATTTCGCCGCCGCGATTGTCCACCTCATCGACGTTGAGTTTCAGCGCTTTTGTCGCGCCTACCAGTCCGCCGCTGCGGTTATCGAGCCCGTTGCCATTGAAGGTCAACATTCCTTGAGCGACAAGCTCACCGCCTTGGTTGGTGAACTGCGCAACCTTGGCCGTCAGATCGGTTTTGCTGGAGATACGGCCGCCGCTGTTGTCGACGCTGGCCGACTCCAGTTGCACCGGCCCCGACGCACTGAGCAAACCGTCGCGGTTATCCAGATGAGTGCCGTTGAAGTTGAGGGCCGCCTGGCTGTTGAGCAGACCTTGCTGGCGGTTATCGAGTTGTCCGACGGTCAGTTGCAGGTCTTTGCCAGCGCGTACTTTGCCGGTGCGGTTGTCCAGCGAATCGCTGCGTAGGGTCAGCTGATCCTTGCCGGTCAGGCTGCCATTGCGGTTGTCGAGGCTGCCGGTTTGCAAGTCGACCACGCCTTTGGCGCTCAGGTCGCCATTTTGGTTGTCGAACAGGCCATTGATGCGTGCGGTGAAGCTGCCGTCGCTGACCAGACTGCCGTCATGGCTGTTATCCAGGCTGGCGGCGCTGATGCTCACACTCTGACCGGAACCCAGCACACCGTTCTGGTTATTCAGGGCGCCGATCAGGCCGATGTTCAGGGCAACGTCGCCGGTCACCTGGCCGTCACTGTTGTCCAGCGTCGTGGCGGTGAGGCTGGTGTTGCCAGCGCTGGAGACTTCGCCCTCGTGGTTGTTCAGGTGGTCGAGATTCGCCGTGAGATTGCCATTACTGGTGATGACGCCCTTGGTGTTAAGGACCTGTGTGGCTTTCAACTCCAGAGCGCCGCTGCCGAGTACCCGGCCGGTGTTTCGGTTGTCCAGCGTTGCGGTGGTGATGCTGGTTTTCTGCTGCCCGCTCACCGTGCCGCCCTGGTTGTTCAGGGTCTGGCTGGTGTTGACCGTCAGGTTGCGGCTGGCCACCACGCTCTTGCCGATGTTGTTGAGGTTCTGCGCATTCAGGTTCACATCGCCGCTGGCATTGCGGCTGGTGTCGGCGTTGACCCCGGCTTCGATGATGCCGTTGTTGGTCAGCACACCGCCGACGCTCAGGGTGATGCTGTCCCGGGCGGCGAGGGTTTGCTGGTTGGTCAGGTTGCCCTGGGTTTGCACGTTGACGGCGGTGCCGGCGTAGACCGGGCCGCGCGCATCGAGGCTGGCCGCTTTGACGTTCACGGCGCCCGCCGCAGAAGTCTGCGCAAGGCTGAGATGGCCATTGGCATCAAGCTGGATATCACCACCACTGGCCGCCAGGTTGCCGTCGAGCTTCACCCCGACCCCGGCCTCGGTACCCACCAGTTTGATCGCCCCGGCGTACATGCCGCCCAATGCCGAGGAGTCGATGGCCAGCCCCGGTTTACCGCTGCCGTCATCGGCGCGGGCAGTGGCGTTGAGGCTGTCGGCGTTGACGTCGTTGCGACCGGCAACGATGGTCAGGTTGTTCGCCAGGATCTCGGCATTGATCTTCGCGCTGCGGGTGATGATTTCGAAGCGGTCGACGTTGTTGGCGTTCAGCCCGGCGCCGTCGATAGTGACGCTGCCCTGATCGACCTGGAAGCGATCCAGCCGACCGTTGTCCAGCACCGGTTTACCGGTGGTCAACGTCACGCGCGGGGTGTTGATGAAGCCGCAGCCATTGCAGCTGATGCCATACGGGTTGGCGACGATCACCCGCGCCGACTGCCCCGCCACTTCGGTGTACCCGCGCAACTGGCTCGGGCTGCCGCCGACCACTTCGTTGAGGATGGTTTGCGCGGCGACCCCGTTGGTGAGGTGCGGGTTGCCGACAATGATCCCGCCCAGTTGCGTCGCGCCGGTCTGCGCGGCGACGTTGTTGAGGATCACGCCCTGGGTGCCGACGTTGTAATCGTGAAACTGGTTATGCGACAGGCCCGTGCCGTTGGGCGTGGCGATCTGGACGATCGGCACGCCGTTACCGGCCTGGCCGAGGCTGGTGCCTGGCGTGGCCACCACAATCCCGTCGGCCTGGGCCCACATCGGCTGCCAGAACATGACGTTGGCCA
>NZ_AKJT01000066.1 GCF_000282195.1 Pseudomonas sp. GM18
CGGCACCGACTCGCTGCTCGACACCACCGATGGCAAGAACATCATTCTGTTCAAGGAAGGCGATCTGATTGTCGGTCGCTATGACGTAGCCAATGGCCCGGTCACCGGAGCCGATCCGGCCGCGTTCGCAATTGCACTGCTGCAGGACGGCAACGTGGCGGTGGCGCAGTATGTCTCGCTCACGCACCCCATCGCCGGCAGCACGCCGGCGGCCCATGACGACCGGGTCGATCTGGCCGGCCTGATCAATGCGGTAGTGACGGTGACCGACGGCGACGGCGACACCAGCACTGACAGTGTCGGCATCGGCGACGACATCAACTTCGACGACGACGGACCGAGCGCGGACGTGGCCGATGGCGGCGGTTCAGTGACGATCGACGAAACAGCCGGCAACCAGGATAACGACAGCGACGCGGCAGCGGTTCTGGCGCTGTTCGACACGGAAGTGTTGAACAAGGGCACCGACTTGAATCCAACCGAGTTCGCGATCAGCACCACACCTTTGGCCACCACGGCGCTCAGCAGCTTTGGCCAGGACCAGGAGAATGGGACGAAAGTGCTGTCGCTGGCGATTGTGGGCGGTGACGGCACCGACTCGCTGCTCGACACCACCGATGGCAAAAACATCATTCTGTTCAAGGAAGGCGATCTGATTGTCGGTCGCTATGACGTAGCCAATGGCCCGGTCACCGGAGCCGATCCGGCGGCGTTCGCAATTGCTTTGCTGCAGGACGGCAACGTGGCGGTGGCGCAGTATGTCTCGCTCACGCACCCCACCGCCGGCAGCTCGGCGGCGGCCTATGACGACCAGGTCGATCTGGCCGGCCTGATCAACGCGGTGGTGACGGTGACCGACGGCGACGGCGACACCAGCACTGACAGCGTCGGCATCGGCGACGACATCAACTTCGATGACGACGGACCGGCAGTGTCCGCCAACAACACGGTGCTGCTCGACGACGATGCGCTCACGGGCGGCAATGCTGGCGGCACGGGCGACGACGTAAACTCGGCCAACGTAAGCGGCACTCTGGGCCACGACTTTGGTCAGGACGGGGCCGGCACGGTGGCCTATCTGACCAGCGGAGCGCCTACAGGCTTCAGCTATGTGGCCGATGGCACCAATCTGTTAGTCAAGCAGGGCACGACCACGGTACTGACGCTGACGATGGTCGCGGCAACGGGCGCCTACACGGTGGTGCAAAACAACCCGATCCTCCATGCGGCGGGCCTGACCGAGAACAACCAGGCGTTCACCATCAACTACCGGGTGACTGATGGTGATGGCGATACGGCCGATGGCACGCTGGGGATCAACGTCGATGACGACACCCCGGTCGTGACGGCCAAGTCGAACCTGATCTATGCGAACAGCAGCAACGGGGCGCTGGTGACGGATCACGGTGGAACCGGCGTCTTCGGTTACTCGATTGGCGCGGACACCCATGCGACACCTTACAGCGCGTCGAACTCCGACTTCCTGTCCGTGGCCCTCACGGGCGTCACGGTGGGTGCTAACGCCATCACCAACAAATCGGTGAGTTGGGTCTCGGAGACTGATAGCCAGGCGGTGTTCAACGTGGGCTTCACCTACGTGTCCAACAACCCATCGCAGGGAGCGACCAGCAACGCCACCGGCACGCTGGTCTTTGACAAGGTGGCTGACACCTATACCTTGAAACTGGCTCAGGAGATTGAGAGCTTCAGCATCCTGAACACCTCGACGCCTGGAAACCCCCTGCAGGGCTATGCGCTCAACTCAGCCACGACCGTTGGATCGAATCCGCCGGTCTCGGTGATGACGCTTGCCAGCAACTTCTTTGTGCAGTTCGAAGGGTTTGGCGTGAATAATGGGACGCCGCAAACCTTCGCTTACGACACCGGCACAGGCTTGTTCTCGAATGATCGACGGTATGTCACGATTTCATCGGATTCGATTGGCGCTGCCAGCGACACGCTCCAATCGGACGAGGTGATTGATCTGGACTTCTACAAAACAAATCCCCAGGGATTTACCGCTTCTGGCGCGGACAGGGCCACGAGCAAGGCGATCTTTATCGAGTTCACACAAGCCGGTATTGGTGCCGGCAAAGACATGCTGGTGGTCTTGAAGCTGGTTGATGACAACAACCCATTGAATACAATCAATCGGACCTTCATTGTTGGAAACTCAGCCGGTAATGACGACGTTCTCAATGACAGTGTGCCCGCCTATGGATTCGTGGCCAAGGCACAAAACGGCATCGTGGTCTTTGAGAACAATGACTACAACTTCACCGGTGAACACTACTCGATCCAGGGCGCGCAAGTGGTGACATCGACCCAGGGCGTAAGTGGAAGCGGGTACCAGCTCAATGGTGCCATCGACAATCCCGCGACTC
>NZ_AKJT01000067.1 GCF_000282195.1 Pseudomonas sp. GM18
AGCCTGCGAGGCTGCGTTCGGCCGCGAAGCGGTCGCCATCCAGCGAATGCGGTTTGCCTGAAAGAACGCGGTGGCAGGTTTTGCGACTGCTGCGCAGCCGAACGCAGCCTCGCAGGCTCGGCAGCTGCTACGGACGTTCGGGGGATAGACGAAAAATGGTCAAGACGCAGAACCTGTGGGATCGCCGCACCGCACGCTCCCACAGGATTTTCGTCGCTCAGATTTCTTGACTGACCAGCGAAAATTCAATCATCCGGTTGCTCAGCCGGCTTGGCAGGCTTCGCCGGTTTGCCTTTGGCACCTTTGGCCGGTGCGACTTCAGCCACCGGCGCTGGCACAGGTACTGTCGCTTCCTTCTCTGCGGTCGGCAGTTGGTCGACGGTGTTGAATATCTCTTTCAACTCGACCGCATCCGATTGCTCAAGCTTCTTTTCGCCATCCTTGCCGATCAGGATGATTTTGCTCTTCGCGCCGGCGCCCAGTTTGAGCGAGCGGATCAGCGCCATCGTCGATTGCGGGTCGAGGTCTTTGCCGTCCCGTTGGCCCATCGTATTGATCACGGTGTACAGCACCATGTTTCGATCGGTGAAGCCCTTGCGGTTGGCGGAGTCGTCCAGTGATTTTTTCAGGTTGAGCCAAACGGGGTCGACCGAACTGGGCGCGATGACAATCAGGGGACGGGCCCTGCCCACGTCTTTAACCAGAGGGGAATCGTCATCGGCGGCGAATGAAGGACCGACGAAAGCCAGCAGAGTAGCCAGGGTCAAAGACCTGATGAGCATGCGCATCTCCTTTTGATATCCACGCTCTAATGATTGCGCATCACGGTGATCGTTTCGGGCGATGCACCGCGATTGTGTTCCGCCTTGCCCAAGCTTAGGTCAGGGCGGTCATTGCGCAACAGCCTGAGCTAATCTCATACCTGATTCACCGTGAGGGTTTCTCCATGAGCGCTCAGCTGAACCACACCATCGTCTGGTGCCGTGACAAACAGGTTTCGGCACGCTACCTGACCGACCTCCTCGGCCTGCCCGATCCCGAGCCGTTCGGGCCGATGCTGGTGGTCAAGTTCGATAACGGGGTGTCGCTGGATTTCTACAACAACGACCCGCCCATCGCGTCCCAGCACTATGCGTTCCTGATTGGTGACGACGACTTCGATGCGGCCTTCGCTCGCCTGCAGGCGATCAAGCAGCCGTGGTGGGCCGACCCCGGTAAGCAGCGGCCGAACGAAATCAATGATTACGCCGGTGGCCGGCGGGTGTACTTCGATGACCCGGACGGGCATCTGCTGGAGATTTTTACTCGGGAAGCGGTATCGGATCAGAACGCCAGTTTGTAGCCGATCAGCACCAGCATCGTCGCCAGGCACGGACGCAGCAGTTCGTCGGAGATGCGCCCGGTCAAATGGCTGCCCAGGTAAATCCCTGGCAGCGAACCGACCAGCAAGAAGCCCAGGACGTGCCAGTCCATGTTGCCCATGCTCGCGTGGCCCAGGCCGGCGACCAGGGTCAGGGGCACCGCGTGAGCGATTTCGGTGCCGACCAGGCGACGAGTGGGCAGCAGCGGATACAGGATGAACAGCGCGACGGTGCCCAGGGCGCCGGCGCCGATGGAGGTCAGGGCCACCATGGTACCGAGCACCAGGCCGGTGATCACGGTCAGTGCATTCAACCGGGAGCCGCTGGGGTTGTATTGGCCACCCGCCCGTTTGTGAGCGAAATCGAGCAGGCGTTTCTTGAAGAAAATCGCCAGCGCAGTGGCGAACAATACGAAACCCAGCGCCTGTTTGATGACGGCGTTCATCGCCTCGGGCGAGGTTTGCAAAGTGCTCAGGAACCACAGCGTCAGGGCTACCGCCGGCACACTGCCGAGGGTCAGCCAACCGGTGATCGCCCAGTCGATGTTCTTGTTCTTGCGATGAACCAGCACACCACTGGATTTGGTAATGGCCGCGTACAGCAAGTCCGTGCCCACCGCCGTGGCCGGGTTAACGCCGAACCACAGCAGGATCGGCGTCATCAACGAACCGCCCCCAACCCCGGTCATGCCGACAATAAAGCCGACCACCAGACCTGCAACGACCAACCCGAAATTACCGAATTCCATTAATACGCCCAGAAAATCGCAGGAAATAAACCGGACGCAGCATAGCGATTTTTCTTATAACCACATATATCGATGCGGTCTATCGTTATGCCAATTCACCGATATGGAACAGCGATCCTCTCCCTCAATACCAATCCCCTGTGGGAGCTCTCAAATTAGTCATACTTTTTAATTGCAATACTCAAGACATAGGCTATAAATCCTTCCTTGATCGCGCTAAATCACGATCATTAGTATGACTACTTCTTAAAAACAACAAAAAGGAAGGTCAACCATGCTTCAATCCCGACACCTGCTCTCCGGCCTCGGACTGTCCCTGATGATCGCCACCCTCTCCGCTCACGCCACTGGCTTGTCCAGCGAACAAAAAGCCTTCGGCAAAACCAATGACGGCACGCCCGTCGAGCAATACATTTTGCGCAACAGCCATGGCCTGCAGGCCACGGTCATTACCTACGGCGGGATTCTTCAATCACTGAAAGTGCCGGACAAAAACGGCAAGCTCGACGATGTGGTGCTTGGTTTCGACGACGTACAGGGTTATCAAAGTGGCACGGCGTTCTTCGGCGCGACCATCGGCCGCTTCGGCAATCGCCTGGCCAACGGCGCCTTCGAGCTGGATGGCAAGCGCTTTCAGGTGCCGCTCAACGACGGCAGCAATTCGCTGCACGGCGGCGCCCAAGGGTTCGACAAGCGGGTGTGGAAAGCCGAACCGAGCAAGGGCAAGGATTCGGTGGGCGTGACGCTGACATACCTGTCGTCGGATGGCGAAATGGGGTTCCCCGGCAACCTGAAAACCGAGGTCACCTACAGCCTCACCGAGAACAATGAGCTGCGCATCGACTACAAGGCCAGCAGCGATAAACCCACGGTACTGAACCTGACCAACCACAGCTATTTCAACCTGGCCGGCGCGGGTAACGGCGATGTGCTGAAGCAGTTGGCGACCTTGCACGCCACCCGTTACACGCCAGTCACCGGCAAACTGATCCCCACCGGTGAGCTGGCCCCGGTCGCCGGCACGCCCATGGACTTCACCCGACCGACCGCCATCGGTCAACACATCAAGGCCGATCACCCACAGTTGAAATTCGCCGAACCGAAACACGGCGGTTTTGACTTCAACTGGGTGCTGGATGCCAAGGGCGACCTGGGCAAACTCGCCGCCGATGTCAGCGATCCGCAATCCGGCCGTCGCTTGCAGCTCTACACCACCGAACCTGGCGTACAGTTCTACACCAGCAACTTCCTCGACGGTTCGGTCAAGGGCAAGGCCGGCAAGGTTTACCCGCATTGGGGTGCCTTTACGCTGGAAACCCAGCATTATCCGGACTCGCCAAACCAGCCGGCCTTCCCGTCCACGCGGCTGGATCCGGGCAAGACCTATGCCCAGACCACGGTGTTCAGGTTCTCCGCCCGGTAGATCAAAAGATCGCAGCCTGCGACAGCTCCGATATCGCGGGTACAACCCGCCCCGCAGGCTGCGATCTTTCATGATGGCGACGGAACCACCCTGCTATTTTGCTGCCAACTGTAGTATCGATCGGACTTCGACAAGGAGGATTCATGCGTACTCTTGAGCTGGCCGGCCGCCCTGTGCCGGTCATCGGCCAAGGCACCTGGCACATGGGAGAGGAACGCTCCCGACACACCAAGGAAGTTGCAGCGCTGCGCCTGGGCATCGAGTTGGGCATGACCCTGATCGACACCGCTGAGATGTACGCTGAAGGGGGCGCCGAAGAGGTGGTGGGTGAAGCCATCACGGGCCTGCGCGACCAGGTTTTCCTGGTGAGCAAGGTCTACCCCTTCAACGCCAGCCGCAAAGGCATCCCACAGGCCTGCGAACGCAGCCTGCGGCGGTTGAATACCGATTACATCGATCTTTATCTGTTGCACTGGCGCGGCGATTATCCCCTCGAGGAAACCGTCGAAGCCTTCGAACGTCTGCGCGAAGACGGCAAGATCGGCCGTTGGGGCGTATCCAACTTCGATCTGGACGACCTGGAAGAACTGGCCTCACCGGCCTGTGCGACCAATCAGGTGCTGTATAACCTGGAAGAACGTGGCATCGAATTCGATCTGCTGCCCTGGAGCCAACAGCAAAAAATGCCGGTGATGGCTTACTGTCCGATCGGCCAGGGCGGGCATATGCTGGCCAATCCGATGCTCAAGCAGGTTGCCGCCCGTCACGAGGCGACACCGGCGCAGGTAGCGCTGGCATGGATTCTGCGTCAGAACGGGGTGATCGCCATCCCCAAAGCGGTCCACCCCGAACATGTGCAGCTCAACGCGCAAGCGGCACAATTGCAGCTTGAAGTCGGGGATCTGGAGGCGCTGGACCAAGCGTTTCGCGCGCCACAACGCAAGCAGCGGTTGGCCATGGTCTGAGCCATCGCGGAGCTATCAGAGGGCATCGGCATGAGAAGTACCGATCAGCTCGACTCTTTCAATTTGCCACGCTTCGTCCAGGCACAGGATCCTGTGTTCGAGTGGGTTCAGGATGAACTGCGCGCCGGCCAGAAGCGCCGGCACTGGATGTGGTTCATCTTTCCGCAGTTTGCCGGGTTGGGTGACAGCGAAATGTCCCGCTACTTTGCCATTCACTCCAGTGAGGAAGCTGTGGCGTATCTGGAACATCCGTTGTTGGGGCCACGCTTGCGCACCTGCACGCAACTGGTGTTGGACGTTCCGCAACGCTCGATCACCAAGATTTTCGGACACCCCGACAACCTCAAGTTTCACTCATCGATGACGCTGTTTGCCCAGGTTTCGCCAAAAGGCAGCCTGTTCCATCAGGCTCTGGATCAGTACTTTCACGGCATACCGGATGACTGGACGCTGTCGCTGCTGGACTCAAAACAGGCCCAGTTGCCCACCAATCAGCGTTGAGAAATCGTCATCCACGAACGGCAGGATCGCATCCGCCACCGGTTGCAGCTGCCGGGTGACGTAATGGTCGTAGTCGATCGGCGCGCTGCGCACTTCCAGCGGTTCGGGGCCGGCGACCGTGATCACGTAACTGATCCAGCCGCCGTTGTGATATTGCCGCGGCCGCCCCTGCTGGTCGTTGTACTCGTCGGCGATGCGCGCGGCCCGTACATGGGGCGGAACATTGCGTTGATAGTCATCGAGAGGCCGACGCAGGCGTTTGCGGTAGATCAGGCGCTCGTCGAACTCACCGGCCAAGGTCTTGCGCACATAGTCACGCACGTAATCCTGATAGGGCTTGCGATTGAAGATGCGCAGGTACAGCTCCTGCTGGAATTGCCGGGCCAGCGGCGACCAGTCGGTGCGCACGGTTTCCAGGCCTTTGTAGACCATCTCGTCGGTGCCATCGGCACGGGTGACCAACCCGGCATAGCGCTTCTTGCTGCCCTCCTCGGCGCCGCGAATGGTCGGCATCAGAAAGCGCTTGTAGTGGGTTTCGAATTGCAACTCCAGGGCACTTTCCAGCCCGTACTCCTGTTTCACATGTTCGCGCCACCATTGGTTGACGTGGTCCACCAGCGCGTGGCCGATTTGCGCGGCTTCGGCCTGACCGTGGGGGCGACGCAGCCAGACGAAAGTCGAGTCGGTGTCGCCGTAGATCACCGCGTGGCCCTGAGCTTCGATCAGTTGGCGGGTGCGCAACATGATCTCGTGCCCGCGCAAGGTGATGGATGAGGCCAACCGGGTATCGAAGAAGCGGCAACCGCTGGAGCCGAGTACGCCATAGAAGGCATTCATGATGATCTTCAGGGCTTGGGACAGCGGCGCGTTGTGTTCGCGCTTGGCGGTTTCGCGGCCTTCGGCGACCCGGGCGACGATGGCCGGCAGGCAATGCCGGGTCCGTGAGAAACGGGCGCCGCGAAAACCCGGCACCGATTCGCTGTCGTCGGGATGCTTGAGTCCTTCGATCAAGCCCACCGGGTCGATCAGGAAGGTGCGGATGATCGACGGATAGAGGCTTTTGTAATCGAGCACCAGCACCGATTCGTACAGGCCTGGCTGCGAGTCCATGACAAAACCGCCGGGGCTGGCCTGCGGCGGTTTGTTGCCGAGGTTCGGCGCAACGAAGCCCTGACGGTGCATCAACGGCATATACAGGTGCGTGAACGCCGCCACCGAACCACCGCTGCGGTCCGCCGGCAAACCGGTGACGCTGGCGCGCTCCAGCAGGAAAGTCAGCAACTCGGTTTTGGCGAAGATCCGCGTCACCAGTTCGCAGTCCTTGAGGTTGTACTTGGCGAGGGCCGGTTTGTCCTCGGCGAACATGCGGTTGATTTCGTCCATGCGCTGGTATGGGTTGTCGATTGACTTGCCTTCGCCCAACAGGGTTTGCGCGACGTTTTCCAGGCTGAACGAGGGGAAGCTCCAAGTCGCCGAACGCAGCGACTCGATGCCGTCGATGATCAATCGGCCGGCAGCCGAGGCAAAATAATGATTGCCGCTGCCGTGCTCGCGCCACTGCATTTCTTCGCCGCCACGCCCCAGTTTCAACGGCACCGCCAGGCGACGAGCATGTTCGTGCAGTACCCGCAGGTCGAACTGCACGACGTTCCAGCCGATGATGGCGTCGGGGTCGTGCCGGGCGAACCATTCATTGAGTTTTTTCAGCAGCAGGGTTCGCGAATCGCAGTATTCGAGCTGGAAATCCACCCCGCTGTCATCGCCATTGGGCAGCCCGAGCATGTACACCTGACGCTCGCCGCAGCCTTCCAGGGCGATGGAATACAACTCGCCCTGAGCGGTGGTTTCGATGTCCAGCGAGACCAGCCGCAGGTTCGGCCGGTAGCCGGGGGCGGGTTTCATTTGCGCGTCGAGCAGCAGGCCGTCGGCACCGGGTGTGCCGCCGAACAAAACCGGCGCGGTGATGAACCGCTCCATCATGTAGCGTTCCGGCGGGCGGATGTCGGCTTCGAACACCTCGACGCCTGATTTGCGCAGCGCGGTTTCCAGGCGCATCAACTGGCCGTGCTGCTGGCAATACAGGCCGAGCACCGGGCGGTGCTCGAAGTCCAGAAGCGCCAATGGCCGCAGTTCGACGTTCTTTTCGCCGCGCAACACCGTTTCGGCTCGCTCGCGCATGGCTTGTGGAATGAACGCGACCGACGATTGATGCGGCAGGCGGATGCGCCGGGGACCGGCATCGGTCGCCAGCCAGAACTCGACTTCGGTTCCGGCCGGGGTATCGCGCCAATGCCGGGTCAGGACGAAGCCCTGCTGTAAATCCACCACTGCAACCTCAACGATCTGATTCAAGTGGTGATTCTACGCGTGATCGACCTGGATTTTCGTCGCTCAGATTTCTTGGCTGATCGGGCGTTCACAAAGAAAAATCACTGAATGACGCTATTTGCGTGTTATCTGCCGCTTTGCGCCTTGCTCTGTGAGCCTGTCTCTACGATTCTTCAAGGACAACGACAACACCCGAGAAGCCGTCATGAAAACCGTCGCCCAGTTGCTCAAGTTAAAGGCCCAACAGAATCAGGCAGTCCACACCATTGCGCCTCATCAAATGGTGCTGGAAGCGCTGATGGTGATGGCCGCCAAAAACGTCGGCGCGTTACCGGTCCTGAAAGATGGAAAGGTCGTCGGCATCATCAGTGAACGGGACTATGCGCGCAAACTGGTGCTCAAGGGGCGCTCCTCCGTCGGCACACCGGTCAGCGACATCATGGTGTCGCCGGTGATCACCGTGGACACCCATCAAACCGTCGAAACCTGCATGGGCATCATGTCCGACAAACGCCTGCGGCACTTGCCGGTGGTGGAGGACGGTGAGCTGATGGGCTTGCTGTCGATCGGCGACCTGGTCAAGGAAGCCATTGCCGAACAGGCTGAACTGATTCGGCAACTGGAGCAGTACATTCGCGGCGAGTGATCCTACGGCCAATGCCGCGAGAAGACCGGCGCCAATGCAGGGTGCCGGTCGAAGCGTTCGAGCCAGGCGAAGAACCCCGGTCGCGCAACGCGCAAGTGTTCCCGGGTGCCCGCCCACCGCGTCACCACCGCCGCCAGAATATCCAGCGCGCCCGGCTTTCCATCGCCCAGGTACAACTTGCCGGCGAACTGATCGGCAAACACCTCCCAATTCCAGTGCAGGCGCTGGCGGGCACCAGCCATGAGGTTTTGCCGGGACAACTCGTCCGCCTCGTCCAGCCAGCGCTCGGGGTAATCGATGATGCCGATGGCGGTGTAACAATTGCTGACGATGTACACCAGGCCATGAATCACCTGATCGCGCTTGATCGGGTTTTCCGGCAACAGGTTCGACTCCGGAAACGTAAGGCCCAGGTGAATCAGGATCGCCGCACTCTCGGTAAGAACGCCGCCATCGGGCAGTTGCAGAGTGGGAACCTGCTTGAGCGGGTTGAGCTTCTCCAGCGCATGCAGCGCCTGCGGGGACGATGAAACGTCGATGAAGCGATAAGGAACCTCGCACAGTTCCAGCGCGGCTTCGATGGCGGCCGCCCCCGAATTCTGATGCCCATAGAGCTGGTACATGACTAAATCTCCTCTGCGACTCTCTCTTTGTAGCAGATGCCGAAGACTGCGCGCGAACCATGTGGGAGCAAGCTTGCCCGGTTACCCTCCCGCACGCTTCATACAGCGTTGATAACGTTCATCGACTCGCTTGGCGAACCACGCCGTGGTGAGTTTGCGGGTGATTTTCGGGCTTTGCAGCACGATCCCCGGCAACACCGCCCGGGGTAATGGCCGGCCTTCGGCCTGTTCGGCCAAAGCGAAAACCCGCTGATAGAGCGGGGTGTCCTCGAACTGAAGACTTTTACCCTCCTCCAGTTGATCCCGAATGGTCGGGTTGCGCATGTCCAACTGCTTGCCGAGGGTGCGCACCGCCAGTTCCGTGGTGCCGGGCATGATCGAACCGTAGCGCACCAGATCGCCATCCAGCGCCAGCGGGATACCCGTTGCACGAGTTACCGCGTTCTGAAACGCCGCATTGCGGCTGGCGTACCAACCGGCATTGAAATCAGCGAAGCGATACAGCGGCTGCTTGTAGCTCACCGGATAACCGAGCAAGTGGGCGATACCGAAATACAGGCCACCGCGACGGGTGAACACTTCGTGGCGAATCGAGCCGTCCACCGGGTAGGGGTAATCCCGCGCCTGCTGCTCGGCAAAGTCGATGCTGACCTGCATCGGCCCGCCGGTGTGCACCGGGTTGAACCCGCCGAACAAGGTCCGGCCCATGGGCACCATGCCGATAAAGTCATCGAAAATCGCACTGAGTTCTTTTTCGCTGCGCGCGGCATTCAGTCGGTCGCTGTAGCTTTTGCCGTTGGGTGAGCGCACCTGCAAGGCGCCGCTGACCAGCAGGCTGGGAATGTGGGCTTTGTCGGCGCGGCGGTCGATTTCATCCCGGGCGATCTTGCCCAGGCCCGGCACCGGCGGATCAGCCTGAAACGTCGATTCCTGCTCAGCGACCGCGAGCACCGAACACAGGTTTTGCGTGGTCGGCGAAATTTTTTGCGCGGCAAACGCCGCGTAGATGTCCGTGGCCCAGCCCTGGCGGTCGACCGTCTTGGCCGGCAGCAGGCTGACGATCTCGGCCTTGACCTCGGCAGGCTTGCGGGCCGGCGGTTCCTGAGGGCGCTGAGTGCCGCAACCGGCCAGTACCAACAGCGCGGCCACGCTCATGATCAATCGATTGGCTTGCATGATGCTCCATCAAATCCGTTGAGCCAGGTTAACCATACGATCAATGGCATGGCGCAGGCTATGACTATCCCGCCCTGTAGCAGCTGCCGAGCCTGCGAGGCTGCGTTCG
>NZ_AKJT01000068.1 GCF_000282195.1 Pseudomonas sp. GM18
CCGGATTCACGACGGCTTCGCCGCCGAACGCAGCCTCGCAAGCTCGACAGCTGCTACGGCCGAACGCGGCGTTCGACAGCTGCTACTGAAACGGTCGATAGGCCGCCATTTTTTGAACAAGTTGAAGATGAGAGAAACAATGAAACCACGTGCCCGCGATCTGAACATCCAGTTTGGCCAACTGCAACCCGGCCCCCTCAACGCCATCACTGATGTGCCCGGCGTACGGGTCGGCCACAGCAATGTGCGAGGTCGCACCGCCAACGGTCGCGACATTCACACCGGCGTCACGCTGATCGAGCCCCGTGCCGGTTCCACCAATCAACAGCCGTGCTTCGCCGGCGTCCATGTGCTCAACGGCAATGGCGATGCCACGGGGCTGGAGTGGATTCGTGAGGCCGGCCTGCTGACCAGCCCGATCGCCTTCACCAACACCCACAGCCTGGGCGTAGTGCGTGATGCGCTGATTGAACTGGATCGTCAGGACCAGCCCGACGACGGGCGTCTTTACTGGAACATGCCGGTGGTGCTGGAAACGTTCGACGGTTTGCTCAGCGACATCAACGGCTTTCATGTGCGCCCTGAACATGTGGCCGAAGCTTTGCGTACAGCGGTCGGCGGCCCGGTCATCGAAGGCGCCGTGGGCGGCGGCAGCGGGATGATCTGTCATGAATTCAAGGGCGGGATCGGCACCGCATCGCGACGGCTGAACGTAGCGCAGGGAGGCTGGACCGTCGGTGCGATCGTCCAGGCCAACCACGGCATTCGCAACGAGTTGCGCGTCGATGGTTACCCGGTGGGACGGTACATGGAACAGGCCGATTCGCCTTTCCTCAAAGCTTCCCTGCCGCACCCGGGCATGGGCTCCATCGTCGTCTGCCTGGCCACCGACGCGCCGCTTTTGCCGCACCAATGCACACGCCTCGCGCAACGTGCCAGCCTCGGCCTGGCCCGCACCGGCGGCGGCAACGAAGACCACAGCGGCGACATCTTCGTGGCCTTCGCCACCGGTAATCAACACGTGCCGCCGGCCGCTTATCAAGGCAAAGGCGCGCCCACCTGCGACCACCTGAGCATGGTCAACAACGACCACATCAGCGAACTGTTCCTGGCCGCCACCGAAGCCGTGGAAGAAGCGATCATCAATGCCTTGCTCGCCGCCAACACCACCGAAGGCAACGGTCATACCGTGCCCGGTCTGGACGCCGACACCTTGCTCAAGGCGTTGCGCCAGGCCGGTTGGCCGGGGGCAGCAGACTAATGGTACTTGAGTGCTAAACCGCGGCTTCCTACGATAGTGATACGCAGCGGTTGGAGGTTTAGGCCGTTGCGTAGGTGGTGGGTGAACTGAACCCCAATAAGCCCACCACTTGTTTCATGCGCATCTTGAGCCTCTGGGCTCTACTTCCTCCCCATCAAAGAGCTTTGAGGCTCTTTTTTTGCCTGTAAAAATTCCAGCGCCCCTAAAAATGCTGCTCAGGTAATGCGATCTGTAGCAGCTGTCGAGCTTGCGAGGCTGCGTTCGGCTGCGCAGCAGTCGTAAGTCCGGCTGACGCGGTCTGCCTGACACACCGCAACCTCTGGTTTGACGACTGCTGC
>NZ_AKJT01000069.1 GCF_000282195.1 Pseudomonas sp. GM18
TTCGGCGGCGGCCGCCGTGATGGGTTCGAGTTCGAGTGGCAGCTCCCAGACCAATTCCGGGGTTGCGACCGGGGCTTGTTCAAGGATGATTTCAGGCGATGCAGCGGGCTCGCTGGCAACCGGCTCGCCTGGTTCCGGTGCCTTGACGCCCGACACCTCCAGCAACGCCAGTCGCTGCTCGACTGCATGCAGCGCAACCTGCGCCTGATCGAGCAAACGCCGCTGCTCCGCCGATTGAGTGCTCAAGCGGCCAATGCGAATGGCCTGGCCGATACCCAGCCCGAGCAACGCGCCCAACAACGCGTCGCTGAACGACTCGTCAAGTATCCAGCCCAGCAGCAGCCCAATCAGCATGAACATCCATTGCATGGTCGATATCCCTAAGCGCAGTGGCCAATCCGAGAAGATTAGCGCAGCCCGTACAGCAAAGATCGCAGCCTTCGGCAGCTCCTGCAAAGGCCACGTTCACCACCATGTTAGGTGAACACTGACCGTAGGAACTGCCGAAGGCTGCGATCTTTTCCGGCGCGCCAGTATATCGATCCGAGCGAAGACTTACTCCAATGCCTTCCAGATATCCGTGGCGTACTCGCGAATGGTTCGGTCGGACGAGAACCAGCCCATCCGTGCGGTGTTCAATACCGCCGAACGCCACCACTCTTTCGAGTCATGCCAATGAGCTTCGACCCGCATCTGAGCGTTCCAGTAAGAGTCGAAATCGGCGCAGACCAGGAAGCGGTCGTAGTCCACCAGCGAATCGATCAGCGAGGTGTAACGGGACGGATCGTCCGGTGAGAACACCCCGCTGCGAATCGCTTGCAGCACGTCGTTGAGTCGATGGGAGGCGGCAATGTCCGGCGCTGCGTTAAATTCATGGTTACGCTTGCGCGCTTCCACTTGCTGGGCGCTGAGACCAAAAATGAACATGTGCTCGGCACCGATGCGCTCGCACATTTCCACGTTGGCCCCGTCCAGGGTGCCGATGGTCAGCGCGCCGTTGAGGCCGAACTTCATGTTGCTGGTGCCCGAGGCTTCGAAGCCGGCGGTGGAAATCTGCTCCGACAAGTCCGCCGCCGGAATGATGCTTTCGGCCAGGCTCACGTTGTAGTTGGGCAGGAACACCACTTTGAGCAAACCGCGCACCGTCGGGTCGTTGTTGACCACCCGTGCAATGTCGTTAGTCAGTTTGATGATCAGCTTGGCCTGGTGATAACTGGCCGCCGCCTTGCCGGCGAAGATTTTCACTCGCGGCACCCAGTCGATTTCCGGTTCGGCACGAATCGCCTGATACAGCGCGACGGTGTGCATCAAGTTGAGCAACTGACGTTTGTATTCGTGGATCCGCTTGACCTGCACATCGAACATCGCCGCCGGATTGACCGCGATCCCCAGCCGCTCATGAATCAGATACGCCAGGGCTTTCTTGCTGTGCAGCCGCTGTTCGGCGAATTGCTTGCGAAATGCAGTCTTCTCGGCAAACGGCTCCAGAGCGAGCAAGCGCTCTTCGGGGTTATCCAGCAGGCTCTGTCCGAGGGAGTCGACCAGCATGGAGGTGAGTTCGGGGTTGGCCTGATAGAGCCAGCGGCGGAAGGTAATGCCGTTGGTTTTGTTGTTGATCCGGTCCGGGTAAAGCTTGTGCAGTTCGGAGAACACCGTGCTGCGCATCAGCTGCGTGTGCAGGCCGGATACGCCGTTGACGCTGTGGGAACCGAGGAACGCCAGGTTACCCATGCGCACGCGGCGACCGTTGTCTTCCTCGATCAGTGAAATCGCACGCAACACGTCGAAGTCGTGGATGCCCTTGGCTCGTAACGAGTCGATGTGCTGGGCGTTGATCAAATAAATGATCTGCATGTGCCGTGGCAGCATCCGTTCCATCAAACCGACCGGCCAGGTTTCCAGTGCTTCCGGCAACAGCGTGTGGTTGGTGTATGACAGCGTGTCGACCGTGATCTGCCACGCCGCATCCCACGCCACGTCATAGACATCGACCAACTGACGCATCAGTTCGGCCACGGCGATCGAGGGGTGAGTGTCGTTGAGTTGAATGGCGGCGTGATCGCCCAGGGTCAGCACCGAGGTGTGCATGTTGCGATGGCGGCGCAACAAATCCTGCAAGGACGCGGCGACGAAGAAATACTCCTGACGCAGGCGCAATTCCTGGCCGGCTTCGTTGCTGTCAGCCGGATAGAGCACACGGGAGATACTTTCTGCCCAGGCTACTTCCGCCACCGCGCCCAAGTGGTCGCCCGCGTTGAAGCGCTCCAGATGCAATTCTTCCATGGCCCGGGCGCGCCACAGCCGCAGGGTGTTGACACTCGCGCCGCGCCAACCGACCACCGGGGTGTCGTAGGCGATGGCCCGCACGGTTTCCGCAGGGGACCAGACTTGCCTGGACTTGCCGGCCTCATCGGTCACGGTTTCGACGCTGCCGCCGAAACCGATCGGGTAGGCAACCTCTGGCCGTTCGAACTCCCACGGATTGCCGAAATCCAGCCAGTGTTCGGTCTGCTCCTGCTGCCAGCCGTCGACGATGGCCTGGCGGAACAAACCGTGTTCATAACGAATGCCGTAGCCATGGCCGGCGATGCCCAGGGTCGACATGCTTTCCATGAAGCACGCTGCCAGACGCCCGAGGCCACCGTTGCCCAGTGCGGCATCGGGCTCCAGCAGACGAATGCGTTCGATGTCGACGCCCAGTTCGGTCATGGCCTCGCGAGCGACATCGAGCAGGCCAAGGTTGCTCAGGCTGTCGTAGAGCAAGCGGCCGATAAGGAATTCCAGGGAGAGGTAATAAACCCGTTTCTGGCCTTTGCGGTAGATCTGCCGGGTGTGATCCATCCAGTGCTCGACCATGTGATCACGCGCCGCCAGGGCAATGGCTTCGAACCAGTCATGGTCGAAGGCGTGATCCGGGTCTTTACCCACCGCGTAAGTGAGCTTGGTCAAGACGGCGTCGCGGAATGCGGCCACCTCTGCTTCGCGAACAAGTGGTTCTTGAGTCATCGATAAGACCTCGAGCGAGCGTGGAATTGTCTGAGCCTAGTCGGTCTGACAGACCGTAGAGACTCTGGTTCGGCAGTTTTTCCTGTTAGTGCGATATAGATCGGCATTAGGTTATCGCGTGACTGAAACGATGCAGGGGTCGTGCCGGACACAGGATTATTTTGCGACACGCAAAAAAATCTGGCGAAAGGTTGTTCAAAAATCCACCAGTCCCGGTATGATCGCGCGCCCTGATGCACACGCTGGTAACAACCGATGATGAAGCCCAACCTGATCGCCGCCGCGGAAATCGATCGCCTCGATACCTGGGCCAAGTACTCTGCCCCAATGTGCGGCTCGTGCATGTCCAGCTGCTGCACGCTGCCGGTCGAAGTCAAGATCAAGGATCTGATCCGTATCGGCATCGTCGACGAATTCGAACTGGGCGATCCACCCAAGAACATCGCCAAGCGCTTGCAGAAGGAAGGGATTGTCGAGCGCTACAACCAGAAGTCCGAGATCTTCACCCTCCAGCGCATGAGCAACAACGATTGCCTGTACCTGGATCGTAAAAGCCGTTTGTGCACTATTTATGATAAGCGCCCGGACACCTGCCGCAACCACCCGAAGATCGGACCGCGGCCGGGATATTGCGCGTACAAGCCCAAAGAAGTGGTGCGCGAGAACAATTCGCGGACGCTGGACAAGTTCTGACCCAGGATTTCACCGCCTGACAAGACCTCATCGCGAGCAGGCTCGCGATGGCGGCGGCACAAACACCCCATAAACCCCAGACAAACAAAAACGCCCCCGGCCTTTCGACCGGGGGCGTTTTCATTCAGCCTGAGTTAACTCAGTTCTTGGCTTTCTTGGCAGCGCGGGTACGCTCGCCTTCGTCCAGGATCTTCTTACGCAGGCGGATCGACTTAGGTGTCACTTCGCACAATTCATCGTCCTGGATGAATTCCAGGGCCTGTTCCAGGGTGAAGCGAACAGGTGGAACCAGGGCGATGGTTTCGTCTTTACCCGAAGCACGCATGTTGTCGAGCTTCTTGCCTTTGGTTGGATTGACGCCCATGTCGTTGTCACGGCTGTTCAGACCAACGATCTGACCGTTGTAGATCTCTTGACCGTGCTCAACGAACAGCTTGCCACGCGCCTGCAGGGTTTCCAGGGAGTAGGTCAGTGCCTTGCCGGTCTCTACCGATACCAGAACACCGTTCTGACGGCCGGACATGTCGCCGGACTTCATGGTGTCGTAGCGATCGAAGATCGAGGTCAGGATGCCAGCACCGTTGGTCAGGGTCAGGAACTGGTTACGGAAACCGATCAGACCGCGAGCAGGGATGTTGTATTCCAGACGAACACGGCCTTTGCCATCCGGCACCATGTTGGTCAGGTCGCCTTTACGCAGGCCCATCTCTTCCATGACCTTGCCCTGGGATTCTTCAGGGGTGTCGATGGTTACGTTTTCGAACGGTTCCTGCTTCACACCGTCAACTTGACGGATGATCACTTCCGGACGACCAACGCCCATTTCGAAGCCTTCGCGACGCATGGTTTCGATCAGTACCGAGAGGTGCAGCTCACCACGGCCGGAAACCTTGAACTTGTCAGCCGAGTCGCCTTCTTCAACGCGCAGTGCAACGTTGTACAGCAGCTCTTTGTCCAGACGTTCCTTGATGTTACGGGAAGTCACGAACTTGCCTTCTTTACCGCAGAAAGGCGAGTCGTTTACCTGGAAGGTCATGGAAACGGTTGGCTCGTCGACGGTCAACGGCTTCATCGCTTCGACGGTGTCCGGGTGGCACAGGGTGTCGGAGATGAACAGCGACTCCATACCGCTGATGCACACGATGTCGCCTGCGGCAGCTTCTTCAACGTCGATACGGTGCAGACCGTGGTGACCCATCAGCTTCAGGATACGACCGTTACGCTTCTTGCCGTCGGCACCGATAGCCACGACCGGAGTGTTCGGCTTGACGCGACCACGAGCGATACGGCCAACACCGATAACACCCAGGAAGCTGTTGTAGTCCAGAGCGGAGATCTGCATCTGGAACGGACCGTCACGGTCAACAGCCGGCGCAGGTACGTTGTCGACGATCGACTGGTACAGCGGGGTCATGTCTTCAGCCATGTCGGTGTGGTCCAGACCGGCAATACCGTTCAGGGCCGAGGCGTAGACGACTTTGAAGTCCAGCTGTTCTTCGGTAGCGCCCAGGTTGTCGAACAGGTCGAAGATCTGGTCCAGAACCCAGTCCGGACGCGCGCCTGGACGGTCAATCTTGTTGATGCACACGATTGGACGCAGGCCGGCTTCGAACGCCTTCTTGGTCACGAAACGGGTTTGCGGCATAGGGCCGTCTTGAGCGTCAACCAGCAGCAGAACGGAGTCGACCATCGACATTACGCGTTCTACTTCGCCGCCGAAGTCGGCGTGGCCCGGGGTGTCCACGATGTTGATGTGGTAGCCGTTCCAGTTGATGGCGGTGTTTTTCGCCAGAATGGTAATACCGCGCTCTTTCTCCTGGTCGTTGGAGTCCATCACGCGCTCGTCGTTGAGCTCGTTGCGCTCCAGAGTGCCGGATTGACGCAGGAGTTTGTCTACCAGGGTGGTTTTACCATGGTCAACGTGGGCAATGATGGCGATGTTGCGTAGATTTTCGATCACTTGTGTATCTCGATCAGAGGATTCGGTGTGCTGACAAGTCTTGGCAGCGATTGACAGTAGTGTCCGGCATGGCCGTTACAGCTTGACGGCGGTGTCGGGGGGCCGGTGACGCAGGCCACAGGCAAACAGCCCCGGGCACTTAGCTCGGTCGATAAACGCGCACATTGGCATGCCCCTCACTGAGCAAATGGTGGGCATGCAGGCGACTCATCACGCCTTTGTCGCAATACAGCAGGTACTGGCGAGTAGGGTCCAGTTCCTTGAAACGAGCGTTCAGTGCATAAAACGGCATCGTTTGTACCTCAATGCCAGAAAGCTCCAGCGGGTCGTCTTCGGCGGCATCCGGGTGACGGATGTCGATGATGATCTGACCGGCCAGCGCTTCGCTGACTTCTTCAATCTGCAAGTCCTGGCCCAATTCGTCGATCACCCGATCGATCGGCACCAGTTTGGCGTTTTCGAGCGCACGCTCGAGCACCGCCATGTCGAATTCTTTCTCTTCGTGCTCAACGCGGTGGCGCTTGGCCGCGGTTTTCGGATTGACCGAGATGACCCCGCAGTACTCCGGCATGTGCCGGGCGAAATCGGCGGTGCCGATCTCGTTGGCCGTGTCGATGATGTCCTGCTTGTGGCTGGCGATCAGCGGGCGCAGCACCAGTTTATCGGTCACACAGTCGATCACCGACAGGTTCGGCAGGGTCTGGCTCGATACCTGGGAGATCGCTTCGCCGGTGACCAGCGCATCGATGTGCAGCCGGTCAGCGATGCTGGACGCGGCGCGTAACATCATACGCTTCAATACGACGCCCATATGACTGTTATCAACTTTGCCGAGAATCTCGCCCAGCACTTCCTCGAACGGCACACTGACAAATAACACGCGTTGGGAGCTGCCGTACTTCTTCCAGATGAAATGCGCGACTTCCATGACGCCCAATTCGTGGGCACGCCCGCCCAGGTTAAAGAAGCAGAAGTGGCTCATCAGGCCGCGGCGCATGATCTGGTAGGCCGCCACGGTCGAGTCGAAGCCGCCGGACATCAGCACCAGCGTCTGTTCCAGGGCACCGAGCGGATAACCACCGATGCCGTTGTGCTGGCTGTGGATCACGAACAACCGTTGGTCGCGAACTTCGATACGGACTTCGATTTCGGGCTTTTTCAGATCGATCCCGGCGGCACCGCACTGGCGGCGCAACTGGCTGCCGACATATTTCTCGATGTCTATCGAGCTGAATGGGTGCTTGCCGGCGCGCTTGCAGCGCACCGAGAAAATCTTCCCGGCCAGCGCATCGCCGTAGTGCTGCTTGCACTTCTCGACGATGTCGTCGAAGTCGCCCAGCGGGTATTCGTCGATCTGCAGAAAGTGCGCGATGCCCGGCGTGCAGGTCAGGCGTTCGCCCATCTCTTTCAGGACCTTGGGGTCACTGACGCGGGTTTCCAGCTCGAGATTGTCCCACACACCGTTCACCACCACGGCCGGATCCAGATCGCGGAGCACGGTGCGGATGTTTTTGGCCAATTGGCGGATGAAACGCATCCGTACCGGGCGGCTCTTGATGGTGATCTCGGGGAAGACTTTTACGATTAGTTTCATGAAAACAGCGCGCGCAGGGCCAGCCGAAAAAGGGGGGCGCGGATTATAGCGGAAATTGCTCAAGGTTTAACCAGTTAATGTGCAGAAGGTTTTGCGCGCACCAAAACAGGTCATTTATGGAATTCGACGCTACATTACAGGGCGTGATTTTGCGCTTTACGGTGCGTTGCCCCTCAATAAGCGTGATATTGGGGCAAAAAACCCATGGTGGGGCACTGGCATGCAATTTGCTCCCTTGTGAGGCAGGTTGCCTTGGCAGAGTATTCGCGCCGGCATCACCCACATTTAAGGGCATCCACTACTAGCCCGAAGCCACCCGGAGGACACTATGTCGAAGTCGGTTCAACTCATCAAAGATCATGACGTCAAGTGGATTGATCTGCGCTTCACGGACACCAAAGGCACTCAGCACCACGTGACCATGCCGGCTCGCGATGCGCTGGATGAAGACTTCTTCGAAGTCGGCAAAATGTTCGACGGCTCCTCCATCTCTGGCTGGAAAGGCATCGAAGCTTCCGACATGATCCTGATGCCGGACGATTCCACCGCCGTACTGGACCCGTTCACCGAAGACCCTACCCTGATCCTGGTTTGCGACATCATCGAACCTTCGAGCATGCAAGGCTATGACCGCGACCCACGCGCGATCGCCAAGCGTGCCGAAGAACACCTGAAAGCCACCGGCATTGGCGACACCGTATTCGCCGGTCCAGAGCCAGAGTTCTTCATCTTCGACCAAGTGAAGTTCAAGTCCGACATTTCCGGTTCGATGTTCAAAATCTACTCCGAACAAGGTTCGTGGATGTCCGACCAGGACATCGAAGGCGGTAACAAGGGCCACCGTCCAGGCGTCAAAGGCGGCTACTTCCCGGTTCCACCGTTCGACCACGACCACGAAATCCGTACCTCCATGTGCAACGCACTGGAAGAAATGGGCCTGACCGTCGAAGTTCACCACCACGAAGTGGCAACTGCCGGCCAGAACGAAATCGGCGTCAAGTTCAACACTCTGGTGAAGAAAGCCGACGAAACCCAAACCCTGAAGTACGTCGTGCACAACGTTGCCGATGCCTACGGCCGCACCGCGACCTTCATGCCTAAGCCTCTGTACGGCGACAACGGCTCGGGTATGCACGTGCACATGTCCATCTGGAAAGATGGCAAGAACACCTTCGCAGGTGAAGGCTATGCCGGCCTGTCCGATACTGCCCTGTACTTCATCGGCGGCATCATCAAGCACGGTAAGGCACTGAACGGCTTCACCAACCCGGCGACCAACTCCTACAAGCGTCTGGTTCCAGGCTTCGAAGCTCCAGTAATGCTGGCCTACTCGGCCCGTAACCGCTCCGCTTCGATCCGCATTCCTTACGTGTCGAGCCCGAAAGCCCGCCGTATCGAAGCTCGCTTCCCGGATCCGGCTGCCAACCCGTACCTGGCCTTCGCTGCACTGCTGATGGCCGGTCTGGACGGTATCCAGAACAAGATCCACCCAGGCGACGCAGCCGACAAAAACCTGTACGACCTGCCGCCTGAAGAGGCGAAAGAGATCCCACAAGTTTGCGGCAGCCTGAAAGAAGCCCTGGAAGAGCTGGACAAAGGTCGTGCGTTCCTGACCAAAGGCGGCGTTTTCAGCGACGACTTCATCGACGCTTACATCGCTCTGAAAAGCGAAGAAGAAATCAAGGTACGTACCTTCGTACACCCACTGGAATATGAGCTGTACTACAGCTGCTGATCCGGTAGCGCTGCGTCACGCGGCGTGACAAAAGAGAGGCCTCCTTCGGGAGGCCTTTTTTATGGGCGAACGTCTGTCATCGGATGCCCGGTTGCGTGCATCATGCCCTTCATCCGATAAAGCCGAGATCTCCCATGCGCCTACGCCCATGCCTTGCCTTGCTCACTGCCTTGCTGGCCAACAACGCCTTTGCCAGCCCGGCACCTGCCGCCCTCGCCCCGTTGCTTGGCACCATCGAGGAGCGCCTGGCCATTGCCGATCAAGTCGCGTTGAGCAAATGGGACAGCGGCAAACCCGTCGAGGATCGTCAGCGCGAGCGTGAGGTGATTGCTGGCGCCGTTGCCCTGGCACCCGCTTATAAATTGAGCAACGAATCCGTCGAACAGTTCTTCTCGGCGCAGATCGAGGCCAACAAACTGGTGCAATACGCGCATTTGTCTGACTGGCATGCACAAGGCAAGGCTCCCGACGACCCTCGCCCGGACCTCGTCGGGCAGATTCGCCCACAACTTGATCGGTTACAAAAACGCCTGCTGCAACAACTGGCCGATTTCAGCCCTTATCGCAACGACCCACAGTGCCCGTCCTGGCTGGCCAAGGCCAATAAAACCGGCGCCCAAGCGTCACTGCGCGAGCTCGCCAAGGTACGCGCCAGCGCTGAGCTGTGCAGCGCCAGTCGCTGAGCCGGCCTGCCGACATGCGCTGATGTGCTCTATGCTCAGCGCTTAGTCGCCACGAACGGAACAGGGTCGGACACTTGCCCGACGGCCAATGGAAGCCTGCAATGCGCTCATTGTTGTTATGCCTGCTCGTACTGATCGCCCTGCCCGCCGCCGCGCAGATCTACAAGTACACCGACGCCAACGGCAACACCGCCTACAGCAATCAACCGCCCGATGGTGTTAAAGCCCTGCCGGTCGAATTACCACCGCTCAACAGCGTCGAGCGTCAGTCGCCAAGCGAGCCGGTAACGCCTGCGCAAGCCAGTAGCCGTGACCAGCCCCACAGCGCGTATCAGGTGCTGGAGCTGACCGGCCTGCCCACCGAAGAAGCCTTGCGCGCCAACAACGGCACGTTCACCGTCAGCGTATTGATCAATCCACGCCTGCAAGGCTCTCATCGATTGAGGCTGCTACTGGACGGTCAATCCTACGGCCAGCCGAGTAACGTGCCGATTCTGCAACTGGTGAACATCGACCGTGGCGAGCACAACCTCGCGGTTCAGGTGATCGACGGGCAAAACGTCGTGCAACAGAGCCCCACGGTGACCTTCACTGTGCAACGGGTGCATAAGCCTTGAGGGCCTGGTTGTGGATCGCGTGCCTGGTCTGCCTGCCGGCTATGGCAGAAGTTTTTACCTACGTCGATGCCCAGGGCAATCGGGTCTTCACCGATCAACCGGGCACTCGCAACGCCAAGCGTGTGCCACTGGCGACAAGTAATCGAATGTCGGCCAACCCGAGCGGCACCCCCGTGACGGCAGCGAAAGAAACCAAAGCCAAACCACTGTTTCATTACGACATGCTCCGGGTGCTGGTGCCGGAACCGGATGCCACGATCCGTAGCAGTGCCGGTGAATTGATCGTCAGTGTTACCAGCGAACCCGGCCTGCAACAGGGTCATCGTTACCGTTTGCTGCTGGACGGCCAGCCCACCGCCGAGCCCGGCCCCAGCCCGGTGTTCGCCCTGAGTAACATCGACCGCGGCAGCCACAACCTGTCGGTGGAAATCCTCGACGAACAGGGCCGCACCGTCGAACGCACGGCCAATCAGCCGTTCCACATGCTGCGCATTTCCCTGGCCCAGAAGCGCCAGGTCAAACCGTGCACCCTCACCGACTACGGCCAACGGCCGGAATGCCCGCTCAAAGACAAGCCTGAAGAAGAAAGAAGTTCCTTCCTGCGCTTCTTCTAACTTCGTTCAGGCTGGCGCACTATATTGGTGCATTCATCTGCACCGCACTCACATTTCAACCCATTTTGGTTCGAAAGTACCCGTAAAAGCTGGCAGAACGCCACGCAAACGAGCGTAAAACGCCCGTTTCAGGCTCTAAACGCTTCTTTTCGGAGCCTTGGTTTGGTTTTTGCATTTTCCTCGCATCAGCGCTTGTTTCCTTTCGCGCGCCCTGCTCCAAAAGAGGTCCTGATGACCATTAGCGACGCACTGCACCGCTTGCTACTCGACAACCTGACCACCGCCACCATTCTGCTCGACGCCGAACTGCGCCTCGAGTACATGAACCCGGCGGCGGAGATGCTCCTGGCCATCAGCGGCCAGCGCAGCCATGGGCAGTTCATCAGTGAGTTGTTCACCGAATCCACCGAGGCGCTGAACTCCCTGCGCCAGGCGGTCGAGCAGGCGCACCCGTTCACCAAGCGCGAAGCGATGCTCACCGCCCTCACCGGCCAGAGCCTGACTGTCGACTACGCCGTGACACCGATCCTGAGCAATGGCGACACAATGCTGCTGCTGGAGGTTCACCCTCGCGACCGCTTGCTGCGGATCACCAAGGAAGAGGCGCAGCTGTCGAAGCAGGAAACCAGCAAGATGCTGGTGCGTGGCCTCGCCCACGAGATCAAGAATCCGCTGGGCGGGATTCGCGGCGCGGCGCAGTTGCTCGCCCGTGAGTTGCCGGAAGAAAGCCTGCGCGATTACACCAACGTCATCATTGAAGAGGCCGATCGCCTGCGCAATCTGGTGGATCGCATGCTCGGCTCCAACAAGCTGCCGTCGCTGGCCATGTGCAACGTCCACGAAGTGCTGGAGCGTGTGTGTCAGTTGGTGGAGGCCGAAAGTCAGGGCTGCATCACTTTGGTGCGCGACTACGACCCAAGCATTCCGGATGTCTTGATTGATCGCGAACAGATGATTCAAGCCGTGCTGAACATCGTCCGCAACGCGATGCAGGCCATCAGCAGCCAGAACGAGCTGCGCCTTGGCCGCATCAGCTTGCGTACCCGCGCCATGCGCCAGTTCACCATCGGCCACGTGCGCCATCGCCTGGTGACCAAGATCGAAATCATCGACAACGGCCCGGGGATCCCCGCCGAGCTGCAGGAAACCATCTTCTTCCCCATGGTCAGCGGCCGCCCGGACGGTACCGGGCTGGGCCTGGCCATTACCCAGAACATCATCAGCCAGCACCAGGGCCTGATCGAATGTGACAGCCATCCAGGCCACACCACGTTCTCGATCTTTCTGCCACTGGAACAAGGAGCCACATCGACATGAGCCGTAGTGAAACCGTGTGGATCGTCGATGACGACCGTTCAATCCGTTGGGTCCTGGAAAAAGCCTTGCAACAGGAAGGCATGACCACGCAAAGCTTCGACAGCGCCGATGGCGTGATGAGCCGCCTGGCGCGCCAGCAGCCGGATGTGATCATCTCCGACATTCGCATGCCGGGTGCCAGTGGCCTGGACCTTCTGGCGCGGATTCGCGAACAACACCCACGGCTGCCAGTCATCATCATGACTGCCCACTCCGACCTGGATAGCGCTGTCGCGTCCTATCAGGGTGGCGCGTTCGAATACCTGCCCAAGCCGTTCGACGTCGACGAAGCCGTTTCCCTGGTCAAGCGCGCCAATCAGCACGCTCAGGAACAACAAGGCCTGGAAGTCGTCCCGACGCTGACCCGCACCCCGGAAATCATCGGCGAAGCGCCGGCGATGCAGGAAGTGTTTCGCGCCATCGGGCGCTTGAGCCACTCTAACATCACAGTGCTGATCAACGGTGAATCCGGTACCGGTAAAGAATTGGTGGCCCACGCCCTGCACCGTCACAGCCCACGGGCGGCCTCGCCGTTCATTGCGCTGAACATGGCGGCGATCCCCAAGGATCTGATGGAGTCCGAACTGTTCGGCCACGAAAAAGGCGCGTTCACCGGCGCGGCCAATCTGCGTCGCGGGCGTTTTGAACAGGCCGATGGCGGCACGCTGTTCCTCGATGAAATCGGCGACATGCCGGCGGACACCCAGACTCGCTTGCTACGGGTACTGGCGGACGGCGAGTTTTACCGCGTTGGCGGTCATGTGCCGGTGAAAGTCGATGTGCGAATCATCGCCGCGACGCACCAGAATCTGGAAACCCTGGTGCACGCCGGGAAATTCCGTGAGGACTTGTTCCACCGCCTCAACGTGATCCGCATCCACATTCCACGGCTGTCGGATCGTCGCGAAGACATCCCGACCCTGGCCAAGCACTTCCTCAGCCGCGCCGCGCAGGAACTGGCGGTGGAACCGAAGCTGCTGAAAAGCGAAACCGAGGAATACCTGAAAAACCTGCCATGGCCGGGCAACGTGCGTCAGCTGGAGAACACCTGCCGCTGGATCACCGTGATGGCTTCGGGTCGCGAAGTGCACATCAGCGACCTGCCACCCGAGCTGCTGAGCCTGCCGCAGGATTCGGCACCGGTGACCAACTGGGAGCAGGCGCTGCGCCAGTGGGCCGACCAGGCGCTGGCACGCGGCCAATCGAGCCTGCTCGACAGCGCCGTGCCGAGCTTCGAGCGGATCATGATCGAAACCGCCCTCAAACACACCGCCGGCCGCCGCCGCGACGCCGCCGTGCTGCTGGGCTGGGGGCGCAATACCTTGACGCGCAAGATCAAGGAATTGGGGATGAAGGTAGATGGTGGGGATGATGATGAGGGGGATGAGGGTTAATCCCTTCACCTGATCATTCCCACGCTCCCGCGTGGGAATGCCTCAATGGACGCTCTGCGTCCGCTTCGGCAGGGACGCGGAGCGTCCCGGGCTGCATTCCCACGCAGAGCGTGGGAACGATCATCGTCCCTCCGTGCACCGCCGCAATGCACCGTGAACCGCAATCGCGCACAACAACCCGTCCCAAATCCCGCGCTTATCTGCAATAAAAACCTTATCGCAAAAACACAGAACCCCCGGAATACGGGGCGTTCAGCGCTACCAAGCGACTTTCTGCTTCAACTTGTTAAAAACTGGCACGCCCCCTGCAATAGTCCAATCAGTGATTCGATTCACTACCCAGTTTCGGGGACCTTGGTACAGGCAGGCCGGGGATTCCCCTCTTTACACCGGGCTCATACCGCAACAGCGACGAGCCCACCCCGTTTTGGGGTCCTTGGTACAGGCAGGCCGGGGATTCCCTCTTTACACCGGGCTCACGATGCAATGCGCGAGCCCTCCCGTTTTGGGAACCTTGGTACAGGCAGGCCGGGGATTCCCTCTTTTATTGCTCTCGGAGATGGATCTCCAGCCGCCAGCGGTCATCGACCTCGCTACCGGCCCACTCGCCCTGCAGTGGCCGGGCCGCCACCACCGTCAGCAACAATCCCCCATCACTCAATCGCGTTCGCCAGTTCACGTCCTTGCCGTTGAGCTTGAGCTGACCTTTCTGTGCACGGCCTTCAGCCTCAAACAACAGCGCAACACTGCCGTCGACCAGCTCGCCGTGGGTTTTGGGTTCGTTGTTGAACCACACCACCAGCCCATCGCTGGTCACCTCGACCTGCTGCAAAACGCTGGGGTCGGGTGCGGTCAGACGACCGATCATCAAGCCCACCATCACCCCGACAATCGCCAGCGAAGCCATCACCCGCGGGAATAGTTTCGAACGGGGATCCGCTTGCGGCGTAGAATGCTGCTCATCTTTACCTTCGGAGCCGTGCATGTTTCACGTCATCCTTTTCCAACCAGAAATTCCGCCGAATACCGGCAACGTTATCAGGCTGTGCGCCAACAGTGGCTGCCACCTGCATTTGATCGAACCGCTGGGCTTCGAGATGGACGACAAGCGCCTGCGCCGGGCGGGGCTCGATTACCATGAGTATGCCACCCTGCAACGCCATGCAGACCTCGCCAGCTGTCTGGAAAGCCTCGGCCACCCTCGACTGTTCGCCTTTACCACCAAGGGCTCGCGACCATTCCATGATGCCAGCTTCGCCGAGGGCGACGCGTTCCTGTTCGGCCCGGAAAGCCGTGGCTTGCCAGCCGAAGTGCTCGACGCCCTGCCCGGCGAACAACGCCTGCGCTTGCCCATGCGCGAAGGCTGTCGCAGCCTGAACCTGTCCAACACCGTGGCCATCGCGGTGTACGAAGCCTGGCGCCAGCTCGGGTTCAAGTAAGCCTGCGAGACACACCGTCATCTTGATCGTTCCCACGCTCTGCGTGGGAACGATCAAGGGACGCTCCGCGTTCCGGCAGCACCGCTGGTATCGAGCCTGGCACCGGTGTGACGCAGAGCGTCACGGGCTGCATTCCCACGCAGAGCGTGGGAACGATCATCGCCCCCCCTGCGAGTTCGTTTGCTCCATGAAAAAAGCGCCCGTTGAAGGCGCTTTTTTCATGGAGCAAACGAAGCTTTTTTATTGAACGGTCGGAGTCTCGCCAGCCGCCTGCATGCGTTGCAGCTCTTGTGCATACAGCGCGTCGAAGTTCACCGGGGCCAGCATCAGGGCCGGGAACGAACCGCGGGTCACCAGGCTGTCCAGGGTTTCGCGAGCGTACGGGAACAGGATGTTCGGGCAGAACGCGCCCAGGGTGTGGCTCATCGAAGCCGCGTCCAGGTTCTTGATCAGGAAGATCCCGGCCTGTTGCACTTCAGCAATGAACGCCACTTCTTCGCCGTTTTTCACGGTGACTGACAGGGTCAGCACGACTTCGTGGAAGTCGCCTTCCAGTGCCTTCTGACGGGTGTTCAGATCCAGACCGACGCTCGGTTCCCACTGCTGGCGGAAGATTGCCGGGCTTTTCGGGGCTTCGAAGGACAAGTCACGTACGTAGATGCGCTGCAAGGAGAATTGCGGTGCGTTTTCTTCTTCGCTAGCTGCAGTGTTCTGTTGGTCAGTCATCTCAGATCCTTTCTGATCTCGGGTCTTATAGGGTTAGCTATTTCTAAGTAACGCAGTCAGGCCTTGAGCATGGCGTCGAGCTTGCCGGCGCGCTCCAGGGCAAACAAATCATCACAGCCGCCAACGTGGGTACTGCCGATCCAGATCTGCGGCACGGACGTACGCCCGGCCTTCTGAGCCATCGCGGCACGCACCTGCGGCTTGCCATCGACCTTGATCTCTTCGAAGGCTACGCCTTTGTTCTCGAGCAAGTACTTGGCTCGAGAGCAATAAGGGCAGTAATCGCTGGAATAGACGACGACGTTGTTCATATCACTTCACCAGTGGCAGATTGTCGGCTTTCCAGCTGGAAATACCGCCAGACAGCTTGGCAGCGGTGAAGCCGGCTTTCACCAGTTCACGGGCATGAGTGCCGGCAGTCTGACCCAGGGCGTCGACCAGAATAATGGTCTTGGCCTTGTGCTTTTCCAGTTCGCCGACGCGAGCGGTCAGTTTGTCCTGAGGGATGTTCAACGCGCCAACGATGTGACCGGCGGCGAAATCCTTGGTCGGACGAATGTCGACCACCACGCCTGCGTCCTTGTTGACCAGCCCGGTCAGTTCACCGGTGCTCAGGCTGCGGCCGCCGCCTTGCATCTGATAGGCCATTAGCAGGGCCGCCAGTACAACGAAGATACCCACGAGAATGTAGTGGTTGGTGGCGAATTGAATCAGGTGATCAACCATCGAAGGAGGTTCCAGGGCGTTAAAATGTCGGCCAGTATACACAGCCACTATGGTGGGCCAAACCCCGTCCGGCGGTGACGGCGCCGGAACTTAGCTTTAAACTCCTACTCCCTTTTCCATCGCCCTCTTTTAATTCAGCCACGAGTGGAATCCATGACTACCACGCCTAAACCTTTGGTCCTGATTATTCTCGACGGCTTCGGTCACAGTGAGAGCCCTGAATCCAACGCCATCTATGCGGCGAAGAAGCCCGTACTGGACCGTCTGTGGGCCACCGTGCCGAACGGCCTGATCTCGGGCAGCGGCATGGACGTCGGCTTGCCGGACGGCCAGATGGGCAACTCTGAAGTTGGCCACATGAACCTCGGCGCTGGCCGGGTGGTGTATCAGGACTTCACGCGCGTGACCAAAGCGATCCGTGACGGCGAGTTCTTCGAGAACCCGACCATCTGCGCCGCGGTGGATAAAGCCGTTGCTGCCGGCAAGGCCGTGCACTTCATGGGTCTGCTGTCCGACGGCGGCGTTCACAGCCACCAGGACCACCTGATCGCCATGGCTGAACTGGCCTTCAAGCGCGGCGCCGAAAAAATCTACCTGCACGCCTTCCTCGACGGCCGCGACACGCCGCCGAAAAGCGCCCAGTCGTCGATCGAGTTGCTGGACGCGACCTTCCAGGCCCTCGGCAAAGGCCGGATCGCCAGCATTATTGGCCGTTACTACGCCATGGACCGCGACAACCGTTGGGATCGCGTGTCCCAGGCCTACAACCTGATTGTCGATGGCGCCAGCGAATTCAACGCCGCCACCGCCCAGGAAGGCCTGCAAGCCGCGTACGAGCGTGGCGAGAGCGACGAATTCGTCAAAGCCACCAGCATCGGTGAGCCCGTCAAGGTCGAAGACGGCGACGCCGTGGTCTTCATGAACTTCCGCGCCGACCGTGCCCGCGAACTGACCCGCGTATTCGTCGAAGACGATTTCAAGGAATTCGAACGCGCTCGTAAGCCTGCGCTTGCCGGTTTCGTCATGCTGACCCAATACGCCGCCAGCATCCCCGCGCCATCAGCCTTCGCCGCGGGCAGCCTGGAAAACGTGCTGGGCGACTATCTGGCGAAAAACGGCAAGACGCAGCTGCGCATCGCCGAAACCGAGAAATATGCCCACGTGACCTTCTTCTTCTCCGGCGGTCGCGAAGAACCGTTCCCGGGCGAAGAACGCATCCTGATCCCGTCGCCGAAAGTCGCCACCTATGACTTGCAGCCCGAGATGAGTGCCCCGGAAGTCACCGACCGCATCGTCGATGCCATTGAAAACCAGCGCTACGACGTGATCGTGGTCAACTACGCCAACGGCGACATGGTCGGCCACAGCGGTGTGTTCGAGGCGGCTGTCAAAGCGGTCGAGTGCCTGGACCTGTGCGTGGGCCGCATCGTCGATGCGCTGGAAAAAGTCGGCGGCGAAGCCCTGATTACCGCCGACCACGGCAACGTCGAGCAAATGTCCGACGCCTCCACCGGCCAGGCCCACACTGCCCACACCACCGAGCCGGTGCCGTTCATCTATGTCGGCAAGCGTGACTTGAAGGTTCGCGAAGGCGGCGTTCTGGCCGACGTGGCACCGACCATGCTGAAGTTGCTGGGGCTTGAGAAGCCTGTGGAAATGACCGGGACTTCGATTCTGGTGTAATCCGCCTCTTCAAACACCGCCAAACCCTGTGGGAGTGGGCTTGCTCGCTCCCACATTGGTTTGCGGTGTTTTTCCGTCCAGTTATCACACAGCCCTAATTGGGCATTTTTTTTGCTGCGCTTGGCGGGCATACTAGGCTCGTCCCTTTCCCTGGTGTCGCCCGCCTCTATGCTTCGCGTCCTGATAGCCCTCGCTCTGACATGCCTGCTCCAACCGGCCTTTGCCGACGAGCGCACGCAAACCCAACAACAGTTGGACGCCACGCGTCAGGACATTGCCGAACTGAAAAAGCTGCTGGGCAAGCTGCAGGAAGAAAAGTCCGGGGTGCAGAAAGACCTCAAAGGCACCGAAACCGAGATGGGCAAGCTCGAGAAGCAGGTCGAGGCGCTGCAAAAAGAGCTGAAGAAAAGCGAATCCGAGCTGCAGCGACTCGATGCCGAGAAAAAAAAACTCCAGAGCGCGCGCGTTGATCAGCAACGACTGATCGCCATCCAGGCCCGCGCGGCCTATCAGAATGGCCGCCAGGAGTACCTGAAACTGCTGCTCAACCAGCAGAATCCGGAAAAATTCGCCCGCACCCTCACCTATTACGACTACCTGAGCCAGGCCCGTCTGGAGCAGTTGAAGAACTTCAACGAAACCCTGCGCCAATTGGCCAATGTCGAAAAAGACATCTCCATGCAGCAAGCGCAATTGCTGGTGCAGAAAAGCAGCCTCGACAGCCAGCGCGACGAACTCGACAAGGTCCGCAAAGAGCGCCAGCAAGTCCTGGCCAAGCTCAACGACGACGTGAAGGCTCGAGACCAGAAACTGGCCGCCCGCGAGCAGGATCAGGCAGACCTGTCTAAAGTCCTTAAAACCATTGAAGAAACCTTGGCCCGTCAGGCCCGAGAGGCAGAAGAAGCGCGACAAAAAGCGCTGATCGCCCAGCAGGAAGCCGAAAAAAAGCGGTTACGTGAGGCTCAGGCTGCAGCAGACGCCACCGATGCCCCACGCAAACCTGTTAAATCGACACCCGGCGCCCTGGTTTCAAGTTCGGGCGAGACCTTTGGCGGCCCCTTTGCTTCCACCCGCGGCAAACTTCCATGGCCGGTTGATGGTCGACTGCTGGCGCGCTTCGGTGAAACCCGTGGCGACGATGCCCGAACCAAGTGGGACGGCGTGATGATCAGCGCCTCCGCCGGCAGCCAGGTGCATGCCGTTCACGGCGGCCGCGTGGTATTTGCTGACTGGCTGCGCGGCGCCGGGCTGCTGGTGATTCTCGACCACGGCAACGGTTTTTTGAGTCTTTACGGTCACAACCAGACGCTGCTCAAGTCTGCGGGTGACGTGGTAAAAGCCGGTGAGTCCATCTCCACTGTCGGTAACAGTGGCGGGCAGGACACACCAGCACTGTATTTCGCTATTCGTCAGCAGGGTCACCCGAGTGATCCAGCGCAATGGTGCCGTGCGCAAGGATAAGCACGCCATCTACTTCAGGAGTTCGTTCGACATGCTGCATTTGTCCCGCCTTACCTCGCTGGCCCTGACGATCGCCCTGGTGATCGGCGCGCCTCTGGCGTTTGCCGCTCAACCGGCCCCGGCGGTCGCGCCTGCCGGCACTGCTGCGACCACCAAGGCGCCATTGCCGCTGGACGAGTTGCGCACCTTTGCCGAAGTCATGGACCGGATCAAGGCAGCCTATGTAGAACCGGTAGATGACAAGACCCTGCTGGAAAACGCCATCAAAGGCATGCTCAGCAACCTCGACCCGCACTCCGCCTACCTGGGCCCGGAAGACTTCGCTGAGTTGCAGGAAAGCACCAGCGGCGAATTCGGCGGCCTGGGCATCGAAGTCGGCGCGGAAGACGGTTTCATCAAAGTGGTTTCGCCCATCGATGACACCCCGGCTTCCAAGGCCGGCATTCAGGCCGGCGACTTCATCGTCAAGATCAACGGCCAGCCGACTCGCGGCCAGAGCATGACCGAAGCCGTGGACAAGATGCGCGGCAAGATCGGCCAGAAGATCACCCTGACCCTGGTGCGCGACGGCGGCGCGCCATTCGATGTGACCCTGGTCCGCGCCATCATTCAAGTGAAGAGCGTGAAGAGCCAGTTGCTGGAGTCTGGCTACGGCTACATCCGCATCACCCAGTTCCAGGTCAAGACCGGCGAAGAGGTTTCCAAGGCCCTGGCCAAGCTGCGCAAGGACAACGGCAAGAAGCTCAGCGGCATCGTCCTCGACCTGCGTAACAACCCGGGCGGCGTGCTGCAATCGGCGGTGGAAGTGGTCGACCACTTCATCACCAAGGGCCTGATCGTCTACACCAAGGGCCGCATCGCCAACTCCGAACTGCGCTTCTCCGCCACCGGCAAGGACGAAAGCGAAGCCGTGCCAATGGTCGTGCTGATCAACGGCGGCAGCGCCTCAGCCTCGGAAATTGTTGCCGGCGCCCTGCAGGATCAGAAACGCGCGGTGGTCATGGGCACCACCAGTTTCGGCAAAGGTTCGGTCCAGACCGTGTTGCCGCTGAACAACGACCGCGCACTGAAAATCACCACGGCGCTGTACTACACGCCGAACGGCCGCTCGATCCAGGCTCAGGGCATCGTCCCGGACATCGAAGTGCGCAAGGCCAAGATCACCAACGAGCAGGACGGCGAGTACTTCAAGGAAGCCGATCTGCAAGGTCACTTGGGCAATGGCAACGGCGGCGCCGACAAACCAAGCGGTTCGGGCGGCAAAGCCAAGGCCATGCCGCAGGATGACGATTACCAGTTGGCCCAGGCCCTGAGCCTGCTCAAAGGGCTGAGCATCACCCGCGGCCACTGAGATGCGCTTGCGGTTGCTACTCGGTCTGCTGTGCAGTCTGGCGGGTGTTGCTCACGCGGCGCCCGCCACCACAGCGACCACACCTCACAAGGCTTATCTGAGCCTGATCATTGATGACCTGGGGCAGAACCTGCCCCGGGATCGTCGCGTGCTGGCCCTGCCCGGTCCGGTCACCACGGCGATCATGCCCGATACACCCCACGCCACCGAATTCGCCCGCGAAGCCCATCGCGCCGGCAAGACCGTCATCCTGCACATGCCCATGGACCCGGCCACCGGGCCGTTCGCCTGGCATCCCGAGTTGCCCATCGAAGAACTCGAGAAGCGCCTGAATGCGGCGTTCAACGCAGTGCCATACGCTGCCGGCATCAATAACCACATGGGCAGCCGCATGACCGCTCAGCAACCGGCCATGGCCTGGTTGATGGCGGACTTGCAGCGTCGGCACAAGTTCTTCGTCGACAGCCGCACCAGTGCACAAACCGTGGCCGCCGCCGAGGCGCAGAAGATTGGCTTGGCAAGTGTTTCGCGGGATGTGTTTCTGGATGACGAGCCCACCGAAGCGGCGATCTTCACGCAGCTACAGGCGGCGATCAGCCTGGCGCGCAAGCAGGGCTCGGCGGTGATGATCGGGCATCCGTATCCGCAAACGCTGGCGGTGCTGGAGCGTGAGTTGCCCAAGCTCAAGGCGCAGGGGATTGACTGGATCGACATCAAATTGATGATCAGCGTGCGTGGCAATCGCGCGACAGCTGCGCATGGCAAGGATGGCGTCTACCGCTAACTTCCCACAGTGGTATATGCATGACAGAAGGTTGGACGTTGAGCGCTACAAATACCGCGCCATGATGTCGTCCACCACGCCTTCCTTGCGCAACTGATCCAGCGCGGCCTGCAGCTTGACCACGGTCTCATCCGGCACGCCCTTGTTCAGCGCCAGGTACAACTCGGCGCTATTGAAGCGCAGCACGGTCTTGAGCCCGGTCACCCCGTCCTGCCGCGCCAGGTAACGCCCGGCCGGATCGCCGGTGGCCCACAGGTCAATCTGACCGTTAACCAGCTTCTTCGCGTTGTCCTGATCGCGCAGCACCACAATCGGCTTCAGCCCTTGCTTGGCCAGTGTCTCGGCAATCGCATCGCCCTTGTAGGCGCCGATTTTGTATTTGCGCGCCTGCTCCAGCGACTCGAGGGTGATCTTGCTATCGGCCTTGGCCAGCATGATCCAGTCGTCCGGACCGATCGGGCCGACCCACTTGAAGAGTTTCTCGCGGTCCGGCAACCGCGCCATCACAAACACGCCATAACCGGGCTTTTCCAGGGCGAGTTTGTAGATTCGCTCCCAAGGGAAACGCAGCGTCAGGCTGTAGGGGATGTCGGCGCGCTTGAACATCTCGCGGACGATGTCCACGGCGATGCCGTTGATATTCTCGTCCTGGGCGAAGTTCTTGCCGTTCTTCGCCATGTTGTACGGCGGGAAGTTTTCCGTCAGCAACACCAGGCCGGTGTCGGGACTTTCTTCGGCATGAACTCCGTTGATGAACAACAGAGAAACGCTGGCGAGGGCAAGAAGAAGTCGTTTAAGCATGTCGGGCTACCGGAATCCATGGCGTGCCCAAGAGTGCCTTGAGCCCGCCATACTGTCCACTGGCCTGTATGTTTAACGCATCACGATTCCGCGATGAGCCATGTAGGCCTTGGCTTCCTGAACGGTGTATTCGCCGAAGTGGAAAATACTCGCCGCCAATACCGCGCTGGCGTGGCCTTCGAGAATGCCATCAGCCAGGTGCTGCAAGTTGCCGACACCACCGGAGGCGATCACCGGAATCCCCAGCGCATCGCTGATGGCGCGGGTGACGCCCAGGTCGAAGCCGTTTTTCATGCCGTCCTGATCCATGCTGGTCAGCAGGATTTCACCGGCACCGAGGCCTTCCATCTTCTTCGCCCACTCAACGGCGTCAAGGCCGGTTGGCTTGCGACCACCATGAGTAAAGATTTCCCAGCGCGGGGTTTCGCCCGGGCCGGAAACTTTCTTGGCGTCGATGGCGACGACGATGCACTGCGAGCCGAAATGCTGCGCCGCTTCGCCGACGAATTCCGGGTTGAACACTGCAGCGGTGTTGATCGAGACCTTGTCCGCGCCGGCATTGAGCAGGTTGCGAATGTCCTGCACGGTGCGCACGCCGCCGCCCACGGTCAGCGGGATGAACACCTGGCTGGCCATGCGCTCGACGGTGTGCAGCGTGGTGTCGCGACCGTCGACGCTGGCGGTGATGTCGAGGAAGGTAATCTCGTCGGCACCCTGCTCGTCGTAGCGACGGGCGATTTCCACCGGGTCGCCGGCGTCGCGAATGTTCTCGAACTTGACGCCCTTGACCACCCGGCCGTTATCCACGTCCAGGCAAGGGATGATGCGTTTGGCCAGCGCCATGGTGAGTCCTCAGCCTTTGTACGAATCGCAGAAAGCTTGCGCTTCAGCGACATCGAGGGTGCCTTCGTAAATCGCCCGGCCGGTGATGGCGCCGATGATGCCCGGCGCCTTGGCGTCGAGCAGCGACTTGATGTCACCCAGATTGTGGATACCGCCGGATGCAATGACCGGGATCTTCGTCGCAGCAGCCAAAGCAGCGGTGTAAGAGACGTTGCAGCCCTGCATCATGCCGTCTTTGGCGATGTCGGTATAAACGATCGCGGACACACCGTCGGCTTCGAATTGCCTGGCCAGGTCGATGACCTGCACGGTGCTGATTTCAGCCCAGCCATCGGTGGCGACGAAACCGTCTTTGGCATCGAGGCCGACAATCACCTTGCCTGGGAACGCGCGGCAGGCTTCGGCGACGAAGGCCGGATCTTTCACGGCCTTGGTGCCGATGATCACGTAGCTCACACCCGCTTTCACGTAGTGTTCGATGGTTTCCAGGGAACGAATACCGCCGCCGATCTGAATCGGCAGGTTCGGGTAGCGCTTGGCGATGGCGGTGACCACTTCGCCGTTGACCGGCTGGCCTTCGAACGCACCGTTCAGGTCGACCAGATGCAGACGACGGCAACCGCCCTCCACCCACTTGGCAGCCATGCTCACCGGGTCATCGGAGAACACCGTGGAATCTTCCATGCGGCCCTGGCGCAGACGAACACAGGCACCGTCTTTGAGATCGATAGCGGGAATAATCAGCATCTGGCAAACCTTCAAATTCGAGTGTTCAGCTTCGCTCGGAAATCAGTTTTTCTCGAGCGCCCACAGGTCGCTTTCGATGCTTTCGAACCTCTCTTTGAGGTGCGTCTGCACATCGAAAATCGCCCTGTTGTAATAGTGCGGAGCAATTTCGCGGGTAAACAGCTCAAGGATTTCAGCCGCTTCGAATGAACCCAGGTCCAGTTCGAAGCGGTCCTCCATGAAGCGTTTGATCTTGTGATTGGCCTCGCTCTCCTGCTCGGGAGTGAGGGTCAGGATCGGCGGCTTGCTCTTCTTGACAGCCATTTACCAGCGACCGTCCCACGCAGCGAAGTTCTGCAGCAATTGCAAGCCATGGGTATGGCTCTTCTCCGGGTGGAACTGCACGGCGAAACGCGAGCCATCGGCCAGCGCGGCGGCGAAATCGACCCCGTAATGACCGCTACCGACCACCTGCCGTGCATTGTCGGCAGCGATGTAGTAGCTGTGCACGAAGTAGAAGCGCGCCAGGTCCGGAACGTTGTGCCACAGCGGGTGACTCACCGTCTGCTTCACTTCGTTCCAGCCCATGTGCGGCACTTTCAGGTGCTCGCCATCTTCGTGCAAATCTTTGCCGAAGAACTTCACCTGGCCCGGGAACATACCGATGCAGTCGACGCCGTCGTTCTCTTCGCTACTGTCGAGCAAGGCTTGCATGCCCACGCAAATGCCAAGGAACGGACGGTCCTGGCTGACTTCACGCACCAGCGAATCGAAGCCCAAGCGACGAATCTCCGCCATGCAATCGCGAATCGCGCCAACGCCGGGGAATACCACCCGGTCGGCTTCGCGAATCACGTCGGCATCGCTGGTGATCAAGACCTTGCCGGCACCAACGTGCTCGAGGGCCTTGGCCACCGAGTGCAGGTTGCCCATGCCGTAATCGATAACCGCGACCGTCTGCATTACAGAACGCCTTTGGTCGAAGGCATTTGCCCGGCCATGCGGTCATCCAGCTCCACGGCCATGCGCAGCGCGCGGCCGAAAGCCTTGAACACAGTCTCGATCTGGTGGTGGGTGTTGTGCCCACGCAGATTATCGATGTGCAGGGTGACGTTGGCGTGGTTGACGAAGCCCTGGAAAAATTCCTGGAACAGGTCAACGTCGAAGCCGCCGACGGTAGCGCGGGTATACGGAACATGCATCTGCAAGCCAGGACGGCCGGAGAAGTCGATCACCACACGCGACAGCGCTTCATCGAGCGGCACGTAGGCGTGGCCGTAGCGACGGATGCCTTTCTTGTCGCCGATGGCTTTGGTGAAGGCCTGACCCAGGGTGATACCGACGTCTTCCACCGTGTGGTGGTCGTCGATATGCAGGTCGCCCTTGCTGACAATATCCAGGTCGATCAGCCCGTGACGGGCGATCTGGTCCAGCATGTGCTCAAGAAAAGGCACACCGATATCAAATCGGGCCTTTCCGGTGCCATCCAGGTTGATCGAGGCTTTGATCTGGGTTTCCAGAGTGTCGCGCTCGACAGACGCCATACGTTCGGCCATCACCAGCTCCGCAAAAAATCATTGGGGCGAAAAAGGCAGCCATTATAGGGTCGCGGGCGCTAAACAGAAACACAGGAGGTGATATGACTGACGGAGTGAACCCCGTGCCGTCGGGGATAGACATGTCAGTACAAGCATCCCAGGACCACTGATCGCTCCCACGCTCTGCGTGGGAGTGCAGCCCTGGACGCTCCGCGTCCGCTCTGAAGGTGACGCGGAGCGTCACGGGAGGCATTCCCACGCGGAGCGTGGGAACGATCAGTTACAGGGGTAATGCGTTTACTTAGTGGAAGAGAACAGCCGTTTTCTGCAGGGTCACCCAAACACCCCACGCCAATGGAATCCCCACCACCAGCCACGCAGCCACCGCCAAAGGCTTGGTGCCCGCATCCGCTTTCCACTCCAGCACAGTGCTGGCGTCAGCACCTTTGTCGTGGCCCAGCGCCTGTTCGGCGGCCAGTTCAGCGTCGGTCATGAAGTACTTGTCGGCCACCGGGCGCACCAGCAGGTTGCAGATGAAACCCAGCACCAGCAGGCCCGCGAGAATGTACAGGGTGATGTCGTACGCTGCGGCACGTTCAACGCCGATGCTCAGCTGATATTCACGCAGATAGTTCACCAACACCGGCCCCAACACACCCGCCGCCGCCCAGGCCGTCAGCAGACGACCGTGGATCGCGCCGACCATTTGCGTACCGAACAGGTCCGCCAGGTAAGCCGGCACCGTCGCAAAACCACCGCCGTACATCGACAGGATGATGCAGAACGCCGCCACGAACAGCGCAACGCTGCCCAGGTGACCGAGGTTCGGGATCAGCGCGTAAAGGGCGAAACCCAAGGCGAAGAACACAAAATAGGTGTTTTTGCGGCCCAGGTAGTCCGAGAACGAAGCCCAGAAAAACCGGCCACCGATGTTGAACAGGCTCAGCAAACCGGTGAAACCGGCAGCAATGGCAGCGATCGAAGCCAGTTGCGAAGCGTCCAGCTGACCGAACGTCAGGTCGTTGCCAAGCAATTTACCGGCGAACACTTCCTGCAACAGCGGCGAAGCCATGCCGAGGATGCCGATACCCGCCGAAACGTTCAGGCACAGCACCAGCCACACCAGACGGAATTGCGGGGTCTTCCACGCCACATTCACGTGGACGTGGCGATGAGTGATCATCGCGTTCGAGGCTTTTTTCGCCGGGGCCGTCCAGCCTTCAGGCTTCCAGCCGGTTGGCGGAACGCGATAGGACAGCGCGCCACCGATCATGAACACGAAATAGATCGCGGCCATCACCAGGAAGCTCTGCCATACACCGACACTGGTTGGCGAAGCAAAGTGGCCCATCAGGGCTGCAGCCAGTGGAGCGCCGACCATCGCGCCGCCACCGAAACCCATGATCGCCATGCCGGTCGCCATGCCGCGCTTGTCCGGGAACCACTTGATCAGGGTCGAGACCGGCGAGATGTAGCCCAACCCCAGGCCGATACCGCCAATGACTCCGGAGCCGATCCACATCAGCCAGATCTGGTGGGTATAGACCCCCAACGCCGAAATCAGCAGACCGCCACACCAGCACAATGCCGACACAACGCCCGCCTTGCGAGGACCTGCGTGTTCGAGCCAGCCACCCCAGATCGCTGCCGAGCAGCCAAGGAAGATGAAGAACAGGGTGTAGATCCAGCCGAGCATCGAGATCGGCCAGTCGCATTGAGACGAAAAGACCTGGGCGATGAAGCTCATGTCCGGCGCGCAAGTCACGGCTTTGGTGACGCCCAGGGCTTTGGACAGTGGCAGCCAGAACACCGAAAAGCCGTAGGCCATGCCGATGCACAGGTGGATGGCCAGAGCGGCCGGTGGTACAAGCCAACGGTTAAAACCGGGCTTGGCGATGATGCGCTCCTTGGACAGGAACGCAGGCTGGTCGGCAAAGCCGTCCGCCGTGATGCTCGTAGTCATGGTGTTTCCCCCAATTATTAGTAGGGTTCGCCAGCGCTCCTCACCCCCAGCCTTTATGCACGCAGGCATGACTATTTTTAGGTGAAGCTTCATTTTGGTGCGACATCACGTCGCAGAAGGACGGACGAACGGGCAGAGGTTACCATTTGCACGTGACAGAAAAACCAAACTGATATCACCTTTTGTATGTCATCCGATCTCGTACCACTGGATGAACATTGTTTTCACGCGTACGGGGAATGGCTCCGTTTAACTTCACAGGAATCTCCATGCCGATCATCGTCGAGCTGCTGAACCAGGCCACTTATCAGGATCAGCAAGATCTGCAGAAGATCTACCGCGACGCCCCAGACTGGCTGTTTGCGCCATTTACAGGGGATGCCGGGCTGATCGAAAGCTGCTTGCGGGACGGCTCGCTGATCGCCGGACGCTTCAACGATCGCTTGCTGGGCGCAGCACGTCTGCAACGGCACCATGACACCTGGCATTTGTCCCATTTATGCGTGCGAAAAATCACCCGCCGCCGTGGTGTTGCCGAGCGCCTGGTGAGCGAAGCGCAGAAAATGGCGGCGCAATCGGGCGCGACATTGCACTTGCTGGCGCCTGCCGGGCACCTAGAAGCCCAGGCGCTGGCGGCTAAGCTGAAAGTGCCGCTGGATGTGCTCCCGACATGATCGCTGACCGGGCGGCCACTTCGGGGCGCTATACTCCCCGGCTAAATTTCGAATTCGACTAATACAAGGACTCGCCCATGAAAGCGTTCGGCAAAATCCTGGGTCTGGTACTTCTCGGGCTGTTGCTGATCATTGTGGCGCTGGGCTTTGCCCTGACCCACCTCTTCGATCCCAACGACTATAAAGACGAGATTCGCCAGATTGCCCGCGACAAGGCCCACATCGAGCTGACGCTCAATGGCGATATCGGCTGGAGCCTGTTCCCTTGGCTGGGCCTGGAGTTGCACGAAGCCAGTGTGGCGACCCTGGCCAAGCCCACCGAGCCGTTTGCTGACCTGCAGATGCTCGGCCTGTCGGTCCGCGTGATTCCGCTGCTGCGCCGCGAAGTGCAGATGAGCGATGTGCGCGTCGAAGGCCTGAACCTGCGCCTGAACCGCGACAAGGACGGCCACGGCAACTGGGAAGACATCGGCAAGGTGCCGGCGCCTGCCGCTCCGACGACCCCGGCCATGCCGTCCGCCGCCACCGGCGAACCCGCGCCAACGACCACCGCCCAGGCAGAAAAACCGGCTCAGCCGATCCGCTTGGACATCGACAGCCTGACCGTCAACAACGCCCGCGTTGAGTACAGCGATGAGAAAACCGGCAAGCAGTTCAGCGCCGAAAGCATCCAGCTGAGTACCGGCCCGGTACATGACTCGACCAACATCCCGGTCAAACTCACGGCGTTCCTGGGTACCAACCAACCGGTTCTGCGAGTGCGGACCGAGCTGGCCGGCGAGCTGCGTTTCGAGCGTGCGCTGCAGCGCTACAAATTCGAAGACATGAAACTCTCCGGCGAAGTCTCTGGCGATCCGCTGCAAGGCAAGACCATGACCTTCGCCGCTCAAGGTCAGTTGCTGCTGGACAAGGCCGCCAACGTCGCCGAATGGACCGGAATCAAGATCTCCGCCAACCAGTTGCGCGCCTTGGGTGAACTGAAGGCCAACGACCTCGACAAGACTCCGCAAATCAGCGGTGGCCTGTCGATTGCCCAATTCGATCTGGCGAAATTCGTCGACAGCATCGGCCAGAAACTTCCGGCGATGGCCGAAGGCAGCCTGAGCAAAGTCGAACTGGTCAGCCAGGTGGCCGGCACGCCGACCAGCCTGTCGCTCGACAACCTCAACCTGAAACTCGACGACAGCAACTTCAGCGGCCGCATCGCTATCGAAGACTTCGCCAAACAATCACTGCGGGCAACCCTCAAGGCTGACACCTTTAACGTCGACCGTTACCTGCCGCCGAAATCCGCCGAAGCCAATAGCGCAACTCAGGTGCGCAAGGCCGAAGTCGCCAGCACCGAGGCCGAGGCCATGGCCGGCGCGGGCAGCACGCCGCTGCCACCTTCACCAACCAAAGGCCCTTGGAGCACTGAACATCTGTTGCCGGTGGAGCGCTTGAGCAAACTCGACGTGGACGCCGACCTGACCTTCGGCCAACTGACCCTCGACAAACTGCCGATTCAGAACGCGGCGCTCAAGGCTAACGGCCAGGGCGGCTTGCTGACTCTGGAGAACTTGCGCGGCGATCTGTACGACGGTGACTTCGAAGCCAAGGGCACCCTGGATGTACGCCAGCAAGTGCCGGCGCTGAACATGCAGACACGCATCAGCAAAGTGCCTGTGGAAAAAATCCTCGAAAGCCAGGGGAAAAATCCGCCGGTCAAAGGCCTGGTCACGCTCAACAGCGCCCTGACAGGCAGCGGCAATAGCCAGAGCGCGCTGATCGACAGCCTCAACGGCAACGCCAGTTTCGTCATCAACAACGGCATGTTGCTCAATGCCAACCTTGAGCAACAGCTGTGCAAAGGCATCGCCACCCTGAATCGCAAAACCCTCAGTGGCGAACCGCGGGGCAAGGACACGCCGTTCGAGGAGCTCAAGGGCAACCTGATTTTGCGCAACGGCGTGGCCAATAACCCGGACCTGAAAGTGCGAGTCCCGGGGATGACCGTCAACGGTAGCGGCGACATCGACCTGCGGGTACTGGGCATGGATTACCGCCTCGGCATCATCGTCGAAGGCGACAAGAGCGACATGCCAGACCCGGCTTGTCAGGTCGGCGAGAAATTCGTCGGCATCGAATGGCCGCTGCGCTGCCGTGGTCCGCTAGAGCTGGGCGCCAAGGCTTGCCGCCTCGACAACGAACGCATGAGCCAAGTCGCCAGCAAACTGGCCGGTGAGCGGATCAGCGAAAAAATCGACGAGAAGCTCGGCGACAAAGTCAGCCCGGAACTGAAAAACGCGCTCAAGGGGCTGTTCAAGCGATGAGAGCCGAGCAGTTTTCAACAGCCGTGCTGGATTGGTACGACCGCCACGGCCGCCACGATTTGCCGTGGCAACAGGGCATCACCCCTTACCGGGTGTGGGTCTCGGAAATAATGCTGCAACAGACCCAGGTCAGTACGGTGCTGAACTACTTCGACCGGTTCATGGCCTCGCTGCCCACCGTCGAAGCCCTGGCCGCAGCACCGGAAGACGAAGTGCTGCACCTGTGGACCGGCCTCGGTTACTACACCCGCGCGCGCAATCTGCAAAAGACCGCGAAGATTGTGGTCGCCGAATACGGCGGCGAGTTTCCCCGTGATGTGGAAAAACTCACCGAGCTGCCGGGTATCGGTCTGTCCACGGCCGGGGCGATTGCCAGCCTGAGCATGGGCATCCGCGCCCCGATCCTCGACGGCAACGTCAAACGGGTGCTGGCGCGCTTTACCGCGCAAGAGGGTTATCCGGGCGAGCCGAAGGTCGCCAAACAGCTGTGGGCCAACGCTGAGCGCTTCACGCCATACGATCGGGTCAACGCCTACACCCAGGCGATGATGGATCTGGGCGCGACGCTCTGCACCCGCAGCAAGCCGAGCTGCCTGCTCTGCCCGCTGGAAAAGGGCTGCGAAGCACACATGCTCGGCCTGGAAACCCGCTACCCGATCCCCAAGCCACGCAAAGCCGTGCCACAGAAGCGCACGCTGATGCCGATGCTCGCCAACGGCGACGGCGCGATTCTGCTTTACCGTCGCCCTTCCACGGGCCTGTGGGGCGGTCTCTGGAGCCTGCCGGAACTCGATGACCTCGACGACCTGCAACATCTGGCCTCGCAGCACTCGCTGGAACTGGGCAGCCAGCAGGCACTGCCGAGCCTGGTGCACACCTTCAGCCACTTTCAATTATCCATCGAACCCTGGCTGGTGCAGGTCCAGGAGGCCGGCCATCACGTGGCCGAGGCCGACTGGCTCTGGTATAACCTCGCCACCCCGCCGCGCCTGGGCCTTGCCGCCCCGGTCAAAACCTTGCTCGAACGCGCGGCCGCCGTATTGAACGCAGGAGAGTCGTCATGACCCGCACCATCATGTGCCGCAAGTACAAAGAAGAACTGCCCGCCCTGGAGCGCGCTCCATTCCCGGGCGCAAAAGGTCAGGACATTTTTGACCACGTCTCGGCCAAGGCCTGGGCCGACTGGCAGAAACACCAGACCCTGCTGATCAACGAAAAACGCCTGAACATGATGAACGCCGAAGACCGCAAATACCTTCAGGGCGAAATGGACAAGTTCTTTTCCGGCGAGGAATACGCCAAGGCCGAAGGCTACGTTCCACCTGCTCAATAATTGATCAAAATCCGGGGTCGGCACGTAAGCGACGGTAATAATTAAATATTTTTTGAAAACTTGCTTGACGACCCCCTGAAAAACCCGTTTAATGCGCCCCGTTGCCCAGATAGCTCAGTCGGTAGAGCAGGGGATTGAAAATCCCCGTGTCGGCGGTTCGATTCCGTCTCTGGGCACCAAATACCGAAAACCCTGAATCGCAAGATTCAGGGTTTTTTTATGCCTGCGATTTAATCGGGCATCACGCAAGCCACCTCTCCTGACTAGTTTTGACCGCCCCAGTGGAAAACCAGATTGCGAGCGGCACCACTGCCGACATCCGCTGTATCACGCCGCACCTCACCTTTATGCGTGGCGACAACGGTGTACTTGCCGGCCGGCAGCTGAACGTAAACCAACGGTCCAGCCTCACTCAGTGTCAGCACGGTCTGCCCTGCGGCTTTCTGAATAACCAGATCCACATCGGGAACGTATTCGTCCTGAGGCCCGGTAGAGAAGGTCATGTGCAGGTTGTAGCCCTTGGTTTGTTGAATGGCTTTAGCCTCGTCCTCTCCAATCCCCCCGGACAGGTAGGTAATCCCGTTTTGCTGTTGCTGCTGGACTTGCACGGCTGAGCTGTCGATCGGCTCAAGGCTGGCGGCGTTAAGCACGAATGGCAACATCAGTACGCCGACAGCGGCAATGGGCAGCATGAATGAATGGACGTACTTCATGATGGCGACTCCCGGGTTACACAGAACCCAATCGTTACTCCTTTTAGATTTATCGCCGGATACTCAAGTTTTAGAACGATTCGGAATTGGGTTAACTACGAATCGGACTACGCAATCCGCTCCTCAAATACAGGGAGCAATCGGTTTGGTCCTGCATAACGAATCCGGCATTTCCTTCCGGTTTACCAGCAGCGCCCGGCATCGCCGACTATCGCTCTCTTGCCATCCTCTTGCGCCTGTCTCCTTCAGCCGCGGAAGATGTCATGAGCACCCTCAAACCCGATAACACTCAAGATCCACAAATGGCTTCACTGCTCGGCAGTCTTGGCGAACTGATCCGTGAAGCGCGTCAGAAGGTGCTGCGAGCGGTCGATACCGTTCAGGTGCAAACCTGTTGGCAGATCGGCCGGCATATTGTGGAATTCGAGCAGGAAGGGGCTCGGCGGGCGGCTTATGGCAAGCAGCTGCTGTCGACACTGGCGCATGCACTGACAGCGGAGTTTGGAAAAGGCTTCGACACCTCTAATCTCCGTTACATGCGCCAGTTCTATCAAGCATTCCCAATTCGTGACGCACTGCGTCACGAATTGAGCTGGACCCACTACCGCAGGCTGCTGCGAGTCGACAACGACAACGCTCGCCACTGGTACATGAACGAATCAGCGCTCCAGAACTGGTCAAGTCGCGCCCTTGAGCGCCAGATCAACACCCTCTACTACGAACGCCTGCTGGCGAGCCGCGACCGGTCTGCCGTCAAACAGGAAGCCGCCACCAACATCCAACAAATCAACGCCAGCCCTCGGGATTTCATCCGGGACCCCGTGCTACTGGAGTTTCTCGGCCTGCCCAATGCGGGCCTGGTTCAGGAAAGCGAACTTGAACAAGCACTGATCAATCAACTTCAGGGTTTTCTGCTCGAACTGGGCAAAGGCTTCGCCTTCATCGCTCGCCAGCAACGCATCAGTACCGACAGCAGAGATTTCTACATCGACCTGGTGTTCTACAACTACCTGCTCAAATGCTTCGTCATCTTTGATCTCAAGCGCGGTGAACTGACCCACCAGGATGTCGGCCAGATGGACATGTATGTGCGCATGTACGACGACCTCAAGCGCGGTCAGGAGGATGGCCCCACCGTCGGCATCATTCTCTGCGCGCAGAAAGATGAATCGGTGGTGCGCTATTCGGTGCTGCAAGGCAACGAACAGCTGTTCGCCAGCAAGTACAGACTGGTACTGCCCAGTGAGGAGGAACTTCGTGCAGAACTGGATAGGGAGCGAGCGATGCTTGAAGAGCGATTACTCAAGCGCCCCGATAAGCGCGGGTAGATTGTTCATAAACGGCGTGAAGACTATGGTGAGTGACTCGTCGCAAAGGTTCAAAGCCGATGAACTTGCAGGACATGCCCTCACTGGCCCCGACTCAACTCGAGTTGCCGTTGCCCACCCGCACACCCGGCGAATCCTTCAAGGAGCCCGCCGCCGACGGCTTCCTCCTTGGCGGCTTCAGCTGGCGGCACGCCCTTCAAGACCCATCACGCCCGGTGGTGATCATCAACGCCGCCACCTCAGTCCGTTGCCGGCACTACTCGCGCTTCGCCGATTACCTGTTCGCCAATGGCTTCGACGTGATCACTTATGACTACCGCGGCATCGGCGAGTCGCGCCCCGAATCATTGAAAGGGCTTGAGGCCTCATGGTCTGACTGGGGCGCGCTGGATTTCGAGGCGATGCTGCAAAGGGCGCAACGCGAGTTTGCAGGACAACCCATCAATGTCGTCGGCCACAGCTTTGGCGGCTGTGCTGCGGGACTGGGCGCTTCCGGGCATGTGATCCAACGCCTGGTGACGGTGGGCGCGCAGTTCGCTTACTGGCGCGACTACGCCCCTGCCCATCGTTGGCGGATGCTTGCCAAATGGCACGTGGTGATGCCGTTGATGACGATGCTTTGCGGCTACTTCCCGGGTAAACGTCTGGGCTGGCTCGAAGACACCCCCGCCGGCGTGGTTCGCGATTGGAGCATGCCCAGCGCCCGATATGAGCAACGCCCCAGCGGTCGCCTCATCCACGCCAAAACCGGCCAGCTGCCCTTCGCCAACGTCAGCGCACAAACCCTGGCCATCAGCCTCAGCGACGACCCCTATGGCACGATTCCAGCCATCGAGCGCCTGCTCGGCTACTTCACCAACAGTACAAATACCCACCTGAGAATCGAGCCACAGGACATCGACGAAGAAGAAGTCGGACATTTCGCCTTTTTTCGCAGCGCATACCAAGCCACACTATGGCCCATTGCATTGTCCTGGCTGCGGACCGGCGAGCTGGCCCCCGATACACCCGGGCGGCGAGTGCCACGCAGTTGATTGATGCGCCCTCTCAACGAATTACGGAACGACGCCCATGGCCTCCGCCAACAAGCAGAACAAACGCGCCTCCCGCGCCAAAGCAAAGGCCAAGCAGAACCGCACCCAGCGGGCCGCCGCGCCGGTCGAGCTGGACCCGAACGACGATCGCATCGATTTCGAATCGGTGGACCTGACCGAACTGTTCAAAAAAATGATCGACGCCGAAAAGACCAGCCAGCAGGCAATGTGCACAGCCTTCCTTGAAGACCCGCTGCTGGAGCTGGTGTACGAACAGGAAGGCGAAGAAGGTGCGATGGACTTCATCCTCGCGGCGCTGATCGAGTACCGCCAATGGTCCACCGAGACCGACGAAGCCGGCGCCCTGGCGTGGATCGAATCCCCGGCCTTCCAGGCTGATTACGTGGCGGCGTCCGACGCCATCGCGGCCCAAACCCAACAGAAAACCCACTGAGTTCCCATGGCATCCCTGAACAAGCAACACAAACGCGCCAAACGCGCAAAGGCCAAAGCCAAGCAAATCCGCATGGTCGGCAGAAAACCCGCCGATCTGAACGATGACCTGGGTGAGATCGGCGAACCGATCCCGGAATACACCCTGGCGATGTTCAGCAAAATGCGTGACGCCGAGGCCACCAGCCGCAACGACATGCTGCTGACCCTGCTGTCGAACCTCGCCGGGATCATCAGCGACCATCCGGAACTGCTGGACATGGAAAACGCCGACAACGAAGCCATGGCCGCCACGCACCTGGCCGCCGACATGCTGATTGACTACCGCATGTGGGCCGATGGCATGGACCGCGATGCCGCCCAGGCCTGGCTGACCGATCCGCAATTCATCACCGACTTTGGCGATGCGCTGGACAGTTATCGTCAGTCGCTGGAGCTGCCGGTCGAAAAGGCCGAGTAAGGTCACCCCGGAAGTAAAAACGGCCGCTTGTCATCACTGACAGCGGCCGTTTTGCGTTACGCGGTACGAATCAGTTCAGCACCACCGCGCCTACTTTCTGCAACTTGCGACGACGAGCCACAAACAACCCGGCCGCTACGACCAACGCGCTCAGCAAACCAGTAGCCAGGATTTCCACGCGATGGGCGTCCTGGAACAGCATGATGGTCAGGGCCGCGACAATGAATACGATCACCGCGTAGGTCAGGCCTGGGAACAGCCACATGCTGAAGACGATTTTTTCGCCGCGAGCCATGCGCTGTTTGCGCATACGCAGTTGCGAAATCGCGATCACCAGATACACCAGCAGCGCGATGGCGCCGGAGCTGGCCAGCAGGAATTCGAACACAGCGGCCGGGGCCACGTAGTTGGCGAATGTGGCCAGGAATGCCGCGCCGGTGGACAGCATCACCGCCCAGTAAGGCGTGCCGCTGTTATTGGTGCGTGTCGACATGGCCGGTGCATCACCGCGTTTGCCCAAGGAAAACAGCATGCGCGACGAGGTATAGAGCGCCGAGTTCAGGCAGCTGGTAACAGCGACCAGTACCACGATGTCGACGATCATCTTGGCGTTCGGAATGCCCATGCGCTCAAGCACTGTCTGGTACGAGCCCAGGTTGGCCAGCGTTGGATCGTTCCACGGCACCAGCGCCACAACGATGAAGATCGAGACAAGATAGAACAAACCGATCCGCCAGATGACCGAGTTGGTGGCCTTGGAAATCTGCTTGCCCGGGTTCTTCGACTCCGCGGCCGCGATGGTCACGATCTCGGTACCCATGAAGGAGAACATGGTGGTCAGGATGGCACCCAACACCGCGCCCATACCGTTCGGCAGGAAGCCCTGGGTGTCGAACAAGTGCGAAACGCCGCTGACCTGGCTGGTTGGCAGAAAGCCGAATATCGCCAGAACACCGAGGATGATGAAACCGATGATCGCCACTACCTTGAGCAGGGCGAACCAGAATTCGAACTCACCGTAGTTTTTTACGCTGAACAGGTTGGTCACGGTCAGCAGCATTGTGATGATCAAGGCAAAAGCCCAGATATCCACGCCGGGGAACCAGGCATGCAGGATGGTTGCGGCGGCGTTGGCTTCCAGCGGAATCACCAGCACCCAGAACCACCAATACAGCCAGCCGATGGTGAAGCCGGCCCAATGGCCGATGGCACGGTCAGCGTAAGTCGAGAACGAGCCGGTATCAGGCGATGCAACCGCCATTTCGCCGAGCATGCGCATCACCAACACGACCAACATGCCGGCAGCGGCATAGGCCAGCAACACAGCAGGGCCAGCGGCGGCAATGGCGTGACCGGAGCCTACGAACAGACCTGCACCGATCACCCCGGCGATCGACAGCATGGTCACATGACGCGGTTTGAGCCCCTGTTCAAGGCCATTGGAGCTTGGGGAACTGCTCATTAAAACTACCTTTGTAAGGAAAAGCGGAAGCGTGCATCCCGTTTGGCGTTCCTTCTCGTAAAAAGAAACCAACAGGGCGTTCCGTATTCTGCACGCAATAATTGCGCCAAAATGTTGCAAACTCCTCAACCTCGGGGCTCTCAGCCTGATCGGGTAGTTATCGCAAGTCATTGAGATTAATGGCAATTTGCCAGAGCGTTACCCGGCGACCCACTTTGATAACGAAACAGCGCACCAGAAACACACCCCGTAATCGCCCCACGCACAATAAAAGTGCGGATCAGGAACGTTTGGCCGGTTAACGCTTCCAACACCCCGCCAAAGCTGGCAACATCGCGCCTTTTTTTACGGGACAGCCGCACCCCATCGGGTTCAAACGGCTGTTCGGTTGATAGCACCGCGACAGTCTGCTGTACCGATGCGACAACCTGCCACACGCCATCCGTTTACCGTCCCTAGCGCTGTTGGCTGCCATTCGAACGCTATGCTAGCTTGGCCGCCTCGCCAGGAAGGCGACCAACAGCAGGAGCGCAACACACTATGAGGAACGCACATGGCTGAGGCCACGCCCGCGCTTGAAATCCGCAACTTGCATAAACGCTACGGACAGCTTGAGGTGCTCAAAGGCATCTCGCTGACCGCCCGCGACGGCGACGTGATCTCGATCCTGGGCTCCTCCGGTTCCGGCAAGTCCACGTTCCTGCGTTGCATCAACCTGCTGGAAAACCCGCACCAGGGCCAGATCCTGGTGGCCGGCGAAGAACTCAAGCTCAAGCCCGCCAAAAACGGCGAACTGGTCGCTGCCGACGGCAAGCAGATCAATCGCCTGCGCAGCGAGATCGGTTTTGTGTTTCAAAACTTTAATCTCTGGCCGCACATGAGCGTGCTCGACAACATCATCGAAGCCCCGCGCCGCGTGCTCGGCCAGAGCAAGGCCGAGGCCATCGAAGTCGCCGAAGCCCTGCTGGCCAAGGTCGGCATCGCTGACAAGCGCCACGCCTACCCCGCGCAACTCTCCGGCGGCCAGCAGCAACGCGCGGCCATCGCCCGTACCCTGGCGATGCAGCCCAAGGTGATCCTGTTCGACGAACCCACCTCCGCCCTTGACCCGGAAATGGTCCAGGAAGTACTTAATGTCATCCGCGCACTGGCCGAAGAAGGCCGTACCATGCTGCTCGTGACCCATGAAATGGGCTTCGCCCGTCAGGTTTCCAGCGAAGTGGTGTTCCTCCACCAGGGCCTGGTAGAGGAGCAAGGATCGCCACAGCAGGTGTTCGAAAACCCGCTTTCGGCGCGCTGCAAACAATTCATGTCCAGCAACCGCTAACGGAGCTACCCGCATGCAGAACTACAAAAAGATCTTCCTGGCTGCGGCCGTCACCCTGGCCTTCAGCGCCGGTGCCGCCGCCGAGACCTTGAAGATGGGCATCGAAGCGGCCTACCCGCCGTTCAACAACAAAGATGCCAGTGGCAATGTCGTCGGCTTCGACAAAGACATCGGCGACGCCTTGTGCGCCAAGATGAAAGTCGAGTGCACCGTGGTCACCTCCGACTGGGACGGCATCATCCCGGCCCTGAACGCCAAGAAGTTCGACTTCCTGATCTCCTCGATGTCGATCACCGCCGAGCGCAAGCAAGCGGTGGACTTCACCGAACCGTACTACTCCAACAAGCTGCAGTTCATCGCCAAGAAAGACGTCGACTTCAAAACCGACAAGGCTTCGCTGCAGGGCAAGGTAATCGGCGCCCAACGCGCGACCCTGGCCGGTACCTGGCTGGAAGACAACATGGAAGGCGTCGAAGTCAAACTCTACGACACCCAGGAAAACGCCTACCTGGACCTGACCTCCGGTCGTCTGGACGGCATCCTGGCCGACAAGTACGTCAACTATGAGTGGCTGAAAAGCGACGCCGGCCGTGCTTACGAATTCAAGGGCGACCCGGTGGAAGAAAGCGACAAGATCGGTATCGCTGTTCGCAAGAACGACCCGATCCGCGAAAAGCTGAACGCTGCGCTGAAAGAAATCGTCGCTGACGGCACCTATAAGAAGATCAACGACAAGTACTTCCCGTTCAGCATCTATTGATTCTGACCTGCCTGACCGGCGCCGTTCGCTGACGGCGCCAGTCCCCGGCATTGCCTGCCGCGATTTGAAAAGAAATCCATGATTATCGACCTCTACGGATTCGGCCCGGCGCTCGCCGCTGGCGCGCTGATGACTGTGAAACTGGCACTCTCGGCCTTGTGCCTGGGGCTGGTACTCGGTCTGCTCGGCGCCTTGGCCAAGACTTCCCCGTACAAGCCGCTGCAATGGCTTGGCGGCACTTATTCAACGCTGGTTCGCGGCATCCCGGAATTGCTCTGGGTGCTGTTGATCTACTTCGGCACAGTCAACCTGATGCGTGCGCTGGGTGAGTTCTTCGGCAATCCCGAGCTCGAACTCAACGCCTTCGCCGCCGGCGTGATTGCACTGGGGCTATGCTTCGGCGCTTACGCTACGGAAGTGTTTCGCGGTGCAATTCTGGCGATCCCCAAAGGTCACCGTGAGGCCGGCGTGGCCCTGGGTCTGTCGAAATTCCGCATCTTCACCAAGCTGATCATGCCGCAGATGTGGCGCATCGCCCTGCCGGGCCTGGGCAATCTGTTCATGATTCTGATGAAGGATACTGCGCTGGTGTCGGTCATCGGCCTGGAAGAAATCATGCGTCACGCACAAATCGGCGTGACCGTGTCCAAGCAACCGTTCACCTTCTATATGGTGGCCGCCTTCATGTACCTGGGCCTGACCATTCTGGCCATGACCGGCATGCACTTCATGGAACGACGCGCCGCTCGCGGCTTTGCGAGGAGCACCCAATGAATTGGGAAGTCATCATCAAGTGGCTGCCGAAACTGGCTCAGGGCGCGACGCTGACCCTGGAACTGGTGGCCATCGCCGTGATCGCCGGGTTGCTGCTGGCGATTCCACTGGGCATCGCTCGCTCGTCTCGACTCTGGTATGTGCGGGCATTCCCCTACGGCTACATCTTCTTTTTCCGTGGCACGCCGTTGCTGGTTCAGCTGTTCCTGGTCTACTACGGCCTGGCGCAGTTCGACGCGGTGCGTAACAGCTCGATGTGGCCGTACCTGCGCGATCCGTTCTGGTGCGCCACCGCGACCATGACCCTGCACACCGCCGCCTACATCGCCGAGATCCTGCGTGGCGCGATCCAGGCGATTCCACCGGGCGAGATCGAAGCGGCGCGGGCGCTGGGCATGTCCCGGGCCAAGGCGCTGTTCTTCATCATGCTGCCGCGTGCTGCGCGCATCGGCCTGCCGGCGTACAGCAACGAAGTGATCCTGATGCTCAAGGCCAGCGCCCTGGCCAGTACCGTGACCCTGCTGGAACTGACCGGCATGGCCCGCACCATCATTGCCCGCACCTACCTGCCGGTGGAGATCTTCTTCGCCGCGGGCATGTTCTATCTGCTGATGGCCTACGTGCTGGTTCGCGGCTTCAAGCTGCTGGAGCGCTGGCTGCGCGTCGATGCCTGCCAAGGGCGTTGATGCCTGCGTGCTGACGGGCGAGACCCTGCTCGCCCGCTTCGCTGCGCTGGATGCTTTTCTGATCGAACATCAGGCGCTGTGGAAGCCCCGACCGTTTACCCATCTGCAACTGCCCTGGGAAGCGTCTTACCCGGAGTTGGCGTTGTGGTTGCGCGGGCGGTCGCTGGAAGATGCGGAAAACAGTCATAACCAGCCTTGCTGGCTCGATGCGCCGGAGCCGTTTGCTTCATTGGCGGCGATGTCTCTTGAGCTGAGTGCGGTGGGTGAATTGCCGGCTCGTGCACTTGAAGCGGCGGGCCATCGGTTGAATGTGGATGTGCCGGGGCGCAAGTGGCAGCAGATTGAAGCGTTCGCCGGTTGTTTGCAGTTTGCCCATGCACCGACGCATTGGCTGGACTGGTGTTCGGGCAAGGGCCATTTGGGGCGACGCCTGCTGCAAACCGGTCAACAATTGACCTGCCTGGAATACGACCCGGCGCTGGTCGAAAGCGGCCAGGCACTCAGCCAGCGCCATCAAATGCATGCGCTGCATGTCGAACAGGATGTACTCGCGCCTGGCGCAGCCTCTTTATTGAACGCCGATCACACGCCCGTAGCGCTGCACGCCTGCGGGGATCTGCATGTGCGACTGATCCAGCTCGCCAACGCCGCCGGTTGCAAACAACTGGCCATCGCACCGTGCTGCTACAACCGGATCAGTCTGAACACCTACCAGCCGCTTTCCTGTGCGGCCGAGCGCTCCGACCTACACCTTTCCCTCGATGATCTTGCGCTGCCGATGAGCGAAACCGTCACCGCCGGCGCTCGCGTCCGACGCCAACGCGACACCTCCATGGCCCGGCGCCTGGGGTTCGACCTGCTGCAACGGCAACTGCGCGGTGTCGACGAATACCTGCCCACCCCTTCCCTGCCCAGCGCCTGGCTGGACAAACCCTTCGCCGATTACTGCCGCGATCTAGCCGCACTCAAAGACTTATCCACAGTCGGCACGCCAGATTGGGCCACACTGGAAGCCGCCGGTTGGCAGCGATTGGCCAAAGTGCGCAACCTGGAGCTGCTGCGAGGCCTTTTCCGACGACCGCTGGAATTGTGGCTGGTACTCGATCGGGCACTTTTCCTCATTGAGCAGGGTTATGTCGTTCGTCTCGGCACCTTCTGCGAATCTCCGCTCACTCCGCGCAATTTCCTGCTCCTGGCAGAGCGCCCTTAAACAGCCGAAACCTGTGGATAACTCTGTTGATGGAATTCTCGTGGATCCAATATCCACGCTATTTTACGCCTAAAACACTACTGGTCATTTTTTGTTCACAAAAATAAAAAACCCGTAAAACAGGCATTTGCGGACAAATGAGAACGAGTCCACAAAAGCGCAATGAACAAGCAGATTCCGCCAGCCCGTTGTGCATAAGCATTCAATCAAAACGACATAACCGCCGAATTTCGGACATCACGGGCGGAAAATTGCGCTCATAACGTCCCTCGCCTAGACCAGCATGCAAGGATGTCGGGCTGGACGCGCTCCAGCTCTGTAAAGGCCACAAATTCAGCCACCCCGTCACCGACGCCGAAACCTCCTCGCCACCGCCCCGCAACGCGCCGAACAGGCCAAAGCCCAACTGCGCGCCCTGCAAAACAGCCGAGCCTGACGCCCCCTGCAGAAACTCAAGAAAGTACTGCTTCGCGCCTGACCGAAAGCCTGCGCAAAAATAGTCTGAATTCAGGGGTTTACAGAACTAACCCAATCGCTATAATCGTCGCCCTGACACGCCGGTATAGCTCAGATGGTAGAGCAACTGACTTGTAATCAGTAGGTCCCGGGTTCGATTCCTGGTGCCGGCACCATACAAGGTTCCAGAGAAGGCTTTCAAAATCTCTGGAACCCCCGAAAAACCCGCCTTCTGGCGGGTTTTTTCGTTTTGGCGTTCCATCGGTTTCCGTCAGAAACTGGTGGGTTCCAACCGTTTTAGGGGTAGTGTTAGGGGTAAGGTAATTCGATAAAGGGGGAGTACCCTTATGTCGCGCACCACTGCTCCACTCTCCGATTCGGCTTGCCGCTCAGCCAGGCCCACCGACCACGCTTACAAGCTTTTCGACGGCGACGGCCTCTACCTTCTAGTCCAACCCAATGGCCGTAAAGGCTGGCGTCTCAGGTATGTAAAACCTGATGGCCGCGAAGGACTGACCTCGTTCGGCAGTTACCCCGTGGTTGGCCTCGCCGATGCGCGCAACAAGCGCCTGGAGGTCAAGCGGATGCTGGCGAAAGGCATCGACCCCATAGAGACCAAACACCAAGCCAAGACGCAGGCCGCAATCAAAGGCCGAACCTTTGAAAACGCCGCACTGGACTGGCACAAAGCGATGTCTGCCAAATGGGCTCCGGGCCATGCCAAAACCGTCCTAAGCCGCCTCAAAACCCATGTCTTCCCGCTGATCGGCGCTCGCTCTATTGTCGATCTGGACACCCATGACCTGATGCAACCTCTGGAAGCGATCCAGAAACGCGGCACGATTGACGTCGCTTTAAGGGTACAAAACTACCTACAAAGCATCATGCGCGAGGCGAAACGTGCTCGACAGATCGCGGCAAACCCTGCCTCCGACCTTGAAGGTTTGATCAAAGCCCCGAGGGTGATTCACCGCCCTGCTTTACCCTTATCGCATCTGCCTGAATTGCAGGAGCGTATCGACACCTACAGAGGCCGCGCACTTACCCGGCTGACGGTCATGCTCTCGCTGCATGTGTTCGTCCGCTCCAGCGAACTTCGCTTCGCCCGCTGGAGCGAGTTCGACCTCAAGCGCGGCACTTGGGAGATACCGGACACTCGACCCGCACTGGACGGCGTCCCCTTTTCAACAAGGGGTACGAAGATGGCCGGGGATATCCACCTTGTACCCTTATCGCCGCAAGCCGTGACCCTGCTTGAACAGATCCACGCCCTCACCGGCAAATTCGATCTGGTGTTCGCAGGCGATGCCAAGCCTTGGAAGCCCATGTCTGAAAACACGGTGAACAGCGCACTCAGAAAAATGGGCTATGACACCAAAACCGAAATCTGCGGGCATGGATTTCGTTCGATGGCCTGTAGCGCACTGATCGAGTCAGGATTGTGGTCCGAGACAGCCATTGAAAGGCAGATGAGCCACAAGGAACGCAACAACATCCGCGCCGCCTACATTCACAAGGCTGAGTTCATCGAGGAGCGCAGGCTGATCATGAACTGGTGGAGCCGGTACCTAGAGGTCAACCGGCAGGAGCATGTCACTCCACACGAGTTCGCGAACCAGACCGGGGCGAGCGTCACGCGGCTCAAGGCGAAAAGCCGCTTGAGGGAGTAGGCCGTTGACCTACTCCTCGTCCTGTCCACCCATGTGCGCTTTGTACGCCTGCCTTTCATGAGTCGGCTTGGACGGAAATGCCAACTGAATCTGCCTACTTTTCACCATTCCATTCAGGTACTGCTGACGGAGGGCATCTGGACTGCGCTTTACCAAATTAGCCAAAACATTGAGCGTCAGGTAGTGCTCCTTGCATAGGGTGAGAATCACCTGTTGCATACGATCCTTTTGCATGCGCTCTCGATTGCGCGGCTCCTCAGCCAGTATTTCGAGCCTTTCTCGAAACCCTGCATCAAGCCTGTCCAAAGCATCGATCAGCGGCGCGTCAATATGATCGCTCAACAAGCAACCATCATCGTTTCGCTGCATATCCAGCTCGACCTTATGTTCGGAGCTACCTGCGTTATGTTCGGAGCTAGCCCCGTTATGTTCGGAGCTGCCGGCGTAATGTTCGGAGCTCTGTAGCGGACCTGCGAACACTTGCTCCGGCGTAGGCAGTTGCTCACCCGGCAGGTGATAAATCATGCCCCGTGAGCGCCCGTCGGGCACAAGGAACCCCTCGCGTACCAACCGTGCAAGCAGTTGGCTCAAGTCATGAGCATGAGTATCACAAATCTCAAGGAGACGATTATGGCTGACCACCCGCTCAATCGCGGCTGTGGCCAAAATCAACCTAGCAGTATGTTCCAAGCTCTCGAAACGAACCCCAAATCGCTCTCGTAACTGCTCCACCACCCCTTCTGGAAGCAAGTCCAACATGCGAAGCTCAAGAAGGGTTTGCTCGGGCTCGGGCTTTTCATAAAGGGCTGGCGGTCGCCAATGCTGGCTGCGCCACCCGCTGTAGATTTTTGGAACCCCAGAACCACCACGCTCGCCAAGGCCGATAAGAAGAAACATTTGGTGCATTAGCCTGTTCCGGCAATCGCTGGTACCACCTTGCAACACCTGCTCAAGGGGTAAACGTAAGCCGCCAGGATTGCGAAAACCAAACAAGTCAGGACGCTTCACGACTAACACAGAAACCCGCCCGGTATAGTCGGCATGGACCAAGGTATTAACCAAAGCCTCGCGCAGAGCTTCATGTACCGGTGTGTCATCCTGGCGCTGATCACCTTTGAGAGCGAACGGTACCTTTAAGTCCTCAACCAACTTGCGATAAACCCGCCGGTAGAAATCAAACAGATTTCCTGACCAGGTTCCATCAGGGACGAGCCTATCCACCCAACGTAGTTCTGTTTTGGCGTACGGCCGCTCCTGATAGTCCACAAAGTAATGCGGCACACTCTCTTGGATCGAAAGCCAGCGTCCGAACATGAGTAAACCTGCCAGAGTCAGCCCTTCGACTCCGTTCGCGCGGTCCTTACGCCAACCTCCTATCTGTCGGAGAAACTCAATCCCTTGGTGCTCCAGCGCTGGATGGCTTGGTTTTATGTCGCTTAGCATCTGGCGGTAGATACGCAGACTGTCCGGATCAATGTCCGCGAAGTCGTAATTCGGCAAAATCCGCTCGTCCCGACAGTCCTCCACTTGCTCTGCGAACATGCGGCGAACATCTTCCTCAGAGCAACGCCGATCACCCTCATGTAATCGACGATAAGTGTTACCTAGCGGCTGACCATTGAGAAATACCGGCTTCTGCTTACGCGAAGCCGCCGGGATTTTCACTTCAAGTACCTGCTTGCCCTCCAGCTCTCTGACGACCACCTCCCGGTCAGTCAGCAGATTGACACTGACCTTGGCCGGATTGTTGAGGGTATTGAACAGGTCAGTACGTACTTTCTCGATATTTGATAGGCCTGCGACGCTGAACTGCCCATCCTTCTCGCGCACGCCAAGCAGTACTACCCCACCCTGAGTGTTAGCAAAAGCGGAGTAGGTTAACCAGAAATCCTTAGGCAACTCTCCCTTCCCATCCTGCCCCTGAGCGAGCTTGCATTCGAGCTCGACAGATTCAACCAGCGAGGGCAGGTCTTCAAGGGTGTGGGGATTGAGTGACATCAAAGACTTCCTAAATGATCAGCCGGCTTCACGTAGCTGCAAAAGGTCGAAGAAAAGACATACGTGCGGGGATTGTACTCAGTCTTCCATAGTCGCACGCAACTCGACGAGCGGAGACTGATCATGAACTGGTGGAGCCGATTCCCAGTCACTCATCAGCAGGAGGATGTCACTCCTCACGACTCTGCACGAATGTCACACGGCCAAAAGCCAATCGCGGCGCAGCAAAGTAAGCGTACGTTCTCGAAATCTCGATGATCCGCTTGTCCACGCGGGTCCATCCAAGCGGGGCTGCAAAGCCGCCCTGCTTGGATGGACCTCACTTAAAAAATCTAAAGCCCACGCAACTGCCTGTGGAAAACCACTGATTTCCACCGGTGGATAATTTCATCCACAGCCGCAGAACTCCCGAAAATTCGAGCCTTGACCCGAATTATCCACAGGCGTAGAAAAGATCGGGCAAAGCGCTGTCGTTGACAGCAACCCAGGTAGCCAGAACCTTTGAGGCTACGCCACACCGTGGTGGTTCTCCCAAAGTGCGATTAGCGTCCGGCGGCTCGCACGGTCACAGCGATGTGATGGATGCCTACTTTTATCAGTGTGCCCACTGCGGCAACTTATCCCCTTTCATAGCTGCCCTGCAGCAACCTATCCGCTTGGCCATTTCCTTGCGCCAACCTGCGCCCGTCTCTTTCTCCCGGAAAGAGACGGGCGCTCCTACCGCTGCTGCCGCCCAACTCGTACAAGGCTTTGCGGCATTTCCCCTCGTGACAATCGGCGTGACAAACACCGAAGTCACCAGCAACAGCGATGCAGATGATGGTGCCGCCGCCCACGGAATGGACTGCACCTGACTGACAGTCAGGCATGCCCCGGTCACCGCATCACTACCTTCACTCGACTCAGGATCTCGCGGCATTGGTCTCGTCAGCCAGTGCAGCCTCCACCCGCCCACTTCTTTGGAAGTGATCAGGAGGTCAGATCATGAGATGCCCAAGCTCCCGGCCGTAAAGAGCCGCCAGTCCTGCGTTAGAGGACAACCCTCACAGGTCGCAGGGGCCTTGATCCCTGATAACACTCAACATTCGTGGCGGGATGACGTGAGGAAGGTTTGAAACTTTTTGGCTTCGAGAGGAGTTCGATCATGGCACTGGTAGGTAAACGTGGCGGGCGCAATTTTGGCTATGGCCGGCAACTGAGTTATGCCGGGCCGCAGGCGTTAAAAGACATGTTCGGCGGAGGGCATTACGGGACCGTCAAAGCGCACAGTGATCGTTGGCTGGCATTTGTACGATGGTGTCGGTCTGAGGATGGGCCCGGGTTTAACGATGCGAGGTAAATTGATTGGCGGACCTTGCTGGACTACGCCGGTCATCTGCGTCACCAAGTTGAACAAGGCGCTATCAGCATCGCCACCGCGCAAAACCGGTTGTCCAGCGTAAACCGAACCATGGCCGCACTTCGCGGTGATCAGTATGTGAAAGTGCCGAGTCCGAGCAAGACGCTGGGAATGCGGCGGAACAGTGTTCGTCGCTCGGTGCCGCCAGGCCAAGACCGCGAACACGTGAAGCGGATCGTCGACGTGCTCTGCGAACACCAAATGCCGCGTGCGGCGGCCATCGCCCAGTTGGCGCGAGCCACCGGCATACGCTTGCGCGAGGCCATCTTGGCCGACCTTCCGCGCCTGCGAAGAGAAGCCGAACACTACGACAAGATCAACATCCAGGATGGCACCAAAGGTGGCCGCGGCGGCGCAACCGCGCCTCGTTGGATCAGGGTGGATGACCATATTCGCGAAGCGCTCAGGTACGCCGAACAGGTCTCTCCCGACGGTAGCCGCAACCTGCTGGCACCGAACGAGAGCTACCTCGATTTCCAACCGAGTGTCATACGCCCCGCCCGAGACATCCTCCATACGCACAACCTCAAAGGCTTCCACGAATTGCGCGCGGCTTATGCATGCGAACGCTATGAGCAGATCACCCATCACCTAGCGCCCATCAACGGTGGCAGGGGCAGGCGCCTCGATCCATGCCTTGATCGAGAGGCACGCTTACAAATCAGCTATGAGCTGGGACACGGTCGAATCGACGTGGTATCGGCGTACATCGGTGGTCGGGTATGAATAAACCATTCGATATGGAGATCTTCTTGGCTGGGGCACTGACTGGAGCACATGCCACACGAGAACGTCACATCCGCCAGGCCAAGACTATTCAAGCAGCCATTTCTGAACGCTGGAACCGAGATAATCCATGGACATGGCAAAGAAAGCATCTCGTTTGGTTTTTGAACCACCACATGAACTCAAACTCGAAATCGACGCGCTACTACTACCTGCTGACCACAAGCCTGATCACTCTGCGCCTAGGAAAATCCTGGAATTTTCAACGTTAGCCGAATGCCAGCAACTGCGCGCTCTGTATCCCTAACTGGCAGATTGAGCCAGCCAACAATTTGATTGGGATTAGGGCGGACCTCTTGAGCCCCTGAACCTAACCTCTGTTGTTTGATAACCTCTATGTTTTACTGATGGACTGAGGGTTGTGGCTCGAGGCTACAGGCTTCACCTGAGACGTAGAGGCTGAAGGCGGTGATAGACACTAGTCTGGTGGCGAAGCTAAGGGCTGAGAATGCAAGATTGGTTGCCTTGCTGGATGCTCATGGCATCGAATGGCGCCCGCCTGCTGAGCCAGTCAAGATAGCGATTGTCCAAGCAGAACAATCACAGCAACTCGATACTGATGGAAAGCTTGCCCTATTCCGAAGCTTGTTTCGTGGTAGGACGGACGTTTATCCCATCCGCTGGGAAAGCAAGGCAGGCAAATCAGGATACGCACCCGCTTGCGCAAACGAATGGAAGCCTGGTGTTTGTGAGAAGCCCCGAATTAAATGTGGCGACTGCGGTAACCGCCAGCTGCTTCCGCTGACCGATGAGGTGGTCTATCGCCATCTGGCGGGCGAAGTGGTCGTTGGTATCTACCCCCTACTCTCTGATGACACTTGTTATTTTTTGGCAGTCGACTTCGATGAGGCCGAATGGCGTGATGATTCCAAAGCTTTTGTACAGTCATGCCATGAGCTGAACGTCCCGGTGGCGCTGGAAATATCGCGCTCAGGCCAAGGGGCTCATGGCTGGATTTTCTTTAAGCGTAATGTTCCTGCCTGCGATGCGCGCCGCCTCGGTGCCGCAATCATCAGTCATGCCTGTGAGCGCACCCGCCAGTTGGCGCTCAGCTCCTATGATCGACTGTTTCCAAACCAGGACTATATGCCCAAAGGCGGCTTTGGAAATCTCATCGCGCTCCCTTTACAAAAGCGGGCCAGGGCCCAAAACAATAGCGTTTTTGTAGACGACTCGCTTGAGCCTCATCCTGATCAATGGGCCTTCCTGGCATCGATTCAGCGCATGAGTCCAGAAGATATCCAGCCCGTTATTATCCAGGCGATGGATAATCGGGACCCTCTAGGGGTCGCCTATGTCGATGACGAAGGTGATGCAGAACCTTGGAAAGATCGTGAATCGAGATCACGTAAATTGACATGCCCGTTGCCTGTTGCTGTCAACATCACGCTGGCTAACTTAATTTACTTTGAAAAGTCGGAATTGCCACAGCCATTGGCAAACCAGCTTGTCCGGCTCGCTGCCTTTCAAAATCCTGAGTTCTACAAAGCTCAGGCCATGCGCATGTCAGTGTGGAACAAGCCAAGGATTATCGGCTGTGCCCAGAACTTCCCCAAACATATTGCGTTACCACGTGGCTGTTTGGATGCTGCGCTGGAGCTTTTAGAGGAAAACGGGGTTACCCCTATTCTTAAAGACGAACGCTTCGCGGGCGACCCCATCGACGTGAGCTTTCTCGGGACCCTGCGTTCTGACCAAGAGGCTGCTGTCAGCGCAATGCTAAGTCATGACACCGGTATCCTCTGCGCACCGACAGCTTTCGGTAAAACAGTGAGTGCTGCTGCGTTGATTGCCGCACGTGGCATTAACACGTTGGTGCTTGTGCATCGGACAGAACTATTAAGGCAGTGGCAAGAGCGCTTGCAGGCGTTCTTGAGAGTCGGGAATGGTGTCGTTGGTACTCTTGGGGGCGGAAAAGCGAAACTTACAGGCATCATCGACATTGCCGTAATGCAGTCGTTATCGCGAAAAGGCGAGATCAGCGATCAGGTAAAAAATTACGGCCAGATCATCGTTGATGAGTGTCATCACCTATCAGCAGTGTCATTCGAGGCACTACTGAGGAGCGCTACAGCGCAGTACGTACTGGGACTCACTGCAACCCCAGTGCGCCGAGATGGACAGCAGCCCATTATTTTCATGCAGTGCGGACCGATCCGACATTCTGCTGCTCGACCTGCGAGTGCGCCCCATGACCTATCTGTCGTGCCTCGATTGCTGCCCAAACCAATAGTGGTCCCCGACGGCTTTGGGATTCAGGACGTTTTTCGGCGTCTAGCCGACGACTCTGAGCGGACAGCCAAAATCGTCTCGGAGATTGAGCTGGCGTACAACGAGGGTAGAAAAATTCTAGTGTTAACGGAGCGGACGGAACATGTGGATGCCCTTGAATTAGAATTGAAGCAGCGCGTGCATAACCTTTTCACGCTTCATGGGCGAGTGCCTAAGAAACAGCGAACTTCCCGTATGAATGAGCTTGAGTCCCTTCCCCCTGATGCTCCACGAGTGCTGCTGGCAACAGGAAAACTAGTAGGTGAAGGCTTCGATCATCCGCCGTTGGACACGCTGGTGCTGGCAATGCCCATCTCATGGAAGGGTATCCTTCAGCAATATGCGGGACGATTGCATCGATCGCATGCCGAAAAGGCCGACGTGAGAGTGATCGACTTCGTTGACGAGGGTAATGTCGCGCTGATGAGGATGTGGGATAAGCGCCAGGCGGGTTACAAAGCGATGGGCTACCGCATGGCTGATTCCATGACCACCATGGACCTACTCTAACTCTAACGTGGTTGACAGTTGACACATCAACGGCCCAACTCTCATAGACGAATGACCGGCCGCTGTGGGGGCAACTCCGGCCCTTCGCCATTAGTCACGTCAAGCAAGATCCTCAGGCGCGCGAGGTCCTTGAGGTAGTTTTAGAGGTAGAATCGCACAGGTCTTTAAGTATTAATCAGCTAACTCAATAACTTATTAGATCGTTCGACTCCTGGTGCCGCACCATACAAAACGAAGCCCTCGCAGCAATGCGAGGGCTTTGTTGTTTCTGGGGTTGTAGAATCTGCTTCCACCCGACCTTGATAGCCCCAACCTAAAACGCACGCCAATACACCCGCCAAGCCTAGGTTGACGTAGTCAGCATGCTCAAATCGTGCGGGTCTTTTTTGCTGCCCCTTTGCCAAGCAAGGAAGCAGTTTCCACTTCCAGCATCAGCAACACCATTTCCGTCAACTCGGCGTCGGATTTCTGTCCGGCATAGAGATCATGGAGTGCTTTGGCGAAGGGGATGCGCAGGTCTTGGTTTTCTTCGCGGGCGGTATCGCTGTATTGCATTAGTTCGCTGATGGCTCGCAGCACAGCCGCTTGCCACCGAGCGGTGGTCCTGGGACCATCGCTGGTGATTGCAATCAACTTATCCTTCGTCAGCTGGCGAAGGGCAGGTTCTCGCAACGGCTTAAGCGGCTTTGGGTTGCGAGTGATCTTTGACATACCGGACGATACTCAGCGTTTCCTGCCGGAACTGCTCGTAGTCGATCTGCTGGGCGTTAATAAAGGTGCTGCCCATCATGGTCAGCGAGCCCATAAAGCTGGCTTCGGAAATTTCCTCGTCGCTCGCGCCAAACAAGCGCGCGGCTTCGGTATGGAACAGGGCGCAATACTTGCAACGGGTCGCCCCGGATACCGCCAGACCTATCAACTCCTTGTACTTATTAGGAATCTTGGTATCTGCCAGCCAGAAATCCCGGGCTACGCCCCAGAATCCGATCGCGCCGCCTTCCGGCATCTGCTTGATCCACTCCGGAACCAGACCCAGGGTCTGTTCAATTTCCTGATAGGTATCACGAATGGCCATTTGACACCTCCTTACCTCTGTAGAGACATCTTCTATAGAGATATAACTAGTTTAGTTCGCTGGCGGCCATGCCAGAGCCGGCTGCAGCACGACTTCAGCAAATGAACTCTTAACCATCGTAGAAACAACAGGATGGATTTAGACTTTTCGGGAGCAATGACGTACCGCTCAGTACCTGGAGTTATCAGACTTGGCGGGTTGGCTAAGAGACGATCTTCGGATGATGCACGTGCTGGTAAAGCGTGCGCCATACAAAACAAAGCCCTCGCAAAAAACGCGAGGGCTTTGTTGTTTCTGAAGTTTGAAAAAACAGGTCTTAGTGACCCGCACTCTGCCCGCCATCAACGTGCAGAATTTCCCCGGTGACAAAGTTGGCGCTATCCAGATACACCACAGCCTGAGCAATATCACTGATCTCGCCCATATGCCCGATCGGGTGCAAATTCCCCAGCGCTTCATGGGTTTCCTCATCATGCATCGGCGTTTTGATGATGCCGGGGCTAACCGCATTCACTCGAATCCCGCGCTTGGCGTACTCGATGGCCAGGGATTTGGTCGCCGCGTTCAAGCCACCTTTGGTCAACGAAGCCAGTACCGATGGCACACCGTCAATGGCGTGGTCCACCAGGCTGGTGGTGATGTTGACGACGTGGCCTTTACCCTGTTTTTCCATCTCGGCAATCGCAAGCTGAGTGATGTAGAAGAAACCATTCAGGTTCACCGATAGCACCGCGGCATAGTCTTCAGGGGTGTAGGCAGTGAACGGCTTGGCGACGAAGATCCCGGCGTTGTTGACCAGGGTGTCGATGTGGCCAAAACGTGCGATCGCTTCACGAATGACTTGCTGAGCGACTGCCGGGTCGCCGATGTCGCCCGCCACGGTGAGGATGTCCGGGTCGGTGGACGGTTTGATCGAACGCGAGGTGGCGACAACCTTGTAATCGAGATCACGGAAAGCCTTGACCATGCCTGCGCCGAGACCTTGGGATGCGCCAGTAATAACGATGACTTTTTTCGAATTGCTCATGATGAACCTCTACTCATAAATGATGGTTTGAAAAAGTGATTAATCAGGCTTCAACAGGCGCCTGCGCCATTTGTCTCAACATCTGTTCGTAGTACTCGACCGATTGCGAACCGGACACCAGGTGACGACCGTTCAGCACCATGGCCGGTACCGAATTAATCCCGCGCTCGCGGTAAAACACTTCAAGCTCACGCACTTCCTGGGCAAACGCTCCGGATACCAACACTTCACGCGCACTCGCCGCATCCAATCCCACTTGCGTCGCTAGTCGAACCAGCGTTTCGCGATCGTTCGGATTCTGGCCGTCGGTGAAATAAGCACGCAACAAGGCTTTCTTGAGTGCGACCTGCCGCCCTTCCTGCAACGCCCACAACAGCAATCGGTGAGCATCGAAGGTGTTATGGAAGTGGGTGCGCTTCTCCAGATCGAACTTGAACCCGATGGCCTCACCACGAGCGATCTGCATCGCTTTACCGGCGGCGACGTCCTCGGCGCTGCGCCCGTACTTGCGCATCAAGTGTGCAACCGCGTTCTCGCCTTCCGCCGGCATGTCGGGGTTCAGTTCGAAAGGCTTGAAAGTCAGCTCGACCGAGACCTCACCCGCCACGTTCTCGATCGCTTGCTCCAGCGCCGTCGCACCCAAGGCACACCACGGGCACACCACATCGGAAACGAAATCAATGGTGACGGAGGCGGTCATGACTGCCCCTCCGCCTCAGCCAGTTGCTTGCGGTACTGGGTGGTGGTGATACCGGCATAGCCCCAGTTATCGGTGTCGACTTCCTCGATCACGATGTGGGTCAGGTCCGGGCGTTTGTTGAGGACGCGTTCCAGGGTTTCAGTGATTTCGGCGATCACCTGAGCTTTCTGCTCTGAGGTAACACCATCGCGGGTAATGCGTACGCTGACAAAAGGCATGATGAGTCTCCAGTGACCTGCCCTTCGGGATGAATGGGTAGGTGGGTGGAGTTCAATGTAGGGGGTTGGTTTGGGGGGATAAAGGTGGGGGCGGGAACATCATTAGTGACGTGATGTAATGAGTTCAGTTGTAACGTGTCGCTATTTTTCGGTTTTAGCGACACGTCTTGATTACATGTCGCTGCCGACGACATGTCAGTGAGCCTTCCCATCCGCCCTGAACGCTCAAAATAATGTGGATCTGAGCCCCCTCAGATCAGAGCCCAACCTTTATGCTAAATTATGTATGGCCAATAATTATGGCGTATCCATAAAAAGAGGTAATTGCATGAGCAGCATTTTTCAGCGCCCTGAACTGGCTGAACAGATGGCAAATCAGCTTCTCAATCCGGGTGTTCTCGATGAAGGTCTGCGCTCAGGTCTGTTTCTGTCCGGCCTGCGCAGGACCGGTAAAACGACATTCCTGAGAAATGACCTCATCCCTGCCCTGGAGAAAGCGGGTGCTCTGGTCATTTACGTCGACTTATGGAGCGACACACTGGCCAATCCTGCGACGCTCGTGCATGACGCGATCCGTCAACGCCTGGAAGAACTCCAAACGCCCGGCTCCAGCCTGCTCGAAATGCTCAAACGGGTTAGCGGCGCAGATATTGGCGCAGGCGGATTCAAGTTTGGTTTCAAGCTCGACAGCATTGGCAATACAGGTGGGCCAACGTTGGCACAGGCGCTGACTGAGGTGGTCGACCAAGCGAAAACAGATTTGGTGCTGATCATCGACGAAGTGCAACATGCCATTTCCTCCGACGATGGCAATCAACTGCTCCTGGCACTCAAGGCTGCACGTGATGCAATCAATCCGCGCCCGAATACACCGGGCTACTTTCTGTTCATCGGAACGGGATCGCACCGGGCGCAAGTCAGCGAATTGACTGCAAAGCGAAACCAGGCGTTTTCCGGCGCAACGTCGGCGGCGTATCCGGTGTTGAAAGGGGATTACGTTGAGTACCTGCTCAACCGCCTTGCAATGACGGTGAAGAAGGAAAAGTTACCGTCTCTCGAGGTCGCCATTGAAGCGTTCAACACCTTGGGGAATCGGCCAGAGGAAATGCTCAAGGCGCTGCGACAGTTGATGCAGCAAGAAGGTGATCCCGATCTATTTCTGCCGGTAATTGCCAGTACTTTACGCTCTGCTGCGGCCAGTATTGAGCTTGAAAAGGTTGAGCAGTTGGGAAGTCTGGCTCAAGCTATTTTCAACAAAATCGCATCCACAGAGGGCGATGCACGGGGGATTTTCTCCACCGATGCGGCGGCTGAGTATTCGAAGACGGTCGGGCGCGAGGTACGTGTTGAAGAGATTCAACCGGTGGTGATTGCGCTGGTTGCCGAGAACATCATCATGCGGCGTGGGCATGGGATCTATGCGATTACGGATCAGTTTGTTCAGGAGATTTGGCTGGAAGAACGAGCGTTGATTGACGCCAGTTAGGAATTTGGCTGGGGTGGATGACGAGGACCCGAGCTGATCATCACCAGCCACAGCCTTCGGTCGCATGCTGTGGGTCGTAGGACTTGGTGTCATGAGGAACAATCGTCTGTCCCCACTCAGTACAAAGTATCCTGGGCTCAGCCATGTTCTCGAGCCAAAGTTAGTTCATAAACAGCTTGGCTCAATTTTTCCGCCACTATTTGCTCGAAGCTTTGGATATTGTTAATTCCACAATGAGAAAGGTCGACGATAGCTTCTGAGCCATCAAGTGGCTCGTGAGTAAAACTGATAAGTGGATTATCTCCAACAATCTGTGTTGCACCACCCACGTTAAGTAATGCTAAACGAGCCGCTTTCCCTACTTTCATTTTCCCAGCTAATACACGTCGAATTTCTGACAATCTGTCTTCATGGCTATACTGTTCGAAATACTCTAGCCAGTTTACGGAGAGATAAGACTCGTCCGCACGAAGCATAAAAGCGCCTGGACTAGGCTTTCCCGTATCGGGATCTACATGAGATCCACCGCATAGGCGCGTTACATTATCGCAATCAGGGAGAAAATTCCCCTTCATTCCGAAATCCACCCTTGAATTCCCAATGTGTTTGCGATTTCAAAAAAAGAATCAACCATAGTTTGACCAGACAAACTATCGACACGTTGCTCGTGCATCGAATTCCTCTTAAAAACAACCCATTTAATTTCACTTCCGCCCAAAAACTGAATGCTCAACCTTTGGCAATCATCATACTTCCACTGAACATAGAGCTCCCCTGTCGGGGTAGCTGTAATTGTGGGAAACCTAGAGTTTGAATTAAGATTCAAAAACTCAACAAATGTCGCAAGTGAGGATGATAATAACGATTTTCCATCATAGTCCTCCTTATACAACTCCAACAAATCGGCGGTGCGGTCAGCGATCCTATCCGCATTTCTTATATGCGCAAACGCTCTCAGATTATTTATATGTTCCTCAACATCAGTGCTATCGGCCCTACGACGATCAATCTCATAGAATGCAGTAACTGACTGATCATCATCGAACATTCCATAAAAAGGAGAAATATCAGACGCTGGGGATGTAGTCTTCCCATCACCAAAATTCACCTTTTCACTTCGCTCCAAATGCTTTTTATAAATGCATGGTTGAGAAGTTTCTCTTGATGCCAATGACGAGTACTCATCTGAATCACAGATGGAAAATGCTGTTAGTCCGTCCCTCATATCTCGCGCTCCCAAAGAACATGTGCATCCTCAGTTGTAAGATCAGTAAATCCCCTTACGATCCATTCGCGGGCTAAGTCGAACCATTCTTTCATACCTGTCTCACTCACAGGGCCGCGCGCTGCGAGTTCAAGAATCCGAACCTTTGTTTCCTCTCCTTGAATTCTTCCACTCCCAAACTTCGCTATCAAAACTCCAGAGTCATTAGGCATATCAAATGTCGCCGCCCATACTGGATTGGTTGGTTCCGAGAGAAATCGATTAACATCACGCACCCAGCGAATATCTTTGAATAGTTCTATTGTTGAGTTAGAAGCATCATCAAAAGGTATATGGTTGGTATATGTCAACTCCCAAACAGTCGGTTTCAGTATGCCCAAGCCATTTTCCGCAACAAAACTGTTTAACGTTTTAAAATACCGATCAAAACAGCTAAAAACCTCAGCATACCGCGGATATGTTAGCTCTCGCTCTTTCTTACGCCAATTATAATAAAATCTATCCGATTGAAATTGAATTAATCGGCTGTCAGTATTGTTTATGAACCAAGCTCTGGGCAGCGGCAAACTCGTTTCCGGGTCCTCCGGCGGAAAGCCTTCGGCATTTGTGATGGGAAGCGCATGTTCGACCTTAGGAAAATCTTTTTTTAGTCGACTCCACAGATCCCCAAAATGAGTAATTTTAAGATCTTTCAGCTGTTCAAACTGACAGCCACAGACAACTTCATTTATTGGAGGCTTTTTATAGCTAGGAATAGGCTGATTCACTGACTTAGTCATTTGCGCCCCACGCGAGACAGCAGCGAAAATTTGGTCTGGTGTGATGTACATTAGCATGCTGTCGGAAAAACACGACCAATCCTATAAGCCTTATCGTTGCAAGCATTAGGTATGCCAGAAGCTTGACTCATGGTGCGCTTTGAATCTATTAGTGATTCGATCAACGGAAAAGAAGCTAACCCATTGATTTTCTTTCACGAGGATCATCAGAGGTTCCTCCAAAACTCACTAGCTCAAATCGCATGCAAATCGCACAACACCTCAGGATGCTGGCACGCACACGCAGCAGCGTCTGCGCCGCTCCCGTCCGTTGTCGGCGCCCTTGCGTTCCCAAGTCCTGCAATGTCCGCAAACTCACTCCAATTAGCTTGGCGAACGCGACGCCGTATGATCGGGCAGTGCAAGTTTGCTTGATTGGACCTGACACTTGGGCGACACGCCGAAACCGTCTAATCATCGACAAGCACTGACTGCAGCTCCAACCTTTGTGTCCGATCGCAAAAAATAATTACCTGGGTCTAAAAATTTCCAAAACCTTACCCACGCCACCACCTAGCCACGATTGCGCATCCTCCCACCTCAAGCTACCTTCAAACCGTCGCTGCCAATTCAGCGACCGGGCCTGATAACCCGAGTAAGATACAGGCGCACAAGCGCCCCCAAATCACGATTGCAGGCGCTTTTTTGTGCCCGCATTTCCGTGCAATGGCGGCTGTGCGTGGGAGACCTTCGGGTCTGCCGGGTTCCTGTATCTCCGGTTTATCAGCCCGCGCATAGCTGCCACCCATTCGCCTGATAACGAACGTGGTAGCTCTCACTTTGATACGGGAGTCTCACCCATGCATACCATCAATCCGTCCACAATTTGCGCTTCTGCTCCACTGGTCATAACTCACCACCGCCCAACCACCGGAGGTGCCCAATGACCAACCCCCAAGACCTGAAAACAATCGGCCTCACACACTTCTCCCTCCACGCCAACGAACCGTTGTTCCGCATCAACGCCGGTGTCCCGGTCATCGAAGCCCTCTCCCACGCTTCCGACTTGCTCCACGTTGCCAAACTGCTCGCATCAGACGCCGCCATGCTTCGCGATACCGACCGACATGCCTGGGCATCGCATTATTTGCAGGATATGAGCAAGGCAATCATCGATGACGTGGTGAAGGTGCTCGACGCACCGGGTAACAATCACAGCCAGTAACATCGTCACGTAAGCCTGAAAATCGCGCATGAAAAATGCCCCGAATCCATCGGGGCTTTTTACGTTTCATCGGGCTTCACATCTCACTAACCTCAAACACAAACGAAATCTTCCTGCTGCTCGCACTCCACACATACCGAATATGCTTCCCCTGCTTCGGAATGGACACGGCCGGCGGCCGAAAGGCGGCAACACATTCATGCCCAGGCAATCGAACGCTGTTGTAGAGCAATCCCCAAGACAACGTTTCGCGCAGTTGCCGGGCAAAGGCCTGGGCCGGACCGTAGGTGTTGGGATCCGGGTCGTGCAGGTGTGGGTAGTCGGCGCGGATGTCGTGCAGAGGTTTGACCACCCGGTTGACGTAGGTACGCATGGTCAACTCAAGATCCGGTTCGTTGGTCGCGGCGAGGAAGCGTTCCTGGTGATAGCTCGTCTCGGCAATAGCGGCGGCCTGGCTGCTGGCGGCGTAGTAGACGCCGAAGGTGCCGTCGGTGAAGCGACTGGTTTTGCCGATGTGGGTAAACGCGGCCATCACCGGTGTGGAGCCGGGGCCGGAGACGCGGTCTTCGGGGCGCACGCGGGTGAGCACGCCGGCTTCTTCCATCAAGCGATCGTTGGTCAAGGCTTCCAACGCGTAGGCAGTGGGCAGGTCTTCAGGGTCGAGGACGTCTTCGAACAACGAGATCGGCGGAAAGCAACTGTTGACGATCCGATAGGCCCGCGGCCACTGCGGGTCGGCCAGTTCCGGCACCATCAACCGCGTACCCCGTCGAGGTAGCGGCGCACATCAGCGATGTCGACCACGCGACCGGCCAGCATGTAGCTCAATGCTGATTGGCCATTGAACGGTGCGGCGGTGTTGGGGCTGCTGACCCATGTATAGGCACGTTCGCGACTGTTGCTGAAGATGATGCTCAGCGCTTTGTGGATGCCCATCAAATACGAGATGCGCTCCAGGGTGTCGTGGGGCAGGCGCACGTTGGGTGGCAGGTGTTTGTATTTGTAGAAAGTCGTATTACCGACTTTGCCCAGAAGTGTGCGTTGTTGCTCGGCGGTACAACCCCAGCGCTCCATGAGGTTGAAGAAAAACTTCAGCGCGACTCGACCGGCTTCGGGGGAGTCAAGTTGTTGCTGTGGGCTGAGGACAGTGGATGAGGCAGGCATGGGAATAGCCTCCTTGGGTATGATGTCTTGATTTCAGACTAGTACAGATACGAACAAAAATGAATTTTTAATTCGCAAACGTATTGATCTATTCCCCCTTCGAAAAGAGCATTCACGCCAGCTTTTCCGCAGCCTGAAAAGACGCCGACACACGGTCCGACACACACGTTGACACCCGCACTACAGGGGCAGAGAATTAAATCGAGAGCGCGAAACCGACTGCCTCCAAGTGGCAATAGTCGGCGTAGGAACCTCGTTGATGACTTGGAAATCGGCGCCTGGTGAGACCTCTTCTCCCCTGCTTGAGGGAGCACAATATCAAGCACCTTTTCATGAAAGCAGCCTGATCAGGCTGCTTTTTTTTGCCTTGTGAAAAGGTTTCGTTGATAAAACAAGCAGTAAAAAACGCCCATACCTCCCCATACGGGCTACTTTCTTGACCCCGATCACCTCCCCTCCAACAAAAGTCCCGATCCTGAGCAAGCCTCCAGCCATCGGACGCGGAATCATTTCGCTACTAAACTCGGGACAAGCATGCTCTGGTGCAGGATCATAGCCAGCACGCGACCGACGCCCACCGGGCGGCAAGGTACACAACAATAGCCAGCCCACTTTAGAGGGCATTACCCAAATGGATAGCAGAACCTTACGCAACCTTATGCGCATCGTGCAGACCGGCTCGTTGTCGGCGGCGGCAGAGCATTCCTTTTTGACCGTGCAGGCATTGGCCGCGCAGTTGAACAAGGTCGAAGAGCAGTTCGGTTTTCGGTTGTTTCGTCGCTCCAACAAGGGGCTGACCCTGACCACACAGGGCACGGAGCTCACGCCCTACATGGACAAAGTGTTGGTCGCCACGCGGCAGCTGGAAGAGAAAGTCGCCGCGCTCAAGGTGCCCGGGCAGCGCACGCTCAAGGTTGCGCTTAACAACACGCTCTCGACCGACTTCAACCGGCGAATGATCGGACGCCTCATCGAGGTGTTTCCTGATTATCAGCTGGAATTCAGCTACGCCGAGTCGATGGAAAACCTCAGCAAGTTGAAGAATGAGGACTTCGACCTGGCCGTGCTGATCGGGCCGCAACAGCCGGGGTTACCCAGCATTGCCCTGCCTGATGTACAGGTGCAGGTGGTCGGTGCTCATTGCGGTCAGGAAAACGACCCGCTGGTGCTGCTTGGCAACAAGTTTCAGGTTCGGCCGGCCGATGATTGTCCATATTCCCACAGCTTCCTGCGCTTTCTCGACGCCGGCCTTGGCAACTACGAGTCAGGCAAGCGGATGATCTATTCCTGCAGCGAAACCCTGACCCTGTCGTTGATCACGCAAATGGACGGCCTCGGCATGGTTTCCCGTGAGGCGGCCTTGCGTAATGGCCTGACTATTTTCCCGGGTTTCGAGGATTCCCTCGAAGTGCGGTTGGCGATCAATAATCCCGAGTTGTCGGGCCAGGCCTTGAACGACGTGGTCGATCTGCCACTACATGAACGAGCCGAGCGCAATGTACGCAGCCGTTCCCACCGCAACGGAGAGAAAGAGGTTTTTGCTGAAATACGCACATAACAACGTCGGAATGGCTGCATAAAATTCCGGGCGATCGAGCTGCACATGCTGATCCTTGATCAACAGGGGCGTGAGGCTGATGGCAGCCACGATCGCCACCGGCAGGTATTCCAGCGCCCGGGCAACCAGGGGTGGCCAATGATCGGTGTTCACCTGCAGCGGCAACGCGCGCGGCAGGAATGTCACGGCCATCATCAGCGCGACGACCAGGATCAGGAACGTTTGGTCAGGCATACACCCACTCCGCAGCCCACGAATGTGGCGATGAACACGTTGAAGGGTGAGTTGCCGATCAGGCTCAGCGCCCCCATGCAAGCGACCGCGGCCAGTGCGGCGATCAGTTTGTTGCGGGTGTTGCAGAGCGATACCAACACGTAGAGCATCATCGCGGTCAGCGCATAGTCGAGCTGATATTTGATCAAGTGCGCCGCGTACTGCGCGCAGATCGCCCCCAGCAAACCGCCGAGCACCCACGAGGTGTGGCAATACAGATTGAAGCCGATCAGGTAACGCACATTGACCGGTGAGCCCTTGCCCAGTTTGACGCTGTGGAAGGCGAACGATTCATCGGTCAGCCCACCGGCATAACACCAGCGCTCCAGACGACTGAGCCCCAGCGCTTGCAGGGCCTTGGCCATATAGACCGACATCAGCATGTGCCGCGCATTGATCAGAAACGTGGTGAGGATGATGGTGGTCAGCGACGCGCCGCTGGAGATCAGCGCCAGGGCGGCGAACTGCGAGGCACCGGCGTAGACGAACAGGCACATCGCGACCGGCAGCCACACGGGCAACCCGGCATTGACGGCCATCAAACCGAACACAAACGACACCGTGAAGTAGCCCGCAACAACCGGGCTGGCTTCAGCAAACGTGCGCGAGGGCTGGGGGTCGACCATCAGCGGCTGGCTGCTGGACGTCTCATTCATAGATCCCTCTCAAAGGTAGTTTCGCCGCGCGGCTCACAAAAGCCCTGGGCACTCCAAAAACGTTTGCCGGCAAGGTTAGCATCGTCGACAAACAGGAACATCCGCAGCACACCCACCCGTTTCATGTCCGCCGAGGCCGCTTCCACCAGGCGCTGACCGACGCCCTGGCTGCGATACATCGGGCTCACCGCCAGGTGATTGATGGTGCCGCGACTGCCGAGCATACCGCCCAACACCGCGCCGACCACTTCGCCACGGACATCGAGCGCGAGGAACGCGGTGGTAGTTTTCTGCACCAACACACCGCGCAGGCATTTGGCGTCCTGCCATTCACAGAACGACACCTCTTCGAACTGCCGAAAGAAGCGCTCCAGACGTTGGGCGTCCTTGGCCGTCGCCCGTCGCAGCATCACCGGTGCAGGGCACTCGGCGATGTTCATCATGGGGTCGAGCTGTTCAGCGAACAATGTCGAAAGCGGTCCCGGGCCGCGAGAAGGAAATGGCCAGAATCTGCCGATAGGCCATTTCGTGAGCATGGGTGTTGCGCGCCGGTGTCACGTAGTGACGCATGTCGCGATCGAGGAAGTAGGTGGTGTCGAGGATTTCCAGATAAGTCGTTGCCGCCAACTGTTCCTCTTGGACCGAATACAAACGACTCTCCGCCCCGTCAACATTGTTGCGACCCCAGAAATGCACACCGCTGAACGGATAACCGTCGCAGTGAATACCTTCCGGGGTAATTTCCAGTTGCTTGCCCGGCTTGATCTCGATGCGGATCTGATGAATCTGGCATTGCCAGATTTCGTCGTGCAACTCCGGTGGTAATACGTGTTTGTACACCTCGAAATCCGCATCGATGAGGCTGCGCATCACCGGCGAATTGATGACTTCATTGGAGAAGTCCTGGAAGTGCCGCTCCAGTCCACCGACATAGCTGTTGTTGGCCTTCGATTGGATATAGGCGCGGTGTTCCAATTGCTTCAGGTCACGGGTGACCGGGTTGTATTCGAAATCGCTGTAACGACGGAAACGCATGCCCGCATCGGCCTGGCCGTAATAACTGTCCGGCTCCATGCTTTCCCAACTTTTGGTCAGTCTGACGAAGTCGGAAAAATGACCGAAGAGATTGAAGTCGGCTCCCTGGACGTTGACATATTTGTCGCGCCGTAGCGATTCGCCAACTTCTCTGTTCAACACGATCATTACTAGGTCTCCGCTGCATTTAGCGGCCTAATCTAGTAGGTGCCGGATTGACGGCCCATGAGAAAGAATTTCAGGCATATCAAGCGTTGCTTGAAACGCAGGATGAAGTTGCTTCAATTCGACTTTTTACGATCGAAAACAGCCGTTTTCAGTGTTTTCCTACGGTCATGAGGCGAAAAAAAACCCCGAACCAGTCGGGGTTTCTATCGAGTCTGAACAACTCAGCCGATCATCAGAAGATGTTGATCGGGTAATCCACGAATACGCGCAGTTCGTTGCCGCTCACGTTGTACTCGCTGGACTTCTGCGACACACGCAGGATCGAGCTGCGTACCTTCACGCTCAGGTCTTTGGCCGGGCCACTTTGCACGACGTACTTGAACTGGTTGAAGATCTCGCGCTCGGTGCCGCCTTCACTGGTGGACGTGGTGATGTTGTCACCACGCACGTAGGCCACGTTGTAGCTCAGGCCCGGAACGCCAAAGGCGCTGAAGTCCAGACCGTAACCCAGCTGCCAGCTGCGTTCGTCTTCGGCATTGAAGTCGGACCAGTAGGAGTTCGCCAGGTAGATGGTGTTGCCGCCGTCGCCGACGCGGTTCTGGCCGCGCTGATAGCCACCGTAGGCATAACCCAGGTTGCTATCGCCGGTGCTGCGCTGGTGGGCAAGGGTGAACGAGTGCGGGCCGGTGGCGAAGGTCGCTGCCAGGCTCCAGATTTTGTTGTCGTCGCCGGTGACACCGTTTTCCCGGACGTAGGAATTGTCCAGTTTGGTGCGGTAGCCGTTGAAGTCCAGGGTCAGGGACTGATCCTTGGCGATCGGGAACACATAGTTTGCGTTCACGTATTGCTTCTTCAGCACGTCTTCGACGTCGGACGCGTACAGCGCAGCCTTGAACTGTTCGGTGAACTGGTAGCTACCGCCCAATACGTTGATCGACTTCAAGCCACCACTGTCACGGCCTTCAGCGCTTTTGCGCGATTCAGCGGTGAAGCGACCGGCGTTCAGCTCCAGGCCTTTGATCTCTTTAGAGGTGATCAAGGTGCCGGTATAGCTTTCCGGCAGCAGGCGGGAGTTGTCGTAGTTCAGCACCGGCAGGGCCGGCATCTGGTCACCATAGGTCAGCACGGTGCTGGAGATACGGAATTTGACCGCGCCACCGAACTTGGACAGGTCATCCGCCGCGCTGCCGCTGTCGCCCTGCTTGAAGAAGTCGATACCGCCGGCGCCGCTGCGGCCTTTGCCGCCGTCCAGACGCAGTGCGTACAGACCGAAGGCATCCACACCTACACCGACGGTGCCTTGGGTGAAACCGGACGAGTAAGTACCGATGGCCGCTTGGCCCCACTCGGCTTTGTCCGGGTTGCCGTCTTTATAGTCACGATTGATGTAGGCGTTGCGCAGCAGCACTTTGAGGCTGCTGTCTTCAACAAAACCCTTGGATTCGGCCTGGTCGTTAGCCATGGCCTGTGTCGCGCTCAACATCCCCAGTGCGATCAGGCTGATTCGCTTGTTCAACATGTTATTTTCCTTATTACGGGTTGATACGCTCTGTGCTGAACAGCTGAAACGGCGCTATCGCGCTCTTTTTTCACCGCAAAAACAAAAAGGCCCGCCCACGAAAATTCGCGGCGGGCCTTTTATTGTTTTGTCAGTCATGGCGGTTAGCCACAGGCGTTGGGGCGCATCCTATCTGCGCATTTAACGATGTGTCAATTTCGTGAATCGTCTGTAAATAGGTGAAAATCGTCTAAGAAATCACTTGTCAGCGATAGCCAATTGCACGATATGGCTGTCGACGAACTGTTCGAAATGGGTAACTTTTCCGTCGGCCAGCGTCCACAAGTGCGCGACCCGGGCATTCATCGCACGGCCGGTGGCTTTATAGATGCCGCTGTAATTGCCATAGGCAAATACCTTGTCGCCCTGAGCGACGTAGTTCTCGACCTTGAACTGAAAATCTTCCCACTCAGTAGCCAGGCGCTTGAAGACGTTTTCGACGATAGCGTCGAAACCGATATAGGTCCCGGCGCAGGGGAAACCCGCCGCCTCGGTCCAGCGGGCGTCATCGGCCAGCGCCGCCGCGGTGTTGCGCGCATTCTCCTGGGAGTTGGCGCCTTCGTAGGTGCTTTTGATCAGGCTCAGGTTATCCATGGTGACTCCAGGTGAGTTCAATGGGCGCAGCCGTCGAGGCCACAGGTTTGAAACGCGGATGAAGACGCCTTTGCCGCAAGCGACTGGCTCAACCATTGGGCGAAGGCTTGCGGCTTGCCGAGCCAGGGGCCGATATCGACCAGGGTGAACTGGCCATCCTGCTCCAGTGCGAAGGTCGGGAAGCCCTGACCGCCGACACGGGCCAAGAGTGCGCGGCTGTCCTTGATATGACGATCGGTGTCGGCTGCATTAAATGCCTGTTGGAAAGCCTCAGGTTCAAGACCTGTCTGTGCGGCGAGTTCAAGCAGAACAGCCTCGTCAGCGATGCGTCGACCTTCCACGTAATGAGCCGTCTGCAAACGCCCCAGCAACTCCAGTCCACGCCCGGCGATCTGCTCGGCTGCCAGCACGGCGGCAATCGGCGGCGTGGAATCGAACACCGCCGCCTCATCACGCAGCAATCCCTCAAAATACGCCTCGCCAAACGGCTGGCCGGTGTACTCGGCGATGCGCCGGTCGTGGGGCATGACGTAATTGCGTAGTTGTGGCGAAACGGTTTGGCGATTGGCACCGCTCATCATGCCGCCACCGTGGCCGATCACCGGCAACACGGCTTGGGCAGCTTGCACCAGGGGTTTGGCGCCGTAGCACCAACCGCACAATGGGTCGTAAATGTAGTGAAGGGTCATAGGAAGACTCCGGCAAAAAAGTAGGAAAACTCAATGCCGGCAGACTAATACTCAGATCGTTTTGGAAAAACGCCGGAATCGATTTCAGTCTGTTTCAAGAATCGGTCGAATGCCCCTCATGAAAGGCACCTGCCAATCTTGCAGGCACCCACTTTTGCGACGGGCATAAAAAAGCGCCGCCTTCCCGGCAGCGCTTTTATCAATCCGTTGTTTTTCTTCTTATCCTTCCATCACATCCCACAACGCTTCCAGTTCCGCCTCGCTGAATAAACCAGCGGGATAGCGCTCGATCATCATCCGGCGCGGATCAGGTTCCCTGATCTGACGCGTTCCATTGGACTTCAACCACTGCGCCAGAACCTGGAGCGATTCGCTGTTAACTGCCAGGGGATGCAGTGTCCGCTCGCTCACTACGTTCATTTCGGCGTTCATCTCAGCGCTCTCTCCCGGATTGTGAGCGGCTAACTTATCCAAGGTTTATGACAGAACATCGAAGTTCTCTCCCTCCCCGTGTTGCCCCAGCGAAGATACAAGAGCTGTGCCAATGTTTTCGAAGTGTCGATAAGTGGATACAAAAAAACCCACAGTCCTGACGGGCTGCGGGTTTTCTTTGTAACAACGAGGATAAACCTTTGCTCAATCGATTTTGCAATGAACTCAAGCTGTTACGACATCACTCACTCACGCCTTGTGTGGTGCGGGCTGCTGCTGGGTAAGGCAATGGATGTTACCGCCCCCAAGTAACAGTTCGCGACCAGGCACCATGACCACTTCGTGCTGCGGGAACACGCTCTGCAAAATCTCTTTGGCCGGACCGTCCAATGGGTCGTCGAAGCTCGGCGCGATGATGCCGCCGTTGACGATCAGGAAGTTCACATAAGAGCCGGCCAGACGCACCGTCGGATTGCGCTCCTGAGTGCCGTCCACCGGGTCCACACCTGCGCACTCTTCTTCGGTCGCATACAGCGGCCCCGGAATCGGCATTTTGTGCACCGTAAATGGGCGTCCCTTGGCATCGGTGCTGTTTTGCAGCACGTTCATTGCCGCCTGGCAACGTGGGTAGTTCGGGTTCTGCGGGTCGTCAGTCCAGGCCAGCAGTACCTCGCCCGGACGCACGTAGCAGCAGAAGTTATCCACATGGCCGTCAGTTTCGTCGTTGAACAAACCGTCCGGCAGCCAGATGATCTTATCCACAGCCAGATTGGCGCTGAGCACCGCTTCGATTTGCTCACGGTTCATGTGCGGATTGCGATTGCGGTTTAGCAGGCACTCTTCGGTGGTGATCAGGGTGCCTTCGCCATCGACGTGAATCGAGCCGCCTTCGAGCACAAAACCCTCGGTGCGGTAGCGCGGGCTGCGCTCGATTTCGAGGATCTTGCCCGCCACCTGCGAATCACGGTTCCACGGCGAATACAAACCACCGTCGAAACCGCCCCAGGCATTGAAGTCCCAATCCACGCCACGGACTTCGCCGCTGTTATTGATGACGAACGTCGGGCCGGTATCCCGAACCCAGGCGTCATCGCTGGACATCTCCACCACACGAATATTCGGCACGTCGAGACGAGTGCGGGCATTTTCGTACTGGCCCGCGGAAACCGCCACGGTCACCGGTTCGAAACGCGCGATGGCCTTGGCTACCGCGACGTGCGCGGCTTGCGCCGGTTTGCCACCCAGGCGCCAGTTGTCCGGACGCTCGGGCCAGACCATCCAGGTCTGGGTTTGTGGTGCCCACTCGGCGGGCATGTAAAAGCCGTCGGCGCGAGGGGTGCTGTTCAAAGTGGTCATGGCTTCAGGACTCCAGGGAACCGTCGAGGGTTTTGATCGCGCCGTACAGGTTCGGACGACGGTCACGGAACGAACCCCAGGCGCTGCGAATGTGCTCCAGCTCATCGAGGTCGAAGCTGTGAACCAGGATGCCTTCTTCGGTTTTGCTCAGCTCTTGGACTTTCTCGCCAAACTGGTTGGCGATGAACGACGAGCCGTAGAAGGTAATGTCGTAGCCGTCCTGCTCTTCGTTACCGATGCGGTTGCTGGCGATCAGCGGCATCAGGTTGGCGCCGGCATGGCCTTGTTGCACACGCTGCCAGTGGTCGCGGGACGAAATGGTCTTGTCGTGTGGCTCGCTGCCGATGGCGGTCGGGTAGAACAGGATTTCCGCGCCTTGCAACGCCATGCTGCGGGCGCACTCCGGGAACCACTGATCCCAGCAGATGCCCACGCCGATTTTCGCGTAACGGGTATTCCAGACTTTGAAACCGGTATCGCCTGGATTGAAGTAGTACTTTTCGTGGTAGCCAGGGCCATCCGGGATGTGGCTTTTACGATAAATCCCGAGGTTGCTGCCGTCGGCATCGATGATTGCGATGCTGTTGAAACGCGCGCGACCGGCCAATTCGTAGAAGCTGATCGGCAGCGCCACTTGCAGTTCTTTGGCGACCTTCTGGAAGTGCTTGATGGCAACGTTGTCTTCAACCGTCGTGGCCAGTTGCAGGTAGTCCGGGTTCGGCTTCTGGCAGAAGTACGGAGCCTCGAACAGTTCCTGGATCAGGATGATTTGCGCACCTTTGGCCGCCGCTTCCCGGACCAGCTTCTCAGCGGTCTCGATGTTGGCTTCAAGGTCCCAGGAACAAGCCATCTGGGTGGCGGCGACGGTAACGATACGACTCATGAATCATCTCCTGGGCAAGTGCTTGAGGGTCAGTGTGGCATCGACCGATGACAGAACGGGAATCACCGGGCGTGGTTCGTCCACACCGTGGGCAGTGGCGACTTTATAGCCGATAAAAATCGGCTTTAAAAGCGATAAATACTCACCACCTCGAAATAAACCCAAAAATTCCCGATAACAATCGATATTTGCAACCTCTACGAGCTGCCTACAAACCTTCGCCCAGCACCTTCGACAGCATGTCCACAAAGAAGTCCACGCTCTGACGCGACGTGACCATCGGCGGTTTGATCTTGAGGATGTTCAGGTAATCACCCGTCGGCTGCATGAAAATCCCCAACTCACGAAGGCGATCGCACAGCGCCGCGGTTTCTTCGGTCGCCGGTTCAAGGGTTTCGCGATTACGGACCAACTCCACGCCCAGATAGAAGCCGGAACCGTGCACCGCTCCCACCAACGGATGCCGGTCGATCAAGGCTTCAAGACGTTCCTTGAAGTACCCGCCCACGACCTGGGCGTTTTCCCAGAGTTTTTCTTCTTCCATCACATCCAGCACCGCCATGCCGATCCGGCAACTGACCGGGCTGCCGCCAGCGGACGAGAAGAAATAACCCTCGGCCTCCAGCGCTTCGGCAATCTCCCGACGGGTAATGACAGCGCCCAACGGCTGGCCGTTACCCATGCCTTTGGCCATGGTGATGATGTCCGGCACCACACCCTGCTCTTCGAAGCCCCAGAAAAATTTACCCATGCGGCCGTAACCGACCTGCACCTCATCGGCGATGCACACCCCGCCCTGAGCACGGACCAGCGCATAGACCTGCTTCAAATAGCCCGGCGGTAGCGAGATGCCGCCGGCATTGCCGTACACCGGCTCGCAGATGAAACCGGCGAGTTGGCGTTTCTGCCCGGCGATTTTCGCCAGGTTGTGTTCGACGCTGCGCACGTAGTCCGGCGCGCTGTCCGGGCCACGGAACTCGCCGCGATAGGTGTTCGGCGCGGTCACCGGGTGCACCCAATCGGGACGGCTGCTCAAGGCCTTGGGGTTGTCGGCAATCGAGGTCGAGACCGCATCCGCCGCCACCGACCAGCCGTGATACGCCTCCAGCACACTGAGCATGTCGCGACCGCCGCTGTAGGCCCAGGCCAGACGAATCGCCAGGTCATTGGCCTCGGTGCCGCTGTTGACCAGAAATACCCGGTCCATGCTGTCCGGTGCCAGCTTCAGCAAGCGCTCGGAAAACTCGGCAATCGCTGCGTAGTGAAAACGCGAGTTGGTGTTGAGCAACGACCATTGACGGCCGGCGACGGCAGCCATGCGCGGATGACCATGACCCAATACCGCGACGTTGTTGAGCATGTCAAGGTAGGAGCGGCCCTGCATGTCGATCAGGTGATTTCGCCAGCCACGCTCGATGCGCGGCGGATCGACGTAATAATGCTTCTGGGATCGGGCGAAACTGGCATCGCGGCGGGCCAGCAACGTCTGCGGGTCGAGTTCCTCTTGCGCATCGCAAGCCAGCCCCAGCAACGCGGCCGGTGACGGACACAACGCCTGCCAGGCTGCGGCGCGCGAAGGTGTGCAAAACAACGGTGCGTCGAGCTGAGCGCCTCGACACAACTGCACGATCAACGGCCCGCTGACCGAACCCAGCACCTGACCTTTGACCAATGCTGCGCCCGCGTGCAACGACGGCGTCACACCCCACAGCCGTAAACTCAGTTGCGGGCCATCCAGCTGCAGTACACCCGCCGCCGGCTGGTGAACCGTTCCGGCAAACGGCGATTCGACCGCCGTGCCATGGGGCACTCGCAGCTCTACGTGCAGTGGGCAAGTGGCCGGTTCAGTGGCGCTGTCCGGTCGGGTGCGAGACAAACGATATTGCCCATAGCGACTGGCCGCCAGACCATGGGCCGCAGCGGCCTCGGTCAGCAGACGCTGGTCGATCCCCTCCTGCTCCCAGTTACCCGCCTCGAAGTGCGGACTGAGCACGCCCAGGTCGATCAAGGCAAACTCACGCCCCACCAGACTTGGCAACAAGGGCGCAAATCCTTCGCTGCCGATACTCGGCAGGCCTTGACCGACCGCGGCAAGAATCGCCGCCTCCATCAACGCCAACGGCACCGATGTGGCCACGCGGAAAATTTCCCGTTCATGGGTCAGGTTGTCGCGACTGTACTCATTGCCCGGATCGATGCTGACCTGCTGCTCGCCACTCAGCACCAACACCGCCGAGCGAGCAACGATCAGCGGCCAGAGCGCCAGCAACTCTTCATGCTGCAACGGATTGACCGCGTGATAGGCCCGAACCGCCGGCAAAATGTAGAACGGATCGCCATCGGCATGGTGCAGCAGCGCGGCACAGGTCACCGACAGATCGGTGATCCGCCAGGTTCGGACCAGGTCACCGAAATCGATGACACCCTGCAACTGCCATTGGCGCTGCGAATCCCGCTGCCAGACCACGTTGTCGTCGGTGATGTCCATGTGAATCGCCTGCACCGGCAGCTTATCCACCAGGGGCTGCAAATGGCGCTCGGCCTGCTCGGCCGCTTCAGCCATCAGCTTGCGTTGCTGGTCATCCTTGATCACCGGCAGCAAATGCGCGATCAACGCGTTGGCGTGGCGGGCGTCCCATTGAAGGGTGCGCTCAAGGCCAGAATGGTCGAAACCGGCCAGCGCCAGGTCCATCTCACCGCAGAGCCGACCGAAACCGGCAACCACTGCCTGGCTCAGATGGTCGAGGTGCGTCAGGGACTGGCCGTCGATGTAATCGAGCAGACGTACATGCACCGCTTGACCACCGACCTCCAGGGAGAGCAGGTCCGCACCATTTTTGGCCGGGATCACTCGCGGCACCTGCACACCGGGATGTTCGGCCAGGTGCTTGAGCCCTGCGTGCTGGGCTTGCAGCTCCTGCACCGAGTAATCGCCACGGCAGATTTTCAGGACGAAACGCCCCCGCTCGCTGTCGACGCGGTAGTTGAGATCCTGCTGGCTTCCAAGAGCCTGCAACCGCCCGCTCAGCCCGTAATGTTCTTCCAGCAGCTCAAGCGCTTGCGCCGCGGACACTTGCGGGCTGGGCAGACTGGCGCGGTGAATCAACGTGGCGAGCGGCATACAACAACCCCTGAAATTTTATTAGGCGCTTATATCGCCACTGCCGGGGGCGATACGCAACCCCCCTTCCCTGGTTGGCGCGAATCCAATGCCCGAGCAACTCTCTTCACCGCACCATTCGCACCGGCCACCACTTTGCGTAAGAATGTCGCCATCAACGCCTATTGCTGGAGAAACACCATGAATGTAGTCACCACCGACCTGCCCGGTGTTCTGATCATCGAACCCAAGGTATTTGGTGACGAGCGCGGCTTCTTCTATGAGAGTTTCAACGCCAAGGCTTTCGAAGAAGCAACCGGCCTGAACACCCAATTCGTTCAGGACAACCATTCCCGCTCGCAAAAAGGCGTACTGCGCGGCTTGCATTACCAGCTGCAAAACACTCAGGGCAAACTGGTCCGCGTCACCACCGGTGAAGTGCTGGACGTGGCCGTGGACATTCGCCGCACCTCGCCGCATTTCGGCAAATGGGTCGCGGTGCGCCTGTCTGCCGACAACCATCGTCAACTCTGGGTGCCGGAAGGTTTTGCCCATGGTTTCGTGGTGCTGAGCGATTTCGCCGAGTTCCTCTACAAAACCACCGACTACTACACCCCGTCGGCCGAGCGCAGCATTCGCTGGGACGACCCGGATCTGGGCATCGACTGGCAGCTGGATGAAGCACCGCAGCTGTCGGCCAAGGATCAGGCTGCCGCGTTCCTCAAGGACGCTGAAGTCTTTTCCTGAATTGCTGTCTGAATTTTCACCGCCAGCGCGCACTTGATCCAGGGTGCGCAGACTGCGCCCGCAAGCCTAGGCATAATGCGTCTGTACCCACAGGCGCTGGATGCTCATGACACCGACCCTTCCCCGCAGACCCCGCTGGCGCAGCCTGGCGCTACTCGCGCTGTGCCTGGCACCCTTGCTGTGGCCGCTGGAGCATCTGGCCGAGCGTTACTATCGCAGCGAGCTGGCCGGACAGAACCGCCAGACCCTCGACCTCTACGTCGCCAACCTGCTGGGTACCCTGCACCGCTATGAAGTGCTGCCGCAGCTTCTCGGCGAACTGCCCGCACTGCGTGCGACGTTGGGCGCACCCGACGAGGGCGTGATTCAAGGCAATGCCAATCGTCTGTTGAAACACATCAGTGCCCAGACCGGCGCCGAAGTCATGTACCTGATGGACACCACCGGCAAGACGCTGGCGGCCTCCAACTGGGACAAACACGACAGCTTCGTCGGCCGCAATTTCTCTTTCCGTCCCTATTTCAGTGAAGCCATGGCCGGGCGCCTGGGGCGCTTCTTTGGCCTGGGCACCACCTCAGCCAAGCGCGGTTACTTCTTCGCCGCGGCGGTACATGATCGTGAAAAAATCATCGGGGTATTGGTGGTCAAGGTCGACCTCGATCACACCGAAAGCCTCTGGGGCAAAACCCCGGAACAACTGCTGGTCACCGACCACAACGGTGTGGTCATCCTCACGTCGCGGCCAGAATGGCGTTTCCGCTCGACCCGTCCATTGAGTGATGAAGAGAACAAGGCCGTCGCCGCGATTCAACCCTATCCGACCCGCGATCCAAAGCTGTTGAGTCTTGACCCCAATGCCTGGTTGACCCAAACCCGGCAGATCGAAGAAACCGGCTGGAGCGTCAGTATCCTTGCACCGCGTACCCTGATCGACCGCCCGGTGCGCACAGTCGTGGCCATCGGCGGCGCAACGCTGCTGGTATTAATGCTGCTACTCGGCCTGATGATGCAACGCCGACGCCATTACCTGGACCGGATCGCCTTCGAAGCCAAGGCCCGCCAGGAACTGGAAGGCCGGGTCGCCGAACGGACCAGCGACCTCGAGGGCCTCAACCGTCGACTGAAACAGGAAGTGCTGGAGCGCGAACACGCCCAGCAAGAACTGGTACGCGCTCAGGATGATCTGGTACAGGCCGGCAAGCTCTCGGCGCTGGGGACGATGTCGGCGAGTATCAGCCATGAACTCAACCAACCGCTGGCGGCAATCCGCAGCTACGCGGAAAACGCCGAAGTGCTGCTCGATCATCAGCGCACCGAGGATGCTCGCGGCAACCTCAAGCTGATCAGCGAACTGACCGGGCGCATGGCCTCGATCATCGCCCACCTGCGCGCCTTCGCCCGACGTGATCGCCACGCCCCGGAAAGCGTCGCCCTGCAACCGGCGCTGGACGATGCCCTGGCGTTACTGGCCAAGCGCCGGCGCAGCATGGAAGTCGAGCTGATCCGTGACCTGCCGGCCGCCACCCTGTGGGTCGAGGCCGGGGAGACCCGTCTGCGCCAGGTACTCGGCAATCTGCTGGCCAATGCGCTCGATGCGCTGACGGAAAAAGGCCCGCCGCGTAAACTCTGGTTGAGTGCCCAATCCACCGCCGACGGCGTCAATCTGTACATTCGCGACAACGGCCCCGGCTTCTGCCTGGAAGCGCTGGGTCGTGCCGGCGAGCCCTTCTACACCACCAAGACCCGCACCCAGGGACTTGGGCTGGGGCTGGCGATCTGCGACACCCTGATGCGCGCCTTCGGTGGTGAACTGTCGTTCTCCAACCATAAGGAAGGCGGCGCCCTGATTACCCTGAAGCTGCGCGCAGGCGCGCCGGGTGTGAGCCTGCAACCGTCCGAGGACCGAAGTGCATGACCATCGACAACCGCATCCAGGTCGTGTTGATCGACGACGATCCCCACCTGCGCCAGGCCCTGAGCCAAACCCTGGACCTGGCCGGCCTGAAGATCCTGCCGCTCGCTGAAGCCAAGGGCCTGGCCGGGCAACTGGAACGCGACTGGCCAGGCGTGGTGGTCAGTGACATCCGCATGCCGGGCATGGACGGCCTCGAACTGCTGACCGAACTCCACGCCCAGGACCCGGAGCTGCCCGTGCTGCTGATCACCGGCCACGGCGATGTACCCCTGGCGGTGCAAGCCATGCGCGCCGGGGCTTATGACTTCCTGGAAAAACCTTTCGCCAGCGACGCCCTGCTCGACAGCGTACGTCGCGCCCTGGCCCTGCGCCGTCTGGTGCTGGACAACCGCAGCCTGCGGCTGGCCCTGAGCGATCGCAACGAACTGAGCGCCCGACTGGTCGGGCAATCGACGCCAATGCTGCGCCTGCGCGAGCAGATCGGGGCACTGGCAGCGACCAAGGCTGACGTGCTGATCCTCGGTGAAACCGGTGCGGGCAAAGAAGTGGTGGCCCGCGCGCTGCACGACTTGTCGAGTCGGCGTAACGGCCCGTTCGTAGCAATCAACGCCGGGGCCCTGGCCGAGTCGGTGGTGGAAAGCGAGTTGTTCGGTCACGAACCCGGCGCGTTTACCGGCGCGCAGAAGCGCCGCATCGGCAAGTTCGAATTCGCCAACGGCGGCACGTTGTTCCTCGATGAAATCGAAAGCATGAGCCTGGACGTGCAGGTGAAATTGCTGCGCCTGCTGCAAGAGCGGGTCGTCGAGCGCCTGGGCGGCAATCAGTTGATCCCGCTGGACATCCGCATCATCGCCGCGACCAAGGAAGACCTGCGGCAATCCGCCGATCAGGGGCGCTTCCGTGCCGACTTGTATTACCGTCTGAACGTCGCACCGTTGCGCATTCCGCCATTGCGCGAGCGGGGCGAAGATGCGCTGGTGCTGTTCCAGCATTTCGCCGACGAAGCCAGCGCCCGCCACGGCTTGCCGCCCCACGAACTGCAACCGGGGCAACGGGCGCTGCTGCTGCGTCACAGCTGGCCAGGTAACGTGCGGGAACTGCAGAACGCCGCCGAGCGCTTTGCCCTGGGCCTGGAGCTGGCACTGGACAACAGCGCGCCGGATGGCGGTGTCGGCACCACGGTTGAAGTGGTCAGCGGCGGCTTGAGCGAGCAAGTCGAGAACTTCGAGAAGAGCCTGATTGCCGCCGAACTGGCGCGCTCGCACAGCTCCGTGCGCAGCCTCGCCGAAGCGCTCGGCATTCCGCGCAAAACCCTGCACGACAAACTGCGCAAGCATGGCCTGAACTTCGCCGATGGCGGCGCCAGCAGCCATACCGACGACCTCGATTGAGCTACCGTAAAATCATCCTCATCAAACAAAAGGCCCGCGAATGAACCGCGACAGTCGTCACCTGGAATCGATCCTCTATCGCGACATTCCCCTCACGCGGGACATGGGCCTCAAAGTGCTCGACTGGCACGAGCAACAACTGCGCCTGCATCTGCCGCTTGCGCCCAACGTCAATCACAAGAGCACCATGTTCGGTGGCAGCCTGTATTGCGGCGCGGTGCTGGCCGGTTGGGGCTGGTTGCATTTGCGTTTGCGTGAAGAAGGCATCGAAGACGGGCACATCGTGATTCATGAAGGGCAGATCAACTATCCACTGCCGGTCACCATGGACGCGACGGCGATTTGCCAGGCACCGAGTGCGGCGGTGTGGAGGAAGTTTGTGGCGATGTATCGACGTTATGGTCGGGCGCGGCTGACGCTGCATTCGCGGATTGTGAATGCAGCGAGTGATGAGGATGCGGTGAGGTTTACCGGGCAGTACGTCCTTCACCGGTAACGCAAACGATCTTAAAAGATCGCAGCCTCGTTTCACTCGACAGCTCCTACACAGCCCCTACAGGAAGTGCGCTTATCTGTAGGAGCTGTCGAGTGCAACGAGGCTGCGATCTCTTGATCTTTAGGCCCGAGCCAAAGCCAACAATTTCTCCCGCCAAGCTGCTTTAGCCGGCAGCGCCAGGAAAAACTCATTCAACAACGATTCCCGCGCCGGATAACAGAACGGCGCGCCGCTCAAATCCAGCACCTCACCGCCGGCGCCTTCCAGTACACCTTGAGCCGCGGCCGTGTCCCACTGCGAAGTCGGCGCCAATCGCGGATAACAATCCGCCGCCCCTTCCGCCAGCAGGCAAAACTTCAGTGAGCTGCCGATATTCGCCAGTTGCAGCTCACCCAGACTGTCACTCAACCCCGCAAGTAAGCGCTCCTGCTCAGGACTTGAATGCCGACGACTGGCGACCACCGTGAAGGCTTCACCCGCAGCCGGTACCTCGCGCACCTGAATCGGCAACGGCTCGGCGCCTTTATCGCCACGCCAGGCTCCCAACCCGGCACCACCAACATAAAAACGCCCGCTGGTCGGCATCGACACCACGCCGAACACCACACGCCCTTGCTCGATCAGTGCGATGTTGACGGTGAACTCTTCGCTGCCGGAGATGAACTCCTTGGTCCCGTCCAACGGATCGACCAGCCACCAACGCTGCCAGCCGGCGCGCACACTCTGGGGAATGTTGGCGTCCTCTTCGGACAGCACCGGAATAGTCGGGGCCAGCGCCGTCAGCCCGGCCAGGATCACATGGTGAGCGGCCATGTCGGCAGCTGTGACCGGAGAATCATCGGACTTTGCAGTCACGGCCACGTTGACGCGCCAGAACGGCAGGATCGCCTCGCCAGCCTTCAATGCCAGCTCGACCACCGGCGCCATCAACGGATGGGGAAAACTCATGAACGTCTCACTCATAATTGAAAAATCCCGCGCTGGATCAACAAATCCCGGGCCAGATACAGCGCCGCCAAGGCACGGCCCTCGGTGAATCGCGGGTTCTGCGCCAACGCCGACAATTCCCGCAGGTTGATCTTGTCCATCCCCATCGGCTCGGGCTCGTCACCCTCCAGGCGTTCTTCGTACAAATCGGTGGCCAGCACCACCTGGATCTTCTGGCTCATGTAGCCGGGTGATAACGACAATTCGGTCAGATGCTCCAGTTGCCGCGCGCCATACCCGGCCTCTTCCTTGAGCTCCCGCTCGGCCGCCGCCAGCACGTCTTCGCCCGGCTCGATCAAGCCTTTGGGCAGGGACAATTCGTAGGCATCGGTGCCGCCACAGTATTCCTCCACCAGCACCGCGTGATCCGCGTCGAGCATCGCCACGATCATCACCGCGCCATAACCGGCGCCCTTGCCGACCAGACGTTCGTAAGTGCGCTCCACGCCATTGGAAAAGCGCAACTTCAGCTCTTCGACGCAGAACAATCGGCTGGTGGCGACGATCTCGCGGGCGAGTACGGTGGGTTTCTGGCGCATAGACGGCTCCTTGGCGTGAACGCGTTACTATACCCGGCCTATCCTGATTGTTTACCTCGGATATCTTTTTTACCGCTGGAGAAGTTTTTTATGTCCCTGCTGCCCTGGCGCGACATCGATACCGTTCTGCTGGATATGGACGGCACGCTGCTGGACCTGCACTACGACAACCATTTCTGGCTGGAACACCTGCCAAAGCGTTATGCCGAGTTGCACGGGGTGAGCCTGGCCATGGCGGAGCTGGAATTGCAGCCACTGTTCGAGCGCCATGCCGGTCAGTTGCAGTGGTATTGCCTGGACTTCTGGAGCGCCGAACTGAAGTTGTCGGTGCGCGAGCTGAAACTGGAAACCGCGCACCTGATCGCCTTGCGTCCGGATGCGGACACTTTTCTGGCAGCGATCAAACAGGCCGGTAAGCGCGTGGTGCTGATCACCAACGCCCACCGCGACTCGTTGTCATTGAAACTGGAAAGAATTGAACTGGCGCCGTATTTCGAGCGCTTGATCAGCTCTCACGATTACGGTTTCGCCAAAGAAGACCCGCAGTTCTGGGATGCCTTGCAGGCCGATATCGGCTTCGACCCCGCACGCTGCCTGTTCATCGACGACACCCTGCCGATCCTGCGCAGCGCACGCAATTTTGGGGTGGCGCACCTGCTGGCCGTGAGCGAGCCGGACAGCCGCAAAGGGCCGAAGGACACGGCAGAGTTTGCGGCGGTGGGGGATTATCGGGAGCTCATCGCAGGGCTCTAGACCGAGTCGCCTGCATTCGCGAGACCGGCTCCCAGCCAACCAATGACCCAACCCCGCGCAGGCGGTAGAATCGCAAACCTTGCCGGCGCCCTGGAGCGAAGATGGACATCAAGCAGCTGAAATTCCTCATCGCTCTCGACGAAACCCGACACTTCGGCCAAGCCGCCGCGCGCTGTCACATCACTCAGCCGACCTTGTCCATGCGCCTGCGCAGCCTTGAGGAAGAACTCGAACTGCCACTGGTCAATCGCGGCCAACGCTTCGAAGGTTTCACCGCGCCGGGTGAGCGCGTGCTGGCATGGGCGCGTACGGTGCTGGCGGCCTACGACGGTTTGCAGGCCGAAGCGGCGGCCTGTCGCGGCAACCTCGTGGGTACGTTGCGTCTGGGGGTGGTGCCGCTGTCGAGTTTCGACCCGGTGCCGCTGATGCAACGCCTGCACGCCGACCACCCGAACCTGCGCTTCGAACTCTCGGCCCTGAGCTCCGAACAGATCCTTGAACAGCTGGCGAATAACCGTCTCGACCTAGGCGTGTCTTACCTGGAGCATCTGGACGGCGAACGCTTCGACTCCCTGGCCTTCAGCGAAACCCGCATGGGCCTGCTCTACGATCAACGCTTTTTCAGTTTCGGCGAGGCGCCGCTGAGCTGGGAGTCGCTGATCGAACTGCCCATGGGCATGCTCACCAGCGGCATGCATTTTCGCCAGTCCATCGACCATAACTTCCACAGCCGTGGCCTGACCCCACAGCCGTTGCTGCAAACCGATGCGGTACACCAATTGTTACAAGCGGTACACGGTGGCCTGTGCTGCGCGGTGATGCCGCTGAACAGCGGCCTCGAAAACCTCACCGATCACTTGCGTCTGCAACCCATCGAAAGCGCCCAGACCCTCGCCCGGCTGGGGCTGATCATGCGTCGCAGCGCTCCGCGTTCGGCCTTGGCAGAAGCCTGTTTTGCGATCTATCAGAAATCACCGATAGACACTTGATCGACGCCATCTATCGGTAGATCAGTAATAGCGATTAGACGCGACATGTTGACGCGCCTAGGCTTAAAGCTGACCAAACCGTCGGTGATGCCCAATGAACGCCAAGCGCCCCGGCTGCGCGGCGCCCGCTCTCGAAACGCCCGCGCCCGCCGCAAGCCAGACATACAGTTACTGCAACCTTGAATACTCCGAATCGTCCAGCACCGCGCTGGCTGAGGAAGTCGCGTTGGCGATCGCCTACAACGGCATCAGCCAGGCCGTCATGTTGGTGACGCCGACGGACCTTGAAGACTTCATCGTCGGCTTCAGCCTCGGCAGCGGCATCATCGAAGACGCTTCAGACATCTATGACCTGCAACTCAGCGGCACCGGTTCGGCGCAATACGCGCAAGTGACCATCGCCAACCGCGCCTTCTGGAACCTCAAGCAACAGCGCCGTCAACTGGCCGGCACCAGCGGTTGCGGGCTCTGTGGCGTGGAAGCGGTGGAGCAAGCGCTGCCTGATCTCAAAGTGCTGCCCGGCGCCCCGCTGCCCCCGGCCGAATGGCTGGACGGCCTGCGCCATCGCATCGGTGAATTCCAGCCTTTGGGCCAGCATTGCGGCGCGGTGCATGCGGCGGTGTTCATGAATGGCAAAGGCGAATTGCTGCTGGGCCGTGAAGACATTGGCCGGCACAACGCCCTCGACAAGCTGATCGGCGGGCTGATCCGCCAAAAAATTCCGACCACCGATGGCCTGGCGATTGTCACTAGCCGTTGCAGCCTCGAATTGATCCAGAAAGTTTTACGCGCCGGCATCCAGACCCTGGTCAGCCTGTCGTCGCCCACGGGCCTGGCCGTGCAATGGGCCCGTCGACACAACCTCAATCTCATCCACCTGCCGCAGAAAAGTGCGCCGCGGGTCTACAGCCCCGCGACGGAGAAACAAGCGTGAGCCAACACCAGCAAGCCGACCAGAAACCCGTTCCACGTTACAAGCCCTATAAGGGCGCGGCCGGCGGCTGGGGCGCGCTGGCCAGCGTCGCCCGGGCCTGGTTGACCAGCGACAACGCGTTGAAAAATCTGCGCATGATGCTCAAGACCAACAAGAACGGCGGGTTCGACTGTCCCGGTTGCGCCTGGGGCGATTCCCAGGAAGGCGGCATGGTGATGTTCTGCGAGAACGGCGCCAAAGCAGTGAACTGGGAAGCGACCAAACGGCGTGTCGATGGCGCATTTTTCGCCAAACACAGCGTCAGCTCGTTGCTGGAGCAAAGTGATTATTGGCTTGAGTACCAAGGCCGTCTGACCGAGCCGCTGAGCTACGATGCCGAAACCGATCGTTACAAACCGATCAGCTGGGAAGCCGCCTTCGCCCTGATCGGCAAACACCTGCAAGGGCTGTCGAGCCCGAATCAGGCCGAGTTCTACACCTCGGGCCGTGCCAGCAACGAAGCGGCGTTCCTCTATCAATTGTTCGTGCGCGCCTATGGCACCAACAATTTCCCCGACTGCTCGAACATGTGCCACGAAGCCAGCGGTGTGGCCATGGCGCAAAGTGTCGGCGTTGGCAAAGGCACGGTGACCTTCGACGACTTCGAACACGCCGACGCGATTTTTGTCTGGGGCCAAAACCCTGGCACCAACCACCCACGGATGCTCGAGCCACTGCGCGAAGCGGTGAAACGCGGTGCGCAGGTGGTGTGCATCAACCCGCTGAAAGAGCGCGGCCTGGAACGCTTCCAGCACCCGCAACACCCGATCGAAATGCTCACCAACGGCGACAAACCGACCAACACCGCGTACTTCCGTCCGGCATTGGGCGGCGACATGGCGATCATGCGCGGCATGGCCAAGTTCCTGCTGCAATGGGAGCGCGATGCGCAGAAGGCTGGTGAGCCTGCGGTGTTCGACCACGACTTCCTCAATGAACACAGCGTCAACGTTCTGGAATACCTCGGCATTGTCGACGACACCCCGTGGGAGCAGATCGTCGAGCAATCCGGCCTGCCCCTGGTGGAGATCGAGCAAGCGGCACGCATGTATGCCAAAGGCAAAAACGTAATCATGTGCTGGGCCATGGGCATCACCCAGCATCGCCATTCAGTGGCGACCATCCAGGAAATCGCCAACCTGATGCTGCTGCGTGGCAACATCGGCCGACCGGGTGCCGGTCTGTGCCCGGTGCGTGGCCACAGTAACGTACAGGGCGACCGGACGATGGGCATCAACGAACGTCCGCCGGCGGCGCTCCTCGACTCCCTGGAGCGGCGCTTCCAGTTCAAGGTGCCGCGTGAAAACGGCCACAACGTGGTCGAGGCGATTCACGCCATGGCCGAAGGCCGTTCGAAAGTCTTCATCGGCCTGGGCGGCAACTTCGCCCAAGCCACCCCGGACAGCCCACGGACCTTCCAGGCCCTGAGCAACTGCGACTTGACCGTGCAGATCAGCACCAAGCTCAACCGCAGCCATTTGGCCCACGGTAAAGACGCGCTGATCCTGCCGTGCCTGGGCCGTACCGATATCGATATCCAGACCGAAGGCGCCCAAGCGGTGACCGTGGAAGACTCCTTCAGCATGGTCCACGCCTCCAACGGTCAGTTGCAGCCGTTGTCGAACCTGATGCGCTCGGAGCCTGCAATCATCGCCGGTATCGCCGCCGCGACCCTGGGCAGCAAGCCGGTGGACTGGAACTGGCTGGTAGCGGATTACAGCCGCATCCGCGACCTGATCGCCGACACCATCCCGGGCTTTCGGGACTTCAACGAGAAAGTCCAGAACCCCGGCGGTTTCTACCTGGGCAGCAGTGCCGGCGCACGTCGCTGGAATACCCCATCGGGTCGGGCCAATTTCCGTCCGAATATCCTGCCCAAAGACCTGGTGCACGAACGCACCCGCGCCACCGGCGTACTGCCGGACCTGATCATGCAGTCGATGCGCTCCCATGATCAGTACAACACCACCATTTATGGTATTGATGATCGTTATCGCGGGGTGAAAGGCCAGCGGGATGTGTTGTTCGTCAATGAAGCTGACATCATTCGCCTGGGCTTCAAACCGGGGCAGAAAGCTGACATCGTTTCGATCTGGGATGACGGCCGTGAGCGGCGGGTGAAGGGCTTTACCCTGCTGGCGTTTGATATTCCTGCCGGGCAAGCGGCCGCTTACTATCCGGAAGTGAACCCGCTGGTGCCGCTGGAAAGCACCGGGGATGGCAGCCATACGCCGACGTCGAAGTTTGTGGCGATCCGGCTGGAAGCGGCGAGTGAGACGGGGTTGATCATGGCTAAGTCGGCTTAACGCGAAGGCGTCAGAACTTAAAACGCATGTACAGAAACGTTTCAATCGCCCACAAAAAAGGCCGTTTTTATATAAAAACGGCCTTTGAGAAGTAGCTAAAGACCGGCGAAAAACACTTAAGTTCCGCCCAAAAAACAGCAACTTATAGAAATGTGCTCAAGTCGTGTTACTCGTCGGATTTCTATTGTCACAACCACGACACAGCCTCAGGATCGCGCCGTCATCCCCTTGAGGTTCCTTTATGAAGTTCTCCTCGATTCTCTTGTTGTCCCTTGGCCTGGTCAGTGGCTTCGCGTCTGCTGGCGGCACCACCGAAGCAGGTGTGGGCGGCGCATTGGGCGGGGTTCTGGGCTCGGTCGTCGGTCAATCGCTAGGCGGCAGTACAGGTTCAACCATTGGCGCGGCCCTGGGCGGCGCGGGTGGTAGCGCAGTTGGCGCAGACAGACACAGCCGTGGCGAAGCCGCCATTGGCGGTGCGTTGGGCGCAGCTGGCGGTAACGTGGTCGGCCGCAGCATGGGCGGCACCACCGGTAGCCTGATCGGCTCCGCAGCAGGCGGCGGCCTCGGTGGCGCGCTGGGTAACCATATGGGCAACAATAGCTATGACGATGATCGTCGCTCCTATCGTCGTGGTTATGACGATGATGATCGGGGCTACTACCGTGACGGCCATCCGGGTCGTGGCCATGCCTACGGCCATCGCAAGCATCACCATCGCTATCGCGACTGAGGCTTGAATCGCCTCGTTTGCCGGTAGATCAAAAAATCGCAGCCCTTGGGCTGCGATTTTTTTTGCGCTCAGATTGCCAGTCGCTCCAACGCCCCGCGCAACCCGGCAGGAATCGCCACCGGCTGATTCGACAGCCGATCCACGAACACATGCACGAAGCGCCCCGCCGCGCAGGCCTCATCTTCTCCAGCCTTGAACACCGCCAGCTCGTATTGCACCGAGCTGTTGCCCAACTTGCCGACCCGCAGGCCAATCTCGATCCGATCCGGGAAGGCGATAGACGCGAAATAATCACAGGCCGAACTCACCACAAAACCCACCACCTCACCGTCATGGATATCCAGACCACCTACTTCGATCAGGTAGGTGTTCACCGCCGTGTCGAAAAAACTGTAGTAGGTGACATTGTTGACGTGACCGTAGGCGTCATTGTCGTGCCAGCGGGTGGTGATGGGCTGGAAGTGGGGGTAGTCGGTGCGTTGGGGCATCGGGTTGGTCCTTTCATGATCGTTTCCACGCTCGGCGTGGGAATGCAGCCCGTGACGCTCTGCGTCACATTCAGGAGCGGACGCAGAGCGTCCATGGAGGCGTTCCCACGCAGCGCGTGGGAGCGATCAGCACACCACATCAATCACATCTCGGCAAACCCTCTACCCTGCGCCGCCAGCTCCCCAATCAACCGCGCAGGCGCCCAGTGATCGCCTTGCTTGGTCTCAAGCTGCAACAACCGCAAATGAATATCTTCAAGCCCTTGCCGATCCGCCCAGGCCATCGGCCCGCCCTTGTCCGCCGGGAAACCATAACCGTTGAGGTACACCAGATCGATGTCATGCGCCGACGCCGCAATGCCTTCCTGAAGGATCTTCGCCCCTTCATTGACCAGTGCCAGCAAGCTGCGCTCAAGAATCTCCTCTGGCCCTATCTCACGCCGCTGAAACCCCAGCCCTTCGCTGACTTCCAGTACCAGCGCATCGACTTCCACATCGTGCTCAGCCTGACGACTGCCCGGTTCGTAATGGTAATACCCATCGCCGCTCTTCTGACCGAAACGCCCCAACTCGCACAGGCGATTGTCCACCTGAACCTCCGGCGCATCCTGGCCTTTGCCAGCCAGTTCGCGAGCGCGCCATTCCAGGTCAATGCCGACCACGTCGTACATGCGGAACGGCCCCATGGCGAAACCAAAACCTTGCAGCGCCGCATCCACCTGATAAGGCAACGCACCCTCCAGCAGCATCTTGCGCGCTTCGAGCACGTACGGATGCAGCATGCGGTTGCCGATGAAACCGTGGCAGTTGCCCGAGACCACGCTGACCTTGCCCATGCGCTGGCCCAGTGCCAGGGCTGCATCAAGCACCGCCAGCGCTGTCTGGGCACCGCGTACGATCTCCAGCAATTTCATGATGTGCGCCGGGCTGAAGAAGTGCAGGCCCAGAACCTGCTGCGGGCGGCGAGTGGCGGCGGCGATGGCGTCGATATCCAGTGCCGAGGTATTGCTGGCCAGAATCGCTTCAGGTTTGAGCAGGCCGTCGAGTTCGCGGAAGATTTTCTGCTTCAGCTCGAGGTTTTCGTAGACCGCTTCGATAACCAGATCAACATCGCGGATCGCTGCGTAATCGGCAGCCGCCGTTACCCGTGCAATGCGCGCATCCGCCTCGGTCTGATCGATCCGCCCCTGACGCACGTTGTGGGCGTAAGTGTCAGCCACGCTGGTCAGCGCCTGCTCAAGCATCTGCGGATTGTTATCGACCCACTGCACCGGCACCCCGGCGCTGGCCAGGCACATGACAATGCCACGGCCCATGGTGCCCGCGCCAATCACGGCGGCGCGCTGAATAACGAACGATGTCTGGCTCATGGTTGTTGTTCTCTTATTGGCGATCCAAAGACAGTCCTCACCATAGTCAGCCGATACGTGTTTTTGAAGTTTATTCCCGTGATGGGCGACATTCAGCGGATGGATGCGTCCCGATCCCGCAGGTTAGAGGTTCGCCTCGGCCCACGTCCGGACCTCGGCATACGGATAATCCTCCAGCGCCGCAAACCCCGGAATCGACCGTGCCTTGAGCTTGGTAAACAGCGGCACGCCGATCCCGCACAAAAACCGCGTCACGCGCTCCGCCGACGGAACACTCCCCGTGTGCTGCTGGTGCCTGTGGATAAAATCACCGCACAGTGCCTCGAAATTTTTATCCACAAGCGCCGGCAATTCCGGTGGTTCAGGTAGCCGTGCTACGTGGCCGTGACACACCGAACAATGCCCGCACCGCTGTGGCGCGTTTTCGTCGCCGAAGTACTCGGCCAGACGATAGCCCAGGCAGTGGTCGGTGGCGAACAGATCCAGCATGGCGTGAATCCGCGCGATCTCGGTGCGTTCGTGCCGGGTGAAGTAGGTGTGCAATTCGGCGCTCAAGGCCTGGGAATCGAAGTCGGCTTGCAGCAGGCTATAGACCTCCGTCATCTGCTTGCTTTCAAGCTCCACCCAGCCCTTTTCCTGGAAGTAATCCAGCGCCTTGACCACCCGACTGCGCTCGGCGGAATGCTGCTGATACAGTGCGTCGAAATTCACCGTGGCCCAGGTCCGTGCGCGGTTGGAGGTCTGGATGATCGCCGAGACGAAGTCCCTGCGCTCTCCCTCGAAACGGGCCAGCAACGCCTCAGGCTCCTGCAAATACTTGAAGCGGTATTCAGCGTAATAGGCATAGCGCGGAGCGATCAGCCCGCGCAACTCCAGCTGTACCAGCAAGGTCTTGAGCGGTAACTGGCGAATGTTGCTCTGATCGGCCAAAGGCCCCAGCAAAAACTCCCACTGCCCCTCAGGCGCGGCGGCTTGCAACTCGTCGAGCACACAACGAATGCCGTCCCGCTCCGGCGTGTCGCCGTAGACGAAGTTCTCCAGCACGTTGAGGCTGTCGCGGTTGGCCAGCACCAGGCAATCGGACGACTGCCCGTCACGCCCGGCTCGGCCGATTTCCTGGCTGTAGTTTTCGATGGATTTGGGCAGGTCGAAATGCACCACGTTGCGGATATCGCTTTTGTCGATGCCCATGCCGAAAGCGATGGTGGCGACGATGCAATTGGACTGCCCGCCCATGAACCGGCGCTGAATCGCTTCCCGTTGCTCGTGGGGCAAACCGGCGTGATAGGCCTCGGCCTGTATGCCGTTGCGCCCCAGGTGTTCGGCGATGTGCTCAGCGGTTTTCTGCAGGGTGACGTAGACGATGCTTGGCTGGCCGGGACGCTGGCTCATCCACTCGACCAGGCGGCGGCGCTTGTCCTGGCCACGCACCGGTTCCACCAACAGATTGAGGTTGGGCCGGTAGAAACCGGTGGTCACCACATCCTCAGGCGCAATGGCGAACCTGGCCTCCATGTCGGCGATCACCTTGGGCGTCGCGGTGGCCGTCAGCAACAGCGCTTGAGGGATGTTGAACTGGCGCTGATAGTCCGGCAGCTTGAGGTAGTCGGGGCGAAAGTTGTGGCCCCACTCGGAGATGCAGTGGGCCTCGTCCACCACCAACAGCGAGATCGGTACCTGCTGCAAAAAATGGCGGAAGCGCTCGTTCTTCAGGCGCTCCACGGAAATCATCAGAATCTTCAATTCGCCGGACTTTGCCCGGGCCATCACATCGCTGGCGTCATCGCGACTCTGGGCCGAATCGATACTGCCCGCCGCAATCCCATGGCGCTGCAAGAACGCCAACTGATCCTGCATCAACGCCAGCAAAGGCGAGACCACCAGCGTCAGGTGCGGCAGCAGGATGGCCGGTAACTGATAGCACAGGGATTTGCCCGATCCGGTAGGGAAAATCGCCGCCGCCGAACGCCCGGCCAGTACCGCGCTGACCGCCGCCTCCTGGCCGGGCCGAAACTGTGGATAACCGAAAACCTGTTCCAGGGTGTTGTGCATAAGCTGTCACTCCGTTGACCGCTGCGAAGCCCAAAGCCTAGCCGGCGAACGCAGCAAGTCTAGAAAAGGTCGGGGGCAAAAACGATACGGGATGATACAGCGTCAACCCATCGATTCCTTCGCCACAGATTGAAACAAACGAGGCACTTTGCCCCCTGACATCAGTCCCCTGTCAGTCGGTAAGGTTCACCTCGAGAAAAACCATTATCCGCGAAGTTTTCATCAAGGCAGGACGCCTGCAAGCGGATCCTTACAAAGGAACAATCATGCCTGACACTCTGTTTTTTCCAATCGCCCTTGTCTTTGCATCCCTGCTGCTGAGCGGGTGCATGAAGCTCCCTGACGACCCTCCTCTTCTCGCTACGCCCATAACACTGGGCAGCGCCTCACAGACTTAGTCATCGATTGACTGACGTCGGGTGGCTACGGCACCAACACCGCCACCCGCAGTTGCTCATCCAAAGCTCGCTCATGAAAAACCTGGCTCTTGCTCGCCCAAACCGCATGGGCCGGGCTGATTTCGCCGGTGAACGCCGCCGCCAGCTGACGCAAATCGGCGACGCTACGTATACGAGGACAGAAGAGTTGTTCCTCGCAGTTCTGACTGGCACTGCGATAGGTGATCAGCAACCGATCCCACAACCCGTCACGCACCTGCCTGACCGACTTGAGCTTCACAGCCTGCACGCCCAGTCGCTGTTTCAGCCCCTGTTCATCCAGCGCTTCGCTGGCCAGCAGCGCCTTGCCCACCATCAACACCTCGGCGCGAGATGCGGTGTCGATGTCCGCTTGGGTGGTCAGCGCATCCGGCCAACCGGTTCGCTCCATGTTGGCGAGGACGAGCGAATGACCGACGTCAGCAGCACCCGCTATCCGACAAACACCGGCCCACAACAATAAAATCGAGGCCATACGTAGCCACTGCATACCTAATTCCCTTTAAGAGTCGACTCAGACGCTTCGAAACGTCCTACACATTCTGGCGCGCACCCTCCAGAGGCTGGATGCGTTAAGCCTGACAATCCCGTAGGAATATCGACCACTAGGGGAAAAGCTTAAAAAATTGTCGAGGACTGCGTAGGCAAAGGGCGATAACACCGATAAACCCCCTACAAAACCTGTCCACTTGCACCACCTTGCGACGCCTCGCTGCGGCCCTCTATAGTTTTCGACGCGGCTGAAAACACTGTGTCGGCCCGCCGGTGAAACTGCACGACTTCCCACAGGACTGACTTTGATGAACACGTTCCATTCGTTAACAGACCGCTATCGCCCACTCAAAACCAGCTACAGCGATACCCCCGTGCTGCTCATCGACACCGAAGCCAACCCTTACGAGATTCTCGACGCCGCCCGACAACGCCTCCGCGCCGCCAGCGACCTGCTCGAAACGCTTTATTGCCTGTGCTTCAAACAGGCCGACGTGAAAGACATCCCCAACATCGTCACCGCGTTGTACCTGCTGACCCAGGACGGCAACGAACTGCTCGAGATCGCCCGGCAACGTCTGCCGAGTACCACTGCGGTTTGAATGGAAATTCCTGTGGGAGCCAAACGCCTGATGGCAATCAAACGAGACAAATTGCAAAAGAGATAAGTCTGTAGGCAACGACCTATCAAAGCTTCATCCCGGTCCTACAAGCACAGACACCTTGTCGCCTATCGCCACCCGGCGGCTCACACCTATAGTCGGACGGTCGCTGCCAAATCAGCGACTCGGGCTTGGTCACCCGAATGGCTCATATCTGCGCGTCCGTTGTATGCTGCCGGCACTTCAAGTGCCTGCACGCTATATGGTGGCTGTGTTTGGGACGCCTTCGGGCGTGCCGGGATGTGAGCCTCATCGGTTGACCAACCCGAACACAGTCCGCCTCCCATCGCTTGGTCACGGTGGCGGTGGTTCTTCCTGATGCATTTGAGGCTAAAACCAATGAAGACATGGAATCCGCTCACCAACGATCGTTACCTTCCGCTGCAAACCAACCTCACCGATTCCCTACCCCTGATCATCGACACAGAAGCCAACCCGCAAGACATCCTCGAAGCCGCTCTCCAGCGCATCCGAGCCTCCAGCGATCTCCTCAAAACCCTGCACTGCATTTGCTTCAAACACGGCGATGTCGAAGACATCCCCCACATCACCCACGCGCTCTTCTTGCTGACCCAGGACGGCTGCGACCTGCTTCAAGTCGCCCAGCAACGCATGATGGGCTGGAAAGCGCCTGTCTGACGCCGAGTGAAGATCGTTCCCACGCTCCGCGTGGGAATGCCTCTACGGACGCTCCGCGTTCGGCCCTTGGGACGCAGAGCGTCGAAAGCCACCATCATGCGCTACAAGACAAAAAAAACAGGTAGTCCGGGCTGTCGAATTTTTCCCCGATTAGTACCTCCAGGCTGTGTATTTGCTCGTGCGATAGCCCGTACTCATAGATGGGATCGTCTGGCTCCTTCCACTTCATCAGCTCTCTGAGCTGCTCGAAATGCTCTGCGGGAATACCAATTCGGAATGCCAGCCGCTCCGTTGTTTTATAAAACGCTCTGACGGAATGCTTCATTTTTGTGTGATCGCCCTGAATCCTCGCCCCTAAACTATTGCCAAGTTTTGCGCATTCTCACAGGGCTCTGCTTGTCATAGAGGGCGCGCACCTCGAAACATTTTTAAGAAGCTACCGGCTACCACACATCACGGTAATCGAAGGACACCTGATAGTCGTAGGCAGACAAGTCGATGGTGTGAACAAAGTAAGGTTGCAACACCGCGGCCCAATCTTCGCCAATATCAAATCCGCCATTATTGATGTTGTTTTCAGGCGCGATCCCAAGGTTATCCATAATCGAAGCATTGCCCCCAAAGTCCTTTGAATACTCTCGTCCTTCGCCAATTTCGGTTTTCTTGTTGTACCAATTCAGTCGGACTTTCATTCCCATAGAGCACTCCCACTCATTCAGAAGAAGCCAGATAAAGATCCAGCCTTTCAGGAAAAGCCACAGAGGCCAAGCGCTCAATCTCAAGCACCTGTGCCGTTGTGAGCCGGAAATCCACACCGACGCAATCATTGCGGTTCGCCCATTGCATCACGGGGCTCAAGTCTGCCACCGACAAACTGATGTTCTGCTCAAATACCAACTCATCTTTATTTGGATGAAAGCCCATCACCGAAAAAATCATGGCTTACCTTCTGCACCGTATTCGATTTTTTGCGGGAATACTTTTCAGACTGACCAAATCTACGAGCGTATCCCGATAAAAAGACTAAGCCTTTCTATCGTCGGCTCCCCCAGTATTTCTGCCATACGCCTCACCTGCTCTGAAGTTAGTTCAGACTCCCCGCCCAAACCATCCTCAAGAGAAGACCAGCCCATTATCTCGAATACCGAAGGCTCTAAATCTTTCTGGATGACCCGCTTGTACTGTAAGGAGTCATCTTCATTCGGTTCTGGAAAAAATCCTGTTATGCGTAAAAACATGCGCGCGCCCTCATCTCATTTCGGAGTGGTTCTTCCGGGTTTTGCTGGCTTGGTTTGCTCGCCTGTATAGGCGTTAAACTCGCCCAAATGCTTCCCTTGCCGGTCATAAATTTCAACTGCACCGTGCTGCAAATCCCATTCATAAATCCTGCCTTTGCGATCCTTCCATCGTTCCCGTTTTTTTCCGCCTCCTTGAACTGTCGATTTAGGGCGAACACCCTCCGCATCTGGAAAAGCAGGTAGCAAATCGGGAGCACTGTGATAACCCACGTCCCTTGAAATACTGAGTACAACGTACAGCGGCTGAACACCCGAATCAGCCGGAAACACCAGAATGAAGTCCTGATACTTCGGCGGATAAACCGGGCTGACAATGATGCTATCAGCCGCATCAGTAGGCGGAAAAATCCACACCTGGGGCGATTGCGGTGCAGCTTCCAACACCGGGATACCCATCGTATCTGCCGGGTTCACTGCGGGCGTCCAGATCAACTCAACCCCGCCGCCAAAGTCAGCCACTTGTTGAGAACCACGAGCCTCAAACGTCACGACAGGGATCATCTCCCAATCACGTCGACCCTGCGTATTGTATCCATAGCCTTTGAGCGTACCGTCAGCCTGCTCTTCCACGCGCAATCGGACTCGCGTTCGAGCTTGTTTGAGTGACCGGAGTTGATCGTCGGTGTACAACGCACCATCGCCCAGACTCGATGGCGCAAGCAAAGCCACCAACCCCACCAATGCACCCGCAGCAACGCCGGCAGTGACGACTCCGGCGCCAGTACCTGCGACGGAGGTCGCTGCCGGAGCAATCGCTACACCACCCAACGCCAAAGAGCCGATGCCTGCCGGCAAAACACCACTGATTTTCTTGAGCGGCAAACAGCCGGAATCATCTACCTGACGACCTCCCAGCAAGGTGAACTCGCCGTACTCTTTAACGCTTTCCGTGGGCACAAATCCGGATGGGCTGGAGTAGTCGATGATCGAATCCGGCAACTTGCAGGACTTGGCAAAAACGCAGCCAGCCAGAGACTGGTGTTTTTTCTGAACCTCCACTTCCCGGCTTTTTTCATAGATGGCCTGTCTGACGAGCATGTCGTCGTAGGCTTTTTGCCTGAACTCTCTTTCCGCAAGCTCACTAACGGTCATGTCCCGTAGACGGCGATAACCACCGCCATCGGTGTCGTAGTGCTGCCACACTTGCGGTGTGTCCTTGCTCCTGGTCATCCATCTCCCTCTCGGTAGGCCCTAAAAACTTCCAGCACGAAGCTGAGGCCAGTGACGTTACCGAGTGTTTGAAGATGTGTTTGTAGGGTGAGTCTGAACCTGTCGTGCGATCCTTCTTCATCGCCAATCGCAGATGATTACGCCCTAAACTTGCCGCAAAATCAGACTCAAGCCGCCCCATCGGCATACCCCTTACGGACGCCGCACCATGAACCTCGCCCCCAACTTCCCCGACGACCACACCATGCACCTGCTCATGCAGCTGCTGCACGAAGAACTCGGCCTGCCCGAACGCAAAACCATCAGCCTCACCACCTCGATCAACTTTGACCTGGGCTGTGACGGCGCGGATGCGCGGCAGCTGATGGAAGCGCTGGAGGAACAGTTCGCCATCGACTTCATCGACTACGACGCGTATCGGTACTTTCAGCCGGAAGGGTTTGATGTGTTTCTCAAGCGCCGGGCGAAGGGGCGTGGCGATAAAGTGCCGCTGACCATTGGCATGCTCTACAAAGCAGTCAAGAAGCAACGGTGGGACACGCAGGAAGTGGAAGAGGTCTAGCAGATCAGCACAACAGAAGTGGCATTATTCTGGCTGTTTTGCGTGTTTACTGCGGGAATATTGCCAGTTATGCCTCAAGGGAACTGAATCAGCGCCCATAAAAAAGCCGCCCTCAAAGGGCGGCTTTCTCTTAACTCAAACCACTACCGATTCTTACAACTTCGGCCCAGCAGCCTTGATCGCGTCGCTCACGTCGAACTTCTTGAAGTTCTCAACAAACAACCCCGCCAGTGCCTTGGCGGCTTCATCATAAGCAGCCTTGTCAGCCCAGGTGTTACGTGGGTTCAACAGGCCAGTCTCAACGCCCGGCACAGCCAATGGCACGTCAAGGTTGATGGTGTCCAGGTGTTCGGTCTCGGCACCGATCAACGCGCCGCTCTGGATCGCTGCGATTACGCCGCGGGTGGTCGGGATGTTGAAGCGTTTGCCGACGCCGTAGCCGCCGCCGGTCCAGCCGGTGTTGACCAGGTAGACCTTGGAGCCGAAGCCGCGGATGCGTTTGATCAGCAGTTCTGCGTATTCGCCAGCCGGACGCGGGAAGAACGGTGCGCCGAAGCAGGTGGAGAAGGTCGACTTGATGCCGCTGCCGGAACCCATTTCGGTCGAGCCCACCAGTGCGGTGTAGCCAGACAGGAAGTGGTACGCCGCTTGTTCTTCATTGAGGATCGACACTGGCGGCAGCACGCCGGTCAGGTCGCAGGTCAGGAAGATCACTGCGTTTGGCTCGCCGCCCAGGTTCTTCTCGGAACGCTTGGCTACGTGCTCCAGCGGGTAGGCGGCGCGGCTGTTCTGGGTCAGGCTGACATCGGTGTAGTCGGCGTGCTTGGCGTCGTCGATAACAACGTTTTCCAGGACTGCGCCGTGTTTGATGGCTTTCCAGATGACCGGCTCGTTCTTCTCGGACAGGTCGATGCACTTGGCATAGCAACCGCCTTCGATGTTGAACACTACGCCCTCGCCCCAGCCGTGTTCGTCGTCACCGATCAGGTAACGGCTTTCGTCGGCGGACAGGGTGGTCTTGCCGGTGCCGGACAGACCGAAGAACAGGGTCACGTCGCCCGCTTCGCCGATGTTGGCGGCACAGTGCATTGGCAGCACGTCGGCGGCCGGCAGCAGGAAATTCTGCACCGAGAACATGGCTTTCTTCATTTCACCGGCGTAGCGCATGCCGGCGAGCAGCACTTTCTTCTGCGCGAAGTTGATGATCACGCAGCCGTCGGAGTTGGTGCCGTCACGCTCTGGAACGCACTCGAAGTTGGCAACGTTGAGGACTTGCCACTCGTCACGGCCAGCCGGGTTGTACTGGGCCGGGTTGATGAACAGGCAACGGCCGAACAGGTTCTGCCAGGCGGTCTGGGTGGTCATCTTCACGGCCAAGTAGTGCTCTTCAGCCGAACCTACGTGCACGTGGGAAACGAAATGCTCTTGCGCGTTGTTGAACGCCTCGACGCGAGCCCACAGGGCATCGAACTTGTCGGCCGGGAACTTGCGGTTGATCGGGCCCCAGGCAATAGCGGCCTGGGTGGTCGGCTCTTCAACGATGAAACGATCGACTGGCGAACGGCCGGTACGGTGACCGGTGCGAACAACCAGCGCGCCGGTATCGGCAAGCTCGCCTTCACCGCGATTCAGGGCTTGTTTAACCAGATCATCAACACTCAGATCGGTGTACACGGCGTTATTGGCTTGCGTCATGAGGTTCCCCGTCGGCCAGTGGCCGAGTGCTCCAAACGTTTTGTAGTAGAAAGTCGTGCACTACTACCGCGAAAAAAGTGGGCCGGATTATGCCAGAAAAGCCCAAAAAGTGTAGGGCCCTCCCGTCAGAACGGCGTTATTCCGGCGTTAAGCAGTGAATTTACCTGCGCTGAAGCGTTTTAGTGACGGGTATCTGACGGCGTATCAACCCCGGCACCGGCGAATAATTGGGTGATATCGGCCGCGTCGAACAGGTAGCGCTCGTTGCAAAACTGGCAATCGACCTCGATGCGGCCGCCATGTTCGACGACCAGTTTCTGAGCATCTTCCAGACCCAGACTGACCAGCGCATTGCCCGAGCGTTCCCGGGAGCAACTGCAATGGAAGCGCAGTTTCTGCACATCGAACAGACGCACTTGCTCTTCGTGGTACAGGCGATGGAGCACGGTTTCGTTGTCCAGGCTCAGCAATTCGTCGGCGGTCAGGGTGCTGGCAAGGGCGGTGATGTGCTGCCAACTGGCGGCGCGATCTTCTTCATCTTTCAAACGGTCGGCAGGCAATTGCTGCAACAGCAAGCCACGGGCACGACGGCCGTCGGCGTACAGCTTGAAGCGGGTGCCAACCTGCTGCGACATGACGAAATAGTTGGTGAAGCAATCGGACAGGGTTTCGCCGTCGAGATCGACGATGCCCTGATAGCGCTGGCCTTGAGTCGGGTCGACCGTCAGCGCCAACACGCCATTGGGCATCAGGTCGGCGAGCGTCGCATCAGGCGCGATCTGCTCGGCGTCGTAACGGGCCAGGCCGCGAATTTCGCGCTCGCTGGAGCACTCGATCATCAGCATCGGCACCGGGCCTTCGGAACGGGCCTGAAGAATCAGCAAGCCATCGAACTTCAAGGTGCCTACCAGCAACGCTGCAGCCGCCATCAGCTCGCCCAGCAGTTGCGCGACCGGCTCCGGATAGGTGTGTTTGGCGAGGACTTCGGCATAGCTACGCTCCAATGCCACCAGTTCGCCGCGGGTGTCGCTGTCATCGAAGATGAAGCGTTGGGTGTAGTCGGTATCCGGTAGATCGGTCATAGGTCTGGGTATCTGAAGTGGTGACAAAAAAGGTTACAAAAAATGAAATGCGCGCCGTAGCGACACTTTTGGGGTGCAAGCTTAGCCATAGCGGCATTTTATGAACAATTCGGGGTTGTTCCAAGCAAGGTCAAACCTCGGTTTTCGACGAGCGGTGCTTTCACCTGCGAAATGCGCCGTTGGCGAATATCCCCCATATGGCTGCACAGGCAGGCGATTACAAGTCTGCGCCCGACGGCCGTCACTACTCGTCGTTGCTGTTGCCGCGAAACTTGAACAAATCCCGGCGCTGTTTCTTGCTCGGTTTGCCGTCGGTGCTCACGCCCAATGCCCCGGCCTTGCGCATGGCCGCCGCCGCTTCGCGCTTGGCAATGCTGGCTTCGGTTTCGGCATACAGGGCCTGAGCTTCCGGCGCGCCACGACGCACGATCGACAACGCCTGGACCACCACCGTGCGTTCCTCGAAGCCGGCACGGATCTGAAACTCGTCACCGACCCTCGGCTCCTTGCCTGGCTTGCAGCGCTCGCCCCGGCAATGCACCTTGCCGCTTTCAATCGCGGCCTTGGCCAAGGCACGTGTTTTATAAAAACGCGCAGCCCACAACCATTTATCGAGACGGACCTTGTCGTCCTCTTCGCTTTTTTGTGCCATTGGATGACCTCATTCTGAAATATCGATGAACTGTACTACCGTTTCTGTCGTGCCATGAATCACAACGCCGTGGATTAGAATGCAGGCATTCCCCCCTGTTTGAGGGACGAAAATCCGGGCCGTAGATATCTGTCGCCTTTTACCCATTATTCTGCGTGAATACCGCGAATTCGGCCGCACACGGCCTGAGCGGTTTTTGCCGGTTGAGCACTTTTGAAGACATTTGATCATTTGACCGTTATCGGTCTGCGCGAGTGGGTGGCGCTCCCGGATTTGGGAGTCGCGGGCCTTCGGGCAAAAATCGACACCGGCGCCAGCACCTCCAGCCTGCATGCCACCGACATCGAGCCATTCGAGCGCGATGGGGAACAGTGGGTGCGCTTCACCGCGCACCTGGGCACGGTGGTGCAATTGCGGCACCGGCGCTGCGAAGCACCGCTGGTGACGATGAAAACCATTAAAAGCTCCAACGGCCACGCGCAGATGCGCTATGTGGTCAGCACCACCCTGGCCCTCGGTGATCGGGTCTGGCGGGTCGAGTTCACCCTCGCCTGCCGCAAATCCATGCGTTATCGCCTGTTACTCGGTTCCAAAGCCCTGATCGACGGCCAGTTGGTGGTCAATCCGGGCACCAAATATGTACAAGACAAGCCGGTGTTCCCGGTATCTACCTTCTCCACAGGTGTTGCATGAAGATCGCTGTGCTGTCGCGGAACCCGCGTCTGTATTCCACCCGTCGTCTGGTCGAAGCCGGTATAGAGCGTGGCCATGAAATGGTGGTGATCGACACGCTGCGCGCCTACATGAACATTGCCAGTCACAAGCCGCAAATCCACTACCGCGGCAAACCGCTGGAGGGTTTCGATGCGGTGATCCCGCGGATCGGCGCATCGGTCACGTTTTATGGCTGCGCGGTGCTGCGCCAATTCGAAATGATGGGGGTGTTTCCGCTCAACGAATCGGTGGCCATCGCCCGTTCGCGAGACAAACTGCGTTCCCTGCAATTGCTGTCGCGCCGGGGGATCGGTTTGCCGGTCACCGGTTTTGCGCACTCCCCGGATGACATTCCCGACTTGATCGAGATGGTCAACGGCGCGCCGCTGGTGATCAAGGTGCTGGAAGGCACCCAGGGCATCGGCGTGGTGCTATGTGAAACGGCCACGGCGGCGGAATCGGTGATCGAGGCCTTCATGGGCTTGAAGCAGAACATCATGGTTCAGGAGTACATCAAGGAAGCCGGCGGCGCAGACATTCGCTGTTTCGTGGTCGGTGACAAGGTGATCGCGGCGATGAAGCGCCAGGCCAAGCCGGGGGAGTTTCGCTCCAACCTGCATCGTGGTGGCAGTGCGAGCCTGATCAAGATCACCCCGGAAGAACGCATGACCGCGTTGCGTGCAGCGAAGGTCATGGGTTTGGCGGTGGCGGGTGTGGATATCCTGCGTTCCAATCATGGGCCGCTGGTGATGGAAGTGAACTCGTCGCCGGGGCTGGAAGGGATTGAAACCACCACCGGGAAGAACGTGGCGGGGATCATCATTGAGCATCTGGAGAAGAATGGCGGGCCGAATATGACGCGGACCAAAGGTAAGGGTTGAGCCTGAAAAGATCGCAGCCTCGCTTCGCTCGACAGCTCCTACAGGATTGATCGTTCCCACGCTCTGCGTGGGAACGATCGGGTCAAACCGCATCCCGCGGCAACATCAACCCAAGCGGCAACCGCACCCGTGCTTCCAGCCCACCACCGGAGCGGTTGCGCAGCTCGACATTGCCGCCATGCATCGAGGCGATCCGCTTCACGATCGCCAGCCCCAACCCGGTGCCCTTCCCGCCCCGGGCCCGATCACCACGGGTGAACGGGTTGAAAATCGCCTCCAGCTCCGACGGATCGATCCCCGCGCCACGGTCCATGACACTCAGCACCACATACGGCGCACTGGTATCCCCGGACACATAAGCCGCCACTTCCACTCCGCTGCCAGCGTGATGCAGGGCATTACCGATCAGGTTGTTCAGCAGCCGCTTCATCGACACCCGACGCAACGGGAACGGCTGGATCGGTTCCAGGCGCAAGTGCACTTTTTCTTCGTTCTGGTTGTACGGCGCGGCGACTTCGCGAACCAGATCGCTCAGGTCCACTTCTTCCACCAACTCGTCACGACCGTCGCGAATGAAGGCCAGGAACTGGTCAAGAATCGCGTCCATGTCTTCGATATCGCGGATCATGTCGTCCGTCAGGTCGCTGTGATCACCCATCAGTTCCAGGGACAGCCGCAAACGGGTCAGCGGCGTGCGCAGGTCGTGGGACACCCCGGCCAGCATCAGCTCACGCTCGCGCCCCGCCTGTTCGACGTCTTCGGCCATCTGGTTGAAGGCGCGATAGACCTCGGTCATTTCACTCGGCGTATCGCTGATCGGCAGACGCACACTGCGGCCCTGACCGAGTTGCCGCGCGGCATAGACCAGACGTTTCAACGGTTGATTGAGCTGGCTGACGAAAATCCACGCCGAGGCGGTGGATAGCAGACCAATGGCGAGGAACCAGCCGAGCACGTTCCAGATTTTCTGGCCGCGCAACGGATGCGGGTACAGCGGCACTTTCAGCCAGCCATCGCCCAGGCTGGGCGCCCGGACCCACAGCGCCGGTGGCGAGTGCATGCGTAATCGTACTTCGGTGTCGGCGCCCAGTTCGGCCTGCATCTGTCGCTGGTAGATCTCGCTATATGGCCAGTGCTGCTCGCCTTCCGGCACACCGGCGCCCACCACCCGGATCAGGGTCGCGGCATCGGCAATCTTCGCGCGATTCTCTTCATCGGCGGCCCAATAGGCGCGCAGCGTCAGGGCGACGCCGTGACTGTATTGGCGATCCACCAGCACGTCTTCGTTCATCAACAGATAAACCAGGGTCAGCGCCTTGGAGAACAGGACGACGATCAGCACCAGCCACAGGGTGCGGGAGAAGAAGCTCTGGGGGAACCAAACAGGGGTTTTCATGGGTAACCGCTACACACTTGCAGGAGCGAGCGATGCTCGCATATTGCGGATCGCGAGTCTGCGGGAAAGGTCATCCGACCCTTTACCCGCAGGACCCGCTCCTACAAATCACCGATCACTTCGTGGCGGCGCCATCCGGAACGAACACGTAGCCCACGCCCCAGACGGTCTGGATGTAGCGCGGTTTGGACGGATCGGGCTCGATCATCCGGCGCAGACGGGAGATCTGCACGTCGATGGAACGCTCCAGGGCATCCCACTCGCGGCCACGAGCCAGGTTCATCAGCTTGTCGCGGGTCAGCGGTTGACGGGCGTTCATGACCAGGGCCTTGAGCACCGCGAACTCACCGGTGGTGAGCATGTGCACTTTGTCGCCACGCTTGAGTTCGCGGGTGGCCAGGGACAGCTCGTAGTCACCGAAGGTCACGCTTTCGTCTTCGCTGCCCGGTGCACCCGGCACCGGTGCTGCCTGGCGCCGCAGCACCGCTTTGACCCGGGCCATCAGCTCGTCCGGGTTGAACGGCTTGGCCAGGTAATCGTCGGCGCCCAGCTCCAGGCCCTTGATGCGGCTCAGCTCGTCGCCCTTGGCGGTGAGCATGATGATTGGAATCTGATTGTTCGCCGTGCGCAGGCGGCGGCAGGCGGTCAGGCCGTCTTCGCCGGGCAGCATCAGGTCGAGGACGACCAGGTTGAACACTTCACGCGCCAGCAGGCGGTCCATTTGTTCGGTGTTCGGGACGGCGCGGGCACGGTAGCCCTTGCTGACGAAAAAGCGTTCCAGCAGGCTGCTCAGCCCAGGATCGTCGTCAACGATAAGAATTTTTTCGCCTTCAGCAGTTTGTGCAGTGCTGCTCATTGGATGCTCCTTTGATCTCGGCGCGCATTATGGCGTAGCTGCCGTTATACGCACCGAGTGCATTGTTAGCAGATTTTTCCTTCACCGCCAGAAAACCAGTCTTTTCGCCTACAGCCTGCAATGCCCCCGAATGACAGAACGCTGGTTATAATGCGCGGCCTTTTGTGTCAGGCAACGTCTGATCGTTATTGCCGGTAACCACTTTTTATTTTCATGGCGCTGGCAGTAATTGTTCGATTTCACGGGTCAACGGCAAGCCTGTTGATCCAGGTAGCGGCGCTCGCCAGGCCGCTCAACCAGACTCGCGAAGGCCCTATTTCCGCGCCTGCGAGCCTGCTTTCACAATTTGTCAGGTGGTTTTATGGACAGCATCAACAGCCGCATCGCCGAGGAACTCGGCGTCCGCCCACAACAGGTCGAAGCGGCCGTCGCGCTACTCGATGAAGGCTCCACGGTGCCCTTCATCGCCCGCTACCGGAAAGAGGTGACCGGCAGCCTCGATGACACGCAACTGCGTCATCTGGAAGAGCGTCTACGCTACCTGCGAGAACTCGACGAACGGCGTATCAGCATCCTCGCCAGCATCGAGGAACAAGGCAAGCTGACCCCGCAACTCGAACGCGACATCAAGCTCGCCGACACCAAGACCCGCCTCGAAGACTTGTACCTGCCGTACAAGCAGAAGCGCCGCACCAAGGGCCAGATCGCCCTGGAAGCCGGCCTCGGCGAGCTGGCCGACGGCCTGTTCAACGATCCAACCCTGAACCCGGAAACCGAAGCGGCGCGTTTCATCGACGCCGAAAAAGGCGTGGCCGATGTGAAGGCCGCCCTCGAAGGCGCCAAATACATCCTCATGGAGCGCTTCGCCGAAGACGCGGGCCTGCTGGACAAGTTGCGCAATTACCTCAAGCAGGAAGCCACCCTCAGTGCCCGCGTGATTGCCGGCAAAGAAGAGGAAGGCGCCAAGTTCCGCGACTACTTCGAACACGACGAACCGCTGAAAAGCATGCCGTCCCACCGCGCGCTGGCGATTTTCCGCGGCCGCAACGAAGGCATTCTCAGTTCCGCGCTGAAAGTCGGCGACGAACTGCCGGGCACCATGCACCCGTGCGAAGGCATGATCGGCCAGCAATTCGGTATCCAGAACCAGAACCGCGCCGCCGACAAATGGCTGGGCGAAGTGGTGCGCTGGACCTGGAAGGTCAAGCTCTACACCCACCTGGAAACCGACCTGCTGGGCGAGCTGCGCGATGGTGCGGAAACCGAAGCGATCAACGTGTTCGCCCACAACCTGCACGACCTGCTGCTGGCCGCTCCGGCCGGCCCGCGTGCCACCCTGGGCCTCGACCCGGGCCTGCGTACCGGCTGCAAGGTCGCCGTGGTCGACTCCACCGGCAAGCTGCTGGACCACGCCACGGTTTACCCGCACGTGCCGCACAACAAGTGGGACCAGACCCTCGCCGTGCTTGCCGCCCTGTGCGCCAAGCATTCGGTGGACCTGATCGCCATCGGCAACGGCACCGCCAGCCGCGAAACCGACAAACTGGCCGCTGAACTGATCAAAAAATACCCAGCCATGAAGATGACCAAAGTCATGGTCTCCGAGGCCGGTGCATCGGTGTACTCGGCCTCGGAACTGGCATCCAAGGAATTCCCGGACCTGGACGTGTCGATCCGTGGCGCGGTGTCCATCGCTCGTCGCTTGCAGGATCCGCTGGCGGAGCTGGTGAAGATCGATCCGAAATCCATCGGCGTTGGCCAATACCAGCACGACGTGTCGCAGCTGAAACTGGCGCGCGGTCTGGACGCAGTGGTCGAAGACTGCGTGAACGCCGTGGGCGTGGACGTCAATACCGCGTCCGTGGCGCTGCTGGCGCGCATCTCCGGCCTCAACGCGACCCTGGCGCAGAACATCGTTGCCCACCGCGACGAGCACGGTGCGTTCAAAACCCGTGCGGCATTGAAGAAAGTCGCCCGCCTGGGTGAAAAAACCTTCGAACAGGCCGCCGGCTTCCTGCGCGTAATGAATGGCGACAACCCGCTGGATTCGTCGGCGGTGCACCCGGAAGCCTATCCATTGGTGCAGCGCATTGCCGCTGAAACCGACCGTGACATTCGCTCGCTGATCGGCGACGCCGCGTTCCTCAAGCGCCTGGATCCGAAGAAATACACCGACGAAACGTTCGGCCTGCCGACGGTCACCGACATCCTGCAAGAGCTGGAAAAACCTGGCCGCGACCCGCGTCCCGAGTTCAAGACCGCCGAGTTCCAGGACGGCGTCGAAGACCTCAAGGACCTGCAACTGGGCATGATCCTCGAAGGCGTGGTCACCAACGTGACCAACTTCGGTGCCTTCGTCGACATCGGCGTGCATCAAGACGGTCTGGTGCACATCTCCGCGCTGTCGGAGAAGTTCATCAAGGATCCGCGCGAAGCGGTGAAGGCCGGCGATGTGGTCAAGGTGAAGGTCATGGAAGTCGACATCCCGCGCAAACGCGTAGGCCTGTCGATGCGCATGAGCGATACCCCGGGCGAGAAAATCGACGGTGCTCGCGGTGCACGTCCGGGGTCGGCTCCGCGCCAATCCCAGAACACCGCGCCACGCAAGGAAACCACGGCAGCGGCCCCGACCAACAACGCCATGGCGTCGCTGTTCGCCAACGCCAAGCAGTTGAAGAAGCGCTGATGGAGATCCCGGCCGGCTTGACCGAAAGCGCGTTTTTCAAGCTGCTGGGGTGTCGCTTGCACAGCCTGGAAACCGGGGTGGCGCAAGTCGCCCTGGTGCTGGAGCCGCAGTTGCGCAATCGCGGCGGCAAGCTGCACGGCGGGGCCTTGTTCAGTCTGGTGGACATTGCCATGGGGCTGGCCTGCTCCAGCACCCACGGCTTTGACCAGCAGAGCGCGACCATCGAGTGCAAGATCAACTACATCCGCGCCGTCGCCGATGGTGAAGTGATGTGCACGGCCAGGGTGATCCATCCGGGCCGCCGCACGCTTGTAGTCGAGGCCGATGTGATGCAAGGCGACAAACTGGTCGCAAAAGCACAAGGCACGTTCGCTGTCCTGTAGCTACTGGTCATCAATTTGAGTTAATTTCGGCGCTGTGACTGCAGCGTCGGAGTTTTCTCTGCGCGCGATAGCCAGATTCAGGGAATGAAGTTGGCCTTTCAGTACGAGCCTGTATGGCCCAAGAACCAGGCGAAAACGCCAGTTTTAACTTCACCCTTGTAGACCGTCTTGCCCACCCCCATATTGGGGCGACTGACGCGTGAAGGAATCCAACTTGAGCGAACTTCTCAACCGCCGCCTGGCTCTGCTCGGCGAGCGCGCTAACCTCTCTCTGCTCGAACAGTGCCTTCACGGCATCGAACGTGAATGCCTGCGCGTGACCGGCGAAGGGCGCCTGGCGCAAACGCCGCACCCTGAAGCACTGGGTTCCGCGCTGACCAACGAACAAATCACCACCGACTATTCCGAGTCGCTGCTGGAGTTCATCACGCCAGCCCTGCCAGACCCGGCGCAGATGCTGGCGAGCCTGGACAAAATTCACCGTTTTGCCTACAGCAAGCTCGGCAACGAGTACCTGTGGAGTCCATCGATGCCGTGCCCGTTGCCGGCCGAGGAAGACATTCCGATCGCCTATTACGGCACCTCCAACATCGGTCAGCTCAAGTACGTCTATCGCAAGGGCCTGGCCCTGCGGTATGGCAAGACCATGCAGTGCATCGCCGGGATCCACTACAACTTTTCCCTGCCGGAAAAGCTCTGGCCGCTGCTCAAAGAGGCTGAAGGCTTTGACGGCACTGACCGCGATTTCCAGTCGTCGGCCTACATTGCGCTGATTCGCAACTTCCGTCGCTACAGCTGGCTGCTGATGTACCTGTTCGGCGCCTCGCCTGCACTGGACGCCGGTTTCCTGCGCGGTCGCTCGCATCAACTGGAGCAGCTGGACCCAGACACCTTGTACCTGCCCTACGCCACCAGCCTGCGCATGAGCGATCTGGGTTACCAGAGCAACGCCCAAGCCGGCCTGACGCCGTGCTACAACGACCTGACCAGCTACACCGACAGCCTGCGCAAAGCGGTGGCTACGCCGTATCCACCGTACGTCGAGGTTGGTACGCACAAGGACGGTGAGTGGGTTCAGCTCAACACCAACATCCTGCAGATCGAAAACGAGTACTACTCCAACATCCGCCCCAAGCGCGTGACCTATACCGGCGAACGGCCGATTCAGGCGCTGGTGGCCCGTGGCATCCAGTACGTGGAAGCGCGCTGCCTGGATATCAACCCGTTCCTGCCGATGGGCATCGACCTCACCGAGTCCCGGTTCCTCGACGCATTCCTGCTGTACTGCGCGCTGAACGACAGCCCGCTGCTGACCAGTACCAGCTGCGGTAACGCAACGTCGAACTTCCTCAGCGTGGTCAAGGAAGGTCGTCGTCCGGGCCTGCAACTGCAACGCGACGGTCAAGCGGTGGACATGAAGGAATGGGCCGGCGAATTGCTGGAAAAAATTGCGCCACTGGCGGCACTGCTGGATCAGAGCCATGGCGGCGATGCCCACAGCAAGGCGCTGGACGCCCAAATGGCCAAGGCCCAGGACTCGTCCCTGACGCCATCGGCCCAGGTGTTGGCGGCAATGGCCGAGCACAAGGAAAGCTTCGCCCAGTTCTCCTTGCGCCAAAGCCAGGTGCATGCAGAGTTTTTCCGCAGCGAGCCGCTTTCAGGTGAAGAACAGGCTAAATTTGAAGAACTGGCGCGTTCGTCACTGGCTCAGCAGGCAGAGCTGGAACAGAACGAAGTCGGCGATTTCGATGTGTTTGTCGGGGCGTATCAGGCGAGCATTCTGGCGATCAGCAATTAAGCAGCGCCTATGAATCGCAGCCTTTGGCAGCTTCGCCGAACTGGCTGCGATGATCGTTCCCACGCAGAGCGTGGGAACGATCGACTATTCTCCCTTAGAATTTTCCGCTCATAAGCTCATTCTAAAAAGTTATTTATTTTAAGTTTCTTATATCATTTAGTCTCCTTTGACGCCGACTTCTCGGTCGCCTGACAAGGAGCTTCCTGATGAAACTGACTTCCCCTCTTCGCCTCCTGGCAGCCGCGTCGCTGGCTGCGGCGAGCTTCCTGGCTCAGGCGGCAGACGTGACCGTCGCCTACCAAACCACCGTTGACCCGGCCAAAGTCGCCCAAGCAGACGGCGCCTACGAAAAAGCCACCAAAGCCGATATCAACTGGCGCAAATTCGATAGCGGCGCCGACATCATCGCCGCCATCGCTTCCGGCGATGTGCAAATCGGCTACCTCGGTTCCAGCCCCCTGACGGCGGCAATCACCCGCAAAGTCCCGGTGGAAACCTTCCTCATCGCCACCCAGATCGGCGCCGCCGAAGCATTGGTCGCGCGCGACGGTTCCGGGATCAAGACCCCGCAAGACCTGATCGGCAAGAAAGTCGCCGTACCGTTCGTCTCCACCGGCCACTACAGCCTGCTGGCCGCGCTAAAACACTGGAACATCGACCCGTCGAAAGTCACCGTGCTCAACCTCGCGCCGCCAGCCATCATCGCGGCATGGAAACGCGGTGACATCGACGCCACCTACGTGTGGGATCCGGCCCTCGGTGTGGCCAAGGAAAACGGCAAAGTGCTGATCACTTCCGGCGAGCTGGCCAAGTTTGGCGCGCCGACCTTCGATGCCTGGATCGTGCGCAAGGACTTCGCCGAGAAGCATCCTGAAATCGTCACCGCATTCGCCAAAGTGACCCTCGATGCCTACGCCAACTACCGCAAAGACCCGAAAGCCTGGCTGGCCAACCAAAGCAACGTCGACAAACTGGTGAAACTCTCCGGTGCCAAGGCCAGCGATATTCCGCTGCTGCTGCAAGGCAACGTGTATCCGCTGGCGGCTGATCAGGTGATCACCCTCGGTGCGCCAACCACCAAAGCCATTACCGACACCGCGGCGTTCCTCAAGGAACAGGGCAAGGTCGAGGCCGTGCTGCCGGACTACGCGCCGTACGTCAGCGCCAAGTACATCACCAACTGATCGGGAGTTAACCGCGATGGCTTTGCTACAGCTGGAGCGCATCAGCGCACAGTACCCCGGTGCAGCGGAACCTGTGCTGGCGGATATTTCCCTGAGCCTTGGGCCCCAGCAGTTGCTGGTCGCCCTCGGCCCTTCCGGCAGTGGCAAGACTTCGCTGTTGAACCTGATTGCCGGTTTCGTCGAGCCCAGCGCCGGGCGCATCACCCTTGACGGCGTGCCGGTCAAAGGCCCGAGCGCTGAGCGCGGGGTGGTGTTTCAGGATGACGCCCTGTTGCCTTGGCAGGACGTGCTGGCCAACGTCGCTTTCGGCCTGGAACTGGCCGGCGCTGCGCGGGAAAAACGTGAACAGCGCGCCCGGGAAATGCTCGCGCTGGTGGACCTTTCCGGTTTCGAAAAACGGCGCATCTGGCAACTCTCGGGCGGGCAGAAACAACGTGTCGGCCTGGCTCGCGCCCTCGCCGCCGACCCTCGGGTGTTGCTGATGGACGAACCCTTCGGCGCCCTCGACGCCTTCACCCGCGAACAGATGCAGGAGCTGCTGTTGCAGGTCTGGCAACGCACCGCCAAACCGGTGTTCCTGATTACCCACGATATTGAAGAAGCGGTGTTCCTCGCCACGGATCTGATTCTGCTGGCGCCTAACCCCGGGCAAGTCGTCGAGCGTCTGAGCCTGAATTTCGGTCAGCGTTACGCCACCGGCGAGTCGGCGCGCTCGATCAAGTCCGACCCGCGTTTTATCGAAACCCGCGAACACGTGCTCGCCAAAGTGTTCTCCCAACGCAGTGCCGTCCAGCGGCAGGAGCGCGCATGAGCAGTTATGGAATTCCCGCCGCAACGGTGAAGCCGGGCTCGACGGTGATTGCGCTGCGCCGCCGTATCAGCACGCGCTGGATCAGCGTGTTGACCCTGATCGCACTGTTGGCGATCTGGTGGGCCGTCACCGCCACCGGCTTGATCGAACCGCTGTTCCTGCCGCCCCCCTCCGCCGTGCTGCAAAAAGGCTGGCTGCTGGTGACCAGCGGCTACATGGATTCGACCTTGTGGCAGCACTTGGGTGCGAGCCTCAGTCGCATCGGTTTGGGCCTGGGCTTCGCGGTGCTGACCGCCGTGCCGGTCGGCATTGCCATCGGCCACAACCGCATTGCTCGCGGCATTCTCGATCCGCTGATCGAGTTTTACCGCCCGATTCCGCCCCTGGCCTATTTGCCGCTGATTGTGATCTGGTGCGGCATCGGTGAGCTGTCGAAAGTGTTGCTGATCTACCTGGCGATCTTCGCCCCGATCGCGATTGCCACCGCCACCGGCGTACGCACCGTCGACCCCGCGAAATTGCGCGCCGCGCAGTCGTTGGGCGCAACTCGGGCGCAGTTGATTCGCCATGTGATTCTGCTCAGTGCCTTGCCGGACATCTTGACCGGTGTGCGCATTGGTTTGGGGGTGGGTTGGTCGACGCTGGTGGCTGCCGAGTTGATCGCCGCCACCAGCGGTTTGGGCTTCATGGTGCAGTCGGCCGCGCAGTTCCTGGTCACCGATGTGGTGGTGCTGGGGATTCTGGTGATCGCGCTGATCGCCTTCGCCATGGAAATGGGTCTGCGTGCCCTGCAACGCAAACTGGTGCCGTGGCATGGCCAAGCTCACTGAAGATTCATGCGTCGACACCCCGGATTGAAGAGAACCACCATGAGCCACCTGACCATCGTCCCTTTAAGCTGCGCCCTCGGCGCGCAAATCAGCGGCGTCGACATCAGCCAGCCGCTGAACGTGGAACAACGCGACGCCATCGAACAGGCGCTGCTCAAATATCAGGTGCTGTTCTTCCGTAACCAGCCGATCGAGCCACAGCAACAGGCGCGATTCGCCGCTTATTTCGGCGACCTGCATATTCATCCGATTTATCCGAACGTGCCGGAACAACCGGAAGTGCTGATCCTCGACACCGCCGTCACCGACGTGCGGGACAACGCGATCTGGCACACCGACGTGACGTTCCTGCCGACCCCGGCGATGGGCGCGGTGCTCAGCGCCAAGTTGCTGCCGGAGTTTGGCGGCGACACCCTGTGGGCCAGCGGTATTGCGGCGTATGAAGCGTTGTCCGCGCCGATGAAAACCTTGCTCGAAGGGCTGACCGCCACTCACGACTTCACCCGTTCGTTTCCACTGGAGCGCTATGGCAACACGCCGGAAGCCCTGGCCCAGTGGGAAGAAGCCCGGCGCAAAAATCCGCCGCTGTCACACCCGGTGATTCGTACGCACCCGGTGAGCGGGCGTCGTTCGTTATTCGTCAATGAAGGGTTCACGTCGAAGATCAATGAGTTGTCGGAGACAGAAAGCGAGGCGGTTCTGAAGTTCTTGTTCGCCCACACCACACGGCCGGACTTCACCATTCGCTGGCGCTGGCAGAAAGACGACATCGCGTTCTGGGATAACCGCGTGACCCAGCATTACGCGGTGGATGATTACCGCCCGGCACGGCGGGTGATGCAGCGGGCGACGGTGTTGGGGGATGTGCCGTTTTTCCGGTGAGCCGATCGTTCCCACGCTCCGCGTGGGAATGCCTCAACGGACGCTCTGCGTTCGGCTTTGGATGGGACGCGGAGCGTCCCGGGCTGCATTCCCACGCAGAGCGTGGGAATGATCAGTACGGAGTTACTCAGCCGTCGAAGGCTTCTCCCACAAATTGATCCCACCCTCCTGGGCAAACCGATCAATCTCCGCCAGTTCTTCCACACTAAAGCTCAGATTCTTCAACGCCCCGACGTTCTCGATGATCTGCTCCGGCCGGCTCGCGCCGATCAGCGCCGAGGTCACGCGCGGATCACGTAGGGTCCAGGCCAGCGCCAGTTGCGCCAGGCTCTGACCACGACGTTTGGCGATTTCATTGAGCGCCCGCACTTGGGCGATGTTGGCTTCGGACAGGTGAGACGACTGCAATGAATCACCGCCCGGGCGGTTGACCCGCGCATCCTTCGGAATGCCATTGAGGTATTTGTCGGTCAACAGGCCCTGCGCCAACGGCGTGAAGGCGATCACGCCGGTACCGAGTTCGTCGGTGACATCCAGCAGGTCCTTTTCCACCCAGCGATTGAGCAGGTTGTAGGCCGGCTGGTGGATCAGCAGCGGGACTTTCCACTCCTTGAGCAACGCGGCCATTTCCCGGGTTTTCACCCCGGAGTAAGACGAGATGCCAATGTACAACGCCTTGCCCTGTTGCACGGCCGTGGCCAGTGCGCTGGCGGTTTCTTCCAGCGGCGTATCCGGGTCGAAGCGGTGGGAGTAGAAGATGTCCACGTAATCGAGGCCCAGGCGTTGCAGGCTCTGGTCGAGGCTGGCCAGCACGTATTTGCGCGACCCGCCGCCCTGGCCGTAAGGGCCGGGCCACATGTCCCAGCCGGCCTTACTGGAGATGATCAGCTCATCGCGGTACTGCTTGAAGTCTTCTCGCAGCAAACGACCGAAGTTGATCTCGGCGCTGCCATAGGGCGGGCCGTAGTTGTTGGCCAAGTCGAAGTGGTTGATCCCTGAGTCGAACGCCGTACGCAGCAACGAGCGCTGGGTGTCGATCGGCGTACTGTCGCCGAAGTTGTGCCACAGGCCCAGGGACAGCGCCGGCAGCACCAGCCCGCTGCGGCCTACGCGGCGGTAAGGGATGGCGTCGTAGCGGTTTTCGGCAGCGGTGTAAGTCATCGAATCCTCTCTTGTGGGTCTTGAATGGGGGTATCGACTGCTTTGCAAGCGGCCCAGCATACGCCCAGACAAACGCCAGGAAACCCCGGATTCGACTAATTGCTGAAACGTTTCACAGATTATTAAAAACTGACCTACCCCCATAGAGTCGATATCTACGCCCAACGCTTACGCCGACAACTCACGTAGCGCGGCAGCCGCCAAAAAGCCAGACCTTGAGCTATATCGCTGATCTCGTCTGACCGTCTGGTCGATACGCTCAAGCAACTGCTCAGGAAGGGTGGCATTGAAGCGCACCGACTTGCCGAAATAAGGTGTGATATCGAATTCGACCACACCCCACACGCCGCCAGCGTAATCAGGGTTATCCAGATGAGCGTCAATCTCACGCACCTGCGGAAGTGGATCACCATCGGCGACCAGACCTTCGTAGTGCAAAGCCAGCGCTTCTTTCACGTTTTCAAATGCCTGCGCCACAGTAGCGCCCGCGGAGAAGCACCCCGGCACGTCCGGGATAATCACTCCGTATTCTGAGTCGGCATCCTTGTGCAGAACGACCGGGAGTTTCATTTCGATGAGTCCTTCCTGTGATGTGGCCCCTTCGAGGCTCTCGTTTCCGATGTCGGGCCTCATTTCAGACCCGCCTGTTTCAGTATGCTGTTGATCGTTCCTTTTGGAAGATCCGAATCAGGGTGTTTTATCGTCACCCTGCCTGACTTGCACGGGGGCTTGTACTGATGATGGCTACCTTTCACGGCCACCAGATACCAACCATCCTCCTCGATCATCCTGATCATTTCCCGACTTCGCATCACCTTCGTCCTTGTGGGCAGCATCTGCTGAGCACATTACGCGATGATCACACCTTCAATACACACGATACACACTCTGATAAATATTAGCCGAACACAAGCAGGCCAGATTGCTCGCAGACCATCGGTTACCGGGCACCCGCAAACACCTCCCCCAACCAATCCACAAACACCCGAACCCGTGGCGACATGTGTCGGTTATGCGGATACAACACCGAAACCGGCATCGATGGCGGCGGTATGTCGGTGAGGATTTCCTGCACCAACCCTTGGGCAATCTGCGTTTCCATCCGGTAATACGGGCACTGAATCAGCCCCAGCCCTGCGATCGCCGAGGCCGCATAAATCTCTGCGCCGAACACCGACAACGCGCCCTCGATGGCCACTTCTTTCAGCTCGCCATCCACCATGAATTCGAATGGAAACAGCTTGGCCGTGGTGCGCGAAACATAGTTCACCGCGCGGTGGTTTTTCAGGTCGTCGAGGTCTTTCGGTTCACCGTATTTACGCAGGTAAGCCGGGCTGGCGCAGGTGATCTGGCGCAGGTTGGCGACACGTTTACCGATCAGCGCCGAATCGCCCAAGGTGCCGGCGCGCAACACGCAATCAACGCCTTCGGCGATCAGGTCGACGAAGCGGTCGGCTTCGCTGATGGACAATTCGATGTCCGGGTAGCGCGCCATGAATTGCGGCAACGCCGGGATTACAAAGTGCTTGGCCAACGTGCCATGCAGATCCACCCGTAATCGGCCTTTCGGCGCAACGCCGCGAAATGCCAGTTCGGCTTCTTCCAGTTCTGCCAACAACTGCACGCAACGCAAGTAGTACGCCTCGCCATCCAGCGTAGGACGGACCTTGCGTGTGCTGCGCTCCAGTAAACGGGTACCGAGCCAGGCTTCGAACTGATTCAACGTATGGGTCAGGGTGGCACGCGGCAGGTTCAGGTCATCGGCCGCCAGCGTGAAGCTGCTGCGCTCGTAGATCCGCACGAAAACCTTCATCGCTTTGACTTGATCCACGCTGGACTCCTGACGATCGATTGTTGGTGATTATTGAACAGTCAAGGCAACTCTCGTGCATTTATCGCCCTGAGTAAACATGTGAATCTGGCTCCACACCTCAGCAAACACCTTCATCACTCAAAGGAACCAACGCCATGACTACTCAAACTTCGAAAGTTGCCATCGTGACCGGCGCCTCCCGCGGCATCGGTGCCGTGATCGCCCAGCAACTGGCCAGCCAGGGTTTCGCTGTCGCCATCAACTACGCCAACAGCGCCACCGAGGCGTCGGCACTGGTGGTAAAACTGCGTCAGGCCGGTCACCGGGCCATAGCGATCAAGGCTGATGTGGCTAATGCCGACGATGTACGCCGGCTGTTCGACGAAACCGAAACCCAACTGGGCAAAGTCGACGTGCTGATCAATAACGCCGGCATCCTCAAAGTCATGCCGCTGGCGCAACACACCGACGAGCTGTTCGACCAGAACGTCAACATCCACGCTCGCGGCACTTTCAACACTCTGCGTGAAGCAGCGACCCGTCTGAACAGCGGTGGCCGGATCATCAACTTTTCCAGCAGCACCGTCGGCATGAACCTGCCGGGCTATGCGGTGTACATCGCCAGCAAGGCGGCAGTGGAATCCCTGACCCAGGTGTTCGCCAAGGAAATGCGCGGTCGCAACATCACCGTCAACGCGGTGGCCCCGGGCCCGGTCGCCACCGACCTGTTCCTGCACGGCAAGAGCGAAGAACAGATCCAGACCTTCGCCAAAATGGCGCCGCTGGAACGCCTGGCTCAGCCAGAAGACATCTCCCGCGTCGTGTCCTTCCTGGTCGGCCCGGATTCGGCCTGGGTCAACGGGCAAATCCTGCGCGTCAATGGCGGCCTCGTTTGAGCCGTCTCATCCCCTACCCACGCCAAGGTTGAAGAGGTCAATGCCATGAAATCCGTCATTCTGATTACCGGTGCCTCGAGTGGTTTCGGCGCGCTCACTGCCCGAGCCCTTGCCGACGCCGGCCACACTGTCTACGCCAGCATGCGTGAAACCCTGGGCCGCAATGCGCCACAGGTGGAAGAAGTTCAGCGCTACGCCGACCAGCATCAGGTCGACCTGCGCAGCGTCGAACTGGACGTCGCGTCGAACGAATCGGTCGAGGCCGGCGTCGCGAAAATTGTCGAGGAATGTGGCCGACTGGACGTGATCATCCATAACGCCGGGCACATGTCCTTCGGCCCCGCCGAGGCCTTCACGCCCGAACAGTTCGCCCAGCTCTACGACATCAACGTGCTGAGCACCCAGCGGGTCAACCGCGCAGCCTTGCCGCAATTGCGCAAACAGGGACAGGGCCTGGTGTTGTGGGTTTCATCCAGCAGTGCTCGCGGCGGCACCCCGCCGTACCTGGCGCCGTACTTTGCGGCCAAGGCAGCGATGGATTCGCTGGCGGTGTCCTACGCCAGTGAGTTGGCGCGCTGGGGGGTGGAAACCTCGATCATCGTGCCGGGCGCCTTCACCAAGGGCACCAACCACTTCGTGCACTCCGGTTCGCCCGCCGACCAGGCCCGCGCCACCGAATACAATGAAGGCCCATATGCCGGGGTTCCGGATCAGGCACTCAAAGGACTGGCCGCCCTGGAACCGGCAGACGCCGATGTCGGCGAAGTGGCCAACGCCATCGTCGAGATCGTCGGCATGCCTTTCGGCACCCGCCCGTTCCGCCGCCATATCGACCCATCGCAGGACGGTGCCGAAATCGTCAACGCAATGGCCGATCGGGTACGCGCCGAGATGTTCCGCCGCATTGGTCTGGAAGACCTGCTCAAACCCTCTATTCGCTAAAACGAGGGCTCCAGTGAAACGACCCGGGGTTTGCCTCGGGTCGACTGCAGTATTGATGGCGTTTCTGTCGCTCTACATCCTGTTTCGCGGAGCAGGACGTTATTCCCTCGACCACACTCTAGGTCGAGAACTCTGAAAGCCGTTGCGAGGACTGCATCATGCACACCACGATCATCATCTTCTTCGGCCTGGTCCTGCTGGCACTGATGCTGTTCATCGGCGAGAAAATCGGTTTCTCCCGTCAGACCCTGGCCTACAGTTTTGTCGTGCTGTGGCTGGCGTTGACCTTGATCAACGGCGCAGTTGGCATGGTCAACGCTGGCCAACCGTTGAGCGCGGAACTGGTGGTGGGCAGCGCGGTGTTCGGCGTACCGGTGGCGGCACTGGTGCTGTTCATGGTGTTGAGCAGCGAGACCTGAGCGCCACCGGTCGATCAACGCACCAAATGCAAAAACTGCATGTGCCGTTCGTACTGGTCGAGGATGTCGTTGATCACCTGATCCTTGGTGTAACCCACCAGATCGTAGTCCTGACTGCCCTCGCTCAGATGCACTTCGGCGCGGTGATAACGGCGGTTGTTGAGTTGTTTGGAACCCATGCCGCCACGGGCGAAGGACGGGGTGAAGTAGCCACGCATTTGCACCTGATAGATGAACGGATGCAGTTCGCCGTGACCGATTTCCAGGCTCACGTTGTCGTTGGCCGGATCAGGCTGAGTGACCACATGCAGTCCCTTCTCGACGAACACGGCAGTCACTTCCTCGATCGCCGGGCGCACCGTGGTATCAAGGAAGCGATAGACCTCATCCCGAGACGGAAAATGCACCGCCTGACTCAAGCGCTGACGCCATCCACCGCGTCGCGAACCGGCCACCGGCGCGAGGGAATGCAATTGCGCGATCTGCTTCTGCGACTCCAGATAAAACGCCTTGTGCAGGCCCCACATCATCAGCAGCAAAATCATCGAGAACGGTAACGACGTCAGCACCACCGCCGACTTCAATGCGTCGATGCTGCCGGAGAACAACAGTGCGCTGGTCACCAGTGCCGTCATCGCGCCCCAGAACACTCGCAGCCATTTCGGCCCGTCTTCATCTGGATTGCCACCCTTGGCGGACAACGTCGACAACACCACGGTGCCGGAGTCGGCGGAGGTGACGAAGAACACGAAGCTGATGAACACCGTGACCGCGATCACGGTTTTGCTCCACGGGTAGGTCTCCAGCAGCAGGTAAAGGGTCATCGATGGATTGTCGATGGCCGACATGCCGAGCGCGCTCATGCCGTGGTTGAGGACCTGGTCGATGGCGCTGTTGCCGAAAATCGACATCCACGCCAGGGTGAAACCGAGCGGGATCAGCAGCACGCCGAAGACGAATTCACGGATGGTCCGGCCACGGGAAATCCGCGCAATGAACAGGCCCACGAACGGCGACCATGCAATCCACCAGGCCCAGTAGAACACCGTCCAGCCGCCCAGCCAGTCGCCGGGTTTGTCATAGGCGTAGAGGTCGAAACTCTTCAACGGCAAGGCGCCGAGGTAATCGCCGAGGTTCTGGATCAGCGTATTGAGCAAGTGCTGGGTGGGGCCGGCGAACAACACGAACAGCAGCAGCGCACAGGCCAGCAGCATGTTGATGTCGGACATCACCCGCACGCCTTTATCGACGCCGGACACCGCGACGATGATCGCCGCGCCCATCATCAGCGTGATCAGGCCGACCTGAATCCACTGGGTGTGGGCGATGCCAAACAGGTAGTCCAGGCCGGAATTGAGGTGCAATACGCCAAAGCCCATGTCGGCGCCGAGGCCGAACACCGTGGCGATGATGCCGAAGCCGTCCACCGCGTAACCGATGGGACCGTTGATGCGCTTGCCAATCAGCGGGTACAGCGCCGAACGCAGGGCCAACGGCAGGTTATGTCGATAGGCGAAATAGGCCAGCGCCATGCCGACGAAGGCGAACACGCCCCAGCCGTGCAGGCCCCAGTGCAGAAACAGAATCTGCATCGCCTGACGCGCCGCCTCCGCCGTGCCAGCCTCGCCTTGCGGCGGTTGCGCCAGGTGCGTCAGCGGTTCAGACACGCAAAAGAAAAACAGCGTGATGCTGATCCCGGCAGCGAACAGCATGCCGGCCCATGACAGGTAGCTGAATTCGGGCTCGTCGTGGTCGGCACCGAGCTTGATCTTGCCGTAGCCGGACAAGGCGGTGACCACCACGAAGACCAGATACAGCGTCATCGCGAGCATGTAGTACCAGCCGACCGTGTTGGCCGCCCAGTTTTGCGCTTGCAACAGCCAGGCACCGGCCTGTTCGGGGATCGCCATGACCACGACGGCGAACAACAAAATGAAGGTCGCCGCGAAATAAAACACCGGCGGATTCATGCGGACCTGGCCGCTTGCGGGGATGGACGATGCACTCACGAAAGGTGCACCTCGAGGGGGGAAAACGTGGCTGTAAAAATCGGACTCAGCAAAGGCAAGCCTCCTGTTGTGAGCGGGCGGCGAACCACCGGTTTAACTTGAATGAACGTTCAAGTTAAACATGAATAGGGTGCTAAGGACTAATCACAGGGCTCGGCGGTAGCTTTCAAGGAAGGGTAATTACACGATCATTCCCACGCTCTGCGTGGGAATGCAGCCCGTGACGCTCCGCGTCACATCGGAGCCAGACGCAACATCGGCGATGGGGCCGGAACGCGGAGCGTCCCTTGAGGCATTCCCACGCAGAGCGTGGGAACGATCAAAGCTGGGGACTTACTTCTGCGTCCCGTCATCATGCTGCAGATTCGCCTGGGTCAGGTTGCACCCCGCTGGCACGCTGCGGGTCAGCCAGACGTTGCCACCAATCGTCGAGCCCTTGCCGATGGTGATCCGCCCCAGAATCGTCGCGCCGGCATAGATCACCACGTCGTCCTCCACGATCGGATGCCGTGGATGGCCCTTCTGCAACTGGCCGTCTTCGTCCGCCGGGAAGCGCTTGGCGCCCAACGTCACGGCCTGATATATCCGCACCCGCTCACCAATGATCGCGGTCTCGCCGATCACCACACCCGTGCCGTGGTCGATGAAGAAACTGCGACCGATCTGCGCGCCAGGGTGGATGTCGATACCGGTGGCCGAGTGGGCGATTTCCGCGCTGATCCGCGCCAGCAACGGCAACCCGGCGCGGTACAAATGGTGGGCCAGGCGATGGTGAATCACCGCCAGGATTCCCGGGTAGCACAGCAACACTTCATCGACACTGCGAGCCGCCGGATCGCCGTGATAGGCCGCCAGCACGTCGGTGTCCAACAGGCTGCGCAATTCCGGCAGAGCGAGGGCGAAGTCCTGAATGATCCGGATGGCCTTGGCTTCGACTTCAGAGTCGCCCCCGGCACTGTGACGAGCGACGTAGCGCAATTCGAGCCGCGCCTGAGCCAGCAATGCATTCAACGCCACGTCGAGTGTGTGGCCGACGTAGAAGTCCTCACTCTCCTCACGCAAATCCACCGGCCCCAGACGCATCGGAAACAACGCACCGCACAAGGCTTCGAGAATGTCCGCCATGGCCGCTCGGGACGGCAACTCGCGACCGCCCTGCTCGGTGCTGGCGCGGCCGTTTTGTGCGCGCCACTGGTCGCGCGCCGTACGCAGTTGGCTGACGATGGTCTGCAATTGCCAATGGCTGGAACGCTCGCTCACGGTAAAAACTCCTCACGGGCGGCCGGACTGTCTGGCCGCGCTGACGGCGATTACTTTACGGCAACGACTTGCAGCCGAATTAAGAACCAATAGTGCTGGGAACAATACTTTTGGCTATAAGCGATTGGCAGTTGCCCCGCTAAATACCCGTGCCTATAGTCCAGACATCTTTCTCCGCCAGTACGGACCCATGATCAAACAACAGCTTGCCCGTTTTAACCGCCTCGACCTGCTCGGTCACCCTACCCCATTGGAAAAACTCGAACGCCTGTCGACCTGGCTGGGCCGCGATGTGTACGTCAAACGCGATGACCTGACGCCATTGGCACTGGGCGGCAACAAGCTGCGCAAACTCGAATACCTCGCCGCCGATGCCTTGGCCCAGGGCGCCGATACGTTGATCACCGCTGGCGCGATCCAGTCCAACCACGTGCGCCAGACCGCGGCCATTGCGGCCAAGCTTGGCCTGGGCTGCGTGGCACTGCTGGAGAACCCGCTCGGCACTGACGACAGCAACTACGTCGGCAATGGCAATCGGCTGTTGCTGGACCTGTTCGATGCCAAGGTCGAGTTGGTGGAAAACCTCGACAACGCTGACGAGCAATTGCAAGCGCTGGCCGCACGTCTGCGCAGCAACGGCAAGAAACCCTATCTGGTGCCGATTGGTGGCTCCAATGCAGTGGGCGCGTTGGGTTATGTCCGTGCGGGTCTGGAGCTGGCCGAGCAGATCAAGGACACCGGGCTGCAATTCGCCGCGGTGGTCCTGGCTTCCGGTAGTGCCGGCACCCATAGCGGCCTGGCGCTGGCATTGAGCGAAGTACTGCCGGATTTGCCAGTCATCGGCGTGACCGTTTCCCGTAGCGATGAAGCTCAACGACCGAAAGTCCAGGGCCTCGCCGAGCGCACTGCCGAGCTGTTGGGCGTGGGCCTGCCGGCGAGTTTCAAAGTCGAACTGTGGGACGAGTATTTCGGCCCGCGTTATGGCGAGCCGAATGCCGGGACGCTGGCGGCGGTAAAGCTGCTGGCGAGCCAGGAAGGGTTGTTGCTGGACCCGGTATATACCGGCAAGGCCATGGCCGGTTTGCTCGACGGCATCGGGCGTCAGCGCTTCGATGAAGGCCCGATCATCTTCCTGCACACCGGCGGGGCGCCGGCGTTGTTTGCCTACAAAGACTTTCTGTAACCGATCGTTCCCACGCTCTGCGTGGGAATGCAGCCCATAACGCTCCGCGTCACTGGACGCGGAGCGTCCCCAGAGGCATTCCCACGCAGAGCGTGGGAACGATCCTCAATGCTCCATCAATATTCAATTAAAGAATAACAAACTTAATATTTATTATTTTCCTATCTAAAGACGACATCATATAGTCGCGCCGCAGGCGAATTTGCAGCGAGACGCATAAGCTGCTTTAGGGCAGGATATCGCAGTCGTTCAAATCCCGAATTTGCCAACTTTCCTTAAGCGTCTTCCATAAGAAAACACAGGGGCTTGTCATGAATTTTTCCGCACTACGTAGAAATCTGCTGGTGGGCTCGTTGGGCCTGGCGCTGAGCGCCGGCCTGCTCGGGCAAGCGGTTGCCGGAGAGCAACTGCAAAAAATCAAGGACGCGGGCGTGATCAACGTCGGTCTGGAAGGCACTTATCCACCGTTCAGCTTCGTCGACGAGGCCGGCAAACTGAACGGCTTCGAAGTCGAATTCTCCGAAGCCTTGGCCAAAGAGCTGGGCGTGAAGGTCAAACTGCAACCGACCAAATGGGAAGGCATCCTCGCAGCCTTGGAATCCAAGCGTCTGGACGCGGTGATCAACCAGGTGACCATCACCGAAGAGCGCAAGAAGAAGTACGACTTCTCCGAGCCGTACACCGTATCCGGGATTCAGGCGCTGACCCTGACCAAAAACAAAGACACCATCAAGACCGCCGCCGATCTGGCCGGCAAGAAAGTCGGCGTAGGCCTGGGCACTAACTACGAGCAGTGGGTGAAAGAGAATGTGCCTAAGGCTGATGTCCGCACCTACGAAGATGACCCGAGCAAGTTCCAGGATCTGCGCGTCGGCCGCATCGACGCCATTCTGATCGACCGTCTGGCCGCGCTGGAATACGCCAGGAAGGCCAAGGACACTGCCGCCGCCGGCGAAGCGTTCTCCCGCCAAGAGGCCGGTATTGCCCTGCGCAAAGGCGAGCCTGAACTGCTGGCCGCGGTGAACAAAGCCATCGACAAGCTGCGTGCCGACGGTACGCTGAAAAAGCTTTCGGAAAAATACTTCAGCGCTGACGTCACTCAATAATGGGAGAAGCTTTCCAACTCGCGCTGGACTCCGCGCCCTTCCTGCTCAAGGGCGCGTACTACACGGTCATCTTGAGCCTGGGCGGGATGTTCTTCGGCCTGCTGATGGGCTTCGGCCTGGCGTTGATGCGCCTGTCGCGCTTCAAACTGGTGAGCTGGATTTCCCGCATCTACGTGTCGTTCTTTCGCGGCACGCCGTTGCTGGTGCAACTGTTCGTGATCTATTACGGCTTGCCGCAATTAGGCATCGAACTTGATCCGCTGCCGGCAGCCCTGATCGGCTTCTCGCTGAACATGGCGGCCTATGCCTGCGAAATCCTGCGTGCCGCAATCAGCTCCATCGAGCGCGGCCAGTGGGAAGCCGCGGCCAGTATCGGCATGACCCGCGCGCAAACCCTGCGCCGGGCCATTCTGCCGCAAGCGATGCGCACGGCCCTGCCACCGTTGGGCAACAGCTTCATCTCGCTGGTCAAGGACACCGCGCTGGCGGCCACCATTCAGGTGCCGGAGCTGTTCCGTCAGGCGCAGCTGATCACCGCCCGTACCTTCGAAATTTTCACCATGTATCTTGCCGCCGCGCTGATCTACTGGGTTCTGGCGACTGTACTGTCGCACCTGCAGAACAAGTTGGAAGAGCGGGTCAATCGGCACGACCAGGAGTCCTGACCCAATGATTGTCGTGGAAAAACTGACAAAGCAGTTCAAGGGTCAGGTGGTGCTCAACGGCATCGATCTGCAAGTGAAGGAAGGCGAGGTAGTGGCAATCATCGGCCCCAGCGGCTCGGGCAAGACCACGTTCCTGCGTTGCCTGAATTTTCTGGAAGAACCCACCAGCGGCCGGATCAAGGTCGGCGACATCGAAATCGATGGCAGTCGCCCCCTGAACCAGCAGCAGAGTCTGGTACGGCGCCTGCGCCAGCACGTGGGTTTTGTGTTCCAGAATTTCAATCTGTTCCCGCATCGCACAGCCCTGGAAAACGTCATCGAAGGCCCGATCGTGGTGAAAAAAATTCCACGAGCCGACGCCGTAGCCTTGGGTAAAAAGCTGTTGGCCAAGGTCGGCCTGGCGGGCAAGGAAGACGCTTACCCGCGACGCCTTTCCGGTGGTCAGCAACAGCGCGTGGCGATTGCCCGGGCGCTGGCGATGGAACCGGAAGTGATCCTGTTCGATGAACCGACCTCGGCGCTGGACCCGGAACTGGTGGGCGAAGTGTTGGCGACCATCCGCGGCCTGGCCGAGGAGAAACGCACCATGGTGATCGTCACCCACGAGATGGGTTTTGCTCGGGACGTGGCCAACCGCGTGGTGTTTTTCGACAAGGGTGTAATCGTCGAACAAGGCGAAGCCAAGGCACTGTTTGCCAACCCGAAAGAAGAACGGACGAAGCAGTTTCTCAGCAAGTTCCTTAATAACGCCTAATGGCGCCCATTAAAAAGCCGTCAACTTCCATGGATGGAAGTGACATCTCCCCACTCTAAAAACCTCACGCCCCTCTTCCTCGACTTATTTGATTCAGCAAAACCATAAACAACTTACGACCATCGCATGCGGTACATATATATGTCCTGCAACAGATTCATTCCTCTTAAAATCCATAAAAACACTCGCCACTCACAGTCAAAGGGTTGCTGCCTCCGAGGCTTAAACCCACACAAATACTGGACAAAATTCGACAGAGCGATGGAGTTTATTAACTACACCGCGTAGGAAATTTCTGAATAACCCAAGAACTAACCTTTAACCAATCAGCTCTATTGACACCTATTCGAACGCACTCTTATCTAGTCTCCAACTGGCGACTTTCATCAAACTCGTTCACTCTTCAAATACACAAACAGTGAATCGTTTTGTTGCCTGGTAATTCATGCCTTTCGATCTTTCAGAAACGGACTTCGCGGTAAGGCTCCAAGGAGAGAACCCCATGACAAGCACTTCGAACAAACCCGAACTTGCAGCCCCGACCCTGGCGCAAACTCACAAGGCCGGCATCAGCATCACCTCGGCCGCTCATCTAATGATCGACGTGCCGCCCTATCCCGGCATGGACGAAGGCGACCTGATCGAGCTGTTCTGGAACAACTGCTACGTGGCTTCCAGCGTGTTGGGGACTGACCATGGCGGTAAAGCGGTGAGCCTGCGGGTGCCGGAAAGCTTCATTGCCAACGGTTCTGCTCGCGTCCATTACAAGGTCATGCAGATCGGGCAAGGGCCAGCGGTATCACCGGCGGCGCGCGTCCAGATCAAACTCGATTGCCCCGGCGGCCTGCCCTCGCCCCTTTGCGTTGAGGAAAACCAGAGCCTGGCACCGGTGTTCATCCCCGAGACCATTCGCCGTCAGGGGGTCAATCCGAACCAGGTCAAGCGCGGTGTGCCATTGACCATCGAACCGTACCTGAACATGGCCGCTGACGACGAAATCACCCTGCGCTGGGGCGATGTGCGCATGGACCTGCCCAAACTCAAGGCCGACGATGTGGGTCAGCCGATTCACGTCTGGGTGCCACCGGCAATCATTCTCGAAGCCGGCGAAGACCTCCGACTGGAAGTGACCTACTGCATCCTCGACCGGGTGGGCAACAACTCGCGCTGGGCACCGGCCCGCACGCTGAAGATCGGCTGTGCCAATCCCTACCTGAAAGTACCGCCCAAAGAAGCGCTCAAAGCTGCTGAGCCCAGAAAAAAGTGAGGTCCACGGGGATGTGTGACGCCTCTTCTATCTATATTCCTAAAAGTTAGTTCATTAATTATTTATACGCGATTAGGGTATATACACCGGACCACCGGACATTCGTGTTTTTCGTTCGTCGCAACGCTTGCGGCGTTTTCATGAGATGTGAGGTAGGTATGGTCCGGAACACAATCACCCCAGTGCAAATCGCCAGGGCATTGCGTGCAGCCAAGGAGCGGCACTGATGTCCAGTCTGGCAGATGCAATCATCCAGAGTGATCTGGACATCGCCCCATTGTTGTTGCCCGCGCAGGTCTTGCGCAACGACGCACAAGCCATCGAGGCTGCCCAAGAGCTGGCGCGAGTCGCCCGCCTGCAAGCCGCCAAACGAGACCAGCAACGCAAGTTGCCCTGGTCGGAAATCGAACAGTTCACCCGCAGCGGCCTGGGCAGCATTGCCATCCCGCGTGAGTACGGCGGCCCACAGGTTTCGTTCGTCACCTTGGCCGAAGTGTTCGCGATCATTTCCGCGGCCGACCCGGCCTTGGGGCAGATCCCGCAGAACCATTTCGGGATTCTCAACCTGGTACTCGGCAGCGCCACCGAGTCGCAGAAAAAACAGCTGTTCAAAAGTGTGCTCGAAGGTTGGCGAATCGGTAACGCGGGCCCTGAGCGCGGTACCAAAAATACCCTGGAGCTCAAGGCGCGAATCACCGCCGACGGCGATGGCTTCGTCATCAACGGGCAGAAGTTCTATTCCACCGGCGCATTGTTCGCTCACTGGGTGGCCGTCAAGGCGCTGAACGATGACGGCAAGCAAGTGCTGGCCTTCGTTCGTCGTGGCACCCCGGGCCTGCGCATCGTCGATGACTGGTCGGGTTTCGGCCAGCGCACCACTGCCAGCGGCACCATTTTGCTCAACAACGTGCGGGTCGACGCCGAGCTGGTGGTGAATAACTGGAAGATCAACGACAGCCCCAATATTCAGGGCGCCGTGTCACAGCTGATTCAAGCAGCCATCGATGCCGGCATCGCCCGGGGCGCTATCGATGACGCCATCGAATTCGTAAAAACCCGTGCCCGGCCCTGGATCGACGCCAAGGTCGAACGGGCCAGCGACGACCTCTACGTGATCGCCGATATCGGCAAGCTGAAAATCGAACTGCACGCCGCCGAAGCGCTGCTGCGCAAGGCCGGGCAAGTGCTCGATCAGGTCAACGCCGCGCCGCTCACCGCCGAGTCCGCGGCCCGCGCCTCGATTGCCGTGGCCGAGGCCAAAGTGCTGACCACCGAGATCTCGCTGCTGGCCAGCGAAAAACTCTTCGAACTGGCCGGCAGCCGCGCGACCCTCGCCGAGTTCAACCTCGACCGCCACTGGCGCAATGCCCGGGTGCACACGCTGCACGACCCGGTGCGCTGGAAATATCACGCGGTTGGCGCTTATCACTTGAACGGCACGTTGCCGGCTCGCCACTCCTGGATTTAACGACCAGATCTCTGGAGAAACACATGTCTCTTTCTCGAAACGTCGCGGTCATTACCAGCGATGAGCAAGCCCTGATCGTCGCCAGTGACCTGGCCGACGACTTCAAACGCGACAGCGCCCTGCGCGACCGCGAACGTCGTTTGCCGCACCCGGAACTGGAGGTGTTTTCCCGTTCGGGTCTTTGGGGCATCAGCGTGCCAAAAGAATACGGCGGCGCCGGAGTTTCCAATGTCACCCTGGCCAAAGTAATCGCTTTGATCGCCCAGGCTGACGGCTCCCTGGGGCAGATCCCGCAGAACCATTTCTACGCCCTCGAAGTGCTCCGTGTGAACGGCAGCCATGAGCAGAAAAAACGCCTGTACGCCGAAGTGCTGGCTGGCCAGCGTTTCGGCAACGCACTGGCGGAACTGGGCACCAAAACCGCCCATGACCGCGTCACCAGCCTGACCCGCGACGGTAACGGCTATCGCATCAACGGCCGCAAGTTCTACGCCACCGGCGCGATTTACGCCCAGCGCATCCCCACCTCCGTGGTGGACGAAAACGGCGTGCAGCAACTGGCCTTCGTCCCGCACAACAGCAAAGGCCTGACGGTCATCGACGACTGGAGCGGCTTCGGCCAGCGCACCACCGGCAGCGGTTCGGTGGTGTTCGAGGATGTCTACGTTGCCGCCGAGGACGTGATTCCATTTCAAAGCGCTTTCGAGCGCCCGACCACTGTCGGCCCATTGGCACAGATTCTCCACGCCGCGATCGACACCGGCATCGCCCGCGCCGCCTATGAAGATGCGCTGCATTTCGTGCGGACCAAAACCCGGCCGTGGATCGACGCCACGCATGAAAAAGCCACCGAAGACCCGCTGACCATCAAGAGCTTCGGCCACTTGAGTATTCGCCTGCATGCCACCGAAGCCTTGCTGGAACGCTCCGGCGAATTCCTCGACCGGGCCCAGGCCGAGACCAATGCCGAAACCGTTGCAGCTGCATCGATTGCGGTTGCCGAAGCCCGGGCCATCAGCACTGAAATCTCCCTCGCCGCCGGCAGCACGCTGTTCGAACTCGCCGGCAGCCAGGCAACCCTGATCGAGCACGGCCTCGATCGCCACTGGCGCAACGCCCGGGTGCACACCCTGCACGACCCCGTGCGTTGGAAGTATCACGCGGTGGGCAATTACTACCTCAACGATGAAAACCCTCCGTTGCGGGGGACGATCTGATGGCCGACGCAAAAAAGAAAATCCTGCTCAACGCGTTCAACATGAACTGCATCGGACACATCAACCATGGCCTGTGGACCCATCCACGGGACACGTCCACCCAGTACAAGACGATCGAGTACTGGACCGAACTGGCACAGCTGCTGGAGCGCGGACTGTTCGACGGGCTGTTCATCGCCGACATCGTCGGCGTGTACGACGTCTATCAGAACTCGGTCGACGTGCCACTCAAAGAGTCGATCCAGTTACCGGTCAACGATCCGCTGCTACTGGTCTCGGCCATGGCCGCGGTCACCAAGAACCTCGGCTTCGGCCTGACCGCCAACCTGACCTACGAGCCGCCGTATCTGTTCGCCCGACGTCTGTCGACGCTTGATCATCTGAGTCGTGGCCGGGTCGGCTGGAACATTGTCACCGGCTATCTCGACAGTGCCGCCAAAGCCATGGGCCTCAGCGAGCAGGTGGAACACGACCGACGTTACGACCAGGCCGACGAATACCTGCAAGTGCTCTACAAACTCTGGGAAGGCAGCTGGGAAAACGGCGCGGTGCTCAACGACCGCGAGCAACGGATCTATGCCCAGCCAGACAAAGTGCACAAGGTCGAGCACAAGGGCGAATTCTATCAGGTCGAGGGTTATCACCTCTGCGAGCCGTCGCCGCAACGCACGCCGGTGCTGTTCCAGGCCGGCAGTTCCGATCGCGGCCTGCTGTTCGCCGGTCGGCATGCCGAGTGCGTGTTCATCAGTGGCCAGAACAAACCGGCGACCCGGATTCAGGTGGACAAGGTTCGCGCCAGCGCCGTCGAGGCTGGGCGCAAGCCTTGGGACATCAAGGTGTTCATGGGCTTGAACGTGATCGTCGGCGCCACCGAAGAGCTGGCGTGGGCCAAGCATGCCGAGTACCTGAGCTACGCCAGCGCCGAGGCCGGCGTGGCGCACTTTTCAGCGTCCACCGGGATCGATTTTTCCGAGTACGAACTCGACGAACCGATCCAGTACGTGAAGAGCAACGCCATCCAGTCCGCCACCAAAAACCTGCAAAACAACGACTGGACCCGCCGCAAACTGCTGGAACAACACGCCCTCGGCGGCCGCTACATCACTGTGGTCGGCTCGCCTGAGCAAGTGGCCGATGAGCTGGAATCGTGGATCGCCGAAACCGGTCTCGATGGCTTCAACCTGACACGGATCGTCACCCCGGAAAGCTATGTGGACTTCATTGAGCTGGTGATTCCGGAGTTGCAACGCAGGGGGTCGTACAAGACCGCTTACGACGACGGCAGCCTGCGGGAAAAGCTGTTTCAGCGTGACGCACATTTGCCTGAGCAACACACGGGCTCCCATTACCGACACTGACTCCTTAACTGATCGTTCCCACGCTCCGCGTGGGAATGCAGCCCGGGACGCTCCGCGTCCCAAGAGCGGACGCGGAGCGTCCGTTGAGGCATTCCCACGC
>NZ_AKJT01000070.1 GCF_000282195.1 Pseudomonas sp. GM18
CGCTCTGCGTGGGAATGCAGCCCGTGACGCTCCGCGTCACTGGACGCGGAGCGTCCCTTGAGGCATTCCCACGCGGAGCGTGGGAACGATCACGCCAACCCGAAAGTTGGCGTTCTATTCAGCTCAAGCGAGGCTTAGCGCGGCACGACCGGCTTGCGCGCAGGCTTCGGCCCCTTGCCTTTGGCCGCGTCCTTGCGCTCCTTGGCCGCCTGCTGGTTGCGGGCGAATGCCGCCGCCTTGGCCTGTTCGCGCTTGTCCCACGGGTTGCCGCCATCGCTGGCGCGCGGTGGCAGGCCGGTGTGCTGGGTCAGGATTTTGGTGGTCTTTTCCCCCGCCACTTTATGGCTACCGGCCGGCGTCGAGTTCTTGCGACGGGCGCTCTGGTAGCTGTCGGTCGCCGGCTGATGCAACGGGATCAACTGGTTCTTGCCCGGCCCGATCAAGTCGGCGCGGCCCATGCGGGTCAACGCTTCACGCAGCATCGGCCAGCCTTTCGGGTCGTGATAACGCAAGAACGCTTTGTGCAGGCGACGCTGCTCTTCGCTCTTGACGATGGTCACGCCGTCGCTCTTGTAAGTGACCTTGCGCAGCGGGTTCTTGCCCGAGTGGTACATCGCGGTGGCGGTGGCCATCGGCGACGGGTAGAACGCCTGCACCTGGTCGGCACGGAAACCGTTGCCCTTGAGCCACAGGGCCAGGTTCATCATGTCTTCGTCGGTGGTGCCCGGGTGAGCGGCGATGAAGTACGGAATCAGGTACTGCTCTTTCCCGGCTTCCTTGGTGTACTTCTCGAACATGCGCTTGAACTTGTCATAGCTGCCGATGCCCGGTTTCATCATCTGGTTGAGCGGACCTTCCTCGGTGTGTTCCGGGGCGATCTTCAGGTAACCACCGACGTGGTGGGTCACCAGCTCCTTGACGTACTCCGGCGACTCGACCGCGAGGTCGTAGCGCAGGCCAGAGGCGATCAGGATCTTCTTCACACCGGGCAAGGCTCGGGCGCTGCGATAGAGCTGGATCAGCGACGAGTGATCGGTATTGAGGTTCGGGCAAATGCCAGGGAACACGCATGAAGGCTTGCGGCACGCGGATTCGATTTCCGGGGTCTTGCAGGCGATGCGGTACATGTTCGCGGTCGGGCCGCCGAGGTCGGAAATGACGCCGGTGAAGCCCGGTACCTTGTCGCGGATCTCTTCGATTTCGCGAATGATCGACTCTTCGGAACGGTTCTGGATGATCCGGCCTTCGTGCTCGGTGATCGAGCAGAAGGTACAGCCGCCGAAACAGCCACGCATGATGTTCACCGAGAAACGGATCATCTCGTAGGCCGGAATCTTTTCCTTGCCGTACGCCGGGTGCGGAACGCGTGCGTAAGGCATGCCGAACACGTAGTCCATTTCTTCGGTGGTCATCGGAATCGGCGGCGGGTTGAACCAGACGTCTACCTCGCCATGCTTCTGCACCAGTGCGCGGGCATTACCCGGGTTGGTTTCCAGGTGCAGCACGCGGTTGGCGTGAGCGTAAAGCACGGCGTCACCACGGACCTTTTCAACCGATGGCAAACGAATCACGGTCTTGTCGCGGGTCATTTTCGGGCTGGCCAGGATCTGCACGACCTTGGCTTCGCTCGGATCCTCAACCGGACCTTTTTCCTGCTCGATGGCGCAAGCGGCAGTGTCTTGGGTGTTCACGTACGGGTTGATGATCTTGTCGATCTTGCCCGGACGGTCGATACGCGTGGAGTCGACTTCGTACCAGCCTTGCGGCGTATCACGACGAATGAACGCGGTGCCGCGCACATCGGTGATGTCTTCGATCTTGTGACCATAGGACAGGCGCTGGGCGACTTCGACGATCGCACGCTCGGCGTTGCCGTAGAGCAGGATGTCGGCGCAGGCGTCGATCAGGATCGAGTTACGCACCCGATCCTGCCAGTAATCGTAGTGGGCGATGCGGCGCAGGGAGGCTTCGATGCCGCCGAGCACAATCGGCACGTGCTTGTAGGCTTCCTTGCAGCGCTGGCTGTAAACCAGGCTCGCGCGGTCCGGACGTTTGCCCGCCAGGCCACCAGGGGTGTAGGCGTCGTCGGAACGGATTTTCTTGTCGGCGGTGTAGCGGTTGATCATCGAGTCCATGTTGCCGGCCGCGACACCGAAAAACAGGTTCGGCTCGCCAAGCTTCATGAAGTCGTCTTTGGACTGCCAGTTCGGCTGCGCAATGATCCCGACGCGGAAGCCCTGGGCCTCCAGCAGTCGGCCGATGATCGCCATGCCGAACGACGGATGGTCGACGTAGGCATCACCGGTGACGATGATGATGTCGCAGGAATCCCAGCCGAGCTGATCCATCTCCTCCCTGCTCATCGGCAGGAATGGCGCTGGCCCGAAACATTCGGCCCAGTACTTGGGATAGTCAAATAACGGCTTGGCTGCTTGCATGTCGATAACCGGTGTTGGCTTTCATTGAATTTCGCGGGCGCGGAATATAGCACAAATTTTGACCAATTCCGACGGCTATGGTCGGAAATCGGTGGAGCTGTTTTCGCAAAAATCCTGGGGCCACACATAACCCTTGTGGCGAGGGGGCTTGCCCCCGTTGGGCAGCGAAGCGGCCCCCATAGTTTATCTGTGATACCGCAAATTCAGGATTTACGACTGCTTCGCAGCCGAACGGGGCGGTGCGGCGCTCCGACAAGCCCCCTCGCCACAGAAGCCCTCGCCACAGTTACTCGTCATCGTCGAAGTTGTAGCTACCCGGCGCCAGGTTTTCAAATCGGGTGTATTTGCCGATGAAGGCCAGGCGGATAAAGCCGATCGGGCCGTTCCGCTGCTTGCCGATGATGATTTCGGCAATGCCTTTGTGCTCGGTTTCCGGGTGATACACCTCGTCCCGGTAAACGAACATGATCACGTCGGCGTCCTGCTCGATCGCTCCCGATTCCCGCAAGTCGGAGTTCACCGGTCGCTTGTTCGGGCGCTGTTCCAGGGAACGGTTGAGCTGGGACAGTGCCACCACCGGGCAGTTGAATTCCTTGGCCAGCGCTTTCAGAGACCGGGAGATCTCGGAAATCTCGTTGGTCCGGTTATCACCGCTGGAACCCGGGATCTGCATCAGCTGCAGGTAGTCGATCATGATCAGACCAATCTCACCGTGCTCACGCACCAGACGACGGGTCCGGGCGCGCATCTCCGACGGGCTGATACCCGCCGTGTCATCGATGAACAGCTTGCGATCGTTGAGCAGGTTGACCGCCGACGTCAGGCGCGGCCAGTCGTCGTCTTCCAGGCGACCGGCCCGGACCTTGGTCTGGTCGATTCGACCGAGGGACGACAGCATACGCATGATCAGCGATTCGCCTGGCATCTCGAGGGAGTAAACCAGGACAGCCTTCTCGCTGCGCAGCACGGCGTTTTCCACCAGGTTCATCGCAAAGGTGGTTTTACCCATGGACGGACGGCCGGCGACGATGATCAGGTCGGCCGGTTGCAGGCCACTGGTCTTCTCGTCGAGGTCGGTGTAGCCGGTAGACAAGCCGGTGATGGCGTTGTCAGTGTTGAACAAGGTGTCGATGCGGTCGATGGCCTTGGTCAGCAGGTCGTTGACGCTGACCGGGCCGCCGGTTTTCGGACGGGCCTCGGCAATCTGGAAGATCTGCCGTTCGGCCTCGTCGAGAATCTCGGCGGCGGTGCGGCCTTCAGGGTTGAAAGCGCTGTCGGCGATTTCGGTACTGATGCCGATCAACTGGCGCAGGGTTGCCCGCTCGCGAACGATCTGGGCATAGGCTTTGATGTTGGCGACGGACGGCGTGTTTTTTGCCAGTTCGCCGAGGTAACCGAGACCGCCGACCTGGGATGTCTGACCTTCCTTGTCCAATTGCTCGGCCAGGGTCACGACGTCGATCGGTTGGTTCTGGTCCGCCAGTTTGGCGATGGCCCGGAAGATCAGGCGGTGGTCATGCCGATAGAAATCGCCGTCGGAGACTTGATCGAGCACGCGCTCCCAGGCGTTGTTGTCCAGCATCAGACCACCGAGCACGGCCTGTTCGGCCTCGATGGAGTGCGGCGGCACCTTCAGGGCAGCGGTTTGCAGATCGTATTGCTCGGGAGCGGAGATATCGTTCATGGCCACTTGGTTTATTCAGGAAAAGCAGGGGTTGTGAAAATCAGGAACTGCAGAAAGACAAAGGGCACGACCTGTAAACAGGATCGTGCCCGATGTTACCGGCAAGCACCCGAGGGTGCCAGCCGACAAGTGCTGCTTAAGCTGCTACCACGACAACGCGTACGGTGGCTTCAACTTCGGCGTGCAGGTGCACGGCTACGTCGAATTCGCCTACGTTGCGGATGGTGCCGTTCGGCAGACGAACTTCGCTTTTTGCAACTTCAACGCCAGAGGCGGTCAGTGCATCAGCGATGTCGTGGGTGCCGATCGAACCGAACAGCTTGCCTTCGTCACCAGCGGTGGCAGTGATAGTCACTTCCAGCTCAGCCAGTTGGGCGGCGCGGCTTTCAGCCGATGCTTTACGGTCTGCTGCGGCTTTTTCCAGCTCAGCGCGACGCTCTTCGAACGCAGCCAGGTTGGCTGGGGTCGCAGCGGTAGCTTTGCCGTATGGCAGCAGGTAGTTACGACCGTAACCAGCCTTAACGTTCACTTTGTCACCCAGGTTGCCCAGGTTGGTGACTTTTTCCAGAAGGATCAGTTGCATGTGAAAATCCTCTTAACTTTTAACCTTCACCGTTCGCGCTATCGGCATCTTTCGGTGCCGAACGACCGCGAAAATCAATCAGGCTGTCGACGATGGCCAAGACCACCAGCAACGGATAGATCAGCTGCATGAACAGCAACAGCGTGACGTACAACCCCACCAGCCAGAACCTGGCCAGTCGCTTTTGCGCCACCAGCCCGTGAATCAGGGCCAGCCCGGCGAACACCAGCGGTACGCTGCACAACGGCGTCAACATGGCCATCTGCGGGCCAAGATTTGGCCCCAGAAGCATTAACGCCAGCAGCAACATCGCCGGTCCCAGCGGGATTCGGATGGCGCGAAACTCGCGACCAAAACCACCCGGGTTGTACAACAACGCCTGCCAGTAGCGCCCGACAATCAGGCTCAGCACACTGACGATTTGCAACAAGGCCGCAATCAGGCCGGTCAGGACCGGTGCAATCAGGGACGCAAAGCGCGCTTGCTCGTCTACCGACAATTGCTGGTAGACATCACCGAGTAGCGACGGCATGACTTTTATCAAAGCCTGCGCCAGCATCTCGATCTGGGGCGCAAAAGCCGCCCCCAGCACCACTGAAAACACCAATCCCATCGCTATGCTGACCAGCAGCACACGGTTCCAGGACTCGCTTGCGCGCAAAACCAACGCAAGGCTCGAAGACCCCAGCAGCACCAGAAGTGCCCGTGGGTCGTCGGAGTAAAGCCACCAGATCAACGCCGGCAGCAGTCCCAGAGCAAGTACGCCAACGGCGTCCTTCAATCCGCGCCGCAGGAGCACAAGGCATCCGGCGGCAGCACCCAACCAATACAACAACGGCAATGTTGCGCATCCAGCCACTACCAGAGTGGCCTGCATACGGCCGCGCATGATGAACTCAGCTAAGGCGCGCATGCATTCAATCCTTTGCTACGTGTCGACTGCCCGGTCTCAGCGGCCGTGGCTGTCGGTGTAGGCCAGCAGGGCCAGGAAGCGGGCGCGCTTGATAGCGGTGGCCAGCTGACGCTGATAACGTGCTTTGGTACCGGTGATGCGGCTTGGAACGATTTTGCCGGTCTCGGATACGTAAGCTTTCAGAGTGTTGAGATCTTTGTAATCGATCTCTTTCACGTCTTCAGCGGTGAAGCGGCAGAATTTACGACGACGGAAGAAACGTGCCATGTAATAGGCTCCTCAAAAGGTCCGTGGATTACTCGTCAGCGTTATCGCTGTTGTCGCTGTCATCACTGTCAACGCCTTCAGCGTCGGAGTGCTCAGGACGGTCGCGACGCTCACGGCGCTCACTGCGGTTTTCTTCAGCCTTGAGCATCTCGGATTGGCCGGTAACGGCTTCTTCGCGACGGATGACCAGGTTACGGATCACTGCATCGTTGTAGCGGAAGTTGTCTTCCAGCTCGGCCAGGGCCTTGCCAGTGCACTCAACGTTCAGCATCACGTAGTGAGCCTTGTGAACATTGTTGATTGCGTAGGCCAGTTGACGACGGCCCCAATCTTCCAGACGGTGGATTTTGCCGCCGTCTTCTTCGATCAGCTTGGTGTAACGCTCAACCATGCCGCCGACTTGCTCGCTTTGATCCGGGTGGACCAAAAAGATGATTTCGTAATGACGCATGAATGCTCCTTACGGGTTGTAGCCTGCCGCTCAAAAGCGGTCAGACAAGGAGTGAATGACACTTATGGACTTGCTTGCGATAGACACATGCGTGCCTGCCGTCACAGCAAGGGGCGCAATTGTAGAGAAGGCTCGAGAGAGGCGCAAGGCAATTGGTGATTATTTGAACAATCACTTCAACCTGAAGCCCCCCTGTAGGAGCTGTCGAGTGAAACGAGGCTGCGATCTTTTGATTGTAAAAAATCAAAGTCAAAAGATCGCAGCCTCGTTTCACTCGACAGCTCCTACACCGCTCCTACGGGGTTGTAGGGGTTATACGGGTTGTGTCAGGACTTTTTGCCGGCGGCTTTGACGCCGCGCTGGCGCAGCGCTTCGAACAGGCAGACACCGGTGGCGACGGACACGTTGAGGCTGCTGACGCTGCCAGCCATCGGCAGGCGCACCAGATAGTCGCAAAGGTCGCGAGTCAGGCGGCGCATGCCACTACCTTCGGCCCCCATGATCAGGATGGTCGGGCCGGTCAGGTCCTGTTGATACAGATCCTGCTCAGCCTCGCCCGCCGTACCGACGACCCACAAGCCGCGCTGCTTGAGTTTTTCCAGGGTGCGCGCCAGGTTGGTCACGGCAACCAACGGAATCACTTCCGCCGCACCACAGGCAACCTTTCGAACCGTCGGGGTCAGCGTGGCTGACTTGTCCTTCGGCACGATCACCGCCAGCGCGCCGGCCGCATCGGCCGAACGCAGGCAAGCGCCGAGGTTGTGCGGATCGGTCACGCCGTCGAGCACCAGCAGCAACGGTGCGCCTTCGGTGCGATCGAGCAACTCGTCGAGCATCGCCTCGCCCCAGACCTGGCTCGGGCTCACGTCCGCCACCACGCCCTGGTGCACGCCTTCAACCCAGGCGTCCAGCTCACGACGCTCAGCCTGACCGACGGCCACGCGATTTTCCGCAGCGAGTTCGATCAGCGTCTGAACCCGCGGATCACTGCGGCCTTCAGCCAGCCAGATCTGCTTGACGCGTTTTGGGTGGTGACGCAGCAACGCTTCTACCGCGTGCACGCCGTAGATCTTTTCCAACTGACTCATGACTTGGCCTTAGGTTTACGCGCCCCGCCGCTTCTGGCGGCTGGAGCGGAACCCGCTTTTGGCGGGCCTTTACGGTGTTTACTTGGCTTGGCTGGTTTGCCGCCGGAGGCCTTGTCAGGCGCCGACCGCCCGGTCTTTCCCCCAGACGCCGCTTTACCGCCGCTTTTCGCTTCAGACAGCAACGCCTGTTTCATTTCACGACTTTTGCGCAACTCGGCATTTTTTGCCGCGGCATCGCTCGGGCGATAGGCCTCGACGGCCTTTTCCTTGGCAGGACGACGCCCGGCTTTGGCCGGCGCCGGCTCGACAGCCGATTTTGTAGTAGCGGCAGCAGGCGCTGCGGTTTCAGTGCCGCGCTTTTTGCGACCGATCGGTGCGCTGATGGTTTTTTCGGCCATCTCGAAGTCGATCTTGCGCTCGTCGAGGTCGACGCGCATCACGCGCACTTCAACGGTGTCGCCCAGGCGGAAGCTACGACCGGTACGCTCACCGGCGAGGCGGTGGTGCACAGGATCGAAGTGGTAGTAGTCGCCCGGTAGCGCGGTGACATGCACAAGGCCTTCGACGTAAATATCGGTCAGTTCGACGAACAGGCCGAAACCGGTCACGGCGGTGATCACACCCGGGAAGGATTCGCCCACGCGGTCCTTCATGAACTCGCACTTGAGCCAGTTCACTACGTCGCGGGTCGCTTCGTCGGCACGGCGCTCGCTCATCGAGCACTGCTCGCCGAGCTGCTCCAGGGTCGCTTCGTCGTACGGATAGATCCGCGCTTTCGGAATGGTCATCGCGCCGGCACGGCGAACGTGCGGGGTATCCATTTTCGAATGGATGACGCTGCGAATCGCCCGGTGCGTGAGCAAGTCCGGGTAGCGGCGAATCGGCGAAGTGAAGTGGGTATAGGCTTCGTAATTCAGGCCGAAGTGACCCTGGTTATCGGCGCTGTACACCGCTTGACTCAACGAGCGCAGCATGACGGTCTGGATCAGGTGGAAATCCGGACGATCCTTGATGCCCGCGAGCAAAGCCTGGTAATCCTTCGGCGACGGACCGTCCTTGCCTTTGTGCAGGGACAGGCCGAGCTCGCCGAGGAAGGCGCGCAGTTTTTCCAGACGCTCCGGCGGCGGGCCGTCGTGGACGCGATACAGCGCAGGAATTTCGTGCTTTTTCAGGAATTCGGCGGTGGCCACGTTGGCCGCCAACATGCATTCCTCAATCAACTTGTGAGCATCGTTGCGAACGGTTGGACGAATTTCGGCAATCTTGCGCTCGGAACCGAAGATGATTCGGGTTTCCTGCGTTTCGAAATCGATCGCGCCGCGCACGTGACGGGCCGCCAGCAGAACCTTGTACAGCGAGTACAGCTGCTTGAGGTGCGGCAGAACGTTGGTGTATTCACCACGCAGCTGACGCGCTTCGGTGACTTTCGGCGTCTCCAGCATGGTGCTGACTTTGTTATAGGTCAGGCGGGCATGGGAGTGAATCACCGCTTCGTAGAAGCAGTAGTCGGTCATTTCGCCGGATTTGGAGATAGTCATCTCGCAAACCATGGCCAGGCGATCGACGTGCGGGTTCAGCGAACACAGGCCGTTGGACAACTGCTCAGGCAGCATCGGCACCACGCGCTCGGGGAAGTACACCGAGTTGCCACGAACCTGGGACTCGTTATCCAGCGCCGAACCGATTTTCACGTAGCTGGAAACGTCGGCGATCGCCACGTACAACTTCCAGCCACCGGAGAACAGGCGCAGCTTGCCCGGTTTGGCTTCGCAGTAGACCGCGTCATCGAAGTCACGCGCATCTTCGCCGTCGATGGTCACGAACGGCAGATGACGCAAGTCGATGCGCTTCTCTTTGTCTTTCTCTTCGACTTCAGGCTTGAGCTTGGCGGCTTCTTTCAAGACCGCTTCAGGCCAGACGTGCGGAATATCGTAGGTGCGCAGGGCAACATCGATTTCCATGCCCGGCGCCATGTAGTTGCCCACGACCTCGACCACGTCGCCTTGCGGCTGGAAGCGTGGCGTCGGCCAGTGAGTGATCTTCACTTCGACGAACTGACCGATCTGCGCGTTGGCGTTGCGGCCCGGCGTCACCAGCACTTCTTGCTGGATCTTCGGATTGTCCGCGACGACGAAACCGATACCGCCCTCTTCGAAGTAACGACCGACGATGCTCTCATGGGCACGAGACACCACTTCGACGATCATGCCTTCGCGCCGACCGCGACGGTCGAGGCCGGAAACGCGTGCCAGGGCACGGTCGCCATCGAACACCAGGCGCATTTGCGCCGGGCTCATGAACAGGTCGTCACTGCCGTCGTCCGGGACCAGGAAGCCGAAGCCGTCACGGTGACCGCTGATGCGACCCAGGATCAGGTCGAGCTTGTCCACCGGCGCATAAGTGCCGCGACGGGTGTAGATGAGTTGAGCGTCGCGCTCCATGGCGCGCAGGCGGCGGCGCAGGGCTTCGATCTGGTCTTCTGTGGTCAGACCAAACTCTTCGACCAGCTGCTCGCGGTTAGCAGGCGAACCTCGATCAGCAAGGTGCTGAAGGATCAGTTCGCGGCTAGGAATAGGGTTTTCATATTTTTCCGCTTCACGAGCGGCCTCGGGATCGAGGGACTGCCAATCGGCCATTAGAGAGTTTTCACCTTGTCTATATGCGGGTTAGTTTGGCATAGGCGTAATGAAACGGGAAATTTCAGGCTGTGACAGCCCATCTAAAGCCCTTTATCGACACCGCAAAGCTGATTTGAATGCCGTCGGTAAAATTTTCCAGGTTTTTTTGATGACAGGGGTTTACAGTTAAAAAGACGCTCCGTATAGTGCGCGCCATCGACGACGCACTAGCGCTGCCGATACTGCCCAGATGGTGAAATTGGTAGACACGCCAGCTTCAGGTGCTGGTGACCGCAAGGTCGTGGAAGTTCGAGTCTTCTTCTGGGCACCAATTTAGAGCTGAGATTAGATCAATTTCAAGGCTCACACAAAAACCCGCGAAAGCGGGTTTTTGCATTCTAAGCTTCTGAATTATTAAAATTAAATCAGGGGTTTACAGATCAAAATGCTCTCCGTATAGTGCGCCACATCAACAGCGGCAACGCTGAAGATCATGCCCAGATGGTGAAATTGGTAGACACGCCAGCTTCAGGTGCTGGTGACCGCAAGGTCGTGGAAGTTCGAGTCTTCTTCTGGGCACCAATTCAAATTCAAGGTCACGATCTTGAATTTCACAAAAACCCGCGAAAGCGGGTTTTTGCGTTTCTGGCCTTTGAAAATCCCATGAACATTTCAGGACGGCCTCCTACAGGGTCAAGTGTTGCGTCCGAGACCTCGTTAGCAAACCCCTCACCCACCCTGCAAGGCGCACTTGAGAAACAATATCGTTTATCATTGTTTCAAGTTTTTGCAATGCGCCAGTGAGGAACCCTGCGAATGATGCTTCGAAATACCCTGCGCCGCGGCCTGACCATCACCCTGCTCGGCCTGACACTCGCCACTCCCCTCACCCAAGCCGCCGCCCCGGTTTCCCTGACACTCTATAACGGTCAACACAAGGAAGTCGGCGACGCCGTCGCCAAAGCCTTCGAAGCCAAGACCGGGATTCACGTCAATGTACGCAAGGGCAGCAGCAACCAACTCGCCAGCCAGATCGTCGAAGAAGGCGATCGCTCCCCCGCCGATGTGATCTACACCGAAGAATCGCCACCGCTGAACAAGCTCGGCGAACAAGGCCTGCTGGCGAAAGCCGATGCCGCCACGCTCGAAGTCCTGCCCAAGGACTACGTTGCCGGCAACGGCACCTGGATCGGCATCACCGCGCGGGTCCGGGTCATCGCCTTCAACCCTAAACTGATCGACGAGAAAGACCTGCCCAAGTCAGTGATGGGATTCTCCGATCCGAAATGGCAAGGCAAGGTCGGCTTCGTGCCTTCCAGCGGCGCCTTCCAGGAACAGGCCGTGGCGATTATCAAAGTCCACGGGATGGACGCCGCCGAAGAATGGCTGACCGGCCTGCGCGCGTTCGGCAAAACCTACAGCAACAACATGGTTGCACTGAAAGCCGTGGAAAATGGCGAGGTCGCCACCGTATTGGTGAACAACTATTACTGGTTCGCCTTGCAGCGTGAAAAAGGCCAGCTCGACTCGAAACTGCATTACTTCACCGGTGGCGACGTCGGTGGACTGATCACCGTTTCCAGCGCTGGCGTACTGAAATCCAGCAAACATCCAAAAGAAGCCCAGCAATTGCTCGCCTACATGGCCAGCGAAGAAGGTCAGCGCGTGATCACCCAGACCACCGCCGAATACCCGCTGCACAAGGGCATGGCATCGGAACGCGGTCTCAAGCCGTTCAGTGAACTGCAAGCACCGAACGTCACACCGGCCGACCTCGGCAACGCCGAAGAAGCCCTGGACCTGGAACGCGACGTTGGCTTGAACTGATGAGCGCCTCGCTATCCGCCCCCGCCTCGCGCGGGGGCTACATGCCACGGCGCAAGCGGCCATCGATCTGGCTGCTGCTACCGGTTCTGCTACTGGTGGTACTCAGCCTGTTGCCGCTGGCCTATGTCGGCCTCAAAACCTGGCAAGTCGGCTGGGCCGAGGCGCTGCATCTGTTGTGGCGGCCCTACGTGTTTGGCCTGCTGCGCAATACCCTGGCGCTGATGCTGGGCGTCACATTGGCCTGCGGGGTAATTGGCTTGTCACTCGCCTGGCTGCTGGAGCGCAGCAATCTGCCGGGACGGCGGTTATGGGGCGTGATCCTGTGTCTGCCGTTCGCAGTGCCGGCGTTTGTCAGCAGCTTCACCTGGGTGTCCCTGAGCGCTCACTTCGAAGGCCTGGGCGGGGCGATTCTGGTGATGACCCTGTCCAAGTACCCGCTGATCTTTCTGCCGGTTGCGGCAACGCTGCGCAATCTCGATCCATCTCTTGAAGAGTCTGCCCGGACCCTGGGGCAGAATCGTTGGGGCGTATTCTTCAAAATCACCCTGCCCCTGCTCTGGCCGTCACTGCTGGCCGGTTCACTGCTGATTGCGCTGCACATGCTGGTGGAGTTCGGCGCACTGTCGATCATCGGCCTGCAAACCTTTACCACGGCGATCTATCAGCAGTTCGAACTGGAATTCAGCAATGCCAATGCGGCAATGCTTTCTGCGGTGTTGCTGGCGCTGTGCCTGGTGCTGCTATGGCTTGAGTTGCGCGTGCGTGGCAAAGGCCGACACGTACGTACCGGCCAGGGCGCTGCGCGGCATGCGGAGCAGGTTCGCCTGGGGCCGTGGGCAACTGGTGGACAGCTTTACTGCTTGGTGCTGGCGATCGTCGGCAGCGGCATTCCACTGGGAATGCTGGCGTACTGGCTGATGGTGGGCTCGTCGGCGGCGTTCCCGGTGGCCGCGATCAGCGAGGCATTGCTGTCATCGCTGGCGCTTTCGCTCGGCGGAGCAGCGCTGTGCCTGGTGCTGGCAGTACCGGTGGGGTTGCTGGTGGTGCGCCATAAGGGCCGACTGGCAATCTGGGCCGAGCGCTTGCCGTATCTGCTGCATGCACTGCCGGGATTGGTGATTGCGCTGACCCTGGTGTATTTCGCCCTGCATTATGTGCCAGTGCTGTACCAAACCTCGGCGCTGCTGCTGATTGCTTATGCGCTGTTGTTTCTGCCACTGGCGCAGGCACCGATTCGTACGGCACTGAACAAGGCCGCGCCGCAATTGGAAGAGGCCGCACGCACGCTGGGGGCGTCGTCTTTCAGCGCGTTTTGCCGGGTGACTCTGCCCATCATCTTTCCCGCCCTGGGCGCAGCGTTTGCGCTGGTGTTTCTGGATGCAATGAAGGAACTGACGGCGACGCTGCTGCTGAGCCCGACCGGGCTCAATACATTGGCGACGGAAGTCTGGGCGCATACCGCGAATGTGGAGTTTGCGGCGGCGGCGCCTTATGCGGCGTTGTTGATATTAGTATCGGGGTTGCCGGTGTACCTGCTGACGACGCGGATGTATTTGAGTCGCTGAGACCGCCATCGCGAGCAAGCCCGCGATGGCGTCAGCTCTTACAACACATTACGCCCTGAACTGCCCCAGGCTCGCCTTCAACTGCGCCGCCAACCCATCCAGCACCTTGCCACTGGCCGTGGTCTCCACCACTGCCTGAGCTGCTTTCTCAGCTTGAGCATGAATAGTCTCAACCCGCCCACGCACAGCCTGCGCACCTTGCGCCTGATGCGCCGCGGCCTGGGTCGCCAGACCGATCGCCGCATGCACCTGCTCGACCGACGCCTGCACCGATTGCTGCAACCGCGCACTGTCGCGCAACACCAGCAAACCCTCACTGGCCTGACGCCCAGCCTGCCCGATTGCCGCAACAGCCTCACGCGCGCCCTGCTGCAGCGCAACGATGTGCGCCTGAATATCGCCGGTGGAGCTCTGCGTCTTGCTCGCCAGCGCCCGCACCTCGTCCGCCACCACGGCAAACCCGCGACCGGTCTCGCCGGCACGCGCTGCCTCAATGGCCGCGTTCAGCGCCAGCAAGTTGGTTTGTTCGGCGATCCCGTGAATCACCGTCAGAACCACTTCAATCTGCTCACTCTGTTGCGCCAGGCGCTCGATGACTTTCGCGCCGGTGTCGACTTGTCCAGCCAATGCCTCGATCAAGCTGCCGACTTTCGCCGAAGTCCGGGTGTTCTCATCCGTGGCCTGACGAATGCCCACCACCTGCTGCAAAGCGGCCTGCATGGCGTGGCTTTCAGACTGAGCCTCGTCAGCCATTTGCGACAACGCGCGCAGGCTTTCGGCCACTTCATCGCGCTGCATGCCAGCCGCCGCATCGGCACCGGCATTACGCAGGGTCATGGCGCCGATTTCCACGCCGGTACGCTGGGCCACATCGCCCGCCTCACGCACGATTGGCTGCAACTTATCCACAAAGCGATTGACCGCCGAGGCCATGTCGCCGATCTCATCCTGGCTGTTGATCTGCACGCGCTTGGTCAGATCGCCCTCACCCGCTGCCAGGTCATCCATCGCGACAATGAGCATTTTCAGGCGATTGACCACTCGACGTCCCAGCACTACCGCCAGTAACAGCAGCACACCGAAACCCACCACCGCCAGCCCCATGCCGATGCGCCAGCGCAAAGCTCCCGCGGCTTCCTGCACGGCGCCCGTGGTGTTGGCTTTCATTTCAGAAGCAGTGGACTGCGCCGACTGCAGACGCCCGCGCATCGCCGTTGCGCTGTCGGCCGCCGCGCCTTTGAGGCTGTCACCCACCAATTGATCGCTGCTGGCGATCAGCGCCGAGAAGCGCTTGTCCAGCGCCGCCAGATCGGTTTCCACGGAGGCCGTTGAGACCCCCATCAAGACCTTGCCGATTTCCACGCCATTGGGACTGATCGAGGCTTCGAGGTAGTAGACCGACGGATCGCTCTTCGCTGCATCCAGCACCTTGTCCAGCGCCCGCTCGCCCTGGCCTTTCTCCAGAAGCATCTTGTTGATCGGGTTCTCCCGGTTGAGGTAGCGCGTCAGGTGCTGGCCCGTGGCGTCGTCATAGACCACGAACAGCACGTTGGGATTGCGCTGGGCGCGGCGAGCGAATTCAGACAGGGTGGGAATGTCGCTGTCCCACATGGCGCGGGGTGCGACCGAGGCCAGAAGTTGCGCCATGTCGTTGGCCGATTCCTTCAGGTCCTTCTCCAGCGTCGTACGCAGTTGAGCCTGCTCGTCTTTCAGACGCGAAGACAGCCCGGCAGTCAGGCGCTGACGGGTACTGCTGGACAGGTTATCCAGGCTCGACGTGACTTCACGCCCGGCTTGCTCAAGCTCACCGGAGAGCTTTTGGCCATCGGCGCTCAGGCGCACGCCCAGATCAGCTTCCAGTGCAGTCACCGTGCTCCGGGTCAGAGCGACAGCCACCAAAACCTGCACCAAAAGGGCGATACCAAGGGTAACGAACACGGGCCGCAACAAACGGCTTTGTAACAGTGAGAGAACGGCCGACACAGGAAATCCCTCTACTTTAACGCCATTAAATTGATGGCATTCTGAAGGCGATATTCACAGCAAAGGTCATGCCGTCCAACAGGCATAAACGACAAAGGCCCCGATTAAGGGGCCTTTGTGTTTTACATCAACGACTTATTAAGCGAACGGGTGACGCAGAACGATGGTTTCGTTGCGGTCCGGGCCCGTCGAAATAATGTCGATCGGCGCGCCGACCAACTCTTCGATGCGCTTGATGTAGTTGCGCGCGGCTTGAGGCAGCTCTTCCAGGGTCTTGGCACCCAGGGTCGATTCGCTCCAGCCCGGCATCTGCTCGTACACCGGCTCCAGGCCAATGTAGCTGTCAGCGTCGGTCGGTGCGTCGATCACTGCACCATCCTGGTTCTGGTAGCCCACGCAGATGTTGATGGTTTCGAGGCCGTCCAACACGTCCAGCTTGGTCAGGCACAGGCCCGAGATGCTGTTCACATCAATGGCGCGACGCAGGATCACGGCATCGAACCAACCGCAACGACGGGCACGGCCGGTGGTGGCACCGAACTCGTGACCACGCTTGGCCAGGAACGCACCGACGTCGTCGAACAGCTCAGTCGGGAACGGACCGGAACCGACGCGCGTGGTGTAGGCCTTGGTGATGCCGAGGATGTAATCCAGGAACATCGGACCAACACCCGAACCGGTGGCGATGCCGCCAGCGGTAGTGTTGGAACTGGTGACGTACGGGTAGGTGCCGTGGTCGATGTCCAGCAGGGAGCCTTGGGCGCCTTCGAACATGATGTCCTTGCCAGCGCGACGCAGGTTGTGCAGCTCCGCGGTGACGTCGAGCATCATCGGCTTGAGCAGCTCGGCGTATTCCATGCACTCGTCGAGTGTCTTCTGGAAGTCGATCGCTGGCTCTTTGTAGTAATTGACCAGTACGAAGTTGTGGTAATCCAGCAACTCGCCCAGCTTGGCGGCGAAACGCTCACGGTGGAACAGGTCACCGATGCGCAGACCGCGACGGGCAACCTTGTCTTCGTAAGCCGGGCCGATGCCGCGACCGGTGGTGCCGATCTTCAGCTCGCCACGGGCCTTTTCACGGGCCTGGTCCAGCGCTACGTGGTAGGACAGGATCAGCGGGCAGGACGGGCTGATACGCAGGCGCTCACGCACCGGAACGCCTTTCTCTTCCAGCTTGTTGATTTCCCGCAGCAGGGCGTCGGGTGCAACCACCACGCCGTTACCGATCAGGCACTGCACGCCTTCGCGCAGCACGCCAGACGGGATCAGGTGCAAGACGGTTTTTTCGCCGTCGATCACCAGGGTGTGACCAGCGTTGTGGCCACCTTGGTAGCGCACTACGGCGGCAGCATGTTCGGTCAGCAGATCAACGATCTTGCCTTTGCCCTCATCACCCCATTGGGTGCCCAGGACTACGACATTCTTACCCATAACACTTGTCCTCATTCGCGCAAACTTGGTGCCGGCGGCGGCCGGCAGGAAAACTCAAGAAGCCAGTGGCGATACTTGCCAAAGCCCGTTCTGCTGAATCAATTGCCGGTCGCAGTCCGCTTCACGGGCGGCGGCCAAAGGTTGCCCAGGCAATGCCTGAACGACACGCTGACCCTCACTGCGCAACTGGCAAACCTGCTGCCAGAGTGCTGCATCCGTACTGTCAGGCATCCAGATACCGCCAGACGGTAGCTCGATCTCAGCACGCCCCAGGGTCACCAGGGTTTTCAAATCGGTGGAGAAGCCTGTCGCCGGACGGGCGCGACCGAAGTCGGCACCGATGTCGTCGTAACGACCGCCCTGAGCGATGGACTGGCCAACACCTGGCACGAACACGGCGAACACCACACCGGTGTGGTAGTGGTAGCCGCGCAATTCGCCCAGGTCGAAGTACAGCGGTAACTCCGGGAAACGCGTGGACAGACGCTCGGCAATCGCCAGCAAATCGTCCAGGGCCGCCAGAACAGGCGCCGGCGCATTGGCCAGACGCTCGCGGGCAGCGCTCAACACTTCACGACCACCACACAGGTCGACCAGCGCTCGCAGCATGCCAGACAGATCGGCAGGCAGGCCTTCGGTCAAGGTAATGACCTCGTCGATGGCTTTACGTTGCAATGCATCGAACAACTGTTGTTCGACTTCGCCGGACAAACCGGCGGCGCGGGCCAGGCCGCGGTAGATGCCGACATGCCCGAGGTCCATGTGCACATCCGGCACATCGGCCAGCTGCAGCATGGCCAGCATCAGGCTGATGACTTCTACGTCGCTGCTCGGGCTGGCATCGCCGTACAACTCGGCGCCCAGTTGAATCGGGCTGCGCGAGGACGACAACGCACGTGGCTGAGCATGCAGCACGCTACCGGCATAGCACAGACGGCTCGGGCCTTCGCGACGCAGGGTGTGCGCATCGATGCGCGCCACTTGCGGCGTGATGTCGGCACGGAAACCCATCTGCCGGCCCGACTGCGGGTCGATGACCTTGAAGGTGCGCAGATCGAGGTCCTGGCCTGCGCCGGTCAGCAGGGATTCCAGGTACTCGATATGGGGAGTCACGACAAACTCGTAACCCCAGCTCTGGAACAGATCCAACACCTGGCGACGCGCAACTTCAATGCGCGCAGCCTCCGGTGGCAGTACTTCTTCGATGCCATCTGGCAGCAGCCAGCGGTCTACCGTTGCCATTACGCCATTCCCCTATGATCCGGGCAGCAAGCCTTTGGGCGAGCCTTGAGTGAAGCAGAAAATGATCGGCTCATGTGCATAAACCCCGCGCATGAACAACGTGGCGAAAAGCCTGAAACCGGCTTCGCCAACCACTTTCCTCGAAAAACCTGTCGAGTCATTCAACTCGGGCACCTGCATAAAAACAGCAATCAAACGTGCAGACGCAAAAAAGCCGGGAATTTCCCGGCTGCCGCATCATACACACGTTTTCCCAAAGGATCACCCCGCCCGAGGCTTTAGCCGCCAGGCGGGGGATGATTCAGGTCAACGTCGTATCAAGGCTTGGCTTTTTCCAGGTAACGGAAGAAGTCACTGCTCGGGTCCAGGACCATGACGTCGGATTTGTTCGCGAAGCTTTCACGGTAGGCACGCAGGCTACGGTAGAACGCGTAGAACTCCTGATCCTGGCCGTATGCCTTGGAGTAGATCGCAGCAGCCTGGGCGTCACCGTCACCGCGAACCTCTTCGGATTCACGATAAGCTTCAGCCAGCAGCACGCGGCGTTGACGGTCGGCGTCGGCACGGATGCCTTCGGCCAGCTCGTTACCCTTGGCGCGGTGCTCGCGGGCTTCACGCTCACGCTCGGTGCTCATACGTTCGAACACGCTGCGGTTCACTTCCTTCGGCAGGTCGATGGCTTTGACCCGCACATCGACGACTTCAATGCCCAGCTCTTTTTCTGCCATCTTGTTCAGCGAAGCGGTGATGTCTGCCATCAGCGCATCACGCTCACCGGACACCACTTCGTGCAGGGTGCGTTTACCGAACTGGTCACGCAGGCCCGATTCCAGACGACGGGAAAGACGCTCGTCGGCAATCTGCTTGAGGCCGGAAGTCGCGGTGTAGAAGCGCTCGGCATCTTTCACGCGCCACTTGGCGTAGGCATCGACCATCACGGCTTTCTTTTCCAGCGTCAGGAAACGCTGTGTCGGTGCATCCAGCGTCATCAGGCGCGCATCGAATATGCGCACCTTGTTAACGTAAGGCACTTTCACATGCAGGCCCGGCTGAACATCGGCCTGGACCACGCGACCGAACTGCAGCAACACCGCGCGCTCGGTCTGAGCCACGATGTAGAAGCAGTTCCAGGCAACGATCGCCACGACGACGCCGACAATAAGGGCGATCAGCGATTTATTGCTCATCAGCGACTCTCCCTGGTACGTGCCTGCTGTTGCTGCAGATCAGCTGCCGCACGCACATTCACTTCATTGCTGCTGGCTGCCGCGCCGGTCACTGAGGCACCGGAGCTGCGACCACTGTCGATCATCTTGTCCAGCGGCAAGTACAGAAGATTGTTCTGGCCTTCCTTGTTGCCGGTCACGAGAACCTTGCTGGTGTTGCTGAAGATTTCCTGCATGGTGTCCAGGTACAGACGCTGACGGGTAACTTCAGGCGCCTTGCGGTATTCGGCCACCAGCTTGGTGAAGCGGTCGGCCTCACCCTTGGCGCGGGAGACGGTCTCGTCGCGGTAACCGTTGGCATCCTCGAGGATACGCTGGGCCTGACCACGGGCTTCCGGCACGACGCCGTTGGCATAGGTTTCAGCCTGGTTGCGCGAACGCTGCTCGTCTTCACGGGCGCGGATCACGTCATCGAAGGCTTCCTGGACTTCACGCGGTGCAGCTGCGCTCTGTACGTTGACCTGAGTGACGGTGATGCCGGTGCGATAGGTATCGAGGAAACGTTGCAGACGTTCCTTGATTTCGCTGGCCATCAATTCACGACCTTCGGTCAGCACCTGGTCCATGGCGGTAGAACCCACCACGTGGCGCAAGGCACTGTCGGTCGCATGCTGCAGGCTGGTTTCCGGCTGATCGACGTTCAGCACGAAGTCCTGCAGGTTGCTGATCTTGTACTGCACGGTCAGCGGCACTTCGACGATGTTTTCGTCTTCAGTCAGCATTTGACCCTGCTTGGTATAGGCACGCTCACGCGTGACGTTTTCCAGGTACTTGCGATCGATCGGCGGGAAATAGATGTTCAGGCCCGGGCCGACGGTTTCATAGTATTTGCCGAAGCGCAGCACCACGGCCTGCTCCTGCTCGTCGACCACGTAGACAGCGCTGTACAGCCACACGGCTGCCAGCACGGTCAGACCGATGCCGAGCAGGCCGCCAAAGCCGCCACTCTTGCCCGGACCACCGCCCTCGTCACCGCGTTTCTTGCCACCACCGAACAACCCGTTCAGGCTTTCCTGCAGCTTTCGGAAGGCCTCGTCGAGATCCGGTGGTCCCTTGCGGTCGCCGTTATTGCGGCGCTTGCCACCCCAAGGATCCTGATTATTCGAGTTGCCACCCGGCTCATTCCAAGCCATAGCGCTCTCCATCTGATAAAGCAAAGACGCACCCACGGCGCGCCGACCAATGCTACAGAATGCCTGTCACCGCGGCACAACCGCTTTCTCAGGCTTTTATTGCAAAGTGTGTTGCTCGATGAATTCCATCGGTTGCAGACCTTCGCGGCTCACGAGTCGATTCAATTCGATCCGTGGCAAGCGAACGGCCAGCAGGCTGATGCCTTCTTCGTCGTGTTCTTCTTTTTGCACTGCACCGAGTTCGAAAAACTGCGCACGCAGTCGAGCAAAACGTTGCGGCAAGCGCAAGGTGCCAACAAACAAATCGCTGCCCAACAGTTCCGCCACTGCCTGCTTGAGCAAGTCCAGGCCGGTACCGTCCTTGGCCGACAACCAGACCCGCTGCGGCTTGCCATCGGCATCGCGCTGGATCTGCGGCTCAACCCCCTCGAGCAAATCGAGTTTGTTGTATACCTCAAGGATCGGCAAGTCTTGTGCCCCGATCTCCCCGAGCACCACCATGACCTGTTCGATCTGGGCCATACGATCAGGCTCGTGCGCATCGATCACGTGCAGCAGCAGGTCGGAGTTGCTCGACTCTTCGAGCGTAGCTCGAAATGCCTCGACCAGTTTGTGCGGCAGGTGACGAATGAAGCCCACGGTGTCGGCCAGCACGATCGGCCCGAGGTCCTCGAGCTCGAGTCGGCGCAAGGTCGGGTCAAGGGTCGCGAATAGCTGGTTGGCGGCAAAGACGTCGGAATCGGTGACCGAGTTGAACAGCGTCGATTTGCCGGCGTTGGTATAACCCACCAGTGAAACCGTCGGGATGTCAGCGCGTTTGCGCCCGCGACGAGACTGCTCGCGCTGGCTGCGGACCTTTTCCAGGCGCCCCTTGATCTGACGCAGACGAATCCGCAACAGGCGCCGGTCGGTTTCCAGCTGGGTTTCACCCGGCCCGCGCAGACCGATACCGCCCTTCTGCCGCTCAAGGTGAGTCCAGCCGCGAACCAGTCGCGTACTCATGTACTCAAGCTGGGCCAGTTCGACCTGGAGCTTGCCTTCATGGGTGCGGGCGCGTTGGGCGAAGATATCGAGAATCAGACCCGTGCGATCGATCACGCGACACTCGAAAATACGTTCGAGGTTACGTTCCTGACTGGGCGTGAGGATGTGATTGAAAATCACCAGATCGACCTGTTCGGCTTTGACCAGGTCGCGTAACTCTTCGACCTTGCCGCTGCTGATCAGGGTTTTGGCGGTTGGCCGATGACGCGGCACGTTAAAAAACGCGACGGTCTCGGCACCAGCCGAAATTGCCAACTCCTGAAACTCCTGCGGATCTTCGCGCGCCTCAGGGTCCTGACCATCCAAGTGAACGAGAATTGCCCGCTCACCACCACCGTGGCGCTCAAAGAACAAAGGAGACTCCTATCAGGCGTTACCTGGCTCAGCGTCGCCTGCTTCGGATTCGGTTGCGCTAGGCAGACGAATTGGACGAACCGGCACCACTGTAGAGATAGCGTGTTTGTAAACCATCTGGCTGACGGTGTTTTTCAGCAGGATAACGAATTGGTCGAAAGACTCGATCGTGCCTTGCAGTTTGATCCCGTTGACCAGGTAGATGGAAACCCCCACTTTCTCTTTACGTAAAGTATTCAAGTAAGGGTCTTGTAGCGAATGCCCTTTTGACATGTGCCGCACTCCTTTAAGGATTCAATATAAAAAAATAGGTAAACAGATGGCTTGGGCCGTCACACCCCCAAGGATAGACGGCAATTGCAAGGACTCAGCTCAATATGGAGATGGTCCCGAGGTATTTCAAGGCGCGCGGCAGATTGTCGCAATCGAGGCTGTCCAACCAGTGTAAATCAGCCCAACTGCGCAGCCAGGTGAACTGGCGCTTCGCCAATTGGCGCGTGGCAATGATTCCACGCTCCTGCATCTCGGCTTGCGTCAGCTTGCCATCCAGGTAATCCCAGACTTGTCGATAGCCTACAGCACGTATAGACGGCATCCCGGAATGCAGGTCACCTCTATCTCGCAGGGCTACGACCTCGTCTATGAATCCCTGTTCCAACATATTTGTGAATCTTTGTTTAATACGCTCGTGCAGTACCTGGCGATTTGCCGGAGCGATGACCAAGTTCGCGACAGTATAGGGCAATTGTTGCAGTCCCGAAGCGGCTGCTTCAGTACTTTGCGCAGATTGTCGCAAGCGTAGCTCGGTCATGCTCTGACCACTGACGCGATAAACTTCCAGCGCGCGACTGAGGCGCTGCGGATCGTTCGGGTGAATACGCGCCGCGGATTGCGGATCAATCACCGCCAATTGATCGTGCAGGGCTTGCCAGCCAAGGCGTGCAGCCTCTTCTTCAATTTGTGCGCGAACGTCCGCATCGGCCGCCGGCATGTCCGCCAGACCTTCGAGCAAAGCCTTGTAATAGAGCATTGTGCCGCCCACCAGCAGCGGAATATTGCCCCGCGCGGTGATCTCGCCCATGGCTTGCAACGCATCGCGACGGAAATCCGCGGCGGAATAACTCTCGGCCGGGTCGAGAATATCGATCAGCCGGTGCGGGAATTCGGCCAGGATCTCTTTGGAGGGTTTGGCGGTGCCGATGTCCATGCCGCGATAAACCAGCGCCGAATCGACACTGATCAGCTCGCAAGGCAGGACTTTGGTGAGTTCGATGGCCAGGTCGGTCTTGCCGGCGGCCGTCGGCCCCATCAGGAAAATCGCGGGAGGGAACTGGCTCATCAACGACCGCGCAAGAACAGTTTGTCCAGATCGTCCAGGCCCAGTTGGGTCCAGGTCGGTCGGCCATGGTTGCATTGACCGCTGCGTTCGGTGTTTTCCATGTCCCGCAGCAGGCCGTTCATTTCCGGCAAGGCCAGGCGCCGATTCGCGCGAATCGCGCCGTGGCAGGCCATGGTGCCGAGCAGTTCATTCAGGTGCGCCTGAATCCGGTCGCTGGTGCCGTATTCCATCAAATCCGCCAGCACATCGCTAACCAGTCGGTTGGCCTCGGCCTGTTTCAGCAACGCGGGGATTTGCCGGATGGCCAGGGTTTCCGGGCCAAGGCGCTGCAATTCAAAACCCAACCGCTGGAACCAGGCGACGTTTTCTTCGGCGCAATCGGCTTCGCGCTGGCTGACCGCCAGGGATTCCGGCACCAGCAACGGCTGACCGCTCAGGCCTTCGCTGGCCATGGCGACTTTCAGGCGTTCGTACATGATCCGCTCATGGGCGGCGTGCATGTCTACCAGCACCAGGCCTTGGGCGTTTTCCGAAAGAATGTAGATGCCCTTGAGCTGCGCCAATGCATAGCCCAACGGCGGGATGTCGTCCTGCCCGGCCGGCAGCGCGACCGCATTGGCCTCGGGCAACGGCGCGAAAAACTCGCGATAGGCCGCCTGGGCCTCGGCGACGGGCACGCCGGACTGAGGCCGCGGCGTGTATTGATACTGATAACCGGCACCGGCGCCAGAGCCCGCCGAAGTATTGAAGGACGGCTGGGCCTGAGGCTGTTCCAGCAACGCGTTGGCCGCCAGACGCATCTCGCCTTGAGGGCCGAACTCGCCGGCTTCGATACCGGTCGGCCGGACCATGGCCGTCGCGACAGGCGCGGCCAACTGGTCTTCCGGCCGCACATCGCCCAAGGCGCGGTGCAAGGTGCCGTAAAGGAAGTCGTGAACCATGCGCCCGTCACGGAAGCGCACTTCGTGCTTGGTCGGGTGCACGTTGACGTCGACGCCCGCCGGATCGACTTCGAAAAACAGCACGAACGTCGGGTGCCGACCGTTGAACAGCACGTCGCGATAAGCCTGACGCACCGCATGCGCCACCAGCTTGTCGCGCACGGCACGGCCATTCACAAAGAAATACTGCAAGTCCGCCTGGCTGCGGTTGAAGGTCGGCAACCCGACCCAGCCCCACAAGTGCAGGCCATTGCGCTCGATTTCGATCGGCAGCGCCTGCTCCAGAAAACCCGCCCCGCAGATCGCCGCCACACGCCGGGCGCGGGCCGCGTCATCATGGGCTTCGTGCAGGCTGAGGATGGTTTTGCCGTTATGGCGCAGATGGAACGCCACATCGAAGCGCGCCAACGCCAGACGCTTGATCACTTCTTGCAGGTGATCGAATTCGGTTTTTTCGGTCTTGAGAAACTTGCGCCGCGCCGGGGTATTGAAGAACAAATCACGCACTTCCACCGAAGTGCCCACCGGATGGGCCGCCGGTTGCACCCGAGGCGCCATGTCCCGACCTTCGGTTTCCACTTGCCAGGCCTGATCGGCATCGCGAGTGCGGGAAGTCAGGGTCAGCCGCGCCACAGAACTGATGGATGCCAGCGCCTCACCACGAAACCCCAGGCTCATGACCTGTTCGAGGTCTTCCAGGTTGCGAATCTTGCTGGTGGCGTGACGGGCCAGGGCCAAAGGCAGGTCATCGGCAGAAATGCCGCTGCCGTCGTCACGCACCCGCAGCAGCTTGACGCCGCCCTGCTCCACATCGACATCGATGCGCCTGGCGCCGGAGTCGAGGCTGTTTTCCAACAACTCCTTGATTACCGAGGCCGGGCGCTCAACCACTTCACCGGCGGCAATCTGGTTCGCCAGCCGCGGGCTGAGTAGCTCGATACGCGCCGTATTGGTCAGCACCTGATTCATTCTTTGGCCGCCAGTTCAGTGCCGGGAATGGTCAACGTCTGACCAATCTTCAGCTCGTCACTTTGCAAGTTGTTGGCACTGCGCAAGGTGGCCGCAGACACCTGATAACGCACGGCGATCATCGCCAGGGTTTCACCGGGACTCACGCGATGGTCACGCGGGCCTTGGGCGATCTTGCCGGAATCGCGCAGCCAGGCAATGTAGGTGCCCGGCGGCGGGTTCTGCTGGAAGAACTGCCGCACGCCGCTGCTGATGGAGCGCGCCAGCGCCTGCTGGTGGCTCGATGCCGCGAGTTTCGAGGCTTCGTTGGCGTTGGAGATGAAGCCGGTTTCCACCAGGATCGATGGGATGTCCGGCGACTTCAGCACCATGAACCCGGCTTGCTCAACACGTTGTTTGTGCAGCGGCGTGACACGACCGATGTTGCTCAAGACTTTCTGGCCAACGTTCAGGCTGGAAGTTAGGGAAGCGGTCATCGACAGGTCGAGCAGCACGCCGGCCAACATGCGGTCCTTGTCGTCGAGGCTGACGTTGCCGGCACCGCCGATCAAGTCGGAACGGTTTTCGCTGTCGGCCAGCCAACGGGCGGTCTCCGACGTAGCGCCGCGGTCAGACAGGGCAAACACCGACGCACCGAACGCAGCGGCTGAAGGCGCGGCGTCGGCGTGGATCGAAACGAATAGATCGGCGCCTTTCTTGCGAGCGATTTCGGTACGGCCGCGCAACGGAATGAAGTAGTCGCCGGTACGGGTCAGCTCAGCACGGAAACCTTTCATGCCATTGACCTGACGCTGCAGCTCACGGGCGATGGCCAGCACCACGTCTTTTTCACGCTGACCGCGAGAGCCCGAGGCGCCCGGGTCTTCGCCGCCGTGGCCGGCGTCGATCACCACAATGATGTCGCGCTTGCCGGCTGGTGCAGGTGGCAGTTTGATCGAAGGCTCGGATGGCGGCGTGACGGGCACGGCGGGCACCGTAGCCACGGACGGCGTCGGCGCAGGCGGTGGCGCGGCGTCGGCCGCGTTATCGAACAGGTCGACCACCAGACGATTGCCGTACTGGGCGTTCGGCGCCAGGGTAAAGCTTTTCGGCGTGACGGCTTTTTTCAGGTCGATGACCACCCGCAAATCGGTCGGCGTACGCTGAGCCGAGCGCATCGCCGTGATCGGTGTGTTGGCGGTGGAGACGTTCAGTGGCGACCCGAGCGTCGCGCCATTGATGTCGATCACCAGCCGATCGGGTGCGGTCAGGGTAAAGACGCTGTGCTGCACAGGCCCCGTCAGGTCGAACACCAGCCGCGTGTTGTCCGGCGCCCGCCACAGGCGAACACTGTTGACCTTCGTCTCGGCCACAGCGTCGACGGTCACCGCCAGAAACAACAATCCTACGGCAGCAACCAACGCGCGAAAGCGCATACCTAACCCCATCATTTAATTGAATTCCAATGCCAAAACGGCACACCAGTCCTCGCCGCGCGAGCCCTGGGACAAAATTTTCAGCGAACGTCCGCTGTCATGCGGGCTAATGGTAATGGTCAGGTCGGGCTTTGGCAAAAAGCCTGCACCCTTCTGGGGCCATTCAATAAGACATAATGCGTCGTCATCGAAATAGTCGCGGATGCCGAGGTACTCCAGCTCCTCGGGGTCGACCAATCGATATAAGTCGAAATGGAAGGCGCGGACGGCGCCGATCTCGTAAGGCTCGACCAGGGTAAAGGTTGGACTTTTTACCGCGCCGGTATGCCCCAGGCCACGGATGATGCCCCGGGACAGCGTGGTTTTCCCCGCGCCCAGATCCCCTTCAAGAAAAATCAGACCGTGCCCTTGGGTGGTTTTGGCGATACGTGCGCCAAAGTCGCTCATGGCCTGCTCGTCGGCCAGGTACAGGGTTACTTCAGACACGGTGCTTGCTCCTCCAACAACTGACGAATGGCTGGAATCAGATCACTGGCCGCCAGCCCGCGGCCGAATTTACCTTGTTGTTCGCCGGCATTGGCGTGCAGCCAGACTGCCAGGCAGGCCGCGTCATACGCGTCCATGCTTTGTGCGAGCAAGGCGCCGACCAGACCGGCCAGCACATCGCCCAAGCCGGCCGATGCCATGGCCGGATGCCCCTGATGACACAGCGCCAGACGCCCATCGGGACTGGCGATCAGACTGCCAGCGCCCTTGAGCACCACCACCGCTGTATATTTTTTGCTCAATGCATGAGCGGCGGCCGGACGATCAGCCTGAACGTCGACCGTCGAGATCCCCAACAATCGCGCTGCTTCGCCCGGATGCGGCGTGATAACACTACCCGTGGGCAAGCTCACGCCACCTTCGGCCAACAGGTTCAACGCATCGGCGTCCCAGACTTGCGGCCGTGGCGCATTGGCCGCGGCCGACAACAGACTGCGCCCCCAGGCGGCCTGCCCCAGCCCGGGGCCGACGACCAGCACGGTGGCCTTCTCAAGCAGCCCCATCAATTGATTGGCCGACGAAGTACCGAGCACCATCGCTTCCGGCAAACGCGCCAGGGCGGCTGGAACATGCTCGCTGCGCGTAGCCACGGACACCATGCCGGCACCGCTGCGCAGGGCACTTTGCGCGCTCAGCAGGATGGCACCGCCAAAACCGCGATCACCGCCGATGAGCAGTGCATGGCCGAATTTGCCTTTGTGGGCGGTTGGCATTCGACCTGCCAGACGCGGCACATTACCGGCGCTCAGACGACGTGCACTGATCTCGGCCCCAATAAATGTCTCGGGGGCGACGTGCAGATCGTTGAATACCAAATCGCCCACCACATCCGCCGCGTCACCGGTGAACAGACCCAGTTTCAAACCGATGAACGTCACCGTCAGCTCAGCTCGAACCGCAGTGCCGAGCTGGCGCCCCGTATCGGCGCACAGCCCCGAGGGGATATCCACCGCCGCAACCGGTAGCCCACTGGCGTTGATCGCGGCGATGACGCTGGCGTACGGCTCGCGCACTTCACCGGTCAGGCCGGTGCCGAGCAAGGCATCCAGCACAATACCGCGTAATTCGGAGTGCGGGCTCCAGCCTTGAATGGCCACGCCTTCGGCCACCGCCTCGGCATGCGCCGACGCGGCATCACCCTGCAAACGCCCAGGGTCGCCGGCGGCCAGCACCCGCACATGCCAGCCGGCACGTCGGGCCAGCACGGCCACCAGGTAACCGTCGCCCGCGTTATTGCCGTGGCCGGCCACCACGCTCAATTCGTGCCCGGTCGGCCAATGGCGGACCAGCGCACGCCAGGTCGCCCGCGCTGCACGCTGCATCAATTCGAAGCCCGGTGTACCGGCCGCGATCAGGCTCGCATCGAGCCCTCGGACTTGCGCGGTGCTATACAGCGCGTCGGGTAATTCATCTTTAGTGTGCGGCATGCGTCTTCAGGCTCCGATGTCTGGCAGAATTATACGCATCTCAGCTCCGGTTTCTCTCGCCTCATGCCCGCTATTACCACAGACCTGCCCGCCCTCGCCCAATCCATCAAGGACTGGGGCCGCGAGCTGGGCTTTCAGCAAGTCGGCATCAGCGGCCTCGACCTGGCCGAGCATGAGCAGCACCTGGAGCGCTGGCTCGCCGCCGGCTACCACGGCGAAATGGACTACATGGGCGCCCACGGCAGCAAACGCTCGCACCCGGAAGAACTGGTGCCGGGCACCCTGCGCGTGGTTTCCCTGCGCATGGACTACCTGCCGGGCGACACGCACATGGCGCAACGGCTGGCCCAACCGGAAAAAGCCTACGTCTCGCGTTATGCCTTGGGCCGCGACTACCACAAATTAATTCGTAAACGCGTGCAACAACTGGCAGAAAAAATCCAGGCAGTGATCGGCCCGTTCGGCTACCGCGCCTTTGTCGACAGCGCCCCGGTGCTGGAAAAGGCCATCGCCGAACAGGCTGGCCTGGGCTGGATCGGCAAAAACACGCTGGTCTTGAATCGCAAGGCCGGCAGTTACTTCTTCCTCAGCGAACTATTCGTCGACCTGCCGCTGCCAGTGGACCCGCCCCATGCCACCGAGCACTGCGGTCGCTGCACGGCCTGCCTGGATATCTGCCCGACCAACGCCTTCGTCGGCCCCTATGTGCTGGACGCCCGGCGCTGTATTTCGTACCTGACCATCGAACTGAAAAGCGCGATCCCTGAAGATTTACGACCGCTGATCGGCAATCGGGTGTTCGGTTGCGATGACTGCCAGATCGTCTGCCCGTGGAACCGCTTCGCCCGGCCTTCCGGGGAAAGTGACTTCAAACCCCGGCACAACCTGGACAACGCCGAACTGGCCGAACTGTTCATGTGGGACGAAGAAAAATTCCTCAGCAGCACCGAAGGTTCACCGTTGCGTCGGGCCGGTTACGAGCGCTGGTTGCGCAATCTGGCGGTCGGCTTGGGCAATGCGCCGTCGAGCATTCCGGTGCTCGAAGCGCTGAAGGCCCGGCGGGACTATCCGTCGGAACTGGTGCGCGAACACGTCGAATGGGCGCTGAAACAACACGGCCTCCTGTAGCAGCTGCCGAAGGCTGCGTTCGAGGCCGCAGGACTCGCGGCGGATCTGAACATCTACGACTGCTTCGCAGCCGGACGCAGCCTTCGGCAGCTGCTACAGGGACCGTGTATCGGTCAGGCTTCGTCGTTATAAACGAACTTGGGCATTTCCCAGTGGAAACGGATCGCCAGCAAGCGCAGCAGGAAGCCGCCGAACAGGGTAATCAGGATCGCCTGCTCACCCGGCAATTGCAGGTAGACACAGAATAAATAGCACCATGCCGCGGCAAACGAGACGCTGGCATAGAGTTCGCGGCGGAAGATCAGCGGGATGTCGTTGCAGAAGATGTCCCGCAGGATGCCGCCAAACACCCCGGTGATTACGCCGCTGACCGAGGCCACCAGCATGCCGTGGCCCATTTCCAGAGCGGTCATGCAGCCGATCAGGGTGAACGCCACCAGGCCCACGGCGTCGAGCACCAGAAACAGCGAGCGCAGATGACGCATCCAGCGTGCCGCGAAGACGGTGAACATTGCTGCGATCGACGTCAGCACCAGGTATTCCGGGTGTTTGACCCAGGTCAGCGGGTAATGGCCGAGCAACACGTCGCGCACCGAACCGCCGCCCAGCGCCGTGACACACGCAATCAGCACCACGCCAAACCAGTCCATGCCGCGACGACCCGCAGACAGGGCGCCAGTCATGGCCTCGGCAGTAATGGCGATCAGGTAGAGCATCAGCAACATGGTGGCGGTCCTTACGAGAAGGCGCGCAGTCTACTCAGATCGTCAGGGCACCAAAAGGGGGCACCACACAGATAGACCGTGTCGCCTTCTTCGCGAGCAAGTCGGATCGCCGCCCAATCAGAACTTGATGAAGTTCTTGCGGTAGTGCTGCAGCTCGGCGATCGATTCGCGGATGTCGTCCAGGGCCAGGTGGGTGCTGCCCTTTTTGAAGCTGTCGCGTACGTCCGGCGCCCAGCGCGCGGCCAACTCTTTGAGGGTCGACACATCGAGGTTGCGATAGTGGAAATAGCTTTCCAGCGACTTCATGTGGGTATAAAGGAAGCGACGGTCCTGGCAGATGCTGTTGCCACAGATCGGCGACTTGCCCTTCGGCACCCATTTCTCCAGGAAGGCGATGGTCTCGGCTTCCGCTTCGGCCATGCTGATGCGGCTGTCGCGAACCCGTTGGGTCAGCCCGGAGCCGCCGTGCTGACGGGTATTCCACTCGTCCATGCCGGCGAGGATCTCGTCGCTGTGATGGATGGCGATTACCGGGCCTTCGGCCAAAGTGTTCAAATCACTGTCGGTAACGATAGTGGCCATCTCGATGATGACGTCGGTATCAGGGTTCAGACCGGTCATTTCCAGGTCGATCCAGATCAGATTCTGCGGGTTTTGCATTGTGTCGGCTCCTAGGCAATGGTTCGCAGTTTAGCCTAGGCCGGTGCCCGGGCGTGCTAAACTCGCGGCCGTTTTACCTAATCGCTGCATTCTCGATACGGAACACCCATGGCCAAACGCCAACTCAATCGTCGTCAAAACTGGCGCATCGAAAAGATTCAGGGCGAGCGCGCTGCCCGCGCCGCCAAACGCGAGTCCTCGGCTGTCGAGGCACTCGAAGGTGGCGACCTGGGTCCGGAACAGACGGGCCTGGTGATCGCGCACTTCGGTGTGCAGGTCGAAGTCGAGGCCCTCGATGGCGAATTGGCCGGCCAGGTATTCCGCTGCCACTTGCGCGCCAACCTGCCGGCGCTGGTGACCGGCGATCAGGTCGTGTGGCGTGCCGGCAACCAGGGCATCGGTGTGATCGTGGCGCAACTGCCGCGTAACACCGAGCTCTGCCGCCCGGACAGCCGTGGCCAGCTCAAGCCGGTGGCGGCCAACGTCGACATGATCGTCATTGTCTTCGCCCCGCTACCCGAGCCTCACGCCAACCTGATCGACCGTTATCTGGTCGCCGCCGAACACGCGGGTATCCGGCCGTTGCTGCTGCTGAACAAATTCGACCTGATCGACGAGCAGAACGCCCCGGCGCTGAATGCCTTGCTGGCGGTTTACCGCACGCTGGGTTACCCGGTGCTGGAAGTGTCGGCGCACCACGGCAACGGCATGGAGCAACTTCAAAAACTGTTGGACGGGCGCATCAGCGTGTTCGTCGGCCAGTCCGGCGTCGGCAAGTCGTCGCTGGTCAACAGCTTGCTGCCGGAAGTCGAAACCCGCGTCGGCCCACTGTCCGAGCTGTCGGGCCAGGGCACCCACACCACCACCACCGCGCGATTGTTCCACTTCCCCGGCGGCGGCGAGTTGATCGACTCCCCGGGCATTCGGGAATTCGGCCTGGGCCACGTCAGCCGCGCCGACGTCGAAGCCGGTTTCATCGAGTTCAACGACCTGCTCGGCACCTGCCGCTTCCGCGACTGCAAACACGACCGCGAGCCGGGTTGCGCCCTGCTCAAGGCTCTGGAAGATGGCCGCGTGCAGCAGCAGCGGATGAACAGTTATCGGTCGATCATCGCCAGCTTGCCTGAAAACAGCTATTAAACAGACGCGCCAGCCGCCCCGACATCAATGGGACGGCTGGCCGCTCGTAACCACCTACAAAACAACCTACAAAACACCCCGTCGACTTAAACATCAGATATTTCTGTAGGGCGTCAGCACGCCTGTTTGAAGGCCACTTCTCTTTAACCGTGAAGGCCTTGTCCCAGCTATTCAACTGCATACATTCAAGCCCTCTTCGCACATTAGCGATACCGAGGGACAGCCATGCAAACCTATCATTTGTTCATCAGCCACTCGTGGAACTATTCAGACGCCCACGACAATCTGGTCCGCCTGCTGGGCGCACAGGCCCTCGGCGCCTATTACCGCGAACTCGCCCTCAAAGGACATTTCTGATGCCCGTATTCATCAGCTATCGTCACGTGGATCGACCCTACGCGATCGCCATCAGCAGCCGTCTGATACAGGCCAACATCAAGACCTACTTTGACGTGCTGGATCCGGAATCACAGACCACCGATGACATCACCGGGGTCATCACCCGCAACATCACCGCGTGCACGCATCTGATGGCGGTGGTCTCTGACAAGACTGCGCTCTCGTGGTGGGTGCCGTTCGCAATCGGCGAAGCGACCATCAGCAACCGGCGGATTTGCTCATTCCAGACCGAACCGGCGGAGTTGCCGCTGTACCTCGATAAATGGCCAAAGCTCAGCACCAACAAGGATCTGGAGTTTTTCATTGATGCCTACCGTGAAGAAGTGGCGACCAAGCGCTCAATGACACTGGATTCGATCAGTGAATCCCTTTACGGCACCTACAGACGCAATGCCGAGCTGTTCCATGACCAGCTCAAGATTCGCATCCGACGGGGTTTCTGAGAGGCGCAAAAAAGCCGCGATGATCGCGGCTTTCTGGTCTTCAGCATGCCTTGCATGCACTGGGCTGGGCTGGAAGCTGCCCCACAGCGCTTGCGATACCGTGCGTGAAAAATGAATTAATTGAGACTGAAGGCTTCTTGAATGGTCTTGATCAAGCGGTCGCCATCCACCCCTTTGTAACCTTGAGGGTTTGACGCAAGCTCAGCGGGCACTTGGCTGAGAAATGACGTCAAATCGAGAGCTATTCGTTCTGAAAGCTCGGTCATTCCTTCTGTAAGAAGGACAGAAAGTGAGATCACATCTTTGAAGTGCTTCTTGATATCGCGACTGTCCACTTGCACGCCGCTCTCGATCTGCGCCTTCTTGTTAAGCCAAGCATGGGCTTTGAGCGGAACGAGCCTGTCAGCCCCGATGTGACTGACTTCCTGGGTGTGGTCGACGCCAGCCAGGAGAAAGTTGTAATACTCATCATCAAGGATGATCGCAGAAAGGCTTGCGGCTTGCTCCTCTACCGGGACTTTGGTCATTCGGGCCGCTTCTTCGTGCTTCAGGCCATCTGGGAGACGAGAAAAAAGCTCGATCTGAACTGGAAAGGATTTGTCCTCAGGATTCTGGAAGCGATAGAAAACCGGGGAGCCCCCTTCACTGTCGCCATTTTGGCGAATGGTATACCCGCCGTCCTTGATGAACTTCCAGAACTGACCTACGAACTCACGATTGAGAGCCTCAACGACCAGTACGACATCCAGATCCTTGGTGGGTCGAAATGGCTCATCCAGAAGCTCCATGCTAATGGATGCTGCCACTCCGCCAATCAGAACATAGCTGCCCTGATAGTCTTTGAAATACTCTCGAAACCGTTCGATACCCACTACCATTTCACGTTCTCCATCATTTCATCCAAACACATTTGCACGCGGTCATCATGGTCATCCTTGAGACTTAGATAGAGAGAAAATGGGTCTACAGTTCCAGTAGCCATGTTGTTGCGCAGTGGGTCATAGCTCCAAAACTGGATGCAGCACGCTGCATGGCTTTGCGGCACCTCAAAATAGGGAAACGTGGTCTCGAATTTCGATATGGCCGTCTTTGAGGTTGAGCCCCAAAAGCCGATCTCTACCCCATATGCCGTATTCACTTTTTGGCGGTGTTCAGACTGAGCGAGCTCTCGAATGTGCTCGAACTGCGCAGTCGTCATTGCGAAGCCAGGTACTTTTGGACTGGCGAGAAGGCTCATCTCTGCCAGGGCCGCCTCCCCCGCCAACAGCATTGGGGTGTCAAACGCCTCAGGGATTGCATTTAACCAAAGCGTTTTTTTGACCGGCGTACGCATGTAGTCTTTCGCCATTTCCCAAGTCTCTTTAGGAGACAAGTGAAAAAAGATCGCGGCTTCACCCATTTCCTTTCCAGGCTGAACGATGTCCAGGTCGGTCAGCTCTTTGATGGCTCTGGTGACGGTCATTTTCGCGTAGGTAAAGGATTTCTCGAAAGTAGAACGAGTGGTCAGTAGCCGGGACTGCCATCCTTTGATCAAGAATTGAATAAGCATGGATTGAGTGGCGGGACTCAGTACCTGAGGTTTTTCCAGCCGCTGCCTGTAGTACTCGCGCAAATCCATTCCAAACGCGGGAAGATAAAGCTGGTTTCCCGGCACGATGAATTGGACGCCTTTCTCGACCAGTCGTTTTCTGTCATAGCTCGGGAGCGTGTCTGTGACGAAAACCATGAGGTCGCTGGTTTCAGGCATCTTCTTCGCCAGCAGCTTGTTGATTGCCTGCATATGCTTGGCTACATCCGCAACACTAGCTTCCCGTTGTGGACGCTCCTTGAGGATGAGACACCTGACCCCTAAGATTTCCGTGACGAAAAATTCGTATCGGTCACGCAGCGCATACGGAAGGATTTTGACGTGTTCCCACGGTTTGAAGCGTAGCTTTAGGCCTAGCACGCTCTCTACATAGACCTTGAGCTCGATCAGGTCGCGCCTCTCATGGAGGTCGTGGTCGTAGCTGGTAAAGTCAACCATGGTCATTCTTCCGTATCACGATTTCATCACGATATCAGAGGCTCTGATAGCGTGCAAAATTCCTGATATTCTTCCGTGAGTTCTGATGCAGAGTCTCTGCGAAGCGAGATAAAAGATAATGGCCAGGGAGCGAGTGACAGTCGCGGTAGGGATAGAGTTATCTACAACCCTACCGCGACCAGATGCGCGACGATCGCGGCTTTCCGGTCTTCAACGTACGGCTTTTTCCAGCTTCCAGCCCAAAGCATCCAAGGCGTCACAGCCGTCCTGAATCAACAGGTGTGCAGCATTGGCGAAATGTTCCAGATCGTGACCTTCGACGTTTTTGATGCACAGGCAGGTGACGCTATTGAGCAGATTGCGCGCGGCTTTGATTCGGTGAGTGGCGGTTTCGAGGAGATCCGAGACTTTGGCTTCGGTGTCGATGTACAGAGTCGGGCCGACGCTGAAATTGCCTTGCAGGGGATGATACTTAGCCATTAGGTCTAACTCCGGTCACTTGGGTGAGGTTTCATCTTTGTTTCGACCGGCTAAGATCGATCGCCGATTCGTCGGCGACGGGCGAACTATAGGCGAGCAACCTGGGGAAGTAAAACCCGGCCAATACGCATCGGAACTGTCCTACGCCATTCTCCGAACAAGCCTCACTCCTTGATTTTTACCACTGGCAGCGTCAGCCCATTGCGCAGTGAATCAATCAATCCGCCTTCCGTTCGTTGCTGCCTTTTTCGAGTTCCATATCGGCAATCGCTGCCCGCCTTTGCCGATCTCGATCATTTTCGTGACGTCACGAAAATGATTAGCGGCATCCACTCCAGCAGTTTCGCTGTTGCAGCTGTGGCAAGGATTGATTGTCCATAACGACTTCCTGATAAAACGCCAAGGTGTAAACCTTATTCGGGACGAAGCAGCAGAGACAAAAAAGCCGACATCTCTATCGGCTTTTTTGTGGGTCACTACTTGGCTGGCGCTGCCGGCTTCGGCGCCGGATTATCAAACAGGTTCAAACGCTCGCGAAGCTCATGGGCCGGCAGCGGTTCTTTATCCGCCGGCAATGCGTTCGGATCGGCTGGCGGCGCGGGCACTTCGCCTGGCCCGCCCTGCCCTTGCGTCGGCGCTGGCGCCGGTTCGGCACCTTGTTCGCCTTCGATGGCACGCTGGGCCTTCTTGGTCAGCACCACGATGTCGATCCGGCGGTTGACCGGGTTGAACGGGTTCTCCCGGTCGAACAGCGCCGACGAGGCATAACCCACGACACGCGCCACCTGTGAGTCCGGGTAGCTGCCGGCGACCAATGCACGACGAGCCGCGTTGGCGCGGTTGGCCGAGAGTTCCCAGTTGCCGAAATCGCCGGTGCCCGAGTAAGGCTTGGCATCGGTGTGGCCGCTGATGCTGATCTTGTTCGGCACCGCTTTGATGGTGTCGGCCATGGCCAGCAGGATGTCTTCGAAGTACGGCTTCAGACGCGCACTGCCGGAGTCGAACATCGGGCGGTTTTCGGCGTCCATGATCTGGATGCGCAAACCGTCCTGGGTGATCTCGAATAGGATCTGGTCCTTGAATTTCTGCAACTGCGGATTTTCATCGACCTTGTTCTGCAACTCTTGCAGCAACAACTCCAGGCGCTCTTTCTCGACCTGTTCGGCCATGCTTTCGACCTGTTCGGAGTCGACCGTCACCTTGTCCGGCTGAGGCTGGGATTTCACCTCGGGGTTGAGGGTGGTCTCCGGCGCCAGGGTCGGCGAGCCGCCCAGGTCGATGATGTACGGCGTACCGCTTTCGGTAAAACCGACCGGGTCCTTGAAGTAACCGGCGATGGCGATCTTCTGTTCCGGCGTTGCCGTGGACAACAGCCACAGCACCAGGAAGAACGCCATCATCGCCGTCGCGAAGTCCGCGAAGGCGATTTTCCAGGAGCCCCCGTGATGCCCGCCCGCGTATTTCTTTACGCGCTTGATGATTATCGGCTGGTTATTTTCCATGACTTAGCGACCGCGGACCGCTTGTTCCAGCTCAGCGAAGCTAGGGCGGTGCGCCGGGTACAGAACCTTGCGGCCGAATTCCACCGCCAGCGATGGCGGCATGCCGGAAGCCGAAGCCACCAGCGAGGCCTTGATGGCTTCGTAGACGTTCAGTTCTTCCTTGGCGTCGTGGCCCAGGGCATGGGACAACGGACCAAAGAAACCGTAGGCGGCGAGAATACCGAAGAAGGTACCTACCAGCGCCGCACCCACGTGCAGACCAATGGACTTCTGGTCGCTTTCACCCAGGGAGGCCATGGTCACAACAATACCCAATACCGCCGCGACGATACCGAAACCGGGCATGGCATCCGCGACGCCGCTGACGGCGTGGGAAGGGTGGTCCAGGTCTTCCTTAAGGCTGGTCAGCTCCATGTCGAACAAGCCTTCAAGCTCATGGGGAGCCATGTTGCCGGAGGACATGATGCGCAGGTAATCGCAGATGTACGCGGTCATGCGTTCATCCTTCAGCACCGCCGGGTACTTGGCGAAGATCGGGCTCGCGGCGGCATCTTCGATGTCGCCTTCGATCGCCATCATGCCTTCGCGACGGCTCTTGTTGAGGATCTCGTAAATCAGCCCCAGCACTTCCAGGTAGAAGGTGTGGTTGAAACGCGAACTGAACATGCCCAAGGCTTTCTTGAGCACGTGCTTCGTCATGTGGCCGGGGTTGGCCTGCAGGAATGCGCCAAGGGCCGCGCCGCCGATAATCATCACCTCGAAAGGCTGGATGAGGGCGGCAATCTTGCCGTGGGAAAGCACGTATCCGCCGAGCACGCTCGCGAATACGACGATGATGCCGATAATTTTAGCCATAGGTAGGAGAGCACTTACTGAGTCGGGTTCAAGGTCATATTCGGAAGTTAAAAAATCTCTTCTTCTACTTATCGGCAAAACTGCGCCAGACTATAGCCAGTTAAGGCGAAAAGCTAATTTGACCCGTTCAGGGCATAGGTAAAGCAGACGATGATCGCGTCCAGACATGGCTAACGAAACGAACGTCCCAACGCCAAAACCAACCACGCTTGAAGGCTGGGTCAAGCTTCTCGATGGCGTGCGCCTGCCGGTTCCGCAAGCCAGCCACGACCGGGTCTGCAAAGCCATCCGCGATAACCGCAGCTCCCTGCGCGACATCGCCGAATTGATGCAGGAAAGTCCGGCCCTGGCCTTGAGCGTGATTCGCGAAGCCAACCGTCACACCCATGGCAGCATGACCGAGCCTGCTGAAAACCTTGAGGTGGCAATCAATCGCCTCGGCTTGAAACGCACTGAAGAGTTACTCGACCGCCTGCCTGCTGAACCCCAATCACAGATCCCCGTCGCCCTGCGCCAGCTTCAACTGATCAGCCAGCACGCCACTCAACAGGCCAACGGTTTTTTTGCCAGTCGCCTGGCGCGGCTGTGGCAGGACATCCACTGGGGCAGCCTGCTGTTTCTCTCGCCGCTCTGGCCCATGGCATTGGCCCATCCGCAGTTGCTTGAAGAGTGGGAGTTGCGGGTCATCCATAAAGGCGAGTCGGCACGCAAAGTCGAAAAGCAATTGTTCGGCGTGCGCCTGCTGGAAATCTGTCTGGCGCTGGTGGACGTCTGGCGCCTGCCGATCTGGGTGCAGCAAGGTTATCGGCTGCTGCGCAGCGAGCAACGTGAACTGGTGAAAGTCCTGCGCATCGCACGTGACAGCGATCACCCATTGCGCCAACAGAACCGCCTCGATGACGACCCGACGCTGCGCCGCTGGCTCAATCAGCCCGCCAATACCGTGCTGCTGGCCAACGGTCTGGCGCTGGCGGCACAACAGGCCTGGGACAGTCCCCACTGCGAGCGCTGGCAGTACCTGACCAGCCTTTACCTGCAAATGCCGATGGATGAGGTGCAGCAACAATTGCACCAACAGGCCGCCAACAGCGCTCGTCAACACGCCATGCCGGACCTCTGGCACCCGGCCGAATCGCTGATCTGGCCACCAGGTGCGAACCGCGTTCACGCCGGCTTGCTGCCCGCCCCGGCGCCGACCGCCGAAGACCTGGCGAAGTGGCGCAAGCAATGTGCCGAACTGCTGGTGGAGCCGAGCCGTTTTACCAATGCCATGCACTTGACCACATCGGCCCGGGATGCCCTGGTGGCGTGTGGCATGCGGCGGGTGATGATTCTGATGGCCGACCGCACGCACGCCAACTTGCGTGTGCACCAGACCGCCGGGCTGCCCAAGGAAGTGGCCGGCCTGAACCTGGTGGTCAGCCAGAGCACCGTGCTGCAACGCCTGCTCGCGCAACAGGCCCAGGTACGCCTGACGCCGGCCAACAACGCACAATTCTCGGCCCTGCTGCCAGCCAGCCTGCGCTCACAGTTCAGCGGCGAACACCTGCTGCTGCGCTCACTGGTCAACAACGGCCGGGTGATCATGATCGTGGTAGCGGATCAGGGCGGCGGACCGTTCTCGGAAATCACCGTGCAAGCGTTCGGCAAAACCGCGCAATGCATCGAAAAGGCCCTGCACAGCTTTAGCCACCGCTAGGGCCTGTTATCCGTTATTTCCCGCCCCAAAATAACTGATAACAGGCCCTCATGGCGCTGCGCTACAATCCTCCCCTTTGTGCTCTGGAGACCTCACATGTCTGACTTCTCTGGCTTGGCGCTGGTGATCGAACCGAGCGACCTGCTCCCGCGTCTCGACTCCCGCGAACTGATTCTGGTGGACCTGACCAGCAGCGCCCGCTATGCCGAAGGGCATATCCCCGGTGCACGCTTTGTCGATCCAAAACGCACTCAGCTGGGTCAGGCGCCTGCGCCTGGCCTGTTGCCGACCCACGCCGCGCTTGAAGCATTGTTCGGCGAACTGGGGCACAACCCTGATGCGGTCTACGTCGTCTATGACGACGAAGGCGGCGGTTGGGCCGGGCGTTTTATCTGGCTGCTGGATGTCATCGGCCACAGCAAGTATCACTATGTCGACGGCGGCCTGCCGGCCTGGCTGGCAGAAGGCTTGCCCATGTCGATCCAGATCCCGCCGGCAGTCGGCGGCCCGGTCGCCCTGACCCTGCACGACGAACCTGTCGCCACCCGCGAATACCTGCAAAGCCGCCTCGGCGCCGCTGACCTGGCGATCTGGGACGCACGCGGCCCGCTGGAATACTCCGGTGAGAAAGTGCTGGCGGCCAAGGGCGGGCACATCCCCGGCGCGGTCAATTTCGAATGGACCGCCGGCATGGATCAGGCACGCAACCTGCGTATCCGCACCGACATGCCGAAAATCCTGGAACAACTCGGCATTACCAAAGACAAAGAAGTCATTACCCACTGCCAGACCCACCATCGTTCTGGCTTCACCTATCTGGTGGCCAAGGCGCTCGGTTATCCGCGGGTCAAAGGCTACGCCGGCTCCTGGGGCGAATGGGGCAACCACCCTGACACGCCCGTAGAGATTTAAGTTTTTCAAGGACAGTTAATGAATAAGCGTTTGTTTATCCTCAGCCAATACCTGCTGCCCCATCACTTGCTCTCGCGACTGGCCGGCTGCATTGCCGAATGCCGCGTGCGCTGGTTCAAGAACGCCTTTACCGCCTGGTTCGCCAAGCGTTATCAAGTGGATATGTCCCAGGCGCTGGTCGAAGACCTGACCGCTTACGAGCACTTCAATGCGTTCTTCACCCGCGCCTTGAAAGACGGCGCTCGCCCGCTGGATCAAACCCCGGGCGCGATCCTCAGCCCGGCCGACGGTGCCGTCAGCCAGCTCGGCCCGATCGAACACGGTCGCGTTTTCCAGGCCAAGGGCCACAGCTTCAGCGTGCTGGAACTGCTGGGTGGCGACGCGGCCAACGCAGCGCCCTTCATGGGCGGCGATTTCGCCACCATTTACCTGTCGCCGAAAGACTACCACCGCGTGCACATGCCGTTGGCCGGCACTCTGCGCGAAATGGTCTACATCCCCGGCCGCATCTTCTCGGTCAACCAGACCACCGCTGAAAACGTTCCGGAACTGTTCGCCCGCAACGAGCGTGTAGCGTGCATTTTCGACACTGAACGCGGCCCGATGGCCGTGGTACTGGTGGGCGCGATGATTGTGGCGTCGATCGAAACCGTCTGGGCTGGCTTGGTCACACCGCCAAAACGCGAGCTGAAAACCTTCCGCTACGACGAAGCGGCCCGTGCGCCGATTCACTTGGAAAAAGGCGCGGAACTGGGGCGCTTCAAACTCGGTTCTACGGCGGTCGTGCTGTTCGGGCCGGATCAAGTGAAATGGGCTGAGGGGCTGGGCGCCCTTTCGCCAGTGCAGATGGGCCAGGGCATCGGCTTGCCTACCGCCTGATCCCTCGATCCGATCCCACGAACTCCTTTCGTGGGATCGGACACCTCCTCCCGCTGCGCCCCCTCCGCCAGCGTTCATAGCTGCTACAGTCAAAGTCATTCGTTGCCCATTTCCCGGTCGGAGTTTGTCCACGGCATGAATGACACCAATCCTGCCCTGCTGCTACGCGCACCGATCCCGACGCAGTCGCGCCTGTCTTTCTGCGAAGCCACGCCTCGCGACCTCAAGCGCTGGATCGCCAACCTGCCCAAAGCCAACATCGGCGAAACCGCTCGCCAGTTGTATCAAGGCTTGAGCGAACTCAACCAACTGCTCACACCCAGCGACAATCGCCTGCAAATGCTCGAACTGCTGCGACCCGAGGTGTATTACGTCTGCAAGCATCTGGAACGGCATTTCCTGCATCAGGCCATTGTGCTCGACGAACGCTCGCGCAAGGTTGCCAACCTTTGCCAGGCGCTGCAGAGCCACTTGGCGATCGGCTACAAACAGATCGTCATCCGCATCGCACCGCGTTTCAGCAAAGACCGTGCGCCGCTGCTGACCCAGGCATTGCAACGGGCCGTCCATTGCCTGAATGGTACGTTGATCCGCGCCACCGAGCTGTATTGTCCGGCGCCCGAAGGTCTGTGGCTGGAGCTGCATCAGCTGTACCGGATCGGCTGCGAACATCAGCTGCAACATCAGAACGTGCGCGATGAACTGGCCAGCCAGACGCAAAACCTGAGCATCGAGCACACCTACGTCGTCGCCCTCCTGCTGGGTGCTTCACGCTGCAATCAACTGCGCCAGAACCAGATCGCCCGGCTCGCCGAAGTGCTGGAACCCTGGAGCCGATGGATCAAACTGCAACCGGCCAAACCGGACAGCGGGTTATTTGCCGTCGCCCCGGACCTCGACAGCGGCCCGCGTTATCGCGCCAAGTTCCCGGCCGAACAACAGGAGCGCTTGCTGGGCATCGACCCGCAGCCCCTGGTCGACTCCATCGAAAGCCATCTGCAACAATCGGCCGATAAGGCATCGCCGCTGCCGGTTCCGATGGGGCTGAATCTGGATACGCTGCAACACCTGCATGCCGCCTGGGGCCAGGCCTCCGAGCGCGGTTTCCAGCGCACCGTCGGCCACGGCACATTGACCCTGTGTGTAGGGATGAGCGCCCTGCACTTTTATCTCGGCGGCAAACGCCCGTTCAACGACATCCTGAAAAAACCCGGCGCCCGTCCCGCGCAGTTCTCGGCAGCAGAACCGGCAGGACGCGCCAAGGACCAATGGAACCAAGCCTTCGACGCCGCCCCCCATGGCACGGCAGACACGCTGCTGCCCTACGAAGAGATCGAATATCCACACCTTCAGAAACATGACAACCACGAGGCGTCCGGCCAACAGCATTTCCCGACCTACGCGCTACCGGTGATCAATCACAGCCCTGGCGGTTATTGCCTGGCCTGGCCCGGCGCAGTGCCTGCCGAGCTGCAGGCTGGCGAAATGGTCGGTATCGAGGATACTGCCGGTCAAGGCTGGAGCGTTGCCGTAGTGCGCTGGATCCGCCAGGTACGGGGCGGCGGCACGCAGATGGGTATCGAGCAAGTTGCGCCTTACGCCGAACCCTGCGGCCTGCAACTGATGCGCTCCGACGACGAACATAGTCAGTACTTGCGCGGGCTGTTATTGCCCGCCATCAGCGCCATCGACCTTCCGGCCACCCTGCTCACGCCGCGTTTGCCGTTCCAGGAAGGGAATAAGGTGTTGATCAACACCAATGGCCAGGAGCGCCCGGCCGAGCTGGAGCATCGGGTGACGAGCACCAACAGCTTCAATCAGTTTGCCTACCGCTCGCTGGAGGTAGCCAGAAACGAAAACGCCGCGGAAAGCGGCGTGGTCGGGGCAGCGCAAGAGTTTGATTCGTTGTGGAAGTCGCTTTGATTGTCAGACATTAGTCGGCGGTGATGCCTTCGCGGGCAAGCCTCGCTTCTGTAGGAGCGAGGCTTGCCCGCGAAGAGGCCCGCCCGGACAACCTGAAACTCAGAGCTGCCCGTCGCGATCCCGGAAACCCAGCAGATACAGCACGCCATCCAGCCCAAGGGTGGAAATCGCCTGCTTCGCCGATTGCTTGACCAGCGGTTTGGCACGGAACGCTACGCCCAGCCCGGCAATCGCCAGCATTGGCAGGTCGTTGGCACCGTCACCGACGGCAATCGTCTGCTCCAGACGCAAACCTTCTTTATGCGCCAGCTCACGCAGCAAATCCGCTTTGCGTTGCGCGTCGACAATCGGCTCGACCGCCACGCCGGTGACTTTGCCGTCGACCACTTCCAGTTCGTTGGCGAACACATAGTCGATGCCCAGCTTGGCCTGCAGTTGCTTGGCGAAGTAGGTGAAGCCGCCCGACAGAATCGCAGTCTTGTAGCCCAGGCGCTTGAGTTCGGCGAACAGGGTTTCGGCGCCTTCGGTCAGGCGCAGGGATGCACCGATGGAGTCCAGCACGCTGACGTCCAGCCCTTGCAGCAAGGCCAGGCGCTCCTTGAAGCTGGCGCGGAAGTCCAGCTCGCCGGCCATCGCCCGCTCAGTGATCGCGGACACCTGGTCGCCCACACCGGCGGCCTTGGCCAGTTCGTCGATGACTTCGGCTTCAATCAGCGTCGAGTCCATGTCGAACACCGCCAGACGACGGTTACGGCGGAACAGCGAATCTTCCTGGAAGGCGATGTCGACGTTCAGTTCTTGCGCAACGCTGAGGAATTCGGCCCGCAGCGCTTGCGGGTCAGCCGCCTCACCACGCACGGAAAACTCGATGCAACCCTTGCCCTTGTCGGCCGGGGTGTCCAGCGGCATGCGCCCGGACAGACGATCGATATGGTCGATGTTCAAACCGTATTTGGCGGTGATCGAGCTCACACGCTGCAATTGCTCGGCGGTGACTTTGCGGGTGAGCAGGGTGACGATGTGGCGTTTCTTGCCCTGGTTGCCGACCCACTGCTGGTAATCCTCTTCGGACACCGGCGTGAAACGCACCTGTTGCTCAAGCTCATAGCCTTTGAACAGGATGTCTTTGAGCACCGAGTTACCCTGCTCGGTATCAGGAATTTCAACCAGGATGCCGAACGACAGGGTGTCGTGGATCACCGCCTGACCGATGTCGAGAATGTTCACACCACCCTGGGCCAGAACGCCGGTTATGGCCGCAGTCAGACCCGGACGGTCGACTCCCGTGATGTTTATCAGGACGATTTCGCGCAAGGCGCACCCCCGCAGGTGGAAAAAAACCGCATTCTACCCATTTTCAGTGACCATCGGGCACCGCGAGCGCTTTGACGGTCTATGGCCTGTCGCTATACTGCGCGTCAACTTCACGGACTAAAGAGCCGAGCTCAAGTGAACCGGCCCACGCCAGTAAAAACCGATAACTTCTTTCTGCTGATCTTCCGGGCACTGCGTCATCGCCGTGTACCGATCGCATTGCGCATTGCCAGCCATAACGTGATCCTGGTCGCCCTGGCCCTGGTGATCTATGCCTGTGTGATGGGTTTGCAGTTCAAGCAGGCCATGCACGAGCAGGCGGATGCCCTGGGCGAAAGCCTGACCACCCAGACGGCTACGTCAGCTACGGAGCTGTTGGTGTCCAACGACATCCTCAGCCTGAATGTGCTGCTCAACAACCTGACCAAGAACAAGCTGGTGGCCCACGCTGCCATCTACAGCGTGGATAACCGCATCCTCGCCGAAGCCGGTCAGCGCCCCAAGCACGGCCTGCTGGGCGAAGCCGAAGGCATGTACCAGAGCAAGATCACCTTCCAGGACGTGACCGCCGGGCAACTGCGCATCAGCCTGGACATGGATCAGTTCCAGCAGCCGATGACGATTAGCCTGCAAAGCATGGGCATTCTGAGCGCGATTCTGCTGGCGCTGTCCCTGGCCTTGAGCCTGCGCCTGGGACGCAATATCTCCACGCCGCTGCTGCAGCTGCGAGTGTGGCTGCGCAATATCGACGAATACACCCCGGCCACCGAACGTCAAGATGAAGTCGGCGATCTCGCTCGCCAGCTACACGCCAATTTCGCGCCGGAGCCGGCCGAGCCTGAGCCCGTTCCAGAGCCCGAGTTCGACGACAGCGATGACGATGAGGAGGCCGATCCGGCCTTCGAAGTACGCAACCTGCGCGATCCGAGTTTCGATGAAACCAGGCCTGTGGCCAGCGTCAAGCCTGCGCCACGGCGCATTGTCAGCACGGTCGAAGATGACGAGGACGACGAAGACCCGTTTGCCGATCTGCGTGACGACTCGACAGACAGTGCGCCGAAACCCGGCGCAAAGCCGCAGGTATCGAACGTACCTCAACACAGCGCGGTACTGGCGGTGCAACTGGGCGCACAGGATCAACTGCGTCGCCTGCCCCGCACACGTCTGGAAGAGCTGCTCAAACGCTACCGCGATTGCCTCGATCAGGCTGCGTCGCTCTACCAGAGCGAACTGCACACCCTGAACGATGGCAGCACCCTGATGCTGTTCCATACCGAAGACAGCGGCGATGACTACCTGACCAACGCCATCTGCTGCGGTGAGTTGCTGCGCGCCCTGGGCCATCAGTTGCAGATCGAAGTCGCCGACAGCGGCATCACCCTGCAATTGCAGTTGGGCCTGACCTTGGGCGACGAACTGTTCGGCTTGAGCCAGATCGACCTGCTGTTGACCGAAACCGCTCAAGATGCGCTGGCCCTGTCGCAACACAGCCGCAACCTGCTGCTGGTGGAACGCAAGATCAGCGACGACGCACTGATTCGCCAGCGTGCGCGGATCCGCCCGATTGCAAGCCCTGAGGGTGCGTGCTGCGTAGAACGCCTGATGGAGCCTTATCCGTCGATGCTGGAGCGGCAACTGGCGCGGATGCACGAACGCCGGGCGTAAACGTTACTCCTCGTTGTAAAGAAGCCCGCAAACGAGCGATCGTCTGCGGGCTGATCGTTCCCATGCTCCGCGTGGGAATGCCTCCAGGGACGCTCCGCGTTCCACCCGGAACCTTGCACTGATGTGACGCAGAGCGTCACGGGCTGCATTCCCACGCAGAGCGTGGGAACGATCATCTCTAACCTGCAGAAACAACAAAGCCCGCACAAGGCGGGCTTTGTTCTGGACTCAATCCGGGCTCAGAACCTGAACACTTCCATATCTGTACGAATCGGCGAAGCCATCGGGATTTTCGGCTGTTTCTCCGGCTCTGCTGCCGGTGCCACAGGCTTGGCAGCCGGTTTGCGCGGTGCCTCAGCGATTGGCGGCTGGTTGGCCAGCGGCTTGAGCGCTGTCGACAGTTGCTCGGCCAGACGCTGCAGCAACACACCCTGGGCCTGAACCTGAGACGCCGTGCCGCCGGCGTGCTGCTCCTGCAGATGAATGATGCGGTTATCACGCACCTGGCCACGACGGTCGATCAGGCGCCATTGCGCATCCAGGATCGCCGGTTGCGACGCACCCGAGTCCAGACGGGTGATGGTCAGCAGAACCTGAACATCCGGCGTGAAGCCCACTGACGCAGGTGCCAGGACAACGCGCTGGCTGTCCAGATGACCGGCGACCTGACGCAGCAACAGCTGATCGATGTCCGACGACAGACTGCCCGCCCAACGACCGTCGGCCGATGCTTGAAGGCTGCCATCCGGCTGACGCTGCAACAAGGTTTCGCGTTGCAGGTAATCAGCAACCGTTACCGGACCCAACAAAACCGCCATGCCCGCGCTTTGCGCAGGTTGAGCCGGACTTCCGCTGTCCAGCTGATACAGCGACACCGGCTGGTGCACGCTGCAACCCGCCAGGCCAAGAACGCCAGCGAGCATCAAAATAAAAGGAAGGCGCAGAGCAGTCATCGTCCCATCCAGGTGGCTGCCACAAGGCTCACCACAGTGAAAATACTCAAAAAATATGAAGAACGCTCGGCCACGCCGGCGCTTGAAAGGCCATATCATCCGTGAATATGCGTTCCGACTCCAGCGCCAAAGCGTCGATCTACGCGTCAAATCGTAGATCGAGCGCTCTAGGACGCTTAATTGAGGTTTTCGACGAACAGCGCATCCACCCTCTGGAAGCCGCGTGGCAGTTTGTTACCGCGACGCCCACGCTCACCTTTGTAGTGTTCGAGGTCGTCCGCCTTCAGTGACAGGGTACGCTTGCCGGCTTGCAGCACCAACGTGGCACCTTCCGGCAACACGGCAATGTCCGTGACATATTCTTCGCGACTGGCAACACGTTCACCGGAAATCCCGATGATCTTATTACCTTTACCTTTACCTAATTGTGGCAGATCGCTGATTTTGAAGATCAGCAGGCGACCCTCGGTGGTTACCGAGGCCAGCCAGTTCTGTTCACGATCGGCCACCGGACGCGGCAGAATAACCTTGGCGTTGTTCGGCAGGCTCAACAGGGCCTTGCCCGCCTTGTTCTTGGCTTGCAGGTCTTCGCCCTTGACCACGAAGCCGTAACCGGCGTCGGACGCAATCACGTACAGCGCGTCGTCTTCAGGCATCAGCACGCATTCGAAGCTCGCCCCTGGCGGCGGTGTCAGACGACCGGTCAGTGGTTCGCCCTGGCCACGGGCCGATGGCAAGGTGTGGGCCGCAACCGAATAACTGCGACCGGTGGAGTCAATAAACACCGCAAACTGGTTGGAACGCCCGGCTGCCGAGGTCTTGAAGCCATCCCCGGCCTTGTAGGAAAGACCGGTAGCGTCGATTTCGTGACCTTTGGCAGAGCGAACCCAGCCTTTTTCCGACAGCACGACCGTCACTTTCTCGTTCGGCAGCAGATCGTGCTCGGTCATCGCCTTGGCTTCGGCGCGCTCGACGATTGGCGAACGACGGTCGTCGCCATAGGTTTCCGCATCCTTGATCAGCTCGCTGCGTACCAGTTTCTTCAGTTTGGCTTCGCTACCCAACAGGGCTTGCAGCTTGGCCTGCTCCTTGAGCAGTTCATCCTGCTCGGCACGCAGCTTCATTTCTTCCAGTCGCGCCAACTGACGCAAACGGGTGTCGAGAATGTAGTCGGCCTGGATTTCGCTCAGGGCGAAGCGCTCGATCAGGCTGGCCTTTGGGTGCTCCTCGGTACGGATGATGTGGATTACTTCATCCAGGTTGAGGTAAGCAATCAACAAACCGTCCAACAGATGCAGGCGACGCTCGACCTTGTCCAGACGGAACTGCAGGCGTCGACGCACGGTCCGCACGCGGAACTCCAGCCACTCCACCAGCAATGCGCGCAGATTCTTGAGCTGCGGCTTGCCGTCGAGGCCAATGATATTGATGTTGACCCGGTAGCTGGACTCAAGCTCTGTGGTCGCGAACAGGTGCTGCATCAGCGCTTCGTGATCGACCCGACTGTTGACCGGAATAATCACGATGCGGCATGGGTTCTCGTGGTCCGACTCGTCGCGCAAGTCCGCAATCTGCGGTGCTTTCGACGGTTTGGCCTGCATCATCGCGGCAATCTGCTCGAGCACTTTGGCGCCAGAGACCTGGTGCGGCAGTGCCGTCACGACGATGTCGCCGTCTTCGACGTGGTAAACAGCGCGCATGCGCACCGAACCGCGACCAGTTTCGTAGATTTTCAGCAGGTCGGCGCGCGGCGTGATGATCTCCGCTTCGGTCGGGTAATCCGGCCCCTGAATGTGTTCGCAGAGTTGCTCGACCGTGGCTTTCGGTTCATCCAGCAAGCGCACGCAAGCGGTCGCGACTTCGCGCAGGTTATGCGGCGGGACGTCGGTGGCCATGCCCACGGCGATACCGGTGGTGCCGTTGAGCAGGATGTTCGGCAAACGGGCCGGCAACACCAGAGGTTCTTCCAGGGTGCCGTCAAAGTTCGGGCCCCAGTCCGCGGTGCCCTGGCCCAATTCGCTGAGCAGCACTTCGGAATAACGCGACAGCCGCGCTTCGGTGTATCGCATGGCCGCGAAGGACTTGGGATCGTCCGGCGCACCCCAGTTACCCTGGCCGTCGACCAGCGTGTAGCGGTAGCTGAACGGCTGGGCCATCAGCACCATGGCTTCATAGCACGCCGAGTCGCCGTGAGGGTGGAATTTACCGAGCACGTCACCGACGGTACGCGCCGACTTCTTGTGCTTGGAATCGGCGTCCAGCCCCAACTCGCTCATCGCATAGACGATGCGTCGCTGAACCGGTTTCAGGCCGTCGCCGATATGCGGCAAGGCACGGTCCATGATCACGTACATGGAGTAGTTGAGGTAGGCATTTTCGGTGAAGTCAGCCAGTGACCGGCGTTCTACACCGTCCAGGCTGAGATCAAGGGAGTCGCTCATGCGGGCCTCATTATTTCGTGGTCTGGCGCAGCAGCATGGTGCCACCGCGCTGGGTAAATTCAAGTTTGTTCAGTGCGCTCATGCCGAGCAGCACTTGATTGCCGTGCAAACCGGGCGCCACCAGCGCGCGAACGTCACGCAGCACGATGGCGCCCAATTGCAGCCGGTCGAGGCGGGTTCGATAGCCCTCGCTCAAGCCATTGGCCGTGCTCAGGGTCACCCCGAAGCCTTTTTCCAGTTTCAAGCGCTCAGCCATTTCGGCCGGGATCGACACATCGGTCGCGCCGGTATCGAGCATGAACTCCACGGGCTGGCCGTTGATCTGGCCGGTGGCGACAAAATGCCCCTGGCTGTTGCCGATCAGCTTCACTTCGATAAAACCCTGGCCCTGCTCAGAGCTGACGACGGTGTTGGGATTCTGTTGACGCTCCTCCCACTGTCCGAAGAACCGCGTCGCCAAAAACAGCGCGGCGCCCCATGCCAGCACCAGCAACACCCGACCGGCGCGTTTGCCCGGCGGTTGCTGACTCATGGCTTGGCACTCCAGCCACCTTCAGGCGCGGCAAAGCGCCACACAATCGGGCGCACCTCACCGTCGGCACGCGCACCGTTGTTGTTGTCGATACCGATCCAGGCACCGTCGACGTCGATGATCAGCGCTTCCGCCAGCCCAAAGGGCTGCGAATAACGACGATTTTCCTGCAAGGCCTCGGCGGCAAACGACCAGCAGCGCTCGACCTTGGCCGTCACCGCATCACGGCGGCAGATCTGGAAGGCATTGCGCTCAAGGGTAAACAGTTTGCCGTCAAACAATGACAGATCGGCAAAATCCCGGGGGCGCGCTTTGGCGTTGGGAAATTGCGCTGGTTGCATTTCTACCCCGCCTTCACTCAGCAACACACAACCACCATCGCAGTCCCACACCGTTTGCTGGCGCTTGATCAGCAGCAGACCACGGCGCTCACGCTCGGCGGCCAGCCACAGCGTGTCACCGGCCGGATTGATCGCCAGGCCTTCGAACAACGCATTGAAGTGCAACAACATGCCGCTCGCCCGTGCTTCGCGCACCAGCATCGGCGAGATTTTCAGCCAGGAGGCGGGCCCGATTGGCGGTACTTGCAACACCGTGGCGTGACCTTCACTGACGATGTAACGATTGCCGGCGCTGTCGCAGGTGATACCTTCGAAATCCAGATCCCCACCGCGCACGAACGATGCCGCCCAGGTCCGCGAACGCAAGCCCCAGGGCAAACCGCTGTCGGGCACCAGGGGTACGTCAATGTGCACGGTTTCGGCTTGCCAGGTGGGGTTGCGGGTGTCGAGGCGATAGATTTGATCATCGTCGCGATCCGAAACGGTCCACAGCTCCTTGCCACACTGGGCCAGCCCCGACAGATTGCCGCCGCGCATGCCGTCGACGGCATGTTCGGACAACAGGCGCAGCTCTGGCGCGGGTTCGGCAGAAACCGTCACCGAAGTCAGCAGCAACGCACATGCCAGGGCCCAGCCAAACCGCATCAGCCCAGAACCTCGGCCAGGTTGCCTTTGGACTCCAGCCAGGTCTTGCGATCGCCTGCGCGTTTTTTCGCCAGCAGCATGTCCATCATTTCCGAGGTCTCGGCGAAATCTTCACCCAGCGTCAGTTGCACCAGACGCCGTGTGTTCGGGTCCATGGTGGTTTCGCGCAACTGCGGCGGGTTCATTTCACCCAGGCCTTTGAATCGGGTGACCTGCGGCTTGCCGCGCTTCTTCTCGGCCACCAGGCGATCGAGGATGCCATCGCGCTCGGCCTCGTCGAGGGCGTAGTAGATCTCTTTGCCCAGGTCGATACGGTACAGCGGCGGCATCGCGACGTAGACGTGACCGGCATCCACCAGCGGGCGGAAATGCTGGACGAACAAGGCGCAAAGCAGGGTTGCGATGTGCAAACCGTCGGAGTCGGCGTCGGCGAGGATGCAGATCTTGCCGTAACGCAGCTGGCTCATATCCGCCGCACCCGGGTCGACACCAATCGCCACGGCGATGTTGTGCACTTCCTGACTGGCCAGTACTTCACTGCCGTCGACTTCCCAGGTGTTCAGGATCTTGCCGCGCAACGGCAGGATCGCCTGAAACTCTTTGTCTCGCGCTTGCTTGGCCGAACCACCGGCGGAATCACCTTCCACCAGGAACAGCTCGGAACGCATCGGGTCTTGCCCGGCGCAGTCGGCGAGTTTGCCCGGCAATGCTGGCCCTTGGGTAATGCGTTTACGCTCGACCTTCTTGCTGGCCTTCAGACGACGGCCGGCGTTGTTGATCGCCAGTTCGGCCAGCAACATGCCGGTTTCCGGGTTGGCGTTGAGCCACAGGCTGAAGGCATCCTTGACCACACCGGAAACGAAGGCGGCCGCTTCACGGGAGGACAGGCGCTCTTTGGTCTGGCCGGAGAATTGCGGTTCCTGCATCTTCATCGACAGCACGAACGCGATGCGCTCCCAGACGTCTTCCGGCGCCAGCTTCACACCGCGCGGCAGCAGGCTGCGGAACTCGCAGAACTCGCGCATGGCGTCGAGCAAGCCCTGACGCAGACCGTTGACGTGAGTACCGCCCTGGGCTGTCGGGATCAGGTTGACGTAGCTTTCCTGAACGCTGTCGCCACCCTCGGGCAACCACAGCAACGCCCAATCGACGGCTTCCTTGTTACCGGCCAGGCTGCCGCAGAACGGCTCGTCCGGCAGGCGTTCGAATTCGCTGACCGCGTCTACCAGGTAGGAGCGCAGGCCGTCTTCGTAATGCCATTCGACTTTCTCGCCGGTGGCCTTGTCTTCAAAACTGACCAGCAACCCCGGGCACAGAACGGCCTTGGCCTTGAGCACGTGCTTGAGGCGGCTGATGGAGAATTTCGGCGAATCGAAATACTTCGGGTCCGGCGCGAAGAACACGCTGGTGCCGGTATTGCGCTTGCCGACGGTGCCGACCACTTCCAGTTCGGTTTTCTTGTAACCGTCGGCGAAAGTCATCTGGTATTCGTTGCCGTCACGTTTTACACGCACCCGGACTTCGGTCGACAAGGCGTTGACCACGGAAATACCCACCCCGTGCAAACCGCCGGAGAACTGGTAGTTCTTGTTGGAAAACTTGCCGCCCGCGTGGAGTTTGGTGAGGATCAGCTCGACACCCGACACCCCTTCTTCCGGGTGAATGTCCACCGGCATGCCACGGCCGTCATCGCTGACTTCCAGGGAGTGATCGGCGTGCAGAATGACCTGCACCGACGTCGCGTGCCCGGCCAAGGCTTCGTCGACGCTGTTGTCGATGACTTCCTGGGCGAGGTGGTTCGGCCGACTGGTGTCGGTGTACATGCCGGGGCGTTTGCGCACCGGGTCGAGGCCCGAGAGGACTTCGATGGCGTCTGCGTTATAAGAGCTAGCGCTGGGAGTGGCCATGGGGTCTCGTCGTCAGTGTCAGTAAAAAAAGAGGCGAGCAATCACAGTGCAGTGAAATCGATCGCCTGATACAAATCTGCGCCGATGCCGGCAAAACTCAATATTGCCGGCAGTTGCGCGGCAAAACCCTGGAAACTATGGTCGCCGCCGGCCTGAATGCGCAAGGCACAGGCCCGGTAATATTGCTGGGCGAGGCGATAGTCCAGCGTTTCATCGCCAGTCTGCAACCATACCTGAAACCGCTGCGGATCCTGGGGCGCCGGCACTTCCAGTTCGGCCAGGGCCGTCACGTGGTCGTGGGTCATTTCCCAGGTCTCATCGGTGTACAGGTTTTTCTGCGTCCCCAGAAACCCGTCGAACATCCGGTGCGGGCTGACGGCAGGGTTGATCAACAGGGCTTTCAAGCCATGGCGCTCGGCCAGGTGAGTCGCATAGTAGCCGCCGAGTGAGCTGCCGACCAGCAGTGGCCGCCCCAGCTCCACAATCGCCCGTTCCAGCTGAGCGATGGCCTCACGGGGATGGTGATGCAGGGCCGGTACACGCAACTGATCGCTCAAGCCCAGCCGTTCCATCACATTCATCAACTGACAGGCCTTTTTCGACGCCGGCGCGCTGTTGAAACCGTGGATATAAAGGATCGAACCAGACATTTGAGCTCCATGTGCGTCGGGTAAAGAAGGCGGAGTTTACTGTAGGAGCTGTCGAGTGCAACGAGGCTACGATCTTTTGACTTTGTTTTTAAAAGCAAGATCAAAAGATCGCAGCCTCGTTGCACTCGGCAGCTCCTACGGGGGCCTTAGCGCCTACAGGGAAAAGTGTCAGTAGCCGTTGGAGCCGTAATCGATTTGGAAATCGAACCCGGTCACGCGCTCAACGCCAGTTTCAAGCTGACCATCGGGCAACAGCCGCAACCACCGATACCCCGGCGCCTGCTCACTCACCTTGAAATCGTCGCTGCCCGGCTCGAACTGAATGCAGGTCGAGGGCGATGCGATCAGGCGAACACCGTTGCGCTCTTGATCGATCTCCTGATGCACATGCCCCCAAAGCACTGCACGCACCTGCGGAAACCGATCCAGTACCGCGAACAACGCCTCTGGATTACGCAAGCCAATGGGCTCCATCCACGCACACCCGATCGACACCGGATGATGATGGAAACACACCAGATGATGCCGCTGCGGCGCCTCGCTCAACGAGCGCACGAGCAATTGCAACTGCTCATCCTGCAAATACCCCGGCACCGAACCTGGCACCGCCGAATCGAGCAACGTCACCCGCCAGTTGCCGATGTCCACCACCGGTTTCAACAATGCACTCTGCACCGCCGCCTCGGCCATGATCCGCGGCTCGTCGTGATTACCGGGAATCCAGCGCGCCGGGGCATCGATCTGCCGGGTCAGATCGCGAAACAGCTGGTACGACTCCAGCGTCCCGTCCTGGGACAGATCGCCAGTGGCAATCATCAGATCGATCTGCGGTTGCTGCTTCAATACCAGCTCAATCACCTGTTGCAGGCTGTCGCGGGTATTCATGCCCAGCAACGTCGCGTCCGCCTCGGCAAACAGGTGACTGTCGGAGAGTTGCACCAGCAACGCCGGATCGGCGGTGGTCAAAGTGGATACGCTCGGCAAGGCGTTCTCCCAGGGCGTGATCACGGGATTGGAAAGTGCCGCAATTATGCTGGGGGACGATCAAAAGAGGAAACCTGTGAACCGGAAGCAGTTCACAACTACACAGCACTCTTAGCGCACAACGGCGTACTCGTGTCCGCAAGCCAGGCAATGACTCAGCCATTCCCCCAGGAACAGATTGAGTTGAGCCTTTTCGTCCGGCTGATGCATCGCGGCGTTCGGGTAAGGATAGATGCCGCGAAAGCGTCGTGCATGTTCAGCACTGATAACTTCGGCCATGCGCGCGTCGTGATACACCTGCACTTCCAGTTGCGGCACCGGCAACCAGGGCAGGCTGTGTTCCTGCCGCACTTGCAGGGTGGTGGTGTACGGACAGGCTTGCAGCACTTCCAGGGCCAGCACGCCAAGCATCTGGTCACCCTGGGTCACGGCAATGCGCCGGGCCGCCGGATCGTTGCGCATGTCCGGCAACAGTCGCATCAGGCGCGCGTAGTTGGCCTCGCAAGAGGCTTGCAGCCCCACGAGGTCGACCCGATAGCGATCGCGCAGCTTGTTTACGACCATAACCCCCTCACTTCCACGCGGTTCAAAGCCAGCCACTGCAAGGCAATGATGCTTGCCGCGTTGGCAATACGTCCGTCGCGCACGGCTTGCAGGGCATCTTCGAAAGCCCAGACCGTGACGCGAATATCTTCTGCCTCTTCCTCCAGCCCATGCAGGCCGCCAACCCCGGCACTGTCGCAACGCCCCAGGTACAAATGCACAAACTCGTTACTGCCACCCGGCGATGGAAAATATTTGGTCATCGGCCAGAGTGCCCCGAATACAAGTCCAGCTTCCTCCTGCGCTTCGCGGTGAGCAACTTCTTCCGGTATTTCATCCTTGTCGATCAGACCGGCGACCAGTTCGATCAGCCACGGATTGTCGGTCTTGCCCATGGCGCCGACGCGAAACTGCTCGATCAGCACCACTTCGTCGCGCTGTGGATCATAAGGCAGCACGCACACCGCATCGTGGCGCAAGAACACTTCACGATTGATCTCGCGACTCATGCCACCGTCGAACAATTCGTGGCGCAAGTGCACGCGGTCGAGCTTGTAGAAGCCCTCGTAGCACTTTTCGCGCCGAACGATATCAACGGCGGTCGGAATGGCGTTGGCAAAATCAGTCATGACAATCCTCGTTTACTGCAAATCCGTTACGAGGCTCCTTTTTGTTACTTGCAACCTCGACTTCGCGCCATCCTAACGCGCCCGCGATGTTTGATGCAGCCCCTTTACAGTCAGCGGGATAGACGGTGAGGGCGAAACCAACTCTAATTAGCTTAGTGGCGAACTGACTGCCTCGTTGAGAGTCGAAGCGGGTAACTTTTCGCCTTCCCCTGTTTCATTAAGGACGCCCATGTCGCTTTTCAAGATCGCCTCCGTGGCCGCCATCGCCCTGACCCTGGGTGCGTGCCAGAGTCTTTTCCAGCCCAATTACCGGACGCCACTGGAAACCACCCGCGACGCTTCCGAACAGCTGAAACCGGGTTGCGCCAACCCTGACTGCCCGCTGGTGAACATCGATACGCTGCACTTCCCGACCGAGCCTGCGCTTGACGGCATCATCGAAAAACGTTTGCTGCAAATGACCCGTACCTCGCCCGACGCCCCTGTAGCGCCGACACTGGCGGCGTATCGCGAGCAATTTTTGAGCAGTGCCGAGCCGCGCTACAGCAGCTACTTGCAAGCCAAGGTACGTGAGCAGCATGACGGCTTGGTGATCATTGAATTGTCCAGCTACCTGGACAACGGCGGTGCCCATGGCACGCCGGGCCGCGGTTTCATCAACTACTCGCGTCAGCAACATAAAGTGCTGACGCTGTCGGACATGGTGATCCCGGGGCAGGAAGAAGCGTTCTGGAAAGCGGCCCAGGTGGCGCACAACAGCTGGCTGATCAGCACCAAACTCGATCAGGAGCCGGAGTTCGTCAAGAGCTGGCCCTTCGTGAAAACCCAGAACGTGGCGTTGACGTACGGCGGGGTGATCCTCAAGTACGAAGTGAGCACCCTCGCGCCTTACGCGCTGGGCCACGTCGAACTGAAGATCCCCTACCCACGCCTGAACGGCATTCTCAAGCCTGAGCTGTTTCCCGGCCGTAGCTGAAGGCCCGACCAAGCACCAGTTGCAGCAGCCCTGCCAGTACCAGAGACGGCAGGGTTGCGCCGATGTCCGGATAGAGATTGGCCAGCAAGTGATAGGTGCTCACCCCGCCCAACCAGGCGAGCAACGCCGGCCAGCGCAAGGCAGCCGACGCCACTTGGCTACTGCGTTTGCGCAGGATGAAGTGATCCACCAGCACCACGCCGAACAGCGGCGCAAACACCGAACCGATCAGCAGCAGGAAATTCTGGTACTGGGCCAATGGCGCCAGGCAAGCGATCAGTGTGCAGATCACGCCGATGGCCAAGGCCAGATGCTCGACTTTCAAGCGCAGCAGAATCCCGCTGGACACCGCCGCCGAATGAATATCGGCAAAGGCATTTTCTGATTCATCCAACAGAATCAGCAGCAACGGAATCCCCAGGCCCGCACCGGCCAGCGCCAGCAGCAAGGCATTCACTTCACCGCTCGGCGCGAACGCCAGGGTGTACGCCACGCCCAGGCTCATCAGCCAGAAGTTGCCGATAAAGAAACCCAACGCCGTACCGCCGAACACATTCTTCGCACGCTTGCCGAACCGCGAGTAATCGGCAATCAGCGGCAGCCAGGACAGCGGCATCGCGATCGCAATGTCGAAGCCCACGGCGAACGGCATCGAACCATCACCGGCCTGCGCCCACAACGCCGCCAGATCAGCCTTGGCGAACAGGTTCCAGGTCAGCCAGATGCACGCGGCCAGCAACAGCCAGATGCCCCACTTGCGCAGGATCTTGCGCACGAAAGTCAGCGGACCGCTGACCGCCAGCAAGGTGGCCAGCGCACCGAAGAACAGCGTCCACAGCAGTGGATTCGACCACAGGCTGCCCTCACTGAATGCACGGGCGCCGAGCAGACTGGCGGCGTCGCGCATCACGATGATTTCGAACGAACCCCAACCGATCAGTTGCAGCAGGTTCAGCACCGCCGGAAGGCTCGCGCCTTTTGCACCGAGGCTGAGTTTGAGCGCCGCCATCGACGACAGGCCGGTGTCACTGCCGATCACGCCGACAGCGGCGAGCAACAGCACGCCGACCAGCGTGCCAAGAAAAATCGCCAGCAACGAGCCGGACAGGCCCAGACCCGGTGCGAGCAGCGCGCCGGTCTGCAACACCATCAGGCCGATGCCGAGGGAGAACCACAGGGAAAACAGATCACGACCGCCGAAGACGCGTTTGTCGGTCGGCACTGCGAGATCCGGGGAGTAAGTGCTGGGTTGAATGCTCAAGGGTGTTATCTCAGAGGAACATTTGTTGTTCTTTGTGATCGTTCCCACGCTCCGCGTGGGAATGCAGCCCTGGACGCAGAGCGTCCCAAAGCGTGACGCAGAGCGTCACAAGAGGCATTCCCACGCAGAGCGTGGGAACGATCAGTGCGGGATCAAACCTTCTTGTACAGCTGACTGCCTTCCTGCTTGAACCGCTCAGCCTGTTCCGCCAGACCCTTGGCGACTTCGGCATCGACGGTTTCGATCCGCTGGTTGGCCGCGTACTCACGGACTTCCTGGGTGATCTTCATCGAGCAGAATTTCGGCCCGCACATGGAGCAGAAGTGCGCGACCTTGGCCGAATCCTTCGGCAGGGTTTCATCGTGGTACGAACGTGCGGTATCCGGATCGAGGCCCAAGTTGAACTGGTCTTCCCAACGGAATTCGAAACGCGCCTTGCTCAAGGCGTTGTCACGAATCTGTGCACCCGGATGCCCTTTGGCCAGGTCGGCGGCGTGAGCGGCGATCTTGTAGGTGATGATCCCGGTCTTCACGTCATCCTTGTTCGGCAGGCCCAAGTGCTCCTTCGGCGTCACGTAGCAGAGCATGGCGCAACCGAACCAGCCGATCATCGCCGCGCCGATACCGGAGGTGATGTGGTCGTAGCCTGGGGCGATGTCGGTGGTCAGTGGGCCGAGGGTGTAGAACGGCGCCTCGTCGCAGCACTCCAGCTGCTTGTCCATGTTCTCTTTGATCAACTGCATCGGCACGTGGCCCGGGCCTTCGATCATGCACTGCACATCGTGCTTCCAGGCGATTTTGGTCAGCTCGCCGAGGGTTTCCAGCTCACCGAACTGCGCTTCGTCGTTGGCGTCGGCAATCGAACCCGGACGCAGGCCATCGCCCAGCGAGAAGCTGACGTCGTAGGCCTTCATGATTTCGCAGATGTCTTCGAAATGGGTGTAGAGGAAGTTTTCCTTGTGGTGCGCCAGGCACCACTTGGCCATGATCGAACCGCCACGGGAGACGATGCCGGTCACGCGCTTGGCAGTCAGCGGCACGTAGCGCAGCAACACGCCGGCGTGGATGGTGAAGTAGTCGACGCCCTGCTCGGCCTGTTCGATCAGTGTGTCGCGGAACAGCTCCCAGGTCAGGTCTTCGGCGACGCCATTGACCTTCTCCAGTGCCTGATAGATCGGCACGGTACCGATCGGCACCGGCGAGTTACGGATGATCCATTCGCGGGTTTCGTGAATGTGCTTGCCGGTGGACAAGTCCATGACCGTGTCCGAACCCCAGCGAATGCCCCAGGTCAGTTTCGCCACTTCTTCTTCGATGGACGAACCCAAGGCACTGTTGCCGATGTTGCCGTTGATCTTCACCAGGAAGTTACGGCCGATGATCATCGGTTCCAGTTCGGTGTGGTTGATGTTGGCCGGAATGATCGCGCGACCGCGGGCGATCTCTTCACGGACGAATTCCGGGGTGATGATTTTCGGTACGCTGGCGCCGAAGCTGTGGCCGGCGTGTTGCTGGTCCAGCAGGCCGGCGGCGCGGGCCACTTCGAGCTTCATGTTTTCGCGGATGGCGACGTATTCCATCTCGGCGGTGATGATGCCTTTGCGGGCGTAGTGCATCTGGCTGACGTTGGCACCCGGCTTGGCGCGACGCGGGTTGTTGACGTGGGCGAAACGCAGCTTGGTCAGCTCCGGATCGGCGAGACGTTCCTGGCCGAAGTTGGAGCTCAGGCCGGACAGGCGCTCGGTGTCGCCACGGGACTCGATCCACGGCGACCGCACATCGGCGAGGCCTTTGCGCACGTCGATGATGACGTTGGGGTCGGTGTACGGGCCCGAGGTGTCATACACCACCACCGGCGCGTTGACTTCGCCACCGAAGTCGGTTGGGGTAACGTCCAGGCTGATTTCGCGCATTGGCACGAGGATGTCCGGGCGTGTGCCCTGAACATAGATTTTTTGCGAGCGGGTAAACGGCTGAACCGATTGCTGATCGACCTTGGCCGAGTCACTCAGGTTGGTTGCGATTTTTGATTTTGTAGTCATCACGGGCTCTCCAGACACACATCCAGGCAGTGGATTTTTGTCGGAGCGAACCTGTAAACGAATGGACGCACGGGCGCTGGAAATTCCAGCAGGTGCTGTGCTCGATGCTCGAGGGGTGTTCGATTGTCGAACAACATCCCGGACGAAGCACAAGAGGACTCGCCGGGTGACGAGAAATCTTGTTCCCTACGCAGGCGCTAACCTGATCAGGTTCAACGGGATCCGAAATTATTCGATCTCAGCCTCATAGCAAGGCACCCCGACAAGAACCCGGCCAGTCTAGACATAACCGGCAAAGAACGCCAACACCGCGGCAAACACCATGATGAATGGCGCAATTGGCGGATTGTTGTCGTACGTACGTGCAACTACACTCGCTACGCCGTGCTGCGCCTTGACGCTGCAGTGCGCCGCGCCGTAGCCTTGGCGTTCAAATTATCAGCGTAATTTTTAGGGATGGCCTCATGCTGCGCAAACTCTCACTGGCCCTTGCCGTGTCTTGTGCGTCCAATGGAATGGCCTGGGCAGCAGAAGCGCCCTTATCGACCAAGACCGACCTGGTCAGCGTCTATCAGGAAGCGGTGGATAACAACGCCGATATCGCCGCCGCCCGTGCCCAATACGGCGCCCAGAAGGAAGTCGTGCCCCAGGCCCGCGCCGGGCTGCTGCCCAACCTGTCGGCCGGTGCCAACATGAACGACACCCGTACCGCGCTCGATCAGCCATCGGTGACCTCGAACCGCAGCGGCACGGTGTATCAGGCGACCCTGTCGCAACCGATTTTCCGCGCCGACCGCTGGTTCCAGTTCCAGGCCGCCAAGGACGTCAACGAACAGGCCGCCTTGCAACTCTCGGCCACCGAACAGAACCTGATCCTGCAAAGCGCCGAAAGCTACTTCAACGTGCTGCGCAGCCAGGACAACCTGGCCTCGACCAAGGCCGAAGAAGCCGCCTTCAAGCGCCAGCTCGACCAGTCCAACGAGCGCTTCGACGTCGGCCTGTCGGACAAGACCGACGTGCTGCAATCCCAGGCCAGTTACGATACGGCACGGGCCAACCGGATTCTCGCTCAGCGTCAGGTGGATGACGCGTTCGAAGCGCTGATCACCCTGACCAACCGTCAATACAACTCGATCCAGGGCATCGTCCACACCTTGCCGATCCTGCCGCCGGCGCCGAACGACGCCAAGGCCTGGGTCGACACCGCCGCCAAGCAGAACCTCAACCTGCTGGCCAGCAACTACGCGGTAAGCGCCGCCGAGGAAACCCTCAAGCAGCGCAAGGCCGGACACGCGCCCACTCTGGATGCGGTCGCGCAATACAAGAAAGGTGACAACGACGCCCTCGGCTTTACCAACCCGAGCGCTACCGGCGTGCGTTACGGCGGCGATGTCGAGCAGCGCACCGTCGGCCTGCAATTGAGCATTCCGATCTACAGCGGCGGGTTGACCAGTTCTCAGGTACGCGAGTCTTACTCTCGACTGGACCAGACCGAGCAACAACGCGAAGCCCTGCGTCGCCAGGTCGTGGAAAACACCCGCAACCTGCACCGCGCCGTCAACACCGACGTCGAGCAGGTGCAGGCACGCCGGCAGTCGATCATCTCCAACCAAAGCGCGGTGGAAGCGACCGAAATCGGTTATCAGGTGGGGACGCGCAACATCGTCGACGTACTCGATGCCCAGCGTCAGCTGTACACCTCGGTGCGCAACTACAACAACACGCGCTACGACTACATCCTCGACAACCTGCGCCTGAAACAGGCCGCCGGCACTTTGAACCCGGGGGATTTGCAGGACCTGACGCGTTATCTCAAGGCCGACTACAACCCGGACAAGGACTTCTTGCCGCCGGATCTGGCGAAGGCTGCGGCCGACCAGCTCAAAGCCAGGCCTTAAAAAACAAAAGCAAAAGATCGTCCGAAGGCTCGGGCCGCGTTCGGACGATCTTTTTTGTTCGCGCGACTCGGTCTACCGATCGATCAACCTGCCCAACCCATCCAGCAACCGCTGCAACGCGCCCTGATTGGTTCGCATCACCTTCAGCCCCGCCTCCGCCATCCGCTGTGCGTCGCGCGGCAGTTCGAACAGCCGCTGCACCGCCAGCGCCAGACTTTCGGCATCATCGACTTCGGCCAACGCTCCGGCGCTGCGCAACTGCGCGGCGATTTCGAGGAAGTTGAACAGGTGCGGCCCACTGAGCACCGGCTTGGCCAAGGCCGCCGGTTCCAGCAGGTTATGGCCGCCGTTGGGCACCAGGCTGCCACCGACGAAAGCGCTGTCGGCCAAGGCGTAGAGAAACAGCAACTCGCCCATGGTGTCGCCCAGCAGCACCGAAGTGTCTGCGTTCACCGGCTCGCCCGTCGAACGCCGCACCGTGGCGAAACCTTTTTGCCGGCACAACTCAAACACCGGGTTGAAGCGCTCCGGATGACGCGGCACCAGAATCAGCAAGGCATCGGGATGATTGGCCAGCAGCCGACGATGGGCATCCAGCACCACCTCGTCTTCACCTTCATGGGTACTCGCAGCGATCCACACCGGGCGTTCCTGCGCCTGCCATTGTCCGCGCAACTCGGCAGCACGCAGCAGCAGTTGCGGGTCGATGGTCAGGTCGAACTTGATCGAACCGGTCACTTCGACGGTTTCCGGGCGTGCACCCAAATCGCGGAAACGCTGCGCTTCGGCTTCGGTCTGCACCGCGAACAGGCTCATCTCGGCGAGCATCGGCCGGGTCAGTTTATGGAAGCGACCATAGCCTTTGGCCGAGCGCTCAGACAGTCGCGCATTGGCCAGGGCCACGGGAATTCCGCGTTTGGCGCACTGATGGATATGGTTGGGCCAGAGCTCGGTTTCCATGATCACCGCCAGTTTCGGCCGGGCCCGATCAAGGAATCGCGCCGCAGCGCAAGGCAAATCGTAAGGCAAATAGCAGTGCTGAATGCGCGGCTCGTTGGCAAACAGCGCCTGGATGCGCTCGGACCCGGTCGGGGTCATGCAGGTAACGGTAATCGGCAGCGTCGGATAACGTTGCAGCAAGGCACGAATCATCGGGGCTGCGGCGATGCTTTCGCCCACCGACACCGCGTGCACCCAGAGGCCGTCCGGCTTCATCGCCGGCAGCGCGAGGGAGAAACGCTCGCCAATACGTTTGGCATACGCCGGCGCCTTGCGCGCCCGCAGCCAGAGCCGAATCGCTACCAATGGCAGCCCCAGGTAAAACAGCGCGGTGTAGAGAGTTCTATTCATGGCGGCGGAGTTTATCGGTTTTTTAGCCGATCGCCTGCAAGTGCACGGCAAAACGTTCCGCCAGCCAACGAGCTGCCGGACCGAGAGGCTCGTCGCGGCGCCAGACCAGTTCAACAATCAAGGCCGGCGGCGTCCATTCGCTGGTCAGTTCGACCATCAGATTCTGATACGCCGGGTACTGCACCACATGGCGCGGCAACCAGGCCCAGCCAAGGCCGCGCATCACCCATTCGGCCATCACATAGAAACTGTCGGCCCGCCAGACCTGTGGGCTGGCCGGCTCACTGCCGGGATAGACGCTGGATTGCGTGGACATCAGCAACTGTCGGTGCTGCGCCAGTTGCTGGCAATTGACCTGCGTCTGCTGCGCCAATGGATGCCCCACGCCGCACACCGTGACCATTTCAACGCTGCCCAGCACTCGGCGTTCGAGGGCTTCGGGAATCTGCTCGTGATAAAACAGCAAGCCCAGGTCGGCCCGGCGCTCCACCAGTTTGCGCGCGACATCGCCCTGGGCGGCACTGGTCAGTTGCACTTCGAGACTGGGGAATCGTTCGGCCAGGGCCTCGAAGCTTTCAACCACTGCCTGATAAGGCATTGCCTCGTCCTGAGCCACCCGCAAACTCGCTTCCTGGCCGCGCATCATCGCTAGTGCCCGGCCATTGAGGCGCTCACATTGGCGCAGCACTTCCCGCGCCTCTTCAAGCAGCGCGGTGCCGGCTTCGGTGAGTTTCGGCTGGCGACCACTGCTGCGATCGAACAGGCTGACGCCCAGGTCTTCTTCCAGCAGCGCAATCGAACTGCTGACTGCCGACTGCGCCTTGCGCTGATCCCGCGCTACCGCGGAAAAAGAACGCTGTTCCGCGACACTGACAAACAAGTGCAGCTGTTCCAGACTCCATTGCATGTTCATGGCTCAACCCATCTTCAGAACAGATAGGTAATGACTTTACCCCATCTGGCGGATCTCTAAAATGCCGACCTCAGAGAGCAACACTTCACACGAGGATTGACCCATGACCGCTTACTACTACCTGGCCATCGCCATCTGCGCCGAAGTGATCGCTACTGTTTCGATGAAAGCGGTCAAAGGTATCAGCACGCCACTGCCGCTGCTGCTGGTCATCGTCGGTTACGGAATTGCTTTCGGGATGCTGACCCTGGTGGTGCGCAGCGTTCCGGTGGGCGTGGCCTACGCGGTATGGGCCGGCATGGGCATTGTGATGGTCAGCGTCGCGGCACTGTTTATCTACGGGCAGAAACTGGATGTGCCGGCAATGCTGGGCATGGCGCTGATTGTGCTGGGCGTCGTGGTTATTCAGCTGTTCTCGAAAACCGCGGGGCACTGAAAGAAAAGATCGCAGCCTTCGGCAGCTCCTACACAAGCAAATCGTGCTCACCTATCGGGCCCTGATGCACGGTTTTCTGTAGCAGCTGCCGAAGGCTGCGTTCGGCTGCGAAGCAGTCGTGAAACCTGACGACACCGTTCCTGAGACAGATCGAAGGGCGAGGACTTCGTCCTCGAACGCAGCCTTCGGCAGCTGCTACAAAGATTGTGTCCGCCATGAATCTGTATACTGCGCCCTCGTCTTGAACACTGAGGTCGCTGCATGCCATCCGTTATTTCCACCGACGTTCTCATTGTCGGCGCTGGTGTCGCCGGCCTCTGGCTGAATGCACGCCTGCGCCGCCTGGGTTTTTCGACCGTGCTGGTGGAAAGCGCCAGCCTCGGTGGCGGGCAGAGCCTGAAGTCTCAGGGCATCATCCACGGCGGTGCCAAGTACGCGCTGCACGGTGCCCTGACCGGTGCCTCGGAGGCCATCGCCGACATGCCCCGTCGCTGGCGCGAAGCGCTGGCTGGCAACGGCGAGCTGGACCTGTCCGGCGTGCGCATGTTGTCTGACGCTCACTATCTCTGGTCCCCCGGCACCCTCGCCGGCAACCTCACCAGTTTCTTCGCCAGTAAAGCCGTGCGCGGGCGGGTCGATCAGGTCAAGGGCGAGCAACTGCCACCAGCCCTGCAAGACAAGCGCTTCAAGGGCAAGGTCTATCGCCTGTCGGAACTGGTGGTCGACGTGCCGAGCCTGATCCAGCGTTTGGCCGATCTGTCGGGTGACGGCCTGCTGGCTGGTCAGCACATCGAACCGCTGCTGGAAAACGGCGAATTGGTCGGCTTGAAAGTAGATGAGCGCGAAATCCGTGCCCAACGCATCGTCCTCAGCGCCGGTGCCGGCACCGCCGACCTGCTCACGGCGCTGGGCCTGAGCCAGCCGGCCATGCAAAGCCGCCCCCTGCACATGATCATCGTCAAAGGCCCGGGCCTCAAACCGCTGTACGCCCATTGCCTGGGCGGTGGGCCAAAGCCACGCATCACCGTGACCACTCATCCGGCTGCCGATGGCCAATGGATCTGGTACGTAGGTGGCGACATTGCCGAAGCCGAAGGCGTGGCCCGCGAGCCTGCCGCGCAAATCACCGCCGCCCAGAAAGAACTTGGCCAGTTGCTGCCGTGGATCGACCTGAGCACCGCGCAGTGGGCGACCTTGCGGGTTAACCGTGCCGAGCCTCTGCAATCGGGCCTGACCCGCCCGGACAACGCCTTCCTCGCCGAGCAGAATCGTCTGCTGGTGGGCTGGCCGACCAAACTGGCCCTGGCACCGGACTTCTCTGACCGCGTCATCGCCTCGTTGCAACGCGACGGCATTCAGCCAAGCCATGCCGCGCCGCTGCCGGAACTGCCGAAACCGCCGATGGGTGTCCCTGCCTGGGAGCAACTGCTGCCATGAGCCAACCGACCCTGCATGATCTGCATCGCCCGCTGGGCAGCACCGGCCTGCGGGTATCGCCCCTGGGCCTGGGCACCGTGAAACTTGGCCGCGATCAAGGGGTGAAATACCCCAACGGTTTCCAGATTCCCGACGATGACGAAGCGCGCCGGCTGCTCAAACTTGCTCGCGACCTGGGCATCAACCTGATCGATACCGCGCCGGCCTATGGCCGCAGCGAAGAGCGTCTCGGCCCGTTGCTGCGTGGTCAGCGTCAGGACTGGGTCATCGTCAGCAAGGTCGGCGAAGAGTTTGCCGACGGTCAGTCCCGCCATGATTTCAGCGCCGCGCATACCCGGTACTCGGTGGAACGCAGCCTGCAACGCCTGGAAACGGATTTTATCGACCTGGTGCTGGTGCACTCCGACGGCAACGACCTGGCGATTCTTAACAACAGCGAAGTCTATGCCACCCTCGCGAAGCTCAAGACCGAAGGCAAGATTCGCGGCTTCGGCTTCTCCGGAAAAACCGTCGAAGGCGGTTTGAAGGCTCTGGAACAAGGTGATTGCGCGATGGTCACCTACAATCTGAACGAACAGAACGAGAAGGCAGTCATTGACTATGCTGCTGCTCACGGCAAAGCGATCCTGGTCAAGAAAGCCCTGGCCAGCGGTCACGTCTGCCTGAGCCCGGGCGTTGATCCGGTGCGTGCCAGCTTCGAATTGTTGTTTGAACACCCGGGCGTGGCCAGTGCTATTGTCGGGACCATCAATCCGCTGCACCTCGCCCACAACGTCGCGACCGTTGCCCAGGTCCTTCGTAGCCATTGATGCCGCCCACGCGGCCTTAAGCAGGAGCCGACATGCCGCGTACGCTGATCAGAAAGAACCCGAGCAACTTCAAGACCCTGCCGTTATTCGTCGAAGCGACGCCCGAAGGCTTGAGTTATCAGAGCGTCGGGATGCCGCTGAACTTCTCCCAGACCCTGCAACGTCGTCGCCCGGTGACGGTGGCCAACAGCGAGCGGTTTGCCCTGGAGCTGGCGAACCTCGGGGTCTCGGTGCGCCTGACCCTGCATTGGCAGAATCGCGATTACTGGGTGTTGGTGCGTCAGCGTCGGCAAGACCGTGGCGATGTGGTGCTCAAGCTGATCTCCGGTTATGTGCCGGCCCATGAGCTGAACCTGCCGCTGCACACGGCAACCCAGGAAATTGCCGAAGAATGCCTGCTGGAAACCCCGGAAGGCTGGCTCAGCGGGCGCTTCAACGAAACCTGGCTGCCAGCGCCTTACTCAGCTGCCCTGCATTACCGCGAAGCCCTGCCGTTTCGCCTGACACCACTATCCGGCTCGGCGCGGCCGGTGCGCTGCGCGAACATGCCGCTGATCGAACGTCCCCGGGCCTACGTGCACTTGCCGACAGCCTCGCTGCAATTGATCTACGATTTGCGCCTGGACGTGCCCAAGGAAGCCAAATCCCTGAGCCTGTTCCATGTCGACGAGCGGCTGGAGGGCGATCAACTGGTGGCCCGGCTCGATCGCAAACGTCCCGATTTGTACTTGATGCCACTTGAAGATGGGGTGCCCCTCCCCGAGTTGTATACGCTCAAGCGCGATAAGCTTTTACCGGCCAGTACCCGTGGACTGTATCTGGCGGAGAGTTTTGCTATCCAACAAGGTTGGGTGGTCCGTGAAGAACGTATTCGCTGGAAAGACTGGATAGCACAACAAGGGCTGGGAGTACCGAAAGCTCAGCGACAAGGGTTGAAGCAACTGAGCGTAAAGGCTCTCCGACTAGTGAGGCTGGTGCGGGGAACACTGAGTAAATAATTGCTTGCGCCTAGCCTGATCGTTGCTTGTCCATGAACGTGCGAAACTGCGCAAGCAGATGGAAGTAGCGATTCTCGCGCTTGCCCATGCCTCGCTTGGGGGAGAACGACTCATCAGCAAAGGCACCGGTGATACGAACACGGGAAGCCTTGGTATCCATGGTGCAGATCCGGGCTCCTGCCTGTTGCAGTACGTATTTGAGCAGTCGTTCGGAATGTAACGTCCTTCCTGTCGCCTTGCAGAAGTCGAAGATGTGCTCAATCCTTTTCCCATATGCCATGTAGGTATCACGCCCACAAATGGCAAAACGATCGTTCAGCCCCCCCCACCACTGCCAATCAGGGATATAGCTATTCAGTCGCCTGGCCTCTGGGTGCTTGAACACATAAGCGGGAAGCGGTGTGTGATAGAAATTATCCGGCCGGACGAATACAACGAAATCAGGATTGAACGACTCCATCATGGCGGTGACTGTGTGCAGCGAATTCAGCTGATAGATCAGGTTCCGAAGTGATGCGAACTCATCAGCCCAGGTATCGCCGAGTGCCTTGACTTGTTCAAAGTTCCAACGCTCCAGAACTCCTTCCGTTGAAGTGAGCAGGCCCGTCATACACTCGAAAGCCTTGTAGTTGTCCGCCTTCAGCTCACCCTTTTCACCTGAACGCGCGTTCTGGATTTCGTCGATTTCATAGAGATGATAAAAGCATTTTACGTTGCTGTTCGGAGGCAACTGCGCAAGCACGTTTTCTTGAATGGAGGGAAAGCAGATTTCCGAGTTTCTTGGAATACCAAAAAAAGCCACCGCAATATTTAACACTCGACAACACCCCTGAAAGAAAACGAGCCCACTTTTCAGCGCTCTGCTGGTGATCGTTCACAATCAATCATTCATTTGCGGCGAAGCAATACTTGCCACCAACTACGACGCTGCAGAGGCACGACGATGACGTCCGACTTTTGCAACCAGTCCCGCTCATAGTCCCAGGCATGCCCGCCCCAGAGCTTTCCTGCTTCGTTGGAAAAACCCAATGTCATCAGTTGGTAGGTATAACCGGTGTGGCTGCGCAACCAATCGAATAACACCAGCGCATTGAAGCCGGTGGAAGGTCCAACATAACGTTTGCCTTCTGGTCGATCGACCGGGTAGTTCCACAGTGCCGGTAACGGAATACGCTCCCAAAAAAGAGCCACTCGCGGCAAAGGGCACATCGCCTGCGTACTTCCCACCAGCATCGTGAAACAACGCTCGCCAGCCTGTTCGAACAGTCGCTGCACTTCAGGTCCATAGGGAAGGCCGAAAAAGTAAGCGTCCGGCGCGTTGAAGCCATGCACGAATACATTGACGCTCTGCGGGCAAAGCAATACCGATTTAACACAGGTGTTGAAGCTGACCACGACGTCATCAACACCAATATTCAGCGCCTGGAAATCGGCCGGCGTAATGGCTGGATTATTGGCTATAAGCACAACACGAGAAGCCATGCGCAAGCACTCTTTCAGCTCCTCCGGCAGTCCATCCATAACGGACTGGTGACCGCCAGGCATCGCATCCCGCGCTACTTGCTCGCGGGTTTGAGGTGTTTGACATTCCATAAGCTACTCCGGAACCTCCATCCCATGACGTAACTTGACCCACAGGCGAGTGAATGCTGATGGCGGTCGCCAAGGACGCATTTCACGCTGGATTTCAACAGCGAGGGCACGCCCCACACGTGCGAAGGAATACTGGCTCTCAGCGAACGCCTGCCCGTTACTGGCGATACGAGACGCTAACGCAGGGTCACTCTCCAACAGCTTGAGCTTTTCCACCGCCTCATCTTCGGAGTGATAGAACACGGTGTTGTGCATATCCTGAAAACCCAACAATCCGTCTTCTTCACCCTGACTCCAGGCCAGCAGTACACAGCCACAAGCCATGGCTTCAAAGTTCTTGATCATGAATTCGCCCATGCCGATGTCGGCACTGACAAATATCTTGATGCGATTGAGTGTTTCCAGATATTCGGCGCCAGACTGGGTCCGGGTTACCAACATACCGGTACGCAGAGCCAGCGATTCAAGGACCGCCTTGCGCTGCGCATATTCGGTACTTTTCAGACTGCCCAGAAAACCGATCGGAATGTCTCGCACACCGTCCATGTTATGCAGCATCTGTTCGTCATATCCTTTTGAAACGAACACTGCATCGATATTTTCAGCTTGCATCCGGCGCGCAACAACAGCGCCAGACACCAGCACGCGAGAGCTTGGGAGACGGCGATACAAACGCGAATAAACCCTGAGGTACTTACTCTCAGACATATAGTTCTGATAGGCGTCATGTTCGAGAAAAATCAGCCCGGGAATACACTTTAGAACACTGATCTGCGGGGCGAGGCGCTTGACTCTAGAGAAAATCACAACCCGGTCGAAGTTCTGGTAGTTGACCGAAGCGAGAAACGGACCGAGGTTCATCTGCTGTTTTTTGCTTATGCGATAGACGACACATTCATCGCAGTTCTGTTGCACGATCTCATACAGGCGATCCAGAATGACTCGTTGTTCGTCCATCACCAGAAGCATGACTTTCATACATTAATTACCACGAGACAAAAGCAGGTAAGCGCATCGGGTTCGTACCGGCCAACATCAACGGGAACGGTTTTCCCTCACGATAAAATCCGTTCACACACAGTACAAAACGGGGGGATGTTCACCTCAACGGTTGAGAATTTTCTCGACGATCGCCGTGGTCGAGCTGTTTTCCACCAACCCCAGCACTTTCACCGTCCCACCGTAACCTTTGACGATGTCCGCACCGACCACTTGGTCGATCCCATAATCACCGCCCTTGACCAGTACGTCCGGCTTGACCTCGCGCAGCAGGTTTTCTGGCGTGCTGTCAGCAAAACTGATCACCCAGTCCACCGCACCCAGACCGGCCAGTACCGCCATGCGACGGTCGACACTGTTGATCGGACGACCCGGCCCTTTCAAGCGGCTCACCGACGCATCGTCATTGACCGCCACGATCAGACGATCACCCTGAGCGCGCGCCTGTTCGAGGTAGGTCACATGGCCGGCATGCAGGATGTCGAAGCAGCCATTGGTGAAAACGATCTTCTCGTTGTGTGCACGCGCGTCGTCGACCGCCAGCAGCAACTGCTCGAGGCCCAGCACACCGCGCTCGGAGCCTTCCTCGCGCTGGATCGCCCGACGCAGTTCCGGCGCGCTGATGGCCGCGGTACCGAGCTTGCCGACCACGATGCCCGCCGCCAGGTTGGCCAGGGCCACCGCGTGGGGCAGTTCTTCGCCCGCAGCGATCGCCGCCGCCAGGGTAGAAATCACCGTGTCACCGGCACCGGTCACGTCGAATACTTCACGGGCACGGGCCGGCAGGTGCAGCGCCGGATGATCCGGACGTAGCAAGGTCATGCCGTGCTCGCCGCGGGTTACCAGCAACGCACCGAGGTCGAGGTCGTGCATCAGCTGCGCACCCTTGCTCACCAGTTCGTGCTCATCGGCGCAACCGCCGACAATGGTTTCGAATTCGCTGAGGTTCGGGGTGATAAGGCTCGCGCCACGGTAGATCGAGAAATCCTTGCCCTTGGGATCAGCCAGCACCGGAATGCCACGGGCACGGGCGGCCTGGATCAGCACCTGATGGTTTTTCAGCGCGCCTTTGCCGTAGTCGGACAGCACCAGCACCTTGATGCCTTCGAGCAATTCGTCGACTTGCTCGCCCAGCGCCAGGGCGTCGGTTGCGAAAGGCTCTTCGAAGTCGATACGCAGCAATTGCTGGTGACGGCTCATGACTCGCAGCTTGACGATGGTCGGCTGGTGCGCAATGCGCTGGAACAACGCCCGCACGCCGGCGCCCTTGAGGCTATTGACCAGGCTGTCGGCGGCTTCATCGTCGCCGGTCACACCGACCAGCGAGGCCGGTGCACCGAGCGCGGCAATGTTCAAGGCAACGTTGGCGGCACCGCCCGGGCGGTCCTCGATTTGCTCAACCTTGACGACCGGAACCGGCGCCTCAGGGGAAATCCGTGAGGTACCGCCATGCCAGTAGCGGTCGAGCATGACATCGCCGACCACCAAGACAGGGGCTTGATTGAATCGCGGCATGGACAACTTCATGGGGCAACCCACATACAAAATGAACAGGGGCGCGATATTAGCACAGGGGAAAGCGCCGTCCGCCTCAATCTGAAAGATCACGCACCCAGAACAATTCGTGACGCCGTACCGCCTTGCGGAAAAATTCGTTGCTGCCTGTGGCTGGCCAGCGCCGACCGGCCAGCGCCCGCTGAATCAGACGTCGCAGCTGACGCTTGAAAACCGGCACCTCTTGCAGGTCGTGCTCCATGGCCAGCGCCATGGCCTTGTCCAATTGCACATCCGAGGACAGCTGCGGACTCCACAGTTTGTCGCAAGGCAACTGTTCGATGACCGGCGGCAAAGCGATACCGGCGCCGGCCGGCCCCATCGGCCAGCGGTCGTTGTCATGCAGATGATTGGCGTACATCAGCAAGGTCGCAGGCTTCCATGCGCTGGCGGCAATGGCTTCCAGAATCGCGCGGGTCGAAGCGACATGATCGCTGTGAGGGTCCAGCTCAGGATGGGGAGTCACCACCACTTCGGGACGGAAATGTTCCAATAGCGCCACCAGATCGGCGATCAGGTTTTGCCAGGTCGGCGCCCCGTCAATATCGGCGGGCAAATTCATAGGATTTTGCCGGCGCACAGGGCGAACATCGCTGTCCCCAGACTCGCGCGAGCCGAACAGCTTGCCTGGCTCCCCAGCCATCAACGACAGTTGAAGGCAGTAATAACCCAATTGCACGCAGCGATTAACGGGCACACCACCCCACTGCGGAATGGCCAGGCTGTCCCAACTGCGCAGGCGCCCTTTCAGACGCGCCGCCTGAGACTCGCTCAACCCCAGGCGTTGAAAGTTCTCAGCCTCGATTTCGCCCTGAGTCAGGGTGACGATGCTGACCTGTTCACTGCGGCTGTAAAGGCCGAACGCGGCCAGTTCAGCATCATCCGCGTGAGGCGCCAAAATCATCACGCGCTGCTGCGTATAATCGGGATTGGCCATGACCCACAGCGTACCCGTGGCAGACAGGGTGCAATAGCGCCCACATACCGCTAGCGAACCTTGGGCAAGTATTGCGCGCTGACCCGAGAGATTAAGGAAACGCCGACCTTTTACGCCGCGCTCGAACGCCTGGTGGTCATCTCCCACCTCGACAAACGGATCGAGCCAGCGACCCAGCCAAGTGGTTTTCAATTCAAGTTCAAGTATGAGTGTCTCGCCTTCAGCCATCGGCTCACTCAAACGCACCAAGCCAGCCCCGAGACTCACCGCCTGATGCGGAGTCCCCCCGGGAAAGTCGTATTGATAGTCATCGCAAGCCCGGTAAAACAGGTGATCGGCAAACCACGCCTCGTGCGCGACCCAGGCCAGTACCAACAGGAGCGGCACCATCCACCACCCCAACCAAAAACCGAGTACTGCCAGCGTCAGCAGGAAGAAGAGGATAAATACTCGCTTGTTACGGCGATGAGCCTTAAGAAGCCGTTGCTTGCGAGCACTCATGAATCAGACCTCATAGACCGACACCTTATGGCACCAGCGATCCTTGTATTCGCGGTCGGCACGCCCGAATGAGTAACGCAGTACCTTACCAAGCGACCGCGCCTCTTCCCAGGCATGCTGAGTGTTGACGAAACTGAGTACGCTCCCCGGACTGAACTCGCGGCTCTGAGGATCGACACCGCCGTTGATGTACTCCAGAGAAACCCATTGGGGGGCTTCGACGCGGTACAGAATCTGGGCGGCGATGGGCTCCGAGTTCAGCATCACAACTGAGCCGGTCATGAACTCGCGCAGTAAGGTAAACACCTCAACCAACCCTGCCTTGCCGGGGACTTCCCTCCCCCAACGGCGCTGAAACAGGTCGCCGTAGGCATCAGCTTGCTCCTGCGCTGATAACTCGGACATCGGAATAAGCACGCCGCCGGCCTCTTCCAGTAGTCGTTGCTCACGACGCTGGTTGTAGCGGAACTTTTTCGAATAGTCTTCAGGTGCTCGCGCCAGCGCCAGCCCTTGGGGGAGCTCGCGCAAGGTGCTGATTTGCCGGACATTGAGCTCCGAGACGTACGCCATGCGCTGACGCACCGGCACCTTGATGTCTGCGGATATGGGCAGAATAATCTCCGCATTACCCATGTCGAGCAGCCCACGCTTACCCTGGCGCTTGAGCACTTCCTTGGACAAGGCGACGTGGCGCCCCCAACAAGGAATGGCTGCCACGACGGCACCGTCCACGATCCAGCCCAAGTAATGCAGATCGATGCCGACAAATGTCGACAAGCGCTCGACCACCTGAGGGTGGGTGGCAAAGCTGCCGCCAAAACGCTGCCAGGCCTGCTCGTAGGCGTCACGGTCGATCTCGGTCCAACCACGCTCACGCCAGGCTCTAAGCAGCCTCAACATGCGCCCATCACGTGTGTCGGTTGCAACTCGTCACCCTCTTGGAACTCTTTGGCGTGCAGACGGGAGTAGTAGCCGTTTAGCGCCAGAAGCTCTACATGAGTACCGCGCTCGACGATCCGACCTTCATCCATGACCAAAATCAGGTCGGCCTTCTCGATGGTGGTCAAACGGTGGGCGATCACCAGGGTCGTACGATTCTTCACGACTTGATCAAGAGCTGCCTGGATATGACGCTCCGACTCGGTGTCGAGGGCAGAAGTCGCTTCGTCGAGAATCAGCAGCGGTGCATCCTTGAGCAAGGCCCGGGCGATGGCGATACGCTGACGCTGCCCGCCGGACAGCAGCACACCATTTTCACCCACCATGGTTTCATAACCCTGGGGCATTTTGACGATGAATTCGTCGGCATAAGCCTCCTGAGCCGCCCTGCGCACCTCTTCAGCTGGCGCACCAGCGAGGTCTCCGTAGGCGATGTTGTTGAACACCGTGTCATTGAATAAAGTGACCTGCTGGGTCACCAAGGCAATTTGCCGACGAAGGTTGCGCAAGGTGAAATCCTGGACCTCCACACCGTCGAGCAGAATCTGCCCCTGCTCGTGCTGATAGAAGCGCGGAATCAGGCCGGCCAGTGTGGACTTACCACTGCCCGAGCGTCCGACCAGTGCAACCATCTGCCCGGGCTCCACGATAAAGCTGATCTCGTTGAGCACCTGTTTGTCGCCTTCCGGGTACTGAAAGCTGAGGTTGCGCACTTCCAGACGCCCCTCGAGGCGATCATATTCAACCGTACCCCGATCAACTTCCGCCGGCTCATCCAACTGGTCGAAAATACTCTCGGCCCCCGCCACCCCCTTCTGGATGGTGGAGCTGACTTCAGAGAGCTGACGAATCGGCTTGGGCAGCAGGCCTGCCATTGTGATGTAGGCCACCAGATCGCCGGGCGATGCATTGCCACGCAGGTACAACACCAGGAACATGACTATGGCCATGGCGCTATAGGTCACCAGTTGCAGCATCGGTGTGTAGACAGCGCCAGTCTTGGTCATCGCCAGCTGCTTGTCAGTATTGCTCTGGCTGGCGTCCTTGAAGCGGATCTTTTCATAGATTTCGCCGCCAAAGCTGCGCACCACGCGATAGCCATGAATCGTCTCGGATGCGACGTGGGTGACGTTACCCATCGAGACCTGGATTTTTTTGCTTTGCTTGCGAAACTTACGGCTAGTGCTATTCACCATCATGCCGATCAGCGGAAGAATGGCCAGCATCACCAGTGTGAGCTTCCAGTTCATCCACAGCAGCGTGCAAAACAGAAAAATCACCGTCATACCTTCACGAATCACCACCTTGATGGCATCCGTAGCCGCACCGGTGACCATGGTCACGTTAAAGGTGATACGAGAAATCAGGTGACCGGAATTGTTCTTGTCGAAGTAACGGTTCGGCAACTCCAGCAGCTTGTTGAACAGAACCACTCGCAAGTCGTGGACCAGGCCCAGGGACACCCGCGCCAGGAAGAAGTTACCCAAATAAGACCCCACACCCTGCCAGAGCGCGATTGCAACGATCATCAATGGCACGGTTTCAAGCAACTGCAACTTGCCCAGATACGGGTTTCCAGGAAACAGACTGGCTTCCGGGTTGGCCAGACCGTCGACGAAATATTTGAGAATATACGCGAGCATTGGCTGGGTCGATGCGAAGATCAAAAACCCCACGATGCTCAGTATGAACAGGCCCACGTAAGGCCTTACGTAAGTCAAAAGGCGGAAATATATCGCCAGCGTAGACTGGGGTTTCGGTTCAGGACTACTCATAAGAATCCGCGCATATCAGTGAAGAACGGATGATATCACACGCCCCTTTTTCCCAAATGAACATGACGGCAGGCCAGCTTCTGGCCAAGTCGGTTAAGATAGTCGGCTTATGATGGGGGAGTCAGGAATGCAAGCGATTGATCACAGCACCTATGAGGCTCTGCGCAAAGGCGCGCACGTACTGGAGGCCGACGGCTCCGGCGACAAGGTGCTCAGGCTGGCCGACGGACGCATGCTCAAACTGTTCCGCCGCAAGCGATTGCTCAGTTCCGCGCTGCTTTACCCCTACGCTCAACGCTTCGCCAACAACACCCGGGCTCTGGAGATGCGCAACATTTCCTGTCCGAAAATTATCGCGGTGTATCGCATCTCCAGCATTCAACGCGATGGCGTGTACTACAACCCCCTTGAAGGCACGACGGTACGTGAGCTGCAAACCAGTACCGAAGAGGCCAACACCTTAAGATTCCAACTCGGAGGCTTCATTGCCCGCTTGCACGAGAAAGGTGTGTACTTTCGGTCACTGCATTTTGGCAACGTGGTGCTGACTCCCGAAAACACCTTGGGGCTGATCGACATCGCGGACTTGCGCTGCCAGAAGAGTGCCCTGAGCGACCGCAAACGACTGCGCAACTTTGCCCATCTGTTGCGCTACAAAGAGGACTGGCAGTGGTTGTTGGGCCAGGATGCTGGCGAAACCTTCCTCGAAGGCTATCGCCAAGGCCTGCCAGACCATCGACAGGCGACACTGATCGGCCGCCTGCGTCAGCTGATCGGCTGAGTACTACTCGCCGATGACCAATACGGTGGCGCCTTTGCGATTAGCAAAATGGGCGAGAACACGTTGCTTGTGTTCCGCCAGCCAACTGCCGAGCCACGGTTCATCCTCACGCGCATCGATCAGGAAGTAACGAAACTCGCCCGCGCGGCCCGCAGACATTGCATCCTCCCGAGTCAGATTATTGAGCACATAACCACGACCGGCGTAATAGCTGATACGGCCGTCCTCGAAGTAAGCCGGTGCGCTCGGCTCAATATTGGCGGCCACCCAGTGGCCAGCCTCGATGTAATGAGTCTTTCCCGGACTGGTGGAAATCACATTGGAAAGCATCACCAAAAAGCCCAGCGCCACTAAAGCTTTGCCCCAACGCGGATAATGACGGACAAAGACCGCCAACACCGATGCCAGAACAGGGACGAACAGCAAGTTCAGAAAACTCAAGTAGCGAGTATTCATGAACTGCTCTTTGAGGAAGAACAAAACCAGAACCACCACGTACAGCAACGCCGCCCAGGCAAACGGACGATAGTCGCGCCAGTAAGTCCGCAGAACACTCCAGTTGCTACGCAGAACGAAAGGAACCGCGAAAGGCCCCATCAGCTTCACAAAGCTGATCAACATCGTGGCCAGGATGCCGAAGAAAACGATCCGCCCAGCCTCGTCCTGTGAGTACTTACTGATCAGCGATCTGGAAAACTGTCCCGACAGCAGTTCAAACGACGCAAACACTTTGTGCGGATTGAGCATATTCAGGTAGACCGAAACACGCGCGACCGAAAAAGCGCCCGACGCCAAGACCACCGCCCCCCCCAGTACTGGCAACAGAATAAACTGCCAGAACTGCTTGCGCCGAGTAGACGACAAGAGATTAGGCAACTGCCAGAGCCCCAGCGCGAGCAACAACAGCAACGCCTCAAGACGAAACAACACGGCCGCTGCAATGGCCATATGGATTAATGCCGCACGAAGCCAACCGCCACGCGCCTGCCATCGCAACGCTAACCAGAGTGCCAGGGTGCAGAAAAACCAGAAGCCAAACTCGCGGATGATGTCATTTCGAAAAATATTGACCGCAGGCATTGCCAGCACCACCAGGCACGCCCAGCGAGCGCTATCCGGGGAGCGTTGGCGCACGCAATCGACCATCAGCGCACAGGTGCCGGCAAGAAAGACGCTACACCATAGATAGGCGCTTAGCTCCAACGGCAAACGCAGGACGATATGAGTACCCGCCAGAAGAAAGGAGAACCAGGGCCAATCGAAGTTCTGCCAGGCCACTTTGGGCCCGTGCTCCGTGATTTGCTGCGCAACATCGATATAAAGCGCAGCGTCACGTGCAACTGTCGCCGTTCCCAGCACGGCAATCAGGGAAAGCAGAACGCTACCCCAGAACGCCAACCGAACCGGATGCTCGCCGATAGCCCGCGAAATCAGAGCCCCGACTTTGCTACCTGTATCTAACATCCGCCCACCTCAACAACGCTTTGGCGCAACACAACCCAATGAATGACTGCAACAGCCTGAAACAGTGCCTGCCCGATCGATTTCAAGCCTCATTATCAGCCGATGACACTGCATAACGCTCATAGCGAATACAAAGAACGAGTCTTCAAGCTCGACCTACCTGAATAGCAAACGCGCCGCCTTGCGTGTGTAGGACCAGCGTGCGAGCACGCGCCAGTCTGCCCGCAACGCCTGAAGATAGAACTTCTTGGCCAGCACATACTCGCCACCGACGTAACAGTCGCGGAACAACGAAAGGCAGCGCTGCACCAAAAACGCCTGACGCAAATCATGCAATTCTTCGGGTAAGCGCTCGTGAGAGAAAACCTCGTCCACCATTCCCGTGCCGGCCGCGAGACTTCGGACCAAATCATGTCGCATGCTGTCGGCGTGCTTGTAGATGAGCGCCAGGGGCTGATCGAGAACGCTGCAGGGGAAACGTGCCAGCACCTGAGCGAACACTGGAATATCTTCAACGTTGCGCAAGTGCTCGGGATAGTTGCCTGGTGCGAAGACATCACGATGCATCGCGCAGGCACCGTTGGAAATCGACACGGTCTTGTCGAACAAGTAGCCCCGCACTCGTTGCCGCGCCGTGGCAGGTAACGGCCTGACGCCCTGAAAACTGCGCTTGCCATCAGCAAAAACCGACCAGTGGCCACCAATAATCAAGCGACTTTCAGGGTTGCGCGTAATGTGATGAATCAATGCAGCCAGCGCTCCCGGGGCCATCTCGTCATCCGCGTCCAGGAAGACCAGATAGCGTCCCGTCGCTTCTTCGATCCCGAGATTGCGAGCAGAAGATTGCCCGCCATTGGTTTTACGTAAAGCGCGAAAGCGTCCGACGTGCACCGTCAACAGCTCCGCGAGCACATCAGGCGTTGCGTCGGTGGAGCCGTCATCAATGACCAACAGCTCCGTCCGCCCCTCAACCAACTGCGCGAGCACCGACTCCACTGCCCGCGGCAAGGTCTGGGAATAGTTGTAGGCCGGAATAACGACGCTGATCAATGTTTCAGTCAAAACCGCGCCCTTCCACACCATCTTTGACCACCAGAATGTCTTCCATGATCAGATACTGCAGGTCGGAACCGAAGAACATGTTCAAGGCGTCGGTCGGCGAGCAGATCATCGGCTCGCCACGACGGTTGAGCGAGGTGTTCAGCGACACACCGTTACCGGTTAGCACTTCCAGCGCCTTCATCATGTCGTAGTAGCGCGGGTTGTATTCGCGCTTGAGCACCTGGGCCCGGGACGTGCCGTCTTCATGGACGACTTCCGGCACGCGGGTTTTCCACTCTTCAGCCACTTCGAAGGTGAAGGTCATGAACGGTGCCGGGTGATCGATCTTGATCATTTGCGGCGCAACGGTGTCGAGCATCGACGGGCAGAAAGGCCTCCAGCGCTCGCGGAACTTGATCTGATGGTTGATACGGTCCGCCACGCCGGCCACGCTCGGGCAGCCAATGATCGAACGACCGCCCAAGGCACGCGGACCGAACTCCATGCGGCCCTGGAACCAGGCCACCGGGTTGCCATCGACCATGATTTTGGCGATCTGCTCCGGCATATTGTCGAGCTTGCGCCAGTTTGGCTTGTCGGCGTGACGGGCGCAGGCCGCGATCACGTCTTCGTTGCTGTAGGACGGGCCAAGGTAGACGTGTTCCATCTTCTCGACCGGTACACCACGGGCGTGAGACACGTAAGCCGCCGCGCCCACCGCGGTGCCGGCATCGCCGGACGCAGGCTGAACGAACAGCTCTTTGATGTCGTTGCGGGCAATGATTTTCTGGTTCAGCTTGACGTTCAACGCACAGCCACCGGCGAAGGCCAGCTTGCCGGTTTCCTTGAGCACATCGCCCAGGTAATGGTCGATCATCTGCAACGCCAGTTTCTCGAACAGCGCTTGCATGCTTGCGGCGTAGTGAATGTACGGCTCGTCGGCGATGTCGCCTTCGCGCTTGGGGCCCAGCCACTCGATCAGCTTCGGCGAGAAGTAGAACCCCTTGCCCTTCTCTTTATAACGACGCAGGCCGATGACGTTGGCGTAGTCGGTGTTGATCACCAGCTCACCGTTTTCGAACGAGGCCAGACGGGAGAAATCGTATTTACTGGCGTCGCCGTACGGCGCCATGCCCATGACCTTGAACTCACCGTCGAGCATCTCGAAGCCGAGGAACTCGGTGATCGCGCCATACAGGCCGCCGAGGGAGTCCGGATCGAAGAATTCCTTGATCTTGTGGATCTTGCCGTTTTCGCCATAACCGAAGAAAGTCGTGGCGTACTCACCCTTGCCGTCGATCCCCAGGATCGCGGTTTTCTCTTTGAAACCGGAGCAGTGGTAGGCACTGGAGGCGTGAGCCAGGTGGTGCTCGACCGGCTCGATCTTGATCTTTTTCGGATCGAAGCCCAATTGCTCGAGGCACCAGACAATCTTGTTGCGATAGCGCTTGTAGCGACGGTTACCCATCAGGATCGCGTCGAGAGCGCGGTCCGGGGCGTACCAGTAGCGCTTGGCGTAGTGCCAGCGAGCCTTGCCGAACAGGCTGATCGGTGCGAACGGAATCGCCACCACATCAACGTCGGATGGCTTGATGCCAGCCTGCTCGAGGCAGAATTTCGCCGATTCGTAAGGCATGCGGTTCTTTGCATGTTTATCGCGCACGAAACGCTCTTCTTCAGCCGCCGCGACCAGCTTGCCGTCGATGTACAAGGCTGCGGAAGGATCATGGCTAAGGGCGCCGGACAGGCCAAGAATCGTCAATGCCACAGGGGTCTAGCCTCTTTAGTCTGCATGCAGGCGCAACGCGCCTCAAAAATTAATGTGCCCTCGCAAGGGGCGAGAGACAGCTAAAGGGCGGGATTATAGCGTAAACATGGCGGGAATGACCCTAATGCCAGTCAGTTTGGGTGCGCAAACTTGTGGAAGCGAGCCTGCTCGCGATGACGGCGGTATATTCAGCATCAATGTTGGCTGACCCGTCGCTATCGCGAGCAGGCTCCACACACCGGGGGCCGCGGTGTCCAAGCCCTTGACTGGCGCCTTTTGCTCATCCTCGGCCCGGCCGCCAGTAGATCCTGATATTTCCGTCGGCAGCCTGCCGGTAAATCGTATAGGGCAAGAAAACCGTGTCGAATACACCTGAAAGGGTCAAATCCAGCAATACGAACGGCACCAGAATACCCGTGGGATCGGGCGGTGCGTGGAGGAGGCAAAAGTCGTGAGCCAGGCCGCTGTAGATGCGAGGAATGGACTGACAGTAGGTCTTTTGCTTTCTGAGGCCACGGGCGGCCTCTTCGTCATCCTGCAGCACAGTGACAGCGATCCCGCAGCCAGACAGCGCCAGTGTAAAAGAGCTCAACATCACAGCCATTTTTATCGTCAAAATCTGCCCTCCGAGAACGTCAGGCAAACTAGCATCGTGGCTATTCAGGGCACAGTTCATGGACTCTGCAGATCATGTAGGACGATTCACAAGAACTTGTCCGCTTCTACCAGCAGGGAAATCGCCTGACAGTTCCGGCCTGCTCGCAATAGGACCGAAGGTCCGATTCAGGCAGCGCCGGAGATATCTTTGGGCAGACGCTGATCAATCACTTGATACAGCGCGCTGCTCTCGGGCCAGTTGCGCATGAACCGCGCCCGATCCCGCGCATACGCTGGGGCAAAGCTGCTGAGCGAGCCATGCTGACACATTGAATCCAGGTCGATCAGCGCCCAGCGATCCTGTTGCCAGAACAGGTTATGGCCCTTGAAATCGCCATGACTGATCCGCTCGCCAATCAGCTCGGCAAACAGGCAATCCAGAGCCTGCAACTCAGCCTCTGGCGCGTCCCCGCTCTCAACGTACGGCGCAAAGCGCTCGATGATGTCCGGCCCCGGCAAATACTCGGTCACCAGGTACGCCCGGCTGCGCAGCCAGAGAAAGCGCTTCTCCAGCAACGCCAAGGGTTTGGGCGTGGCAATGCCGAGGAACGCCAGGCGATTGCCTTCGCGCCATGAGTGCCAGGCGCGGCTTGGGCGCCAGAAACGCTTGAACCAGTGGGCAAAGCCTTTGATGTTGTAACGCTTGACTACCAACGTACGCCCGGCCACCTCGACCTTGCCGACGCTCGCCGCGCCGCCGGTCTTGTACAGATGCCCCTGATCGAGCAAGGTATCGGCCTGTGCCAGCACCGGCAGCATCGCGGCCTCTTCCTCACGGCGAATCGCCCGCAGGCCGAACGCACCGCTCTGGACGCTGAACAGCGTGCATTCGCGGCCGACCTTGATCAGAAAGTCCTTCAAACGCCAGCGACGGACTTTGTCGATCTGTTTTTGCAACGCCTCCATCGGCAACGCGTGTTCGCCGTTACTCAGCAGGTAATACACCAACAACTCTTCGGTGAAGGGTTCCAGCACTTTAGGCAATTGGGCGAAAAACACCCCGAGGTTTTCCAGGACTTTCTGTTGCGACAGCGGCTTGCCCGCCGTTTCGACGCAGATCCCGGCGCCATCGATCAAATACAACTGACCGCCATGGCGCAGCAGGTTGTCCAGGTGCAGGTCTTCCTGCCACAAGCCTTTGCCGTGCAGTTGGCCGATGGCGCCCAACGCCTCGGCCAGCACCGCGGATTGTTTATCCGCCAATGCGGGCAAGTGTTCGACCTGCTTCCAGGCATCCCCCAGGCTCTCGGCGCCCTCAAGGAAATCGAACAACAGCCAACCGCCCTCGCCGTCCTTGAGGCCATCGGCCAATAACAACGGCGTGGTCAACCCCTGAGCGGCAAGCAAACGCACGCCGTCCAGTTCACGTTGAAAATGTCGCGCCGCTTTGCCACCGACCAACAACTTGGCCAGCACCGGCCGGCCGCGCCAGACGCCAGCACCCACATAACGCTGCCCCGGCAACACCCGCAGCAGACTCAGCAGCTGCAAATCGGCAGGTCCCGCGGCATCGGCCAGTGGAATACTCAGCGGCAGGCTCGGGCTGCGGCCGGCGTTTTTCAGTTCGGACAAACGCATCAACGCGTCTCCTTGTCACTGCGCCGCGCACTCAGGCGCGATACCCAACGGTCCACCCGCGAACTGTTCAGCGGCCGATCCAGATAAACCGCCAACAATTCGCGCAGCTGGCTGTCGCTCCACTCTGGCGCCCGACGCAGCAACGGCTCCAGGTCCTTGATCCGGTCACGCTGGCCGAAAAACAGCGGCCGGGTTTTTTCCAGGTCGATCAATTGCGCCTTATAGCCGTCGCCAGTGGCCTGAAGAAAAATGTGCTTGGGGTAGAAGCAACCGTGGACCTGGCGCCTGCCGTGCAGGCGTCGCGCCAGTTGCCCACAGGCCTTGAGAATGGCCGAGTGCTGTGTCGCGCTCAGCTCCGACCAGCGCTGCAACAGCGAATCCAGATCACCCCAACCGTCCAGCGCGTGAGTCAGCAGAATAGCCCGAACTTCGCCGTCGACCTTGCGCTCACCAAAAAAAGCCGCCTGCAGCGCCGGAATACCCAGTGTCCGATAACGACTGATGTTGCGAAATTCACGGGCAAAACTCGGCTCGCCAAAGGGCGAATGCCGGGAGCGCGTCAGGTAGTTGCTCTGACGCTTGAGGTAGTAGCCATGACCGTCCAGATCCAGCCGAAACACACTGCTCCAGCCACCCCGGCCGGTGTTGGGCTCGTCCACCGCATCGAGCTGTTTGGCCCAAAGTGCGTCGAAGGTGCCGAGATCATGACGCTCGAACAGCGCACGGTCTTCAGCAGCCAGAAAATCAGTCATTCACGTCCCTCAAAAAATCTCACCACATGCCGAATACGTTTCTTGTCCGCGGCATTGAGCCGGGCGCATTGGCGGTATTGCAGGTAAAAGCGCAGGCGCTGGGTGGCCGACAGGTGATACTTGGCGACCTTGTCGAGGCAGGCCAGGTCTTTGGTGATACGGTATTTGAGCCAGAAGCCGCGCCAGAAATCGCCGTTGGGGCAATCGATCAGGAACAGCCGGGTCTCATCGTCGACCAACAGATTGCGCCACTTCAAATCGTTATGGGTAAAACGGTTGTCGTGCATGGTTCGGGTGTAACCGGCCAATTGGCGACTGACGGTGTCGACCCAGGCGCGGTCCGCCAGTTTCGGATCATGCCGGTTGGCCAGGGCCGACAAGTCTTCGGTATGCGGCAGTTCGCGGGTGATCATCGCCCCACGGGCGTATGCCACGCCGTGCCGCTCCAGCCCCCAGGCCACCACTTCGGCGGTGGGAATGCCCCACTTGGCGAAACGCTTGAGGTTCTGCCACTCGGCTTTCACCCGGGGCGTGCCCAGATAGCGGCGCAGGCCCTTGCCGGCACTGACGTAACGTTTGACGTAATAGTTGACACCGTTGCGCTGGACACGAATGACCTCGGACAGCGGATCGCAGGTCAGTTGTTCGCCCGTGAGGGCAAACACCGCGTCAAGACTGCCGAAATCTTCTGCCAGATCGCTGTAGGCCGGTTCCAGTTTCCAACCCGACATCAGAGCGCATCCCCGTATCGCTGTTTACGCTCGTAAAGCTTGTTGGCCTTGCCTTCGAGCCACGCCAGCAACCCGGCTTCTTCAACCAGAATCTGGCGCAGAGGCTGTTGGAAGTACCCCTTGAGGAAACGCAGTTTGTCGCGACGGGTCAGGCCGATGTCCAGCGCCGAAAAATACAGCGCCGCCAGGTCCTTGTTGCGCCAGCGCTGGGTAATCGTCGGACGGGTCTGGGCGCGGTGAAGGTCGATCACCGACAACTTGAAATCCTCGCAGGTCACCGGTTTATCGGTGTGCAGCAGGAAGTGGCAGATGTAGCAGTCGCGATGGTTGACCCCGGCGCGGTGCATCATGCCGGTCATGCGCGCGACTTCGGCGATCAGGGCGCGCTTGAGCTTTGGCTCCGGCGGGTGCTTGACCCAGTCGATGCTGAAATCTTCAAGGCTGACGGTGGGCGCCAACTCTTCGGTGACGATGAACGAATGCTGGTCCGCCGGGTTGCTACCCTTTTCGCCATAGGCGACGGCAGTCATGGTTGGCACACCAACTTCTTGCAGACGCTGAATGGCCTGCCACTCCTGGCCCGCGCCAAGCACCGGCAGCTTGGCGGTCAGCAGGTTCTTGAAAATCTCGCCCCAGCCGATGCCCCGGTGGATCTTCACGAAGAACCCGTGGCCGTCCACTTCAGTTCGCAGTGTACGGCGCGCTTCGAGCTCGCGGTACACCTCGCCCTTGAGGCCCTCGACTTCGGCGAACGGGTCGCGTCCGGCCCAGAGGCTCTTGAACGGTTCAGCCAGCATCAACTTCATTAAGCGTGCTCCGCCAGAATCACATCGGCCGCGTGCTGCGGCATGCTGTAGAGGTCGGCCGTCTCGGCGAAGGCCAGACCGTTGCGGCTCCAGGCCGCCCGTGCATCAGTGTCGTTCAACATGCCCGTCAGGTACTGAGTCAGTTGCGCCTGATCGAAGGGTTCGTCCAGCACCAGACCCGCATCGGCCTCGGCGATGTAATGGGCGTAACCGCACACTGCACTCACCAGCACCGGCAATCCGGCCACCAGGGCCTCAAGCAATACCGTCCCGGTATTTTCGTTGTACGCCGGGTGGATCAGCAGATCGGCACCGAGCAGAAAACGCGGGATATCGCTGCGGCCCTTGAGGAACTGCACGTTATCACCGAGCCCCAGAGTGGCACTCTGCAGTTGGAATACTTTGGGGTCGTCCTGGCCAATTACAAACAGCCGGGTGCGTTTTTTCAGCTCGGCGGGCAGCGCGGCCAGTGCCTTGAGGCTGCGGTCCACGCCTTTGGTCTTGAACCCGGAACCGATCTGCACCAGCAGCAGCTCATCGTCCTTCAGGTTGAATTCGGCGCGGAACCCGGCGCGAATTTCATCCGCGTTCGCGGGGCGACGTCGGTCCTGGGCGATGCCCGGTGGCAGCAAATGGAAGCGCGCCAGCGGCGTGTCGTAATGCTTGATGAACAGCGGCTGCTGGACTTCGGAAATCATCAGCACGTCGGTCTTGGCATCCTTGGCGAACACCGCGCGTTCGTACTCGGCGAAGTGCCGGTAGCGGCCCCAGCGACGGTACAGCGAGTTGCGCAGGTTTTGCGCCTTGTCTTCGAAGCAGCCGTCGGCGGCGTAGTAAACGTCCAGGCCCGGCATTTTGTTGAAACCGATCAGACGGTCCACCGGACGCTTGGCCAGATCGGCCTCCATCCATTCGGTGAGCTTCTCGTTGCGCCGATGATTGAAGAACGCCTTGACCGGCGCCACCAATACTTCGAAACCCGGCGGGATGTCGCCTTCCCAGATCAACGTGTAGACACGAATTTGATGGCCACGCTGCTGACATTCAAGGGCGATGCGCATGAAGTCGCGCTGCAAACCGCCAAAGGGAAAGTACTTGTACAGGACAAATGCCAATTGCATCAGCGCAGCTCCTCAGCCAGTAACAACGTGCTCAGTCGGCTCGCGACACGCTCGGGATTCAGACGCGTGAAGCACAGGGGCCACTCGCGTTTCAGGTCGAACCGACGGGCATCGTCGGCCGTCGGTTGATAGGTGCATTTCTTTTGCAGACACGGTGCGCAAGGGAAATCGCTGGCCATGTGAATCTGCGATTTGCCGTACGCGCCGGTCAGGCCCGGATTGGTCGGGCCGAACAGCGACAGGGTCGGCACGTCCAGTGCCGCAGCCAGGTGGCCGAGGCCAGTGTCCACCGCCACGCAGGCTTGTGCCCCGGCCAGGACTTTGCCGACACCCGCCAGGTTGAGCCTGGGCAGCACTTCGACGTGTTTCATGTCTTTGGCGATGCGCTCGGCGCGAGCCTTTTCGACCGGGTTGCCCCACGGCAGCTTCACCGCCACGCCGAGATACCCCACCCGCTCGGCCAGCTCGCGCCAATAGGCTTCGGGCCAGTGCTTGGTGTCCCAGGTGGTGCCGTGGAGAAACACCACGTACGGATTCTTGCGCGGCAATTCCACCAACCGCTCGACGTTCAGACCGTAGTCGCCCAGGCCTTTAGGCAGGTCGTAACCCAGGGCCACCGCGAACAGCTGACGCACTCGTTCAACCGCGTGCTGCCCACGGGCCACGGCCAGACGTCGGGAATAGAAGCGCGCGGCGATCGGTTCGCGGGCCGAATTTTTGTCCAGCCCGGCCACCGGCGCTTTGGCATAGCGAGTCAGCAACGCGCTTTTCAGCAAGCCCTGAGCATCGATCACCAAGTCATATTTGGTTGCGCGAACGCTTTGCTTGAAGCGCTTCCACTCGCCACTCTTGATGGTCTGCCAGATGTTTTTGCGCCAGCGACGGATCGCCACCGGAATCACCTTGCCCACAGCCGGGTGCCAGGTCGGAATCTCGGCGAAACCCTCTTCCACCACCCAGTCGAACTTGATGCCGGGGATCGCCCGCGCCGCATCGGTCAACGCTGGCAACGCGTGAATCACGTCGCCCAGCGAAGAAGTCTTGATCAACAGTACCCGCAAACTATTTGACCTCGACCACAGTGCCCAGCAACCGCTGCAAGGCTTCGTTCACCGCTTTGGGCATGAGCTGGCGCAAGCAGTTGTAATGACCGAAACGGCAGGTGCGATCGAAGCACGGACTGCATTCGATGCCCAGGCGCACGATCTCGACGTGCTCGGCCAGCGGCGGCGTGAAGCCCGGCGACGTCGAGCCGTACACCGCCACCAACGGGCGGTTCAGCGCGGCGGCCACGTGCATCAGGCCGGAGTCGTTGGAGACCACCGCGTCGGCGCAGGACAGCAGATCGATGGCCTCGGCCAGGGAAGTGCCGCCACTGAGGTTCACCGACTCTTCACGCAGCCCCGGAATCAGCCGCCCACGAATGTCTTCGCCCACTGCGTGATCGTTTTTCGAACCAAACAGCCAGACTTGCCAGCCTTCACGAATCTTCGCCTCGGCGACCTTCGCATAGTGCTCGGACGGCCAGCGCTTGGACTCGCCAAACTCGGCGCCGGGGCACAGCGCCAACACCGGACGGTCAAGGGCCAGACCGAACTTGGCCAGCGCGCCATCGCGGGTCACCGGGTCGATCTGCAGGCTCGGTCGTGGATAAGGTTTCGGCAGCTCGATGCCAGGCTCAAAGGCCAGGGCCATGAAGCGCTCGATCATCAACGGATAACGCTCTTTGTCGAGCGTGCGCACGTCATTGAGCAGGCCGTAGCGGAACTCGCCACGCCAGCCGGTGCGCTTCGGGATACCGGCAAAAAACGGCACCAGTGCCGACTTCAGGGAATTGGGCAGCGCAATGGCCTGGTCATACTGACCGGCCAGGGATTTACCGATGCGCCGACGCGTTGCCAGCTCCAGCACGCCATGGCCGAGCGGGAAGCTCAAGGCCTGGCGTACTTCGGGCATGCGCTCGAGAATCGGCCGGCTCCACTCGGGGGCCAGCACGTCGATTTCGCACTGCGGGTGGCGTTGTTTGAGACACTGAAAAAGTGTCTGCGCCATCACCATGTCACCGACCCAACTGGGCCCAACGATCAGAATTTTCATGTGGTTTCCAAAAACGAACCGGGGAGGCATACGCCTCCCCGCCTCGAGAATCCAGCACCTGCGGGGTGAGCCGCCAGGTCATTTGGACGAGCCTGTACAGGCTCGTCAGATCAATTTTTGCACGTCATGTGCGATGCAGCTTAGCTGCCTCAATCTCCAAACACTGCAGATCCACTGTGGGAGCGAGCCTGCTCGCGATAGCGATCTGACAGCCACCATCCATACTGGATGTGACGGCCTCATCGCGAGCAGGCTCGTTCCCACAGGTATCAGGTGTTGCAAACATCCCGCTTCAGCTTAACCCCAGCTGACGCCAGATCCGCATGACCTGCCGTCGCTCATCCACGAACTGGTCGCCCGGTATCACGCCGGCGTCCTTCTGCAAGGCCTCCCGGTGAGCGGCGGAGCGGTAGGCCTTATAGACCTCACGCAACAGGCTGGCGTCTTCGGCGGGTATCAACCCGTCCTCCTCCAGCCCTTCCAGAATGCGGATATTGTCGGTATAGCGCAGCAATGACGGATGTGTTTCAGACCACGCCAGAGCCGCGTATTGCACCATAAATTCAATATCGACGATACCTCCAGCGTCCTGCTTGAGATCGAACGGCGCCGTGGCCTCGAAGGCATTTGCCGCCGTGCCCGCCGCAGTGCTCTTGCTGCCGAGATTATCGCGCATCTTGGCGCGCATCTCTCTGACCTCCTGGCGCAAGGTCGACAGGTCCCGCGATTTAGCCAATACCGTCGCGCGAACCTTCTCGAACGCCTGGCCGACATCCTGACTACCCACCAGCACCCGCGCCCGCACCAGCGCCTGGTGCTCCCAGGTCCAGGCCTCGTTCTCCTGATACCGGGCAAACGCCCCCAATGAACTCACCAACAAACCGGAAGCACCGGACGGTCGCAGGCGCATGTCCACTTCATACAGCTGACCGGAGTTGGTCTGCGCCGTCAGCAAGTGAATGATCCGCTGCCCGAGCCGGGTAAAGAACTGCGCACCGTCGATGGGTTTCGGGCCGTCGGTTTCCGCTTGCGGATCCGCGTCATGGATGAACACCAGGTCCAGGTCCGAACTGTGCCCCAATTCCAGACCGCCGACTTTCCCGTAACCGACAATGATGAATCCAGGGTCGCACACGCTGCCGTCGGTGCGCAGCGGTGTACCGTACTTGGCCACCGTCTGGCGCCAGGCCAGGGCCAGCACTTGTTCGAGGATCGCTTCGGCAAGCCAGGTCAGGTAATCGCTGACTTTCATCAATGGCAGGCTACCGGCAATTTCCGAAGCGGCGACGCGCAAGCGATGCGCCAGTTTGAAATGCCGCAGGGCTTCCATTTGTTGCTCGAGATCGTCTTCGGGGATGCGCGTCAGACGTTCGCGCAACTCGGCCGCCAGTTCCGGTGCCAGCGGCGGCTTGAACAACCGGCCTTCGTTGAGCAATTCGTCGAGCAGCAACGGGAAGCGCGTGATCTGTTCGGCAATCCACGGGCTCGCCGCGCACAGAGTCAGCAGACGGCGCAGCGCACCGGGGTTTTCGGTCAGCAGCACCAGATAGGCGGAACGCCGCGCCACGGCCTCAACCAGTGGCAGCACGCGTTCCAGCACCAGATCAGGATTGGCGTGCTCCACGGCCTGGGCCAGCAAGCGCGGAATAAAAGCATCGAGGCGTTCCCGCCCCAAACGCTGCATGGCACGCAATTGCGGACTGCCGCGCAGACTGGCCAATGCTTTCAGCGCCTTGCCGGCATCGGCGAAACCGCCCTCTTCGAGTTGGCGGCACGCGGCTTCTTCGTCCTGGGCTTCTTCCCAGAGCGGCAGCCATTCCCCGCCGACCACCACTTCGCTCTCGGTGCCTTGCTCTTCATCGGGATCGGCAATCACCTGACCAAAGTGCCAGGCCACCCGTCCACGCCAGTACATCAGTTGTTCGTGGAATGCCGTCCAGTTGGCAAAGCCGAGCATGAAGGCAATGCGCGCTTGATCCTGTGCGCCATCCGGTAACATCTGGGTCTGGCGGTCGGCAATCGCCTGAATCGCATGCTCGGTGTAACGCAGGAATTCGTAGCCTTCGCGCAGTTCGCTGACCACCGCCGGCGGCAGGTAGCCCTGCCCCTCCAGGGTGCCCAGCACTTTTAATAGAGGGCGTTGCTGCAGGCTCAGGTCGCGACCACCGTGAATCAGCTGGAAGGCCTGGGCGATAAACTCGACTTCACGGATACCGCCAGAACCGAGCTTGATATTGTCGGCCATACCCTTGCGTCGGACTTCCTGCTGGATCAACTGCTTCATGGTGCGCAGCGCTTCGATGGCCGAGAAGTCCAGGTAACGCCGGTAAACGAACGGCCGCAGCATCTCGAGCAACTGGGCGCCGGCCACCTGATCGCCGGCCACCACCCGCGCCTTGATCATCGCGTAGCGTTCCCAGTCGCGCCCCTGATCCTGGTAGTACTGCTCCAGCGCATTGAAGCTCAGCACCAGAGCGCCGGACGAACCGTAAGGCCGCAAGCGCATGTCGACGCGGAACACGAAGCCGTCAACGGTCATCGGGTCCAGTGCCTTGATCAGACGCTGGCCGAGGCGAATGAAAAATTCCTGGTTATCCAGCGAGCGTTTCACGCCGACGGTTTCGCCGCCCTCGGGGTAGGCAAAGATCAGGTCGATGTCCGACGACAGGTTCAGCTCCACCGCGCCGAGTTTGCCCATGCCGAGGATGACCATCTGCTGCGCCTCACCGCTGCGCCGCCCGGTGGGAACGCCGAACTGCTGGCAATGCCGCGAGTACAACCACTGATAGGCCTGATCGATGCTGGCATCGGCCATGTCCGAGAGGTCGCGACAGGTCTGCACCAGATCGGCCTGGCGAGTCAGGTCGCGCCAGATGATCCGTACCTGATGACGATTACGCTGGCGGCGCAGGGCACGGCCTAGCTGGTCGTCGGTTTCGGCAGCGCTCACCGCCGCTGCAATCTGTGCGCACAACTCGCCCGGCGCCAAGGCGCGGTCCAGTTCGCCGGACTGCACCAGTTCCAGCAACATCAAAGGGTCACGCAGACTCTGTTCAATCACAAAGTCGCTGGCAGCGGTGACGCGGGCAAATTGCGCCCAGCGTTCAGGCGTCCAGGCAGACAGCCCATGGTCGTCGGGAAGAACCCCGACAGTCGTACGGAACGACTGCTCGGCGCGGGTGACAAACGGCAGGAGCCCATCGGGCAGTTCGGCAAGCGAAGGGAGGCTCATGGTCTATCCTTGATCGGCGTGTGAAGGGCTGCATGTAGTGATTCGTGAAAACACGCTACGTGACTGACTGTCGAACAAAGGTTAGAAATAGCTGAAATTTCTTTATTTTTGGCAGCGATCATCAAGCTTCCACCTTTTTCGATTGGCAAAAGACCAACCTTAACGATTATTCTCACAACGCAGCCGGAGGCCACAAGCCAATCATCTGTAGTTTTACTACTCGTCTATACATTCGAAAGGCTGAAATGCCCGAAGATTTGTAGTAAAACTACACGCCGCCGGAACAACCTATCGGCAATCCAAGAATTTATATCGTCTGCCCACAAGGCCAGTCGCAAACTCAGGCAACCGATTCTGGAAGCCTTTCCGCCCTGGAGCAAGCCATGCAAGACCTCGATCCCGTCGAAACCCAGGAATGGCTGGACGCCCTGGAATCGGTTCTCGACAAAGAAGGCGAAGACCGTGCTCACTATCTGATGACCCGTATGGGCGAACTCGCAACCCGTAGCGGTTCGCAATTGCCTTACGCCATCACCACGCCATACCGCAATACCATTCCTGTTACCCACGAAGCACGCATGCCTGGCGACCTGTTCATGGAACGCCGCATTCGCTCGCTGGTACGCTGGAACGCGATGGCCATGGTGATGCGCACGAACCTGAAAGATTCTGACCTGGGCGGTCACATCTCCAGCTTCGCTTCCAGCGCAACCCTGTACGACATCGGCTTCAACTATTTCTTCCAGGCCCCGACCGACGAACACGGCGGCGACCTGATCTACTTCCAGGGTCACACCTCGCCAGGCGTTTACGCCCGTGCGTTCATGGAAGGCCGCATCACCGAAGACCAGATGAACAACTTCCGCCAGGAAGTCGACGGTCAGGGCCTGTCGTCCTACCCGCACCCATGGCTGATGCCTGACTTCTGGCAGTTCCCGACCGTATCCATGGGTCTGGGCCCGATCCAGGCGATCTACCAGGCACGCTTCATGAAGTACCTGGAACACCGTGGTTTCATCCAGCCAGGCAAACAGAAAGTCTGGTGCTTCCTGGGCGACGGCGAGTGCGACGAGCCGGAATCCCTGGGCGCGATCTCCCTGGCCGGCCGCGAGAAGCTGGACAACCTGATCTTCGTCATCAACTGCAACCTGCAGCGCCTCGACGGCCCGGTTCGCGGCAACGGCAAGATCATCCAGGAACTCGAAGGCGTGTTCCGCGGTGCTCAGTGGAACGTGACCAAAGTCATCTGGGGCCGTTTCTGGGACCCACTGCTGGCCAAGGACACCCACGGTATCCTGCAACGCCGCATGGACGAAGTCATCGACGGCGAGTACCAGAACTACAAAGCCAAAGACGGTGCGTTCGTGCGTGAACACTTCTTCAACACGCCAGAACTCAAGGCGATGGTCGAAGATCTGTCCGACGACGAGATCTGGAAACTCAACCGTGGCGGCCACGACCCGTACAAGGTCTACGCGGCGTACCACGAAGCGGTCAACCACAAAGAACAACCGACCGTCATCCTGGCCAAGACCATCAAGGGTTATGGCACCGGTGCCGGCGAAGCGAAAAACACTGCGCACAACACCAAGAAAGTCGATGTCGACAGCCTGAAGTTGTTCCGTGATCGTTTCGACATCCCGGTCAAGGACGAAGAGTTGGAGAACCTGCCGTTCTTCAAACCGGAAGAAGGCAGCGCCGAAGCCCGTTACCTGGCCGAGCGCCGTACCGCACTGGGCGGTTTCGTACCTCAGCGTCGCGCCAAGAGCTTCAACATCCCGACCCCTCCACTGGACACCCTCAAGGCGATCCTGGACGGCTCGGGCGACCGTGAAATTTCCACTACCATGGCCTTCGTGCGGGTCCTCGCACAACTGGTCAAGGACAAGGAGATCGGCCCGCGCATCGTACCGATCATCCCGGACGAAGCCCGTACCTTTGGTATGGAAGGCATGTTCCGTCAGCTGGGCATCTACTCCTCCGTCGGCCAGCTCTACGAGCCAGTCGATAAAGACCAGGTGATGTTCTACAAGGAAGACCAGAAGGGCCAGATCCTCGAAGAAGGCATCAACGAAGCGGGCGCCATGAGTTCCTTCATCGCTGCCGGTACTTCGTACTCCAGCCACAACCAGCCGATGCTGCCGTTCTACATCTTCTACTCGATGTTCGGCTTCCAGCGTATTGGCGACCTGGCCTGGGCCGCCGGCGACAGCCGTACCCGTGGCTTCCTGATCGGCGGCACCGCCGGCCGGACCACCCTGAACGGTGAAGGCCTGCAACACGAAGACGGTCACAGCCACCTGCTGGCTGCCACCATCCCGAACTGCCGCACCTACGATCCAACCTACGGCTACGAGCTGGCGGTGATCATTCAGGACGGCATGAAGAAGATGACCGAAGAGCAACAGGACGTCTTCTACTACATCACCGTAATGAACGAGTCCTACCAGCAGCCAGCCATGCCGGCCGGTGCCGAAGAAGGCATCAAGAAAGGCATGTACCTGCTCGAGGAAGACACCCGCGAAGCGGCGCACCACGTTCAGCTGATGGGCTCCGGCACCATCCTGCGTGAAGTCCGTGAAGCGGCGAAGATCCTGCGTGAAGAGTTCAACGTCGGCGCCGACGTGTGGAGCGTTACCAGCTTCAACGAACTGCGTCGCGATGGCCTGGCCGTTGAGCGTACCAACCGTCTGCACCCTGGCCAGAAGCCTAAGCTGAGCTACGTCGAAGAGTGCCTGAACGGCCGTAAAGGTCCGGTCATTGCGTCTACCGACTACATGAAGCTGTTCGCTGAACAAATTCGTCAGTGGGTCCCGTCCAAGGAATTCAAAGTCCTGGGCACCGATGGTTTCGGCCGCAGTGACAGCCGCAAGAAGCTGCGTCACTTCTTCGAAGTAGACCGTCATTTCGTGGTGTTGGCAGCCCTGGAAGCCTTGGCTGACCGTGGTGACATCGAACCTAAAGTGGTGGCTGAAGCCATCGCCAAGTTCGGCATCAACCCGGAAAAACGCAACCCACTGGACTGCTGAGGAGACACTCTGTGAGCGAACTCATTCGCGTACCTGACATCGGCAGCGGTGAAGGTGAAGTAATTGAACTGTTTGTGAAGGTCGGCGACCGTATCGAAGCCGATCAGAGCATCCTGACGCTGGAATCGGACAAGGCGAGCATGGAAGTGCCTGCGCCTAAGGCCGGCATCATCAAGAGCCTGAAAGTGAAGCTGGGCGATCGCCTGAAAGAAGGCGACGAACTGCTGGAACTGGAAGTCGAAGGTGCCGCTGCGCCAGCCCCTGCGGCTGCCGCTGCGCCGGCGGCCAAAGCTGAAGCCAAACCGGCTGCTGCTCCTGCGCCGGCGGCCCCTGCTGCCGCGCCGGCTGCTGCCAGCATTCAGCAAGTGCACGTGCCGGACATCGGTTCGTCAGGCAAGGCCCAGATCATCGAGATCCAGGTCAAGGTCGGCGACACCGTCGAGGCTGATCAGTCGCTGATCACCCTGGAATCCGACAAGGCCAGCATGGAAATCCCTTCGCCTGCCGCTGGCGTAGTCAAGGCCATCAGCGTCAAGCTCAACGACGAAGTCGGTACCGGCGACCTGATCCTGGATCTGGAAGTAGCGGGTGCTACGGCCCCGGCAGCTGCCGCTCCTGCTCAGGTTGCTGCTCCAGCCGCTGCCGCTGCGCCTGCTCCGGCAGCCGCTCCAGCTGCACCGGTTGCTGACAGCGTTCAGGACATTCACGTCCCGGACATCGGTTCGGCTGGCAAGGCCAAGATCATCGAAGTACTGGTCAAGGCTGGCGACACCGTTGCCGCCGACCAGTCGCTGATCACCCTGGAATCCGACAAGGCGAGCATGGAAATCCCATCGCCTGCCGCTGGCGTGGTGGAAAGCATTTCCATCAAGCTGGATGACGAAGTCGGTACCGGCGACCTGATCCTGAAGCTGAAAGTCAAAGGCGCGGCACCTGCTGCAGCCCCGGCTCCAGCCGCTGCTGCGCCGAGCGCTCCTGCTGCTGCACCTGCCGCTCAGGCTCCGGCTGCACCTGCTGCCGCCCCGGCCGCTGCTCCAGCCAAGCCTGGCGCCAAGGTTCACGCAGGTCCTGCGGTGCGTCAACTGGCCCGTGAATTCGGCGTCGAGCTGAGCGCCGTTGGCGCCAGCGGTCCACACGGTCGCATCCTGAAGGAAGACGTGCAGGTTTACGTCAAGGCCATGATGCAGAAGGCCAAGGAAGCTCCGGCCGCTGCGGCTGGTGCAACCGGTGGCGCGGGCATCCCGCCGATTCCGGTCGTGGACTTCAGCCGCTTCGGCGAAATCGAAGAAGTGCCGATGACCCGCCTGATGCAGGTCGGCGCCGCCAACCTGCACCGCAGCTGGCTGAACGTGCCGCACGTGACGCAATTCGACTCGGCGGATATCACCGAGCTGGAAGCGTTCCGTAACGCGCAGAAAGCCGTTGCAGAGAAGGCCGGCGTCAAGCTGACCATCCTGCCGCTGCTGCTCAAGTCGTGCGCACACCTGCTCAAGGAACTGCCGGACTTCAACAGCTCGCTGGCACCAAGCGGCAAAGCGATCATCCGCAAGAAGTACGTGAACATCGGTTTCGCGGTCGACACCCCGGATGGCCTGCTGGTACCGGTCATCAAGAACGTCGACCAGAAGAGCCTCCTGCAACTGGCCGCTGAAGCTGCTTCCCTGGCTGAAAAAGCCCGGACCAAGAAGCTTTCGTCGGACGAGATGCAAGGCGCCTGCTTCACCATTTCCAGCCTTGGCCATATTGGCGGCACCGGCTTCACGCCGATCGTCAACGCGCCGGAAGTGGCGATCCTCGGTGTTTCCAAGGCAACCATCCAGCCAGTCTGGGACGGCAAAGCCTTCCAGCCGAAACTGATGCTGCCGCTGTCGCTGTCCTATGATCACCGTGTGATCAACGGCGCCGCTGCTGCACGCTTCACCAAGCGTCTGAGCGACCTGCTGGCGGACATCCGCACCATCCTGCTGTAACACCGGCCGGCCCTCCCCCAGGAGGGCCAGTCGCGTTCCACGTTTTCCGAGCGCCACGCTCGTACCTCAACCCCGCCAATTTGGCGGGGCTTTTTTTGCCCTGAAGAAAGCCCTCCGCGTTTCAGCATCCTATGTAGCAGCTGTCGAGCCCCAGCGAGGCTGCGTTCGGCTGCGTAGCAGTCGTGAATCCGGCCGACGCGGTGTGCCTGATGCACTGCAAGTTCTGGTTTGACGACTGCTACGCAGCCGAACGCAGCCTCGCAAGCTCGACAGCTGCTACGGGATTGACCCTATTCGTGCCTTATTCCTACATCTAAGGCTTACGCAGCCTACAACCCCAGTCCACTTCCGCCCGATATTTTTCTCCAGCCAATAACTAGGCTTAGTTTGGAGATTTCTTATAGAAACCTCGACGACCTAATCTGCTTAGTTAGCATTACTTCGAATGGATTCGAACATGTTCAAACCAACTGTCGGCCCAATTATCGGCCACACCACAACTAACCATGCGCGTATTTTCCTGCGTGGTGAATTACAGGACGATGCCTTGGTATTTGCAGGCATCCGTTATCGACGCACCGGTGAGCAATACTGGTCCAAAGGCGTATTTGCAAAACTGACCGTCTTGCGCGACATGTCCGATGTGATTGCACTCAACGATCTGACCAGCGACACCGACTATGAATACCAGGCCGGCTGGTTCAGCCCCATGAACCCGGTGCATACCGCGGAGACGGTTGAGGAACTGCCGCTGCAATGGCCGCGGGAAATCTACCGCTTTCGTACGAAGTCCAGCAAAACCACCCAGCCACGGGCCTATGTGGTCGGCTCATGCCGTTACCTGCGCATGACCGCCGGCATTGCGTCGGCGCCGCATTTGGGCGACCGGATTTTTGCTTCGATCACCCATTTGGCAGAACGCGCCGAACCGCCCATCAGCGCCATGTTGATGACTGGCGACCAGATTTACGTCGATGACCTGAACCTCGTGGCCCCCGACCGGGAATACCAGGACATCCTCAAGAAGTACCGCACAGCCTTTTCGCAGCCTCATATTTCCAAGTTAATGTCAGGCATTGCGACTTATATGATCCTCGACGACCATGAAATTGAAGACAACTGGCCCGCCAACAAAAGCAAGAACGATGATTACTTATACAAAAATGCCATGGCAGCGTATGAGTTATATCAAGCCAGCCACAGTCCCGCACATGAGCTACTTACCAACGGGCAAGTAAGCAGAACACTGGAGCAGTATTGGTATCAATTCACCGAAGGCGATATCGAGTGGTTTATCACCGACAGTCGAACCCGACGCAATCTGTCGGCCAACGACCGGCGCATCCTTGACGAAGAACAGGAACAGGCGCTGCTCAAATGGCTGATCAACAGCCCGGCCCGGGTCAAATTCGTGGTCACCAGCGTCATGTTCTATCCCGACCGTAAACTTCACGGTGATGACGCCTGGAAAGCCTTCCCGGAGCAGCGGCTAAGGCTGCTGGAGACGATTCGTACCCACGGCATCAAGAACGTCTTGTTCATTTCTGGCGATGTCCATGGCTCCCTGACCAGTCGCCTGACCCATAGCGAGAACCCGGACTTTGAAGTCCACACCATCGTGTCTTCACCGCTGTGCAACAGCAAACTGCTGCCGTACGCCAAGGCATCGACCTTCATCCTCGATCAAGCCCTGGCCCGAACAGCCGCGGGCGACTATCGGCATGAACTGACCAGCGAGGTGATCAGCCAGGACAACTTCGCACATCTGATCGTCGAGGCCGAGCAGGTTCGCGTCAATTATCACGATCGGGATGGCCAGCCATTGCAGTCGATCAGCATTAAATTGCATTGACCCTTGGAAAAGATCGCAGCCTCGTAGGAGCTGCCGAAGGCTGCGTTCTTTTAACCCTTTTTGGTACCTCGTTGAAGAATTGTTCACGTCTGCCGACATATTCTTATAGCACTTGGCCTTCATGTCTCTTGTCAGTCGGTGTCGCAATGATGCAACCTTGCCGCAGGCAACAGTAAAGAGGGCGAGAGCCCGGCGCGATCAGCATATTCGAAGCGAGTTTCCCTCAATGAAAAGCCAACCCGATGCCGCCAGCCGTATGGTGGCCGAGGTAGTGACGCAGTTGCCTGTGCCCTCGCGGCTCGGCATGCTGCGTTTCGAACGGCTGAATGAACCAAGCTGGGCGCTGCTGTTTCTCGATCCCAATTGCGAACGACAGTTCGGCCTGCCGGCGGTGGAGCTTTGTGCTCTGGTCGGCTCGCCCTACGCCAGCCTGATGGAGCCCGAAGCGCGCTATCAACTGCACGACACGATCCAGCAGCAACTCACCGAAAGCCCGCATTACCTGATCCGCTACACCTTGCACACCGCCGCAGGCGTCCTGAGCCTGCTGGAACTGGGCGAAGCTTACAAACAACACAATCGACACCTGCTGCGCGGCTACCTGATGGTGGTGGACGGGCTGTTCGACGGCGAACCGTTGCTGCCGGCGCTGGATCTGGAAACCCAGAACTCACGCCTGCAAATCGCCCTGGAACTCAATCAGCGTGCCCAGCAGGAACAACTGCAGCACCTGGACCGGGTGCGCGCCCAACAAGACCTGATCCTGCTGCTGACCCGCCAGCGCTACAGCACCAACAATTCCCTGCAAGAAGCCGCCGAACTGATCACCCGCAGCGCCTGCGATATCTATGAAATCGACTGCGCCAGCCTGTGGAACCTCGATGGCTCGCTACTGACGCCGATCTCGGCCTATCACCGTGCCACCCGGGGCCGCCAACTGCCGGAGCCGATCGACGCCAGTGGTTTTCCCGACTACCTCGACGCCTTGCACACTGGCCGTGCCATCGACGCCCACAACGCCATGCGTGACCCGCGCACCCGGGAAATCGCCGAGCACCTGCGCCCGCGAGACGTCAACGCCATGCTCGACGCCAGCATCCGCGTCGATGGCCAGGTGGTCGGCGTGCTCTGCCTGGAACAGATCGGGGCGACCCGCGCCTGGCAGTCGGACGAAATCGCCTTTGCCGGCGAACTGGCGGATCAATTCGCCCAAGTCATCAACAACCACAACCGTCGCACCGCCACCAGCGCCCTGCACCTGTTCCAGCGTGCAGTGGAGCAAAGCGCCAACGCCTTTCTGCTGGTCAATTGCGACGGCGTGGTGGAGTACGTCAACCCAAGCTTCACCGCGATCACCCAGTACACCACCGAGGAAGTCCACGGCCAGCGGCTGTCGGAACTGCCAGCCCTGGAAAACCTCAGCGAGCTGCTGTTCGACGCTCCGTCGGCGCTGGCCAAGAGCAACAGCTGGCAGGGCGAGTTCAAGAGCCGGCGTAAAAACCTCGAACCCTACTGGGGCCAGTTGTCGATCTCCAAGGTCTACGGCGACAACCGCGAGCTGACGCACTACATCGGCATCTACGAAGACATCACCCAGACCAAGCTCGCCCAGCAGCGTATCGAGCGCCTGGCCTACACCGACAACCTGACCAACCTCGGCAACCGCCCGGCGTTCATCCGCAACCTTGATGAACGCTTCGCCCGGGACAGCGATACGCCGATCTGCCTGTTGCTGGTGGACATCGACAACTTCAAGCGGATCAACGACAGCCTCGGTCACCAGACCGGCGACAAACTGCTGATCAGCCTGGCCCGGCGCCTGCGCAACAGCCTGAGCCCGAGCGGCAGCCTGGCGCGCTTCGCCAGTAACGAATTCGCTGTGTTGCTCGACAACACCGACCTCTTGGTTGGCCAGCAAGTGGCCAACCAATTGCTGGCAACGCTTGATAAGCCGATGTTCGTCGACAACCAGTTGATCAGCGTCACCGGCTCCGTGGGCCTGGCCTGCGCGCCGCTGCACGGCCGCGACCCACAGACGCTGATGCGCAACGCAGGCCTGGCGCTGCACAAGGCCAAGGCCAACGGCAAACATCAGGTGCAAGTGTTCACCGAAGCGCTGAACGCCGAGGCCAGCTACAAACTGTTCGTCGAAAACAACCTGCGCCGCGCCCTGACCCAGAACGAGCTGGACGTGTTCTACCAGCCCAAGCTGTGCCTGCGCAGCGGTCGCTTGCTGGGCATGGAAGCGCTGCTGCGCTGGAACCATCCGGAGAAGGGCATGATCCGCCCGGACCAATTCATCAGCGTGGCCGAAGAAACCGGGCTGATCATCCCGATCGGCAAATGGATCGCCCGCCAAGCCTGCCGCATGAGCAAAGACCTGACCGCCGCCGGCCTGGGCAACCTGCAAGTGGCGATCAACCTGTCGCCCAAGCAGTTCTCCGACCCAGACCTGGTGGCGTCCATCGCCAACATCCTCAAGGAAGAAGCGCTGCCGGCGAACCTGCTGGAGCTGGAGCTGACCGAAGGCCTGCTACTGGAAGCCACCGAAGACACCCACTTGCAGCTCGATCAGCTCAAGCGTCTGGGCCTGACCCTGGCGATGGACGACTTCGGCACCGGTTACTCGTCGCTCAGCTACCTGAAAAAATTCCCGATCGACATCATCAAGATCGATCGAAGCTTCATCCACGAAATCCCGGACAACCAGGACGACATGGAAATCACCTCCGCCGTGATCGCCATGGCCCACAACCTGAAACTCAAGGTCGTGGCTGAAGGCATCGAGACGGCCGAGCAGCTGGCCTTTCTGCGCCGCCACCGCTGCGACGTCGGCCAGGGCTACCTGTTCGACCGACCGATCCCGGGTTCCGAGCTGATCGAAAAGCTCAAACGCTACCCACGCGGCCCAATCGCCTGACAGCGACGTAACACTCGGGCAAACTGGCAGTCTGTATTTACATCTCAACCTGACTGAGAGGACTGATCATGGTTCTGCGCTCGGAAATTCTGGTGAATAAAAACGTGCTCCCGACTAAAGAACAAGCTCTGCCTGGCCGCGAAACCCCGATCAAGGTTCCGGAGAAACACTTCGTCAGCGGCAACCCGCTGCTGGGTCCGTTTCCGGGCAACGTAGAATTCGCAATCTTCGGCCTGGGTTGCTTCTGGGGCGCGGAACGCAAATTCTGGCAGCGTGAAGGCGTGTTCAGCACATCGGTCGGTTACGCCGGCGGCTTCACGCCGAACCCGACCTACGAAGAAGTCTGCTCGGGCCTGACCGGGCACACCGAAGTGGTGCTCGTGGTCTATGAGCCGGAAAAGGTCAGCTACGAACAGCTGCTGAAAATGTTCTGGGAACTGCACAATCCGACGCAAGGCATGCGCCAGGGCAATGACATCGGCACTCAGTATCGCTCGGTGATCTACGCCACCAAACCGGAACAGCTGGAAGCGGCGAAGAACAGCGCGAAAGTGTTCCAAGCGGAACTGACCAAGGCTGGCAAAGGCATCATCACCACCGAAATCGACGAAGCCCCGACGTTCTACTACGCCGAGGCCTATCACCAGCAGTACCTGGCCAAGAATCCTGAAGGGTATTGCGGGATTGGCGGTACTGGCGTGACGTGCCCGATCTAAATTTCGGGCCCTGAAAAGCATCGCGGGCAAGCCTCGCTCCTACGGTCGCACCGACCTGTAGGAGCGAGGCTTGCCCGCGAAGGCGTCCGACTAGACGCCACACATACAACTGATCAGCTCTCGGCGATCAACCAATCCATCTGCCACCCGCCCTGGGTCTGCCCCAACTTCTTGGACAACCACGGCAGCAACTCACGCAATTCCTCTTCCAGCCCCCACGGCGGATTGGCAATCGCCAACCCCGAACCATTCAGGCTGTTCGGCGTATCCAACGGATGCACCAACAACTCCACCCGCAACAACTTAGGCGCGCCCGTGCCGGCCAGATCCTGATAGAACCGCCGCAACGCCCGCTGATCCTTCACCGGATACCAGATCGCCGCCACCGTCTGGCGCATCCGGCCAATCGCCTCTTTCAACGACGCCGCACAACGTTGCATCTCATCGAGCTGCTCGAACGGCGGATCGATCAACATCACCGCCCGCTTCTCCGGCACCGGCAGCAGCGCACGCGGCACATGCCAGCCTTCGCCCAGGTGAACCTTCACCCGACGGTCACCCTGCATGTTGTCCTTGAGCAGCAAGCCATCTTCGGGGTGCTTCTCGTTGAGCAACACCCGATCCTGCGGTCGCGTGAGGCGTCGCGCCAACTCCGGCGACCCCGGGTAATAGCGCAACTGGCCATCCGGGTTCATCTCGTGCAACACCTTCATGTAATCAGCAGTCAGCGCCGGCAAATCCGGCTGATCCCACAACCGCGCGATGCCTTCCAGGTACTCACCGGTACGACTGGCCTGATCGCCCTGAAGGTCATACAGACCAATGCCCGCGTGGGTGTCGAGATAGGCAAACGGCTGCTCCTTGCGCGACATCAAGGCGATGAGGCGGGTCAAAGTCAGGTGTTTGAACACATCGGCGTGATTGCCGGCATGGAAGGCGTGACGATAATTCATGGCTGCTCCTGCGAAGGCCGGGAAGTTTACCTTGTACGGCGCAGAACGTCAGGGGTTCGCAGCCGAGTGGCCAGCCTGCGCGCTGATCGTTCCCACGCTCCCGCGCGGTGATCGTTCCCATGCTCCGCGTGGGAATGCCTCAAGGGACGCTCCGCGTTCCAGCCCCACCAGCGCCGCCGAGCCAGACACCGATGTGACGCAGAGCGTCACGGGCTGCATTCCCACGCAGAGCGTGGGAACGATCATTCAACCAACAGTCACCCAAGTACTCTGATCCTCGAGGCTCGCTTTTTGAAGGTCATCTCTCCACTCAATGAGCGCCAATTTAAATATATCTTCGAAAAATCCACGAACATTTTTCATCTCATCCCATCCAGCAGGAAACGATGAATATGCCTCAGGATCGTACTTCAGCAACGATTGAAAATCATAGCTTTCATCCCGCAACGCTTCTTCTAAACACTGCACCATCAAAAACTTTTGTCGGTACGGCGGTTTCCATTGAGGATCTAAGCAATATTCGCGAATCAGCACCTCCCTATCTTTTGGATTGTTAGGGTCAAACTTTTCCAACTCCTCACCTAGCGTTTCTTCTCTATCATATATATCGAAACACCCTAAAAAATACGATGGAGTAGGAACATACCGCTGGCCACTTCCTGGATCAATCATTGCTCAGCCCTCCTATTGGATCGGATACAGCGTAAATGGGATACCTGTTTTTCGATCAAACTTCATTTCTATTCGATTCATTTTTATTAGCTTTGGATTTTCCTTGGATGCTGGATTAGGGATATACCCCTCTCCTGCTCCAGGAAATTTCATCCTTACAATATTGGCGTTACTTCGATCTCTCCCCGTGTAAGGGGGAAGCCCATTAGCAGCCCTGGAGGTGGCCAACTCATATGCCTGCAACATTAACTCCCAATTATAGAATCTTGAGCTTGGATTCCCGTTCTTATGCCAAGGTGTTTTGCCGGTAATCGGATCCGTGCCATCGATTGCACGCTGCTTAAATTTTCCATCAGGGACTTCTGGGTCATGCTTTCCAACCATATGCATCCCCTGATCGTCGTTTAGTTTTTTTATTTTTTCCTTGGCAACCTCAGCAGCACTTAACTTAGGCTTCGGTAACTCAGGCTCACCCTCATCAACCCTAACGCCAGTCGTATCATCCGGCGCCTGACACCCAGGCTTATTCGGCGGCGGGCAATTCCCGCTCAACCCCAACGGATCAACCCACCCCGTCGGATTCGGCGTGTACTGGTACTGGTTCAGCCCACCCGCCAACTTGATCGGGTCCGGCGTCAGATACCGACCTACCTTCGGATCATAGTACCGATGCCGGTTGTAGTGCAGACCGCTCTCGACGTCGAAATACTGCCCCTGGAAACGCAGCGGCTGATCGAGCTGCTCTCCCCCACCGAATGCCAGATGGGTGACTTTACCGTGGGCGTTGTATTTCGCCGACCAAACAATCTCGCCACCAAAATCGGTCAGTTCCTGCGGCGTCCCTAGGTGGTCGAGTTGGTAATAGAACGGACAGGCCCTGCGTGGGCCTTTGCCGTCGAGCATCGCCAACGGGCGGAAGCTGCCCGGCTCGTAGACGTAACTGCGGTAATGCTCTTTGCTGCTTTCGGCGACGACCTGATCGCCCTGCCAGAAGAATTCGGTGGTTTTGCCGTCGACGGTTTTGGCGATGCGGCGGCCGAAGGCGTCGTAGCGATAACTCGCGCAACTTCCATCCGGCAACGTGACACGGACCAATCGGTGCTGGCAGTCATAGCGATACTCGGTGACCAGTTTCTGCCCGGTGCCACGGCGTTCGCGGATCAGGTTGCCGAAGGCGTCGTAGTCGTAATGGCGGTCGCCCTGCATCAATAGGCGATTGCCTTTGACGGTGGCCGGGCCGGGCCGGTCCTGCATCTGCAGGTTGCCGGCCGGGTCGTGGGCGAAGGTTTCCGGTAGGTCGTCGCGGGTGTGGCGGACGCGGATCAGACGGTTCAGCGCGTCGTACTGGTAATTGCGCTGACCGTGGCGGGTATCGGCGATGTGGTCGAGATTGCCGTTGGGGCTGTAGGCATAGTCGCGGCGATACAGACTTTTTTGCTGTTGGCTGACCGCGTGGGCCTTCAGACGGCCCTGGTCGTCGTAGGCATATTCACTGAGCAGCAAACCCTGCTGGCGCTGTTGTTCGCGACCGGCGAGGAACGTATGCGAGGTCAGTCGCGCGCCGTTGAGGTCGATGGCCGTCAGCGCGCCGCCCTTGGCGTGGTGGTAATCGAGTTTGCTGCCGTCCGGCA
>NZ_AKJT01000071.1 GCF_000282195.1 Pseudomonas sp. GM18
GCCTGACTTCACGACGGCTTCGTCCGAATGCGGCCCACACCGAACGCAGCCTCGCAGGCTCGGCAGCTGCTACGGGGCTACGGGGTTATTCCATCGTGGTCTTGACCATCGCCAATTCCGGATGGCTGACCAGCTTGTCAATGTGCAATTCCGGGTCGTCGAACCAGACTTCAGTCAGCACCCGGTAATGCTCCATGTCCCGGCAACGCATGCGCAGGCTGTAGTCGAACGCGCCGCTGATCAAGCGGCATTCCAGCACCTGCGGACAACCACGGACCTTGGCCTCAAAAGCCTTTTGCGCCGCCCGCCCGCTCTGGTTCGACAATGCGACCAACACCAGCAGCGACAACCCAGGTGTCAGTTTCTTTTCATCGAGAATCGCGCCGTAGCCACGGATAACCCCGAGCTGTTCGAGCTTGCGCACCCGTTCCAGGCATGGCCTGGGCGTCAGGTGCACACGCTCGGACAACTTTTGATAAGTGATGCGCCCTTCGTGGCGCAGCACTTCGATGATGGCCTGATCAATACGATCAAGCACAATCGACATATCGCGGATATCCGCCATGTACGTCTTGCCTCACTTCAAACGACCCGATAGAAATTGCTGTAACCGTTCACTCTTTGGCTGGTCGAGGATGGTTGCATCACCTTGCTCCTCGACTCGCCCCTGATGCAAGAACAACACCTGGCTGGACACTTGCCGGGCAAAGCCCATTTCGTGGGTCACCATCAACATGGTCCGGCCCTCTTCGGCCAGCGCCTGAATCACCTTCAACACCTCGCCTACCAGTTCCGGATCGAGGGCCGAGGTCGGCTCGTCGAACAACAGAATCTCCGGTTCCACGGCCAACGCCCGGGCAATCGCGACGCGCTGTTGCTGGCCGCCGGACAGAAACGCCGGGTATTGATCGGCCACCCGTTGCGGCAAACCGACCTTGTCCAGATACGCCCGCGCGCTGTCTTCAGCGGCCTTGCGGCTGACACCCAACACCCGACACGGCGCCAATATGATGTTTTCCAGTACCGTCAGATGGCTCCACAGATTGAAATGCTGGAACACCATCGCCAGGCGTGTGCGCAGGCGCTGCAACTGCGCCGGGTTGGCGACGCGCATGCCGCCCGCGCCCGGGCGGGTGATGATGCGCTCGCCTTCCAGCACGATGGCGCCTTCGTCTGCCCGCTCCAGAAAGTTGATGCAGCGCAGCATGGTGCTTTTACCCGAGCCGCTGGCGCCGATCATGCTCACCACATCGCCGGCCCGTGCGTTCAACGAGACGCCCTTGAGCACTTCATTGTCACCAAAACGTTTGTACAGATTTTCAACCGTGAGTTTGTACATGCATGAGTCTCCTGCAGCAGCGCCGGCCTCGGCGCTGCTCTGGATGAAAAGAGGAATTAGTGCGCCGGCCCGAGGAAGCTCAACCAACGCTTCTCCGCCAGACGGAACGCGCCGACCAGGCCGAACGACAGTGCGAGGTACAGCAGGCCGGCGATGCCGAAAGCCTGAAAGGTCATAAAGGTCGCGGCATTGGCGTCCCGGGCGATTTTGAGAATGTCGGGAATGGTCGCGGTGAACGCCACCGATGTGGCGTGCAACATCAGGATCACTTCGTTGCTGTAATACGGCAGTGCCCGGCGCAAGGCCGACGGCAGGATCAGCCGCAGGTACAGGCGCCAGCCGCTCAAGCCATAGGCATGGGCTGCCTCGATTTCACCGTAAGGAATGCTGCGAATTGCCCCGGCGAAGATTTCCACGGTGTAGGCACAGGTGTTGAGCGTGAACGCCAGCAATGTGCAATTCATCGCATCGCGAAAGAACGCTTCGAGCAGCGGTTGCGAGCGGACCACGGCGATGCCATAAATCCCGCTGTAGCAAATCAGCAGCTGGATATACAGCGGCGTGCCGCGAAACACATAAGTGAACAGCTGAACCGGCCAGCGCAGCAGGCCCCAGCGTGAGCTTCGAAGGATCGCCAGGGGCAGCGAGAGGAAGAACCCCATCACGATGCTCGCCACCAGCAGCCACAAGGTCATCGCCAGTCCGGTAAGGCTATAGCCGTCGCTGAACAGAAAGGGTTTCCAGTATTCGGCAATCAACTCGATCATCGCGCCATCCCCCGCACGCCCTGGTTATAACGTCGTTCAAGCACGCGCAAAACGTAGTTCGACGCACTGGTGATCAACAGATACAGCGCCCCTGCCAGCAGCAGAAAATCGAGCATGTTGAAGGTGCTTTTTCCTGCTTCCTGAGCCACTTTGACCAAGTCCGACAAGCCGATGATCGACACCAGCGCCGTGGCCTTGAGCAGCACCAGCCAGTTATTGCCCAAGCTCGGCAAGGCGAAGCGCATCATCTGTGGGAACACCACGAAACGAAAACGCTGCCAGCGGCTCAGGCCGAAGCACGCGGCGGCTTCCTGCTGACCGCTCGGCACGCTGAGGATCGCCCCGCGAAAGGTCTCGGTGAAATACGCGCCGTAAATGAAGCCGAGGGTGACAACACCGGCTACAAACGGATCGATTTCCATGTAAGGCCAGCCCATGGCCTCGGTCAGGCTGCTCAGCCAACCTTGCAGGCTGTAGAAAATCAGCAGCATCAGCACCAGGTCCGGCACGCCGCGAATCAGCGTCGTGTAGAAAGTCGCGGGCAGGTTCAACAGTTTCAGCGGCGACAGCTTGGCCGCCGCGCCGAGCAGCCCCAGCGCCATGCTCACCAGCAGTGAAAGCGCCGACAATTTGAGGGTGACCCAGGTGCCATGCAGCAACAATGGGCCATAGCCTTGCAGGGCCGAAAGATCGACCCCGATCAGATTCAGGAAGGAGTTCACGCCAGTCACCTGTCTTGAGGCGCCCGTTTGCAAGCGCTGCGCCTGTTACCAGCACGCAGCGCTCGGGGCGCGAGGATCAGTTGTTGTAGAGGTCCAGATCGCCGAAATGCTTCTGCTGGATCTGTGCGTAGATGCCCTTTTCATGCAGGGCCTTGATGGCGGCGTTGAGCATGCCTTTGAGTTCTTCGTTGTCCTTGCGCACGCCGATGGCGATTTCCGACGGCACCAGCGGGTCACTGATGCCTTCGCTGTTCTTGAAGTCCGCCCCCTGCGGCGACGTCAGGAAGCTCATCTGCGCTTGCAGCTTGTCCTGGATCGAGGCATCGAGACGCCCGTAAACCAGGTCGGCGTAGACCTGATCCTGATTCTGATAAGCGCGCAACTTCACGCCGCCTGGTGCCAGTTTGGCCTTGGCGTAGGTTTCCTGGATCGTGCCCTGCATGTAACCGATGGTCTTGCCCTGCAGCGATTCGGCGGTGGGCAACAAGCCGGAATCCTTGCGGGTGACGATAGCGGTCGGCCCGGCGTACAGGCGATCGGTGAAGTCGATCTGTTTTTTGCGTGCATCGGTCACGGTCATCGACGACTCGATGGCGTCGAACTTGCCCGCCTTGAGCGCCGGGATCAACCCGTCGAAGTCATTGCTGACCCATACGCACTTCACCTTCAGCTCGGCGCAGATGGCATTGCCCAGGTCCACGCCGAACCCTTGCACGCCGCCATCGGCGGTGGTGGATTCAAAAGGCGGATAACTGGGGTTAACGCCGAAGCGCAGCTCCTTCCACTCTTTGGCGCTGGCGCCCGTGGAGCAGCACAGCAAAGCCAATGCCGGTAAGGTCAGCCATTTGATGTTCATCTTCTAGAGTCCCGGATTATTTGGATTTATCGCGGCTTGGCGCCTGCGCCGCACCACACTTTTTGACAGGGGCAGAGAGTCGAAGCGGCATTCACCGCAGCCGTATTTGTTGTTGTTTTCGACTGGGTCTAATCAGTCGTCGGGGGTGCAGTCCATTCCAGACGCATCAAAGCAAGCGCTTGAAATGGACCGCCAGAATGCCAATTGCCTGGATGGCACGGGTGTCGTAAGGCCCTGTTCAGACAGCTCAAGTGCGCTGAACGAAGGGTTTTCACAGCCGATTCTGTCGTTGATTGCCGGATGGGGTTAAAGATCAAAAGAAAGAGCCAAAGATCGCAGCCTTCCCTTAAGGCAAAAATGCAGACAAGACCTGCACGTATCCCGGTTGTACATCACAAATTTGCACTGTTACGATCCAGCATCGCTCGCGCGCGAGCTTCTCTATAAAGAACAATAAAAGCAGGGAGTTAGTGATGACTGCTCAGGTTTCATCCCCGGCAACACAGTCCATGGATGCCACGCAAAACGAAGTGTTGGCCGAGGTTCGCAATCACATCGGTCACCTGACCCTCAACCGCCCCGCCGGCCTCAACGCCATCACCCTGGACATGGTCCGCAGCCTGCAACAGCAGCTCGATACTTGGGCACAGGATCCATACGTGCATGCGGTGGTGTTGCGCGGTGCTGGCGAGAAAGCTTTCTGTGCCGGCGGCGATATCCGCTCGCTGTACGACAGCTTCAAAAGCGGCGACACACTGCACGAAGATTTCTTCGTCGAGGAATACGCCCTCGACCTCACGATCCATCACTACCGCAAACCGGTCCTGGCCTTGATGGACGGCTTTGTGCTGGGCGGCGGTATGGGGCTGGTGCAAGGCGCCGATTTGCGGGTGGTCACCGAGCGCAGCCGCCTGGCGATGCCGGAAGTGGCTATCGGTTATTTCCCGGACGTCGGCGGCAGTTACTTCCTGCCGCGCATTCCCGGTGAGCTGGGCATCTATCTCGGCGTCAGCGGCGTGCAGATCCGCGCTGCCGATGCGCTCTATTGTGGCCTGGCCGACTGGTATCTGGAGAGCGCCAGCCTGGTCGAGCTGGACGAACGACTCGACCATCTGGAATGGCACGACACGCCGCTCAAGGACCTGCAAGGCGCGCTGGCGAAACTCGCCGTGCAACAACTGCCGGTCGCCCCGCTCGCAGCGCTGCGGCCGGTCATCGACCACTTCTTCGCCCTGCCCGATGTGCCGAGTATGGTGGAACAACTGCGTGCAGTAACCGTCGCCGACAGTCATGAGTGGGCCATGGCCACCGCCGACTTGCTGGAAAGCCGTTCACCGCTGGCCATGGGCGTGACCCTGGAAATGCTGCGGCGCGGTCGGCACCTGAGCCTGGAACAGTGCTTCGCCCTCGAACTGCACCTGGATCGCCAGTGGTTCGAACGTGGCGACCTGATCGAAGGCGTGCGCGCCTTGCTGATCGACAAAGACAAGAACCCGCGCTGGAACCCGCCGACCTTGCAGGCGCTGGACGCCGAGCACGTCGCGAGTTTTTTCACCGGGTTTGACCAGAGCGGGAGCTGAGCCATGCACGATATCGAATTGAGCGAAGAACAAGTGATGATCCGCGACATGGCCCGGGATTTTGCCCGCGGCGAAATCGCACCCCACGCACAAGCCTGGGAGAAGGCCGGCTGGATCGATGACGGTCTGGTGGCGAAGATGGGGGAACTGGGTCTGCTGGGCATGGTGGTGCCCGAGGAATGGGGCGGCACCTATGTCGACTACGTAGCCTATGCGCTGGCGGTGGAAGAGATTTCCGCCGGTGACGGCGCCACCGGTGCGCTGATGAGCATCCACAACTCCGTGGGCTGCGGGCCGGTGCTCAATTACGGCACCGAAGAACAAAAGCAGGAATGGCTGCCGGACCTCGCCAGCGGCCAGGCCATCGGTTGCTTCTGCCTGACCGAACCGCAAGCCGGTTCCGAAGCCCATAACCTGCGCACCCGCGCCGAACTGCGCGACGGTCAGTGGGTAATCAACGGCGCCAAGCAATTCGTCAGCAACGGCAAACGCGCGAAACTGGCGATCGTTTTCGCGGTGACCGATCCGGAGCTGGGCAAACGCGGCATCTCGGCGTTCCTGGTGCCGACCGCAACAGCGGGGTTCATCGTCGACCGCAGTGAACACAAGATGGGCATCCGCGCTTCCGATACCTGCGCCGTCACCCTGAACAATTGCACGGTCCCTGAGGCCAATCTGCTGGGCGAACGCGGTAAAGGCCTGGCCATCGCCCTCTCCAACCTCGAAGGCGGCCGCATCGGCATCGCTGCGCAAGCCTTGGGCATCGCCCGTGCAGCGTTCGAAGCGGCGCTGGCTTACTCGCGGGATCGGGTGCAGTTCGACAAGCCGATCATCGAACACCAAAGCATCGCCAATATGCTGGCCGACATGCAGACCCGGCTGAACGCCGCGCGCCTGTTGATCCTGCACGCCGCGCGCTTGCGCAGCGCCGGCAAGCCGTGCCTGTCGGAGGCTTCACAGGCCAAATTGTTTGCCTCGGAGATCGCGGAAAAAGTCTGCTCGTCGGCGATACAGATTCATGGCGGGTATGGGTATCTGGAGGATTACCCGGTGGAGCGTTACTACCGGGATGCGCGGATCACGCAGATTTATGAAGGGTCGAGCGAGATACAGCGGATGGTGATTGCCCGCGAACTCAAGAATTACCTGATCTAAGAAGATCTCTAAGAAGATCGTTCCCACGCTCCGCGTGGGAACGATCAGACACGCCACATCATTTACCCTGGAACTCGGCCTCACGCTTGGCAATAAACGCCGCCATCCCTTCCTTCTGATCCTGCGTGGCAAACGCCGCATGGAACACTCGGCGTTCAAAGCGCACGCCTTCCGACAGGCTGACTTCAAAGGCGCGGTTGACGCTTTCCTTGATCATCATCGCAATCGGCAGCGACTTCTTCGCAATCAGTGCCGCGACTTTCAGCGCTTCTTCCACCAGTTCATCCGCCGGCACGATCCGCGCCACGATCCCGCAACGCTCGGCTTCCACCGCATCGATCAAGCGCCCGCTCAGGCACATTTCCATGGCCTTGGCCTTGCCCACGGCGCGGGTCAGGCGCTGGGTGCCGCCCATGCCAGGCAACACGCCGAGGTTGATTTCCGGTTGGCCGAATCTGGCATTGTCGCCGGCCAGAATGAAGTCGCACATCAGCGCCAGTTCACAGCCACCGCCCAAGGCAAAACCGTTGACCGCAGCAATGATCGGCTTGCGGCGGTTAGCCACGCGATCGCTGTCACTGAACAGGTCGTCGAGATAGATCTGCGGGTAGGTCAGCTCGGCCATTTCCTTGATGTCGGCACCGGCGGCGAAGGCTTTTTTCGAGCCGGTCAGCACGATGCAACCGATGTTCGAATCGGCTTCCAGGCCATCGAGGGCGTGGTTCAGTTCGCTGACGATCTGGGCATTCAACGCGTTCAAGGCTTGTGGACGGTTGAGGGTGATCATGCCGACACGGCCGTGGGTTTCCAGCAAAATCGTTTCGTAGTTCAGCTCTTTATTGCTCACAGAGGGGATTCCTTCTCAAAGATTGCGCGAAATGACCATGCGCTGAATGTCGCTGGTGCCTTCGTAGATCTGGCACACCCGCACGTCGCGGTAGATCCGCTCCAGCGGGAAGTCGTTCAGGTAACCGTAACCGCCAAGGGTTTGCAACGCCGAGGAGCAAACCTTCTCGGCCATTTCCGAGGCGAACAGCTTGGCCATGGACGCTTCGACCAGCGCCGGTTTGCCGCTGTCGCGCAACGCCGCCGCGTAATGCACCATCTGCCGGGCCACGGCGATCTGGGTGGCCATGTCGGCCAGGCGGAACGCTACCGCCTGGTGTTCGATGATCGGCTTGCCGAAGCTCTCGCGTTCACGGGCGTAGTCGCGGGCCGCTTCGAACGCGGCGCGAGCCATGCCCACTGATTGCGAGGCGATGCCGACGCGCCCGCCTTCAAGGTTGGCCAGGGCGATCTTGTAGCCTTCACCCTCCTCACCCAGTCGGTTGGCCACCGGCACTTTCACATCCTCGAAGAGGATCTGACAGGTATCGGAGGCGTGCTGACCGAGCTTGTCTTCGACCCGCGCGACTTTATAGCCCGGCGAATCGGTGGGCACGATCAGCGCGGTGATCCCGCGTTTGCCGGCACTCGGGTCGGTCACCGCAAACACAATCACCACCCCCGCGTTTTGCCCGGAGGTGATGAACTGCTTGCAGCCGTTGAGCACATAGTGGTCGCCTTCCAGCCGGGCACGGGTTTTCAGGCTGCTGGCATCGGAGCCGGCTTGCGGTTCTGTCAGTGCAAAGGCACCGAGCATCGCGCCGCTGGCCAGCGGTTTGAGGAAACGTTCTTTCTGGTCGTCGTTGCCGAACTTGAGGATCGGCACGCAACCCACCGAGTTGTGCACGCTCATGATGGTCGAGCAGGCGCCGTCACCGGCAGCGATTTCTTCCAGGGCCATGGCATAAGCCAGGTAACCGGTGTCACAACCGCCCCACTGCTCCGGCACCAGCATGCCGAAGAAGCCCAGGTCGGCCATCTCACTGATGGCTTCCTTGGGAAAGCGATGTTCGCGGTCCCATTCGGCGGCGAACGGTTTCAGCCGTTCCTGGGCAAACTGCCGGGCCGCGTCGCTGATCTGAAGTTGTTCGTCGTTGGGCAGCATGTTGATTCCTTAATGCCAAGCTTTAGTACAGGCATTCAACGGCCATGGCCGTCGCTTCGCCGCCGCCGATGCAGATCGCTGCAACGCCACGTTTCAGGCCTTTCTGGCGCAGGGCCGAGAGCAAGGTCACGAGGATCCGCGCGCCGGACGCACCAATCGGGTGGCCCAAGGCACAGGCACCGCCGTGGACGTTGATCTTCTCGTGCGGGATTTCCAGCTTGGTCATGGTCACCAGGCTCACCACGGCGAAGGCTTCGTTGACTTCGAACAGCTCGACTTCATCCAGCGACCAGCCGGTTTTCTTCATTAGCTTCTTGATCGCGCCCACCGGTGCCACCGGGAACAGCCCCGGGGTGTCGGCAAACGCCGCGTGGCCGTGAATCACTGCCAGCGGCTTCAAGCCTTGTTTCTCGGCTTGGGAACGGCGCATCAGCACCAGTGCCGCCGCGCCGTCGGAGATCGAACTGGAGTTGGCCGCCGTCACGGTGCCGCCCTCGCGGAACGCCGGTTTCAGCGAAGCGATCTTGTCCAGTTTGGCTTTCGGCGGCTGTTCGTCGTGGCTGATCAGCACTTGCTGTTTGCCGACCGTCACGGTGAGCGGAACGATCTCGGCGTTAAAGCTGCCTTCCTCGATCGCCTGTTGGGCGCGGGTGGTCGAGGCGATGGCAAACGCGTCCTGATCTTCACGGCTGAAGCCATTGGTCTCGGCGCAATCCTCGGCGAAGGTGCCCATCAGGCGGCCCTTGTCGTAGGCGTCTTCGAGGCCGTCGAGGAACATGTGATCGAGCACCTGGCCATGGCCCATGCGGTAACCGCTGCGGGCGCGGTCAAGCAGGTACGGCGCGTTGGACATGCTTTCCATACCGCCGGCGACCACCACATCGGCGCTGCCGGCGACCAGCATGTCATGAGCCAGGATCGTCGCTTCCATGCCCGAGCCGCACATTTTGTTCAGCGTCGTGCAACGGGTCGATTTATCCAGCCCGGCGCCCAGTGCCGCTTGCCGCGCCGGGGCCTGGCCGAGGCCAGCGGAGAGCACGCAGCCGAACAGCACTTCTTCTACGGATTCAGGGGCGATACCAGCGCGTTCGACCGCGGCACGAATCGCTGCGGCACCCAGCTGTGGCGCGGTCAGGCTTTTCAGTTCGCCCTGGAAACCGCCCATCGGGGTGCGGACGGCGCTGACAATAACAATCGGATCGTTGGACTGTGTCATGACAAATCCTCCTTACTTGGCGGCCATGCGCAAGGCGCCGTCGAGACGGATCACCTCGCCGTTGAGCATGCTGTTTTCTATGATATGCCTGGCCAGCGCGGCGTACTCGCCCGGCTTGCCCAGGCGCGGCGGAAACGGCACGCCAGCGGCCAGTGAATCACGTACTTCCGGGGTCATGCCGGCCATCATCGGCGTTTCGAAAATGCCCGGCGCGATGGTCATCACGCGGATGCCGAAGCGCGCCAGTTCACGGGCGGCAGGCAAGGTCAGGCTGGCAATCGCGCCTTTGGAGGCCGAATACGCGGCCTGGCCGATCTGGCCGTCGAAGGCTGCGACCGATGCAGTGTTGATGATCACCCCGCGCTCGCCGTCTTCATCGGCTTCGGTCTCGGCAATCGCCGCCGCAGCCAGGCGCAGCATGTTGAAGCTGCCGATCAGGTTAACGTTGATCACCTGGCTGAAACTGGCCAGCGCATGAGGACCGTTCTTGCCGAGGATCTTCTCGCCACGGACGATGCCGGCGCAATTGACCAGGCCATTGAGGCCGCCAAACGCTTTGACCGTCGCCTGCACCGCCGCTTCGGCCGCTGCTTCATTGCTGATGTCGGCTACCACGCTTTGCGCGCCGAGACGTGCCGCCTGCGCCGCGACGGCTTCGGCGTTCATGTCCACCAGCATCACCTTGGCGCCGGCGGTCACCAGCATTTCAGCGGTGGCGGCACCGAGGCCGGAAGCACCGCCGGTGACGAGAAAAACCTTGTTTTCGATCTGCATCATTGTTTCCTTGGATTCAAGCTGAAACGTTCTTCGCGGCGGCCTCTTGAGCCTTGGCGATTTCCTGGTTGCGCAAGATAAAGCGCTGCAATTTGCCGCTAGGGGTTTTCGGCAATTCGCTGACAAATTCGATTTCACGGGGGTACGAGTGCGCCGCCAGACGCTTGCGCACGTGTTGCCGCAGCTCTTCGGCCAGCGCAGGTTCGGCACGGTATTGCGGGCTGAGCACGACGAAGGCTTTGACCAGTTCTGTGCGCTCCGGATCAGGCTTGCCGATCACCGCCGCCTCGACCACCGCCGGGTGTTCGATCAGCGCGCTTTCCACATCGAACGGGCCGACGCGGTAGCCCGAGGTGGTGATCACGTCGTCGCTGCGGCCGACGAAGCTGATGCTGCCGTCCGGGTTCCACTCGACGGTGTCACCGCTCAGATAATAGTTGCCGACGAACGCTTTGGTCGGCGCACCTTCATAACCGTTGAACCAGCACATCGGCGACTGGGTCCGGTCGATGGCCAGGATTCCTGGCTGGCCGACGCCGAGCTCTTTGTATTCGTCATCCAGCACCACGATGCGGTGGCCCGGCGAGGCAAAACCGGCGGCGCCCATGTGGATCGGATGTTCCAGACCGTGGTGATTGCACAGGACCATGCCCAGTTCGGTCTGGCCGTAATGGTCGTGAATCACCACGCCGAGGTTGTCGGCGAACCAGCGGATCACTTCCGGGTTCAACGGCTCGCCGGCGCTGCTGACGATGCGCAGCTTGCCCTTGATCGAACGGGCGAACTCATCGCCGCCGGCAATCAGCAAGCGGTAGGCGGTCGGTGAACCAGTGAGGTTGGTGATCCCGTATTTGTTGATCACCCGGCAGGTGCTTTCGAGGGTGAACGGGCCATCGTAAAAGGTGATCGGATGCCCCATCGCCATCGGCCCGGTGACGCCGAAATAGATGCCGTAGGCCCAACCCGGATCGGCGACGTTCCAGAACGCGTCTTCGGGGCGCAGGTCTACCGCGTCGCGGGTGTAACTCTGGAACGCAACGATGGCCTTGAGCGGCACCGACAGTGCTTTCGACGGGCCGGTGGTGCCCGAGGTGAACATCAGCAGGAACGGGTCTTCGCCAGTCAGCAATACCGGTTCGCAGACGCTGGAGTAGTTGGCCAGTTCGGCCCAGAAACTGAAATCGCCCCGAACAATACCTTGGCCTTTCGGGCCACCGACGGTGACGATGGCCGGGCAGTCGGCCACTTCAGCCAGTTTCGGGCGATTGACCGAGTCGGTGACCACCACTTTGGCGCCGGAGCTGCTCAGACGGTGTTCGATGGCTTTGGGGCCGAAGGCAGTGAACAACGGCTGATAAACCGCACCGATGCGCCAGGCAGCGAACACGGTGATCAGCAATTCGATGTTGCGGGGCAACAGGCCCGCGACCTTGTCGCCCTTCTTCACGCCCTGGGCCAACAGGAAATTGGCAAAACGCGCGGCCTTGTCCTGCAAGTCGCTGAAGGTGTAGGTCGCGCTGCTGCCATCGCGACCCTCCCAGAACAGCGCAATGCGCCCCGGCAAGGCATGCCGGTCGCAACACTCGACGCAGGCGTTGAGCGCGGTCAACGACCCTGTGAGCGCGGCATCGACGGTGTGCTGATAATTGAACTGTGACGTGGCAGACAAGTAATCGCGCATTGCCAGAATCCCTCTGTATTTTTATTAGGTTGGGGGAACCGTAATCAACAGGGAAATACTCGCTCTGCGCGGGGAGCGGGACAATGGTCAAAGCTATCAAGTTGTGTGACTGGTTTGGCCAAGGTCGCTAGCGACCTCGTTCACACGCAGAGCGTGGGAACGATTAGCTGGCCTCGTTAAGAATCAAACTCCGATAATGCCCAGGATTTGACCCCGACCATTTGCGAAACGCCTTGTAGAACGAGCTGGCGTCGGCAAACCCCAAGCGGGTGGCGATTTCGGCGAAGCTGATGGTCGGCTCGGCCAGCCAGACGATGGCCAGTTCCTTGCGCACGCTGTCCTTGAGCCCCTGATACGTCTGCCCCTCTTCGGCCAGGCGTCGACGCAAAGTTGAAGCCGACATGCACAGTTGCTGGGCCAGCGCTTCGGTTTCCGGCCAGCGCTCGGCGGGCACTTGCCGCAGATCGTGCTTGATCCGGCTGGCCAGGCTCTCGGGGTCGCGGTACTTGACCAGAATGTTCGCCGGCGCGTGGGCCAGAAAACGCTTGAGCTCTTCGGCACTGCGCTTGATCGGCAAATCCAGGCAGTCGGCGGAGAAAATCATCCGCGTGCGCGGCCGGTCGAATCGCAGGTTCTCGGAAAACATCACCCGATAGTCATCGCAAAAATCCGGTTTCGGGCAACGCAGTTCGATGGCCAGGATCGGAATCCGCCGCCCCGCCAGCCAGCAGGCAACGCCATGCACGATCATCCAGTAAGTGAAATAGGTGAAGGCGCGGCGCGGCTCCTCGTCGTCCTCCAGCAGGACGATTTCCGCCAGGCTTTGCTGGCGAACCAGTTGTGCGGGCAGGCGTTCAAGCATCAACGACAGAAAGCTCAGGCCCGAGGTCAGCCCGGCGGCCAGGCTCGGCTGAACCATGGAACAGCGGCAGAGAAACTCCAGGCTGCCGGACTTGAGCTTGCGCGGGTCCATGCCAAAAAACTCATCGTCCCCGCGCCGGGCCAGCAAACGCCACAGGCGCGCATAGGCAGTGGCGGGGACACGGGCGTCGCTGCTGTCCAACAGCGCCGGATCGATGCCGACCTTGTTCAACACCTCTGCGGTGGCAGCGCCCGGGGCGCAACTTTGCAACAGCGCTTCACGCACCAGTTGAATGGCGATGGTGTCTTTTTCCGACATTGACCGGGGTGAGCCTTGTTCGTGTTTGAGTGGTGGGCATATTAGCTCGATAAGATCAAAAGATCGCAGCCTTCGGCAGCTCCCACCTTGGAATGTGTACCCCTGTAGGAGCTGCCGAAGGCTGCGATCTTTTGATCTGTTCAGCTTAGGTTCAGGTAAATAGCAACCACTGCCATATGAGAATGAGTTTCATCATGTTACAAATTAGCACCCTATCTAATTACCCCCCGGTGCTGAATGCTCGTTCCTTTTCTGATCATGCTGCGCGAAGGCATTGAAGCCGCGTTGATCGTTGGCATTATCGCCAGTTACCTCAAGCAGACCGGTCGCGGCCAATGGATGCCGGCAGTGTGGGTCGGCGTATTCCTCGCCGCCGCGTTGGCCCTGTTGGTGGGCGGTGGCCTGGAACTGGTCAGCGCCGAGTTCCCGCAAAAGCAGCAAGAATTGTTTGAAGGTGTGGTCGGTTTGCTGGCCGTGGGCATCCTCAGTTCCATGGTGTTCTGGATGCGCAAGGTGGCGCGTTCGATCAAGCATTCGCTGCACGTTTCCCTCGATCAGGCGCTGACCGGTTCCAGGCATCAAGTGACCGCGCTGATCGCCATGGTGTTTTTCGCCGTCGCCCGGGAAGGCCTGGAAACGGTGTTTTTCCTGCTCGCCGTGTTCCAGCAAAGCGAAGGCCCGGCGGCACCGATCGGCGCCCTGCTCGGCCTGATCCTGGCGATCATCGTCGGCTTCCTGATCTACACCGGCAGCATGCGCCTGAATCTCTCGGCGTTCTTCCGCTGGACCGGTTTGTTCATCCTGGTGGTGGCCGCCGGGATTCTCGCGAACTCGGTGCAGGCCCTGCATGAAGCCGGCGTGTGGAATCACCTGCAAACCGTGCTCTTCGACTTCAGCGCGACGCTGCCGATGGACGGCCCGCTGGGTTCGGTGCTGGCCGGGATGTTCGGCTACCAGGACGCGCCCACCGTCAGCACCCTCGGGGCGTATCTGCTTTATCTGTTGGTGGCGCTGGTGATGTTTTTTCTCCCGGCGGCCGCCCCCGCGCAAACACCCTCTTCCGTTTCCAGCCAGTAAGGGCCTTCATGTCAACGCCAGTTCCTCCAGTGGCTTCCCCTCCGCGCGCCTTGCGCTGGGCGGTAGCCGGTTCGGTGATCGTGATGATCTCCGCCGGCGGCCTGTTCTACTACGCCTCGAAAATGGCCGCCGCCAAGCGCCAGACCAACCACGACCAAGTGCTGGTCACCATTCACCCGCACAGCTGCGAGCCAAATGCGCTGACGGTTCCGGCCGGGCGCGCCAGTTTCCGTATCGTCAACGGTTCGGACCGTGCCGTCGAATGGGAAATTCTTGACGGCGTGCTGGTGGTCGAAGAGCGCGAGAACATCGCCCCCGGCCTGAGCCAGGTGATCAACGCCAACCTGTTGCCCGGCGACTACGCCATCACCTGCGGCCTGCTGAGCAACCCGCGCGGCACCCTGCACGTCACCCCGACCGCCGCTTCCGATGCCGCAGCCAAGGCGCGTCCGTCGATGGTGGCGTTCATTGGCCCGCTGTCGGAATTCCGCGTGTACCTGAGCAGCCAGAGCACCACGCTGATCAAAGCCGTCGCCGCCCTTGAGCAAGCGGTCGAGGCCGGCGACCTGAGCCAGGCGCAAGCCTTGTATGTGCCGGCGCGCGCGGCCTATCAACGATTGGCTCCAGCAGCCCAGCGCCTGGCGGAACTGGACAACGCGATCAACGCCCGCGCCGATTACTTCGACCAGCGCGAGCAGGATCCGGGCTTCGTCGGCTTCCACCGCCTCGAATACGCGCTGTTCCAGCAACGCAACCTCGACGGCCTGACGCCTGTTGCTCAGCGCCTGAGCGTCGATGTCGCCAACCTCAAACAGCAACTGCTGGCCCAGTCGCTGCCGCCGGAACAACTGGTGAGCATGCTGGTGCGCAACCTCAACAGCCTCGCCGAGGTACGCGCCAGCAGCGGCGAAGAAGAACGTTATAGCCATACCGACCTGAACGGTTTCGCCGCCAACCTCGACGCGACCCGCAAAGTCGTCGACCTGCTGCGGCCATTACTGAGCAAATCCGCCGCTGAACTGCTGGCGAAAATCGACAGCGCGGTCACGGCCTTCGATGCCGAACTCAACGGTTTCAAGGTCAAGGATGGCTACGCCAGTTACGACACTGTCAGCGCCGAACAACGCAAGCATATCGCCGACAAGGCCAAGGTTCTGGCCGATGCACTCGATGGAATCGATCCCGCCCTTGGCCTTTCCGGCCTGTAAGCAGAAGACCTCAAACAGATGAACAACTCAGAACTGTTTTCAGCACAACGCCGTCGCGTATTGATGGGCATGGGAGCCGCCGGTGTGGCGTTAGCCGGTTCGGCCCTGAGTTGCCCGGCCATGGCCGCCAGCCCGGCGCAAGTCACCGAAGCGCCGAGCAGCGACAAGACTGAAGACCGCCACGCCTTCCACGGCCAGCACCAGACCGGCATCGTCACCCCACGCCCAACGTCGGGCATGCTGGTGTCGTTCGACGTGCTGGCCAGCGACCGCGCAGACCTGGAGCGGCTGTTTCGCACGCTCAACGAGCGCATCGCGTTCCTGATGCAAGGCGGACCAGTGGCGCAGGTCGACCCGAAACTGCCGCCGCTGGACTCGGGGATTCTCGGCCCGGTGGTCACGCCCGACAACCTGACCATCACCGTGTCGGTGGGCGAGTCGCTGTTCGACGAGCGCTTCGGTCTGGCCGGCGCCAAGCCCAAGCGGCTGATCCGCATGGTCGGTTTCCCCAACGACGCACTGGAAGCCGACTGCTGCCACGGCGACCTTAGCCTGCAGTTCTGCTCCAACACCGCCGACACCAATATCCACGCCCTGCGCGACATAGTGAAAAACCTGCCGGACCTGTTGCTGGTGCGCTGGAAACAGGAAGGCAGCGTGCCGCCGCAAGCCCCGGCGAAACCCGGTGTGCCGGCGCAAAGCGCACGCAATTTCCTGGGTTTTCGCGACGGCTCGGCCAACCCCGACTCCAACGACGCCAAGGCCATGGACAGCATCGTCTGGGTCCAGCCCGGCAGCGACGAACCGGCCTGGGCGGTCAACGGCAGCTATCAGGCGGTGCGGATCATCCGCAACTTCGTCGAACGCTGGGACCGCACGCCGCTGCAAGAACAGCAAAGCATTCTCGGCCGGGTCAAGAGCACCGGCGCCCCAATGGATGGAGAGCATGAAACCCAAGTCCCGGACTACGCCAAGGATCCGGAAGGCAAGCTGACCAAACTCGACGCCCACATCCGCCTGGCCAACCCGCGCACCGCCGCGACCCAGGCCAACCTGATCCTGCGTCGGCCGTTCAATTACTCCAACGGCGTGAACAAGAACGGTCAGCTGGACATGGGTCTGCTGTTCATCTGTTACCAGGCGGACCTGCAAAAAGGCTTCATCACCGTGCAGACCCGACTCAACGGCGAGCCGCTGGAGGAATACCTGAAACCGGTTGGCGGCGGGTACTTCTTCACCCTGCCCGGCGTGACCGGCGACAAGGATTTCATTGGTCGCTCGCTTCTGAATGCCACACAACCCAAAGCCTCAGTCTGACCCTTACCACCCCACGGAACCTTCCCATGAAAAAGTCGCCCCTCGCGTTACTGCTGACCCTTGGTTTGCTCAACACCCCGTTTTCGGCTTTCGCGGCGACGGCGCCGCTGGAGTTGGTGGGGCCGATCTCTGATTACAAGATCTACGTCACCGAACAACTGGACGAACTGGCCAACCACACTCAGCAGTTCACCGACGCAGTGAAAAAAGGCGACCTGGCCACCGCGAAAAAGCTCTACGCACCGACCCGCGTCTATTACGAGTCGATCGAGCCGATTGCCGAGCTGTTCAGTGACCTCGATGCGTCCATCGACTCCCGGGTCGACGACCACGAAAAAGGCGTGAAGGCCGAAGACTTCACCGGTTTCCATCGCATCGAATATTCATTGTTTTCAGAGAACAGCACCCAGGGTCTGGACAAGCTGGCCGACGGTTTGAACAAAGACGTGAAAGACCTGCAAGCCCGCGTCGCCGGCCTGACCTTCCCACCGGAAAAAGTCGTCGGCGGCGCCGCTGCGCTGCTTGAAGAAGTGGCCGCCACCAAAATCTCCGGCGAGGAAGATCGCTACAGCCACACCGACCTCTATGATTTCCAGGGCAACATCGATGGCGCGAAGAAAATCGTCGACCTGTTCCGTCCGCAGATCGAGAAGCAAGACGCGGCATTCATGGCCAAAGTCGACAAGAACTTCACCACGGTGAACAAGACATTGGCCAAGTACAAAACCACGGGCGGTGGTTTTGAGACCTATGACAAAGTGAAGGACAGCGACCGCAAAGCGCTGGTCGGGCCGGTGAATACGTTGGCTGAGGATTTGTCGATGTTGCGGGGGAAGTTGGGGTTGAACTAAATATCGGCGTCGTCTGTGAAAAGATCGCAGCCTTCGGCGGCGCCCACAGGCAGCTGCCGAAGGCTACGATCTTTGCTTTTGAACCCTACAAAATCCGATACAACAACCGCTCGATCCTGACGCGGCTCACACGTTTGAGAAACTTCGCCACCCCCGCCGGGTAATCCGGCAGCGTTTCCAGATCCAGGTAACGCTCAATACGGCGGGTGTGCTGGAAAATCTCCGCCAGTTCCTTGCCGCGCGGTTCCAGCAGCTCGCCTTTCGGATCATCAATCAGCAATGCGTTTTCCAGGTCGAGACGGAACGCCCGTGGATTGAGGTTGTTGCCGGTCAGCAAGGTGTAGCGCTGATCGATCCACATGCCCTTGAGGTGATAGGTGTTGTCGCCATCTTTCCACAGATGCAGGTTCAGCTTGCCGCTGTCGATGTTGCGCTGATTACGCTTGGCGAAACGTCGCAGGCTGATTTCGTAGAGGTACGGCAGCGCCGCGATCACCTTGAACGGCTCGCTGGGCGGGATGTAGAAATCGTTGGCGGTCTTGTCGCCGACGATGATGTCGATCTTCACGCCGCGGGCCAGGGCCCGGTTGATTTCCCGGGTCACCGCCAGCGGCAGGTTGAAGTACGGCGTGCAAATGGTCAGCTGATGCTGCGCACTGGCGATCAGCTCGCAGACCACCCGACTCAACGGGTTGTTCTTGCCCACACCGAGCAACGGGCTGACCGATAAACCGCCCTTGGCCGTGCTGCCCGCCGTGGTGTCGTACGCCGCGTGCTTGAGACGGCTGCGCAGGTCGCCGATGTCGTGGCGCAGGCTGCGGGTGGTCGGCAGGTTCGGCAGGTCGAGGCGATGCACCGCCTTGGAGGTAATCAGACCGTGCTGAATCAGGTGATGCATCGAGTCGGCCAGCGCCTGGTTCTGCAGCAGGTGATAACGGTCGAAGCGGTACTTGTCGAATTTGTGCAGGTAAACGTTGTTCAGGCTCGCGCCGCTGTAGATCACGCAATCGTCGATCACGAAGCCCTTCAAATGCAGCACGCCGAACAGCTCGCGGGTCTGCACCGGCACGCCGTACACCGGCACTTCGCTTTCGTGGGTGCGGGTGGTTTCCTGATACCAGGCTGAGTTGCCCGGTTGCTTGCCGGCACCGATCAAGCCGCGCTGGGCGCGCAGCCAGTCCACGACCACCACCACGTCCAGTTCCGGACGCGCCAGTTTGGCCGCGTGCAGGGCATCGAGGATTTCCTGGCCGGCCTCATCTTGTTGCAGGTACAGCGCAACGATGTAGATGCGCCGGGTCGCCTGAGCGATTTTTTCCAGCAGGCAACGACGGAACTCGGCAGCGCCAGAGAGGATGGTGACGGCATCGGCGGTCAGCGGAAAACTGCGCAGTTTAGGCAGCAGAGAGCGTTTGAAAAGCAACGGCATAGGGCTCGCAAAGGGTCGAATCCGAAGAGCCTGAGAGCTTACACCATGGAGGGGTTTGGGTCTTGTTACTGTCTGTAATGACCCCGCACCGATCGTTCCCATGCGCAGCAAAGGAATTCATCTCGTGACGCTCTGCGTCACATTAACGCTGGACGCGGAGCGTCCATGGCGGCAGTCCCACGCAGAGCGTGGGAACGATCACTGCAAAAAAAGTTGACCAAGAAGAACGATCATTCTACTGTTGGCCACATGAACGAAATCATTAGCAACGACACACGCGACATCATTCTGGATGTCACCGAAAAGTTGATCTACAAAAGTGGCATCGCTGCCACCGGCATGGATCTTCTGGTGAAAACCGCCGGCGTCTCCAGAAAAAGTATTTACCGCTACTTCGCCAACAAGGAGGAGCTTGTCGTCGCGGCCCTGCAACGCCGCGATGTGCGCTGGATGCACTGGTATCGAAGCGAAGTCGGCAAGGCCCAAACCCCGGCCGAGCGGCTGCTCAACCTGTTTACCGTGCTCAAGGCCTGGTTCGCCTCCGAAGGCTTCCGCGGCTGCGCATTCATCAACACCAGCGGTGAAACCGGCGACCCGCAAGACCCGGTTCGCCTGGTCGCCAAAGACCACAAACAGAAGCTGCTCGACTACGTGCGCGAGCTCTGTACCGAATATGGCGCAACAGACCCGGAAACGCTGGCCAGACAGCTGCTGATCCTGATCGACGGTGCCATTACCGTAGCGCTTGTGATGGGTGATCACAGTGCCGCCGATAATGCGCAATGCATGGCGCGAAAGTTATTGGACCTGTAACACTTTAAATAAGCCCGACAACTTGCTTGAACGTTAATTTGATAGGGAGACTTAATATGTCTACTGCCGAAGTTCGTCCGCCATTGCCACCGTTTACCCGTGAATCGGCCATCGAAAAAGTTCGCCTGGCCGAAGACGGCTGGAATTCCCGTGACCCGGAACGGGTGTCCCTGGCCTACACCCTGGACACCCAGTGGCGTAACCGCGCCGAGTTCGCCCACAACCGCGAAGAAGCCAAAGCTTTCCTGACCCGCAAATGGGCCAAGGAACTGGACTACCGGCTGATCAAGGAACTCTGGGCCCATGGCGACAACCGCATCGCCGTGCGTTATGCCTACGAATGGCACGACGATTCGGGCAACTGGTTCCGTTCCTACGGCAACGAGAACTGGGAGTTCGACGAGAACGGCCTGATGTTCAACCGCTACGCCTGCATCAACGACATGCCGATCAAGGAAAACGAGCGCAAGTTCCATTGGCCGCTTGGCCGCCGACCGGATGATCATCCAGGGTTGTCTGACCTGGGTCTGTAACATCACCTCACCGATCGTTCCCACGCTCTGCGTGGTAATGCCGCCACGGACGCTCCGCGTCCGCCGTGACGCAGAGCGTCACAAGATGCATCCCCACGCGGGAGAGTGGGAACGATCGGCTCAGGTCGCCGCAGAAGTTGGATATGGGTAAGATACCGGCCTTTCCCGCAGCCCTCTTCTGCGCCCTGCCGAATAAGCCCCATTCCATGCCTTTCGAACTCAGCGTTGACCTCACTACCCTGGCCGTTCTGGCTCTCGTCGCTTTCATTGCCGGTTTCATCGACGCCATCGCCGGCGGTGGCGGTCTGTTGACCACCCCGGCGCTGTTGACCGCCGGCCTGCCGCCGCATCTGGTGCTGGGCACCAACAAACTCAGTTCGACCTTTGGCTCAGCCACTGCCAGCTTCACCTTCTACCGGCGCAAGCTGTTTCATCCACGGAAATGGGTGCACGCTATCGTCGGCACGCTGGTCGGCGCACTCACCGGCGCCATCGTCGCTCATTACTTGCCGGCGGAATGGCTGAACAAGATGCTGCCGGTGATCGTGTTCGCCTGCGGCCTGTACCTGTTGTTCGGCGGCACGCCGAAAGCGCCGCTGGACAGCGACGCGCCGATCAAGAAAAAGTGGCAATCGACCCAGGGCTTCGGCCTCGGCTTCTATGACGGCGTGGCCGGTCCGGGCACTGGGGCGTTCTGGACCGTCAGCAGCCTGCTGCTCTACCCCATCGACCTGGTCAAGGCCAGCGGTGTGGCGCGCAGCATGAACTTCGTCAGCAACATCGCGGCGCTGTCGGTGTTCATCTTTTCCGGTCAGGTGGACTGGATCATCGGCCTGAGCATGGGCCTGTCGGTGATGGTCGGCGCCTTCTTCGGCGCGCGCACCGCCATCAGCGGCGGTGCGAAATTCATTCGCCCGGTGTTCATCACCGTGGTGCTGGGCCTGACCGTGCGCCTAGCCTGGCAGCACTGGTTCAGCATGGCCTAAGCGCCGCGCCACGTAGACGTCGATCAGGTAACGGGCAATCGAGCGTGACGCCGGCAACGGCGGCAGCTCGTGCACGTTGAACCACTGGGCGTCTTCGATCTCGTCTTCCTGACAGACAATCTCGCCACCGGCGTACTCGGCATGAAAACCGAGCATCATCGAATGCGGGAACGGCCAGCACTGACTGCCCATGTACTGGATGTTCTTGACCTCGATCTGCACCTCTTCGCGAACCTCGCGAATCAGGCAATCTTCGGCCGACTCACCCGGCTCGGCAAACCCCGCCAACGTGCTGTAGACCCCGGCAACAAAACGCGGCGAACGGGCCAGCAGGACCTCGTCGCCACGGGTCACCAGCACAATCATGCTCGGCGAAATGCGTGGGTAGCTGCGTAAATCGCACGGCTCGCAATACATCGCCCGCTCACGCGGCACCTGGATCATCGCCTGTCCGCAGTTGCCGCAAAAGCGGTGCTCACGGGCCCAGGTACCGATTTGCGCGGCATAGCCGAGCACCTTGTAGACGGTGTGATCGCCCTCGAGCATGAACGCCCGCAGGCCTTTCCAGTTGCAGCCTGGTACGTCGCTGTGACTGCGCAACTCCAGCAGGTACACCGGTTCTCCATCCAGGTGACCGATGCCGTGCTCGGCGAGAATCGACAAATCCTGACGCTTGAGCCATTCCCGTGGAAACAGCGCGCCATTGTCATCGAACAAAAAGCCTTCGGGGCTACGCGCCACGGCCCAGCCGCCGGGTTGATCGGTGTCCAGTACTGCGGTGGTCCAGCGTGAAGTCATGGTTAATCAGTCCAGAAATTCGGGTTTCTGTTTGCTCATATGGGCGGCCATGGCCACGCGCAGATCGGTGGATTGCAGCATGGCGGCGTTCCACGTGGCGACGTATTCGAGGCCGTCGTCGATGCGATGGTCGCGCATGTAGCTGATCATCTCTTTGGTGCCGGTGATGGCAATCGGCGACTTGCCGGCGATTTCACGGGCAATCCCCATCACGCCTTCACGCAGGCTGGCGGTGTCGCTGTAGACGCGATTGACCAGGCCAATGTTACGCGCTTCTTCGGCGCCAAAGGTGCGACCAGTGTAAGCCAGTTCACGCAGCATGCCGTCACCGATGATCCGCGGCAAGCGTTGCAAAGTGCCAACATCGGCCGCCATGCCGATATCGATTTCCTTGATCGAAAATTGCGCGTCCTCAGCCGCGTAACGCATGTCGCACGCCGAAATCAGGTCGATGGCGCCGCCCAGGCAATAACCCTGGACCGCCGCCAGCACCGGTTTGCGGCAGTTGTCGACGGCGTTGAACGACGCTTGCAGCGCCAGGATCTTGCGCCGCAGCAGGCGCGCATTGCGGCCGACATCCTTGCCCAGTTCATTGGCCACACCGGCGAGCATCATCAAGTCGATGCCGGAAGAAAAATGCTTGCCGGCGCCACTGAGCACTACCACCCGGACTTCATCGGTATCGTCGACCCACTGGAAAATCTCGATGATCTCGCTCCAGAACGCGGCGTTCATCGAGTTGATCTTGTCCGGGCGGTTGATCTGCACATGGGCGATGTTATCGGCCAGTTCGACGCTGAAGGCGGTGTATTGAGACATGGCAGTGATCCTTTACCGGGCAGAAAATGAGGCCCGAACTATAACAAGGCATCTGTGCCGGCAGTAAGGCAGCGGTTCGGCCAAATGCGGGACTGGCTTCAGGATATTTAGCGCTTGCTCGCGATTGGCCTCACCACCGGAACTGTTAGAAACGTTCTTGGCGCATGAACAAAGTTATCACTATGCTTGCACCCGACTTTCCAAGGAGGAACCCTACCCATGCCGATTTCTTCACGCGCTGCCTTACTGGTCATCGACGTACAAAACGACTTCATTCCCGGTGGTCAATTGCCGGTACCGGAGGGTGACCTGATTGTGCCCCTGATTAATCGCCTGGGTCGCCAGTTCAAACAGGTCGTCATTGCCCAGGACTGGCACCCGCCCGGCCACGCCTCGTTCGCTTCCAGCCACCCTGGGCGCAAGCCTTACGACGTGATTCAGTTGCCTTACGGTGAACAGACGCTGTGGCCGGAGCATTGTGTTCGCGCCACGCCCGGCGCCGAGTTCCACCCGGAGCTGGACCTGCCCCACGCCCAGTTGATCATCCGCAAGGGCTGCAACCCGGACATCGACAGTTATTCGGCGTTTCTGGAGGCGGATCGAACCACAACCACCGGTTTGGCCGGGTATCTGAAAGAACGCGGCATCGACACGGTTTACATGGTCGGGCTGGCACTGGATTTCTGCGTGATGTTTTCTGCGCTGGATGCGCGGGCGGCGGGGTTCAATGCGTTTGTGGTGATGGATGCTTGTCGGGCGATTGATCTGGAAGGATCGCTGGCGGCGGCGATTGAGCGGATGCAGGTGACTGGGGTCGGGTTGATTGAGTCAACCGAACTGCTCGACTGAACTGTAGAACGTTCCCCGCCTGGTTCGTAGCAGCTGCCGAGCCTGCGAGGCTGCGTTCGGCTGCGCAGCAG
>NZ_AKJT01000072.1 GCF_000282195.1 Pseudomonas sp. GM18
GCCAATCCCCAGATGAACACCTCCACTCAGCCTCCCGAAGGGGCGGGCAGATCAAGATCAAAAGCGGCAGGCGAGCTAACGCTCGGCCTGTTGAGTGGTGAGGGGCGGGTGTATGCCGCTCCACTGTGGGAGAGGGCTTGCCCGCGAAGGCGGCCTGACAGCCGACCCACTTCTTTCGTCTGTACCTGAATGATCGTTCCCACGCTCCCGCGTGGGAACGCCGCCAGGGACGCTCCGCGTTCCGCTTTTGAATGTTTAATGGATGTGCCTGAACGCAGACCTTTCCCACGCATCTTTCAGGTTGTCCGTCGGAAGCGGGCTCTCTAGTCTTTGGCTGTCGCTGCGAAATCAGCGACCAGGAGTGGAAACCTGAAATCAGTAGGGCGAAAGCCCTCACGACCATAACGGCAAGTGATGGCTCCAATTGTGATCAGGAGCTGAAAATGGACAACGGTAATTCCGATTCGAACTTCAACAAAACCAACCCAATCGCCGACGCCTTGCGCGCCGAAGAGCTACTCAAAGACCGCGAAGCCACAAAGCGCGCGCTCGACTACTACCTCAATCCCCCCAAGCCTTACGCCGCAAGACCTCGTCGCCCCAGCACGATGTACTTGGTTGCCCCCGACATGGGCACCGAGAGTCTCCTGGCACAAGCCTGCGAGTCATTGGCCTCGGCCAGTGTCCTGGCCAGCGATTTCGCCACGAACCTGATCGGCCCGCAGCGCAATACAGTGTTGGCCATTCAGCAGATCATCATGCTGGCGGAATTGGCGGTGAATCGGGCGTTGGATAACGTCGATCCGCAGACTTAAGTCTGAATCACTGCGATGACGTCCGTGCTTTCATCACCAAGATGACGATCACAACCAGATTCTTCTGGCACAAAAAAACGGCGATCACTTCGGTGATCGCCGTTTGTTTGTGCGCAGGTTATCGAATCAAGGCATCAACACTTCAATAGCCCCATCCGCCGTCATGCTCACCTGACTGGTGCCTGCCTCAACTTCTGGCGTCACCGGTGCCGAATCCATGCCGGCGGCGGCTTTCATCATCATCGGCCCGCGCATGTACGGTTGTGGATAACCGTTGCTGTTGAGGTTCAGGTTGACGATTTTGTAGCTCTTGCCGCCCAGGGCGTCGGTGGCCAGTTGGGCGCGGGCCTTGAAGGCGGTCACGGCTTCTTTGAGCAGGGCGTCTTCGCTGGCTTTGCGGGTTGGGGTGGCGATGGCGAAGTCCATGCCGCCCATTTTCAGGTCGGTGAGCAGTTCGCCGGTGAGTTTGGACAGGGCGGCGAAGTCCGAGCTTTCCAGGCGCAGTTCGGCGCGTTCACGCCAGCCGGTGATTTTCTGGCCTTTGGTGTCGTAGATCGGGTAGCTGTTGCGGCTGCCCTGACGCAGGGTGATGTCCTTGACCTGCTTGGCCTGGGCCAGTGCCTTGTTCATGGTGGTGCTGACGTCGGCGGCGAGTTTGGCCGGGTCGGTGTTTTGTTCTTCGGTGTAGAGGGTCACGATCATCAGGTCGCGGGCCACTTCCTGGCTGACTTCGGCGCGCAGGGAGATCTGGTTGTAATGCAGCTCGTCGACGGCCAGGGCCGGGAGGCTGGCGGCGGTGCCAACGCTTAAGGCAAGAAGGGCGGCGCTGCGGCGCAATGTGTGCATGAAAAGCTCCTTGGACGATGCGCAGGGGTTAGGGTCCGAACCTGCGTGAAACCATCAGACTCTAGCTTCAACGATACGGTTCGCCCAGTTACAACTTCTATACAGATGGAATGCAGGTGACCGCTTTGCGGTCAATCGCGGGCAAGCCACACACAGGGGAACGCATTTCAATGTGGGAGCGAGCCTTATAGACGCCACAATCCTTTCTGCCATGTGGTCGTTTGCCGCACTTTCGCCTCTCAGGCCCGCGGCTTGGTTATACTCCGTGCGATCCGCCTGGAGCGCTCATCAGGAGAGCTCATGCTCGCCCCCGTACAACTGACTTCCGCCACTCGCCAGAACCTCTGGCGGCTGACTTTCATCCGGATTCTGGTGCTCGCCGCCCAAGCCGGCTCCGTGGGCCTGGCCTACTGGCTCGAACTGCTGCCGTTGCCGTGGGTGCAACTGGCGATGACACTGGGCTGTTCGACGCTGTTGTGTGTGTTCACCACCGTGCGCCTGCGCACTTCGTGGCCGGTCACCGAGCTTGAATACGCCCTGCAACTGGCCTGCGACCTGTTTATCCACAGTGCCTTGTTGTTTTTCTCCGGTGGCTCGACCAACCCGTTCGTCTCTTATTACCTGGTGCCGCTGACCATCGCCGCCGTGACGCTGCCATGGCGCTATTCGGTGATTCTGTCGGGTATCGCCCTGGCGCTGTATACGTTGCTGCTGGCACGGTTCTATCCGCTGGAAACCTTCCCCATCGCCCGGGAAAACCTGCAGATCTACGGTATGTGGCTGAGTTTTGCCCTGGCTGCCGCCGTCATCACCTTCTTTGCTGCACGCATGGCCGAAGAGCTGCGCCGTCAGGAAGAGCTGCGCGCGATCCGCCGCGAGGAGGGCCTGCGAGATCAGCAATTGCTGGCCGTCGCGACTCAGGCTGCCGGTGCCGCCCATGAACTGGGCACGCCGCTGGCGACCATGAGCGTGTTGCTCAAAGAGATGCAGCAGGATCACCCCGACCCGATGTTGCAGGACGATTTGAAGGTTTTGCAGGATCAGGTCAAGTTGTGCAAGGAAACCTTGCAGCAACTGGTGCGCGCCGCCGAGGCCAATCGTCGTATGGCGGTGGAGATGCAGGATGTCACCGACTGGCTCGACGAAGCGCTCAACCGCTGGCACCTGATGCGTCCTGAGGCGAGTTATCGCTTCCAGCGTTTGGGCCAAGGGACCGTGCCGCGCATGGCGCCACCGCCGGACCTGACCCAAGCCCTGCTGAATTTGTTGAACAACGCTGCCGATGCCTGCCCCGAAGGGCTGCAAGTAACCCTGGACTGGAATGCCGAAGACCTGACCATCAGCATTCGCGACCATGGTGCCGGTGTGCCATTGGCCATTGCCGAGCAGATCGGCAAACCGTTTTTTACCACCAAGGGCAAAGGTTTCGGCCTGGGCCTGTTTTTGAGCAAGGCCAGCGTGACACGCGCCGGCGGCTCAGTGAAACTCTACAGTCATGAGGAAGGCGGCACGCTCACCGAGCTGCGCCTGCCCCGTGTCGCCCGAGGAGACGAACATGAGTGACGAGATCCAAGTTGAAGGCGAAGAACTGCCGCATTTGCTGCTGGTAGACGACGACGCAACCTTCACCCGCGTGATGGCCCGCGCCATGGCCCGCCGTGGTTTTCGCGTCAGCACCGCCGGTTCCGCCGAAGAGGGCCTGACCATCGCCCAGGCCGATATCCCGGATTACGCCGCGCTGGACCTGAAAATGGACGGCGATTCGGGCCTGGTGTTGCTGCCCAAGCTGCTCGAACTCGACCCGGACATGCGCGTGGTGATCCTCACCGGTTACTCGAGCATTGCCACCGCCGTCGAGGCAATCAAGCGCGGCGCCTGCAATTATCTGTGCAAACCGGCGGATGCCGATGACGTGCTGGCCGCGCTGCTCTCCGAACACGCCGACCTCGACTCGCTGGTGCCGGAAAACCCGATGTCCGTGGACCGCCTCCAGTGGGAGCACATCCAGCGCGTCCTGACCGAGCACGAAGGCAACATCTCCGCCACTGCCCGCGCCTTGGGCATGCACCGCCGCACGCTGCAGCGCAAACTGCAGAAGCGTCCGGTCCGTCGCTGAACGAGCGCTGAACGGTTATCGCCAGCCCTCGCGATCACACGCGCCGATCATCTATGATCGGTTCGTGTGTGTTTTTTTCTTTATCGAGCCTTATCCATGAATCAGAACGCTGAATATTCCGCGGTCAACGATGCTGTGCGCGGGCAGTTTTTCCGCAAAGTCTGGGCGATCATCACGCCCTACTGGCAAAGCGAAGAGAAGGCCAAGGCCTGGACGCTGCTGATTGCGGTGATCGCACTGTCGCTGATCAGCGTGGGGATCTCGGTGTGGTTCAACACCTGGTACAAAGATTTCTACAACGCCCTGCAAAAGAAGGATGAAGCCGCGTTCTGGCAGCTGATTCTGTATTTCTGCGCGATTGCGGCTGTGGCGATTGTCGGTGCCGTGTACCGGCTCTATTTGACGCAGATGCTGACCATCCGCTGGCGAGCCTGGTTGACCGAGAAACACTTCGCCCGCTGGCTCGGCAACAAAAACTATTACCAGCTGGAGCAGGGCGGTTACACCGATAACCCGGACCAGCGGATTTCCGAAGACCTCAACAATTTCACGTCCAATACCCTTGAGCTGGGTATCGGGCTGCTGCGCAATATCGTCAGCCTGGTGTCGTTCTCGATCATTCTGTGGGGCGTGTCGGGCAGTATTGAAGTCTTCGGTATTACTATTCCCGGCTACATGTTCTGGTGCGTACTGGTTTACGCAGTGGTAGGCAGCTGGCTGACGCATTTGATCGGTCGTCGATTGATCGGTCTGAACAACCAACAACAACGCTTCGAAGCCGACCTGCGTTTCTCCATGGTGCGGATTCGCGAGAATGCCGAAAGCATCGCGTTGTACAACGGAGAGCCGAACGAAAATCGTCGATTGAGCGGCCGCTTCGGAATGGTCTGGCATAACTTCTGGGACATCATGAAAGTGTCCAAGCGCCTGACATTCTTCACCGCCGGTTACAGCCAGGCGGCCATCATCTTCCCGTTCATCGTTGCCTCGCCGCGTTACCTCGCCGGCAAGATCGAGCTCGGTGAACTGATGCAAATCAGCTCGGCGTTCGGCAATGTGCAGGAAAGCTTCAGCTGGTTTATCAGTGCGTATCAGAACCTCGCCTCATGGCGTGCCACCTGTGACCGTCTGCTCAGCTTCCGCCAGGCCATGACCGACAACGAAGAGCGCCAGCCAGCCATCGACGTCCAGAACCACGGCGAAGAACTGAAAATCCACAACCTGGGCCTCGATCTGGCCGACGGTCGTCACCTGCTGACCAACGCCGATATGGCGGTGGAAGAGGGCGAGCGCGTCATGCTCAGCGGCCGCTCCGGCAGCGGTAAGTCGACCTTGCTGCGAGCCATGGGGCATCTGTGGCCGACCGGCCACGGCAGTATTCGCCTGCCGTCGGCGCGTTATCTGTTCCTGCCGCAAAAGCCTTATTTGCCGATTGGCAGCCTGCGTGAAGCCCTGAGTTATCCACAACCTGGCGATACCTATACGCAGGAACGCTACGTTCACGTGTTGGAAACCTGTCGTTTGCCGCACCTGATTTCCCGTCTGGATGAAGCGAACCACTGGCAGCGCATGCTCTCGCCGGGTGAGCAGCAACGTCTGGCCTTCGCCCGTGCGCTGCTGTATGCGCCGCAATGGCTGTACATGGACGAAGCCACCTCGGCGATGGACGAAGAGGACGAAGCGTCGCTGTATCAGGCGTTGATCGATGAGTTGCCGGGCTTGAGCATTGTCAGCGTCGGCCATCGCAGCAGCCTGAAACGTTTCCATCCTCGGCATGTGCGCATCGAGAATGGCCATCTGGTGGACCAGGCCGTGACCGCCTGAACATCCCCCCTGTGGTGATCGTACAACCTGCATACGCTATGATGCGGTTTCAGCCGTTTTTTCGAGACAGACGTTCACCATGGAAAACCCGATCGACGCACCTCGCCTCCCTCGCAAGCGCCGCAGCCTCGCACAGGAATTGGTGACGGTGTTGTCCGAGCAGATCCGCGACGGTCAGCTCAAGCGTGGCGACAAGTTACCCACCGAGTCGGCGATCATGGATGCCCATGGCGTCAGCCGCACCGTGGTGCGCGAAGCGATTTCCCGTTTGCAGGCCGCAGGCCAGGTGGAAACCCGTCACGGCATCGGCACCTTTGTGCTCGACACTCCGAGCCCGAGTGGTTTTCGTATCGACCCGGCGACCGTGGTGACCTTGCGCGACGTATTGGCCATTCTGGAACTGCGCATCAGCCTGGAAGTGGAGTCCGCCGGCCTTGCCGCGCAACGTCGCAGCCCTGAGCAGTTGGCGGCGATGCGTGAGGCGCTGGACGCCCTCAACGAAAGTGCCGCCCACGCCGGCGATGCCGTGGCATCGGATTTCCAGTTCCACCTGCAAATCGCCCTGGCTACCGGCAACCGTTACTTCACCGACATCATGACCCACCTGGGCACCAGCATCATTCCGCGTACACGCCTGAACTCCGCGCGCCTGGCCCATGACGACCAACAGCACTACATGAGTCGCCTGAGCCGTGAACACGAAGAGATTTACGACGCGATCGCGCGTCAGGATTCCGATGCGGCGCGGGCGGCGATGCGTTTGCACCTGACCAATAGCCGCGAGCGGCTGCGCCAGGCCCATGAAGAGGCGCAGGCGCAGCGCGGATGAAGCTTCAGTGGCCGCGATCGGCCCAGTTTGCCACGTTAGACGGATGTATCGAATCGCCTATGCAACGATGGGCGTTTGTTCAAGGCTTGTAAGGTTCGGTTTCAAGCATGACGTCGGTGATTGGCTGATCGATGTCGAAAGGGATGACCAGCGTCCTTTTGGTGACGACGTACTGTTCATCCAGACCTTCGAACTGCAGGATATCCGACGCATAGATAATGCCGTCAAACATGATTTTCTGACGCTTGCCGACCGCATGTTTCAACGTATAGGTAACGTTCATGAGCAGATCCTTCGCAGAGAGTGTGGTCACTCAACGTAGGGGGAAACCTGTCGGCGACGATACTGTAAGAACTTGCAGTTTCGACGAACGGTCTTCAGCGTCAGAAGATTGAAGCTTATTTGTTTATTGAACGATCCACTCTCACCGCCAACGCCGCTGACCCAGGACGGGCATCGAATCGTATCTGCCCTTGGTTATCTACAATCGCGCTGGCAATCGGTTTGCCATCAGCCAACAACTCCAACGGCGCTCCTTTCATTGATTGTCCCGAGGCCAGTTCCAGTTTCAATTTGATGGTCATCAGTGATCTCCTTATCGGTTATTGATCGGTGAATTAACAGCGTCTGTCGGGTGGTAGTCCTTGAGCAACAGATAAGTGCTCCAGCCCCACCAATCATCCACGGTGGCGGTATCGTTCAGGTTGTTGACGTCCTTGCGCCGTAGCACCTTGCCGCCCTCAACCTTGAACAGCGGTGAGAAATTGCCCGTCGGGTTCAACACCGCTTGCAGGTCAGGCAGCCTTTTCAATGCAGCAAAGCTGCCGGCCGACGGGGCGATGCCACTGAGGTACGCCGCGAACACTTCATCCGCAGACACCTGGACTGCCTGATTCACCTGGGCACGATTGGCGCTGTCGATCGCGTCGAAGTAACGTTTGTCGCCATACGCGTGCCAGCGATCGCCGTTGCCATTGCGCACATTGAGGCCGAACTTGCTGTCTTCGTCGTGCATGAAACGGGTGATCAGCGAGCCCAGATCACTCGGCGTGACTGCCGCCGCCAACTGTTTGCGCGGCACTCGCAAATGCCCTGCGGAAAACAGATCGGTGAGGGAGTGGTCGGCAAAAGCGTTCATCGCATAGGCCAGCTCCAACAGCTTTTCATCGCCGCTGTTGTGGGCCAGCACCGCTTGTTGCAACGCGGCCGTGTGCCCGGCGATGTAAGCCAGCAGCGCCCATTCGCCAAAGTGGTCGGCATTGTTGGCGGCCAGTTTCAGATAACGCCCCAAAGGAAACAGCGCCGAGACGAAACTGCCGCCGCCGGTGATCTTGTTCCACTCTTCCGACAACGTATCTCCGAGGGTTTCATAAGCCTCGTGAGGCTGTTTACCGTCCTTGATCGCCTGATTGACCGCGGCGATTTCCTTTTGCATCACACCAAGAATCAGCTTCGCCTCGGCGTTTGACGCCGGCAGTACCGCCAGGGAGTTGAAGGCGTTGGTAAAGCGCTGGATTCGCTCTTGGGCTGTTGCACCTTCGTTGATCGGTTGTTCGGGAACTCCATAAAAATCACCCCCCAGCGCGATCACTTGACCATAGGTCAATGCCAGGCCGTTGGGCAGATGCAACGCCACCTGCCAGGCCGGTAGCGCAGGTGCATCCTTGACGAAACGCAGCAGGGTGCTGTCGCCGATCGCGGTATGTTCTGCACCCTCGAACCTCAACGGGGGCAAGCCTTTCAGCGGATTTTTCGGTGGCGTCGGCAGCCGGCCACGGCGCTGATGTTTGAGGCGGTGATGACTTCCGGCTGTGAGTTTTAGCGTGGCGCCATCGCCGGAAATGGCGATGCCATGCTCGGTAAAAAGATCATCCAGATCGGCAATGATCTGTCGGGTATTTTCCTTCGGGTGTGCATGTAGACCTGACATTTCTAGCTCCTTGATATGTCGTAGGCAAAGTTCAAATTAACTGTATGTATATACAGCTTTCTGGATCATAGATGAGAAATCTCCTACGTCAAGGAATTACCTTTTCTGACTCAAATGCTGAGAGCGGCGATGAAATGCAGTTGACGGTTGTATTTTAGGTTGTACGATGACCTACAACTTCAGCGAAGGCTGAACGGTTTTCTCACACAATGTTGCTACCCAGGGTGTTCGAATAATGAATCCACAAGAACTGAAGTCCATCCTCTCTTCCGGTTTGCTGTCGTTCCCGGTCACCGACTTCAATGCTCAGGGCGATTTCCATCGCGCGGGCTACATCAAGCGTCTTGAATGGCTGGCCCCATACGGCGCCTCGGCGTTGTTCGCCGCGGGCGGTACCGGTGAGTTCTTCTCTCTGGCGGCCAGCGAGTATTCGGAAATCATCAAGACAGCCGTCGACACCTGCGCCAGCAGCGTGCCAATCCTCGCCGGTGTCGGCGGTTCGACCCGCCAGGCTATCGAGTACGCTCAGGAAGCCGAGCGCCTGGGCGCCAAAGGCCTGTTGCTGCTGCCGCACTATCTGACCGAAGCCAGCCAGGACGGCGTTGCCGCCCACGTTGAGGCCGTGTGCAAATCGGTGAAGATCGGCGTGGTGGTCTACAACCGCAACGTCTGCCGCCTGACCGCTCCGTTGCTGGAACGTCTGGCCGAACGCTGCCCGAACCTGATCGGCTACAAGGATGGCCTGGGCGATATCGAGCTGATGGTGTCGATCCGTCGCCGCCTCGGCGATCGCTTCAGCTATCTGGGTGGCTTGCCGACCGCTGAAGTCTACGCCGCGGCCTACAAGGCTTTGGGCGTACCGGTTTACTCCTCGGCGGTGTTCAACTTCATCCCGAAAACCGCGATGGATTTCTACCACGCCATCGCCCGCGAAGATCACGCCACCGTCGGCAAGATCATCGACGACTTCTTCCTGCCGTACCTGGACATCCGCAACCGCAAGGCCGGTTACGCGGTGAGCATCGTCAAGGCCGGGGCAAAAATTGCTGGCTATGACGCAGGCCCGGTGCGTGCACCGCTGACCGATCTGACGGGCGAAGAGTACGAAATGCTCGCCGCGCTGATCGACAAGCAGGGTGCGCAGTAACACCCGACAAACCCAAGGCCGCTGAGCAATCAGCGGCTTTTTGTGTGAGGACTTCTTTTAAAAGGTGCAAGCCGTGGCTGATTTGAAGCGTTACGACAACTACATCGGTGGCCAATGGGTCGCCGGCGCTGACTATTCCGGCAACATCAACCCGTCGGAATTGACCGACACCATCGGTGACTACGCCAAGGCCGACCTGGCTCAAGTCAACGCCGCCATCGACGCCGCTTGCGCCGCGTTTCCGGCGTGGTCCACTTCCGGCATTCAGGCTCGACACGATGCGCTGGATAAAGTCGGCAGCGAGATCCTCGCCCGTCGCGAAGAGCTTGGCACGTTGCTGGCCCGGGAAGAGGGCAAGACCCTGCCCGAAGCCATCGGCGAAGTGACCCGCGCCGGCAACATCTTCAAGTTCTTCGCTGGTGAATGCCTGCGCCTGTCCGGTGACTACGTGCCGTCGGTGCGTCCGGGCGTGAACGTTGAAGTGACCCGCGAAGCCCTCGGTGTAGTCGGCCTAATCACACCGTGGAACTTCCCGATCGCGATCCCGGCGTGGAAAATCGCTCCGGCCCTGGCCTACGGCAACTGCGTGGTGCTGAAGCCGGCGGATCTGGTTCCGGGCTGCGCCTGGGCGCTGGCGGAAATCATCTCCCGCGCCGGTTTCCCGGCCGGCGTGTTCAACCTGGTGATGGGCAGCGGTCGAGTGGTCGGCGAGGCGCTGGTCAACAGCCCGAAAGTCGATGGCATCAGTTTCACCGGTTCGGTTGGCGTGGGCCGACAGATCGCGGTCAATTGCGTGTCGCGTCAGGCCAAGGTTCAGCTGGAAATGGGCGGCAAGAACCCGCAGATCATTCTCGACGACGCCGACCTCAAGCAAGCGGTCGAACTGTCGGTACAGAGCGCGTTCTACTCCACCGGTCAGCGTTGCACCGCGTCGAGCCGCCTCATCGTCACCGCCGGGATTCACGACAAGTTCGTCGAAGCCATGGCCGAGCGCATGAAATCGATCAAGGTCGGTCACGCGTTGAAGTCCGGTACCGACATCGGCCCGGTGGTCTCGCAAGCGCAGCTTGAACAGGACCTGAAGTACATCGACATCGGCCAGTCCGAAGGGGCACGTCTGGTCAGCGGCGGTGGTCTGGTGACCTGCGATACCGAGGGCTACTTCCTCGCCCCGACGCTGTTTGCCGACAGCGAGGCCGCGATGCGTATCAGCCGCGAAGAGATCTTCGGCCCGGTGGCCAATGTCGTGCGCGTGGCCGATTACGACGCTGCACTGGAGATGGCCAACGACACCGAGTTCGGCCTGTCGGCGGGTATCGCTACCACGTCGCTGAAGTACGCCAACCACTTCAAGCGCCACTCCCAGGCCGGGATGGTGATGGTCAACCTGCCGACCGCCGGCGTGGATTACCACGTTCCGTTCGGTGGGCGTAAAGGCTCATCCTATGGCTCACGTGAGCAAGGTCGCTATGCGCAAGAGTTCTACACGGTCGTGAAGACTGCCTACGTCGGTTCCTGATACACCGCAGTACCTGTAGGCGCCGGCTCCCACAAAAGCCGGCGCCTACAAAGAAATCGTTATTACCCGCATAAAAATAATCAGTGGGAGTACATCTACAATGCAATCGACCAAGCCGACTCACGTCCGCTATTTGATTTTGCTCATGCTGTTTCTGGTGACCACGATCAATTACGCCGACCGGGCGACCATCGCAATCGCCGGCTCCAGCCTGCAAAAAGACCTCGGCATCGACGCGGTCACCCTCGGTTATATCTTCTCCGCCTTCGGTTGGGCCTACGTGGCCGGGCAAATTCCCGGTGGCTGGCTGCTGGACCGGTTCGGTTCGAAAAAAGTTTATGCCTTGAGCATCTTCACCTGGTCGCTGTTCACCGTGCTGCAAGGCTATGTCGGTGAGTTCGGGCTTTCCACCGCCGTCGTCGCGCTGTTCATGCTGCGCTTTCTGGTGGGCCTGGCCGAAGCGCCATCCTTCCCCGGCAACGCACGTATCGTGGCGGCGTGGTTCCCCACCGCTGAGCGCGGCACCGCCTCGGCGATCTTCAACTCGGCGCAATACTTCGCCACCGTATTGTTTGCGCCGCTGATGGGCTGGATCGTCTACAGCTTCGGCTGGCAGCATGTGTTCATCGTCATGGGCGTGATCGGCATCATCTTCTCGGGGATCTGGCTGAAAGTTATCCACAGTCCGCGCCAGCACCCGATGATCAACGACGCCGAGTTCAAGCACATCGCCGACAACGGTGGCATGGTCGACATGGACCAGGACAAGGGCAAAGGCAAAAAGGTCGACGGTCCGAAGTGGGACTACATCCGCCAGTTGCTGACCAACCGCATGATGCTCGGCGTGTATTTGGGCCAGTACTGCATCAACGGCATCACCTACTTCTTCCTGACCTGGTTCCCGGTGTATCTGGTGCAGGAACGCGGCATGACCATCCTCAAGGCCGGTTTCATTGCCTCGTTGCCGGCGATCTGCGGGTTTATCGGTGGGGTGCTCGGCGGGGTGATTTCTGACTATCTGCTGCGCAAGGGTCACTCGCTGACCTTCGCCCGCAAGGCGCCGATCATCGCCGGCCTGCTGGTTTCCAGCAGCATCGTGGCTTGCAACTACGTGGACGTGGAATGGATGGTCGTCGGCTTCATGGCCCTGGCGTTCTTCGGCAAAGGCGTCGGTGCATTGGGTTGGGCGGTGGTGTCCGACACCTCACCGAAACAGATCGCCGGTCTCAGCGGTGGCCTGTTCAACACCTTCGGCAACATTGCGTCGATCACCACGCCGATTGTCATTGGCTACATCATCAGCTCCACCGGCTCGTTCAAATGGGCCTTGGTGTTTGTTGGTTGCAACGCGCTGGTGGCGGTATTCAGCTACCTGGTGATCGTTGGCCCGATCAAACGCGTGGTGCTCAAAGAGCCGCCTGCCAGCGGTCCTGAACTGAACAATAAGTTATCTGAAGCGCATTCCTGAGGAGCGGCGTCATGCAGTTGATTGAACATTCCGACTCGCCGCGCTACATCCGCCTGCACGCGCGGGACAATGTGGTGATCGTGGTCAACGATCAGGGCGTGCCGGCCGGCACCGAATTCCCCGATGGCCTGGTCACCGTGGATTTCGTGCCGCAGAGCCACAAGGTCACCCTCGAGGACATTCCCGAGGGTGGCCAGGTGATTCGTTACGGCCAGACGATCGGCTACGCGTTGCAGCCGATTCCTCGCGGCAGCTGGGTCAAGGAAGATCAACTGCGCATGCCCACCGCGCCACCGCTGGACAGCTTGCCGCTGTCCACCGAAGTGCCGGCCGCGCAGGCACCGCTGGAAGGCTTCACCTTCGAGGGTTATCGCAACGCCGACGGCACCGTCGGCACGCGCAACATTCTCGGCATCACCACCACCGTGCAGTGCGTCACCGGCGTGCTGGATCACGCGGTAAAACGCATCAAGGACGAGTTGCTGCCCAAGTACCCGAACGTCGATGACGTGGTGGCGCTGACCCACAGTTACGGCTGCGGCGTGGCGATCACTGCCACCGACGCGTACATCCCGATCCGCACCGTGCGCAATCTGGCGCGCAACCCGAACCTGGGTGGCGAGGCGCTGGTGATCAGCCTGGGCTGCGAGAAATTGCAGGCCGGGCAGGTGATGCACGACAACGACAGCTCGGTGGATTTGAGCGAGCCATGGCTCTATCGCTTGCAGGATTCCAGTCACGGTTTCACCGAGATGATCGAGCAAATCATGGCGCTGGCCGAAACCCGTTTGAAGAAGCTCGATCAACGTCGCCGGGAAACCGTGCCGGCGTCCGAGCTGATCCTCGGCATGCAGTGCGGCGGCAGCGATGCGTTCTCCGGGATCACCGCCAACCCGGCCTTGGGCTATGCCTCGGACCTGCTGCTGCGGGCCGGTGCGACGGTGATGTTTTCCGAAGTCACCGAAGTGCGCGATGCGATTTACCTGCTGACGTCCCGGGCGGAAACCGAAGAAGTCGCTCAGGAACTGGTGCGGGAAATGGACTGGTACGACCGTTACCTGGCCAAGGGCGAAGCGGATCGCAGCGCCAACACCACGCCTGGGAACAAGAAGGGCGGGTTGTCGAACATTGTCGAAAAGTCCTTGGGCTCGATCGTCAAATCCGGCAGCAGTGCAATCAACGGGGTGCTTGGCCCAGGGGAGCGGTTCAAGCGCAAAGGGCTGATTTTCTGCGCGACCCCGGCCAGTGATTTTGTCTGCGGGACGTTGCAGCTGGCGGCGGGGATGAACCTGCATGTGTTCACCACCGGCCGTGGTACGCCTTATGGGTTGGCGATGGCGCCAGTGGTGAAGGTGTCGACTCGCACAGAACTGGCGCAGCGCTGGCCGGACCTGATCGACATCGATGCCGGGCGGATTGCCACCGGGCGAGCGTCGATCGAAGACCTCGGCTGGGAGTTGTTCCACTACTACCTGGACGTGGCCAGCGGCAAGAAACAGACGTGGGCGGAGCAGCACAAGCTGCATAACGACATCACCTTGTTCAACCCGGCGCCGATCACGTAAGACCGCGTTGTCGTTCATCGCGGGCTTGCCTGCGAATGGGACACGGAACTCACCGAAGGTTTCAAGAATGTACCCATAAATAAAAAGGCCGCGATCCATATTGGATCGCGGCCTTTTTATTGGCTTCGATTCAGGCGTCAGACCGCATCCAGCTCCGGTTCGTCCGCCTGGATGTTAACGGTTGCTTTCACTTCATCGTGGCGACGGATGTACTTCCAGTCCGCCTCGTCGATGTAGATGCCGTTCGGGCCGCTGCCGCCTTCCAGGTCGATGGCGACGCTGGCGCAGACTTGCGGCTTCACACTCGCCAGGATCGGCACGAAGCCCAGTTGCAGGCTGGTTTCCAACAGCGCTGCCTGGTTCTTCTCGTCGATGTCCGCCGCCTCGTCGAGGTAGTACGGCAGGCGCACGCGACCGGCCTGGTCGCGGTCCATCAAGTGCAGCAACAAGTACATGTTGGTCAGTGCCTTGATGGTCATGGTGGTGCCGTTGGACGCCGCGCCGTCGATGTCGGTGTGAATCACCGGTTGACCGTTGACCTTGGTGATCTCGAAGGCCAGTTCGAACAAGTCCTTGAGACCGAGCTGGTTGTGGTTCGCCGCCACCAGCCGTGCCAGGTATTCCTTGGCTTCTTCGTTCTTGTTGTCCTGCTCGGCGCTTTGGCTCAGGTCGAAGACGGAGAGGGTTTCGCCTTCTTCGTATTGGCCGGCGCTGTGGATGATCTGGTCAATGTGCTTGAGCGCCTCCTTGTTCGGCGCGAGCACGATACGGAAGCTTTGCAGGTTGGAGACCTGGCGCTTGTTGATCTCACGGTTGAACAACGCCAATTGATGTTCGAGGCTGTCGTAGTCGCTGCGGATGTTGCGCAGGGTCCGGGCGATGTCGGTAACCGCCGCGCGGCGCGCCTTGCCGAGGGTCAGGGCTTCATCGGTGCGGTGTGCGTACGCGTTGATCAGCAGTTGCAGGCGACGTTCCATATCGTCTTCGCTGTCGAACTTGGCCACGCCCTTGAGGCGAACCTGCGCGTAGAGCGCGTCGATCTGCCCGTCGGCCCGTAGCAGGCCTTGCCAGCTGTCCTGATAGTCATTGAGCAATGGCAGCAGGTTGTCCATGGAGTCGTCGACCGGGTCCATGAACGGTGTGCCGAACGGCAGGTCCGCCGGCAACAACTGACGGCGGCGCAGGGCATCGTCGAGGGTGCGTTGCTTGGCTTCCATGTCGCCGATCTGCCGGCCGACCAGTTGCAGCTTGGCCGACAGTTGCTGGACGCGTTCGGTGAAGGCATCGCTGGAGCGTTTCAACTCATCCTGCGCGGCCTCCATCTGCGCCAATTGCTCAAGCTTATCGCCTTCTTCGGCACTCAGGGTTTGCGCGCGGCGGAAGTCTTCCAGGGCTTTCTGCGCATCCAGCACTTGCTGGTACAGCGCTTCGGTCTGGGTCTTGCTGGCCGCGCGGTCGGCCGCCACGGCTGCTTGGGTTTTCAGTTGCTTGAGTTCTTTGTCCAGACGCTCTTTCTGATCGCGCAGTGCCGCACGGTCGGCCAGGGCTTGCAGGGCCGGCGGCTCGATGTGTGACAAGTCGATGGACAGGCCCGGCACTTCGAAGCGCTCGCCTTTGAAGCCATCAAGGATCAGCTCCATGGATTTGACCCATTCACCGTCCTCATCCAGCGCAATACCGTGTTCGCCCAACGGCAGGCTGAACAGCGCGCTGTTGAACAGCCGCATCAGGCGCTCGACGTCCTGCTGCGAGAACTCTTCGCGCAGACGGGCGTAGCTGTTGTTGTCGGCGTGATCGAGTTGTTGCTTCACCGATTTGAGGCGTTTTTCCAGATCCCGCAGACGCTCTTCCAGGTCTTCGGCCGAGAACTGTCGCGACTGGGCCAGCGCACCGGCCAGTTCGTCATGCGCATCCTTGGCCGCGAGCAGTTGCTGCTCGAGGACTTTGACGTCATCGACCAGGGCGAAGCGATGCTTGAGTACCGACAACTCACCGAGCCAGCGCTGGATGCCGGTGATTTCCCGCTCCAGACGCATCAGCTCTTGAGTACCGCCGCGTTGATCGTTTTGCAGGGCGTCCTGCTCGTTGCGGTAATGCTCGGCCTGAATCGTCAGTTCTTCCTTGCGCGCACTGGCGTAGTCCGACCAAGTGCCGAGCAGGGAGTCGAGCAGCGGCGACAGGCGGTGCAGTTTGCCGCGCAGGATATCCCGCTGTTTCACGCCGTTGGCCAAGGCTTCGACCAAGGGACCGGCCGCGACCAGCGAGTTGTAGTCCTGCTCCATGCGGCGTACATCGCGGAACGCTTCTTCACACGCGGCGATGTAATCGACGCTGCCGGAACGCAGGCTGTGTTCGAAGGCATCGAGGAATAGCTGCTTGAGCTTGGCCGCGGTGATTTCGCGCATGTGCAGCAAGTTGATGAACAGAGCGCGGAAGGTCTTCAGGCTCTGCTCGCTGGTGGAGCGCAGCGGAATCAGCGTCAGGTCGAGCGGAATCGAGGTGTGGCCACCCACCAGCAAACGACGCAGTTCATCCGGCTTGAGTTCGTAGGCTTTCAGGCCTTCGCGCTCAAGATTGGTGAACAGCTCTTTCTGCCGCAGGCAGGTGTCGTCTTTCTGGTAATGGGCCAGGTCGAGTTTGCCGGCGTAGGCAAAGAACTGGTGACCGAAACCGCCACCCGGGCCGCGACCGACCACGCCGATCACGTGGGGGCCGTGGGGCAGGGAGACTTCGACGAGGATGTAACTGGTGTCCGAGGCGAAGTAGAAACGCCGGGATTGTTCCAGGCTGTACTTGCCGAAACTCATGTCCGACATGCGCGCCAGGATCGGGAACTGCAAGGCGTTGATCGAGGCGGATTTACCGAGGTTGTTCGCGCCGTAGACCGACAGCGGCTCTTCCAGCGGGAACAAGCCAAGGCTGTAACCGGCGGTGTTCAAAAGGGCAAAGCGGCGAATGCCGTAGCGTTCCTTGCTCATGCGTCGGTCTCCTGTTCTTCGGCAATGGCGCGGGCCAGGGCGTCTTCTTCGCTTTCACCTTCGAATTCACTGAGGTCCAGCGGGTCATCGGTCTGCAGCAGTTTTTCGTCGCTGTCTTCGTCGATCAGCACCGGCACCGGCAACGGCAGCACGCTGTGCAGGCTGGCGGCCAGGTCGCGGTCTTGCTGGACCGACAGGCAGACATCGAGGAAGCGGTGCATCGGCGGCAGGAAACGGTAGACACCGTTTTCTTCGCCGGCGAAACCGAGCTGGGTCATGCGGCGCATGATCTTTTCTTCGAGTTCTTCGACGGTCTGCACTTCGGCCTGGATGAACAGGTCGCGGTACTTTTCCAGCAGCGATGGCAATTCATCGCGACCGAGGCTGCCACCGTCGAGCACGGCAATCGGGTCACGGCCCTGGTCGGCCAGGTGTTCGACGAGGATGAAGGTGAACAGCGCCAGACGTTGCGCCGTTTTGTTTACCGCCGCCGCGGCCAGGTCCGGCACGAAGTAGTAGAAACCACGGGTGTCGCACACCAGTTCAAAACCCAGCGCCTTGAACAGGGTGCGGTACTGGTCCTGGAAGTTCGACAGTTGGGCGTACAGCTCCGGGTCGCGGCGACTGACGTGGTAGCCCTTGAACAGCTCGCGAAAGATCGGCGCCAGCTGGGACAGTTCGGATAGATCAAGATGCATTTGGGATGCTCGCAGAATCCTCGGCGGCGGTGTCGCGGGCCGAGAGCAGGGCGAAGGAGCGCAGGCTGACCTGGTGCTCGTGAGTGTGGTAATCGCGGCGTTCCAGACGCTCGCGCTTGAAGCGTTTTTCCCGCGACAGGCGCGAGAACCAGTAGAGCAATTCGTCGGTGGCGCCGTCTGGCTCCTGCTCCAGCAGCCAGCTCATCAGGTCCGGCATCGGCAGGGCGTCTTCGCAGCGTTCGAGCATTTCCCGAACCGTGCGTGGCGCGCGCGGGGCTTCACCTTTCTGGGTCTTGTGGGCCTTGGGGAAACGCGCCGGTTTCGGCTCGAAACGGGCCAGGGCGTACACATAGGCCTCGACCTGACTGGCGCTGCCGAGGAAGGTGCTTTGCGGGCGGGTGAACAGCGGCATCGCGGCTTGCGGTACCGCATCGATGCCTTTGCGACGAATGGCCGACAGCGCCAGGGCTGCGCCACGGGTCACGGCGTTGTGCCGGCGGGCTTCTTCGCGCAACGGCAGCAGCAGTTCGCGGGCGTGACGCAAGGTCAGCTGGGCGCTGGTCTGCATTTCGAGGATGCGCGCATGGGTGCGCAGCAGCATGTCGTCGTCGACCAGATGGCCGAGGCGCTGCTGTTCGGTGAGCATGCGCAACAACACGTTCTCGACCTTGCGCACGCCTTGTTCGAAGGCGCCGTCGGCATTCACCAGCTGGATCATCGGTTCGACGTATTCGTCCCAGGTCGCCAGCACTTCAGCATAACGCTGACGCAGCGGAATCTGCCGGTCGCTGGTCTTGGCCCGCTCGGCGACGGCCACCAGGGCCTGTTCATCGTTGGCGAGTTTCTTCAGCACGTCCCGCACACGCATGTCGAGCAGGCGCAACTGGCGCGCGAGATCGTTGCCGTCGCGAATGTCGAAGGCGTCCTGGATGTAACCGGCCAGGCGCTCGAGGTGGCGCAAATAGGCTTCGATTTCCAGGCACAGGCCCAGACGGTGCTCACGGCGCAGGTAAGCGAGGAAGTCGTGAATCTGCGCGTTGAGCTCGAAACGGTTCGGGCTTTTCGCCACGGGAACCAGAATGTCGAGGCGGATCCACACGTCCAGCAGGCTGGTGATGTCCTGCGGTGTGCTGTCCAGTTGCTGGGCGGCCAACTGTGAACGCAGTTCGTTGAGGCTCAGGGTGCCTTGGTCGAAGTGCTCGCACAGTGGCTCCAGAAGTGCCCAGTGTTCAGCGAGGGCGCGCAAGACGCGCTTGGGTTCGATCATCGGAATGGCCGGCTGGTTGGCAATTAAAAGCCGCGATTGTACTTCATCGCAGCCGTGTCGATTCACTCTGGGGATGGGCTGTCGCTTCTTCTATCGGTGAAGTCTATCGATCAAGCGTGGGCGATCTTGAGCGAAGGGCGGTAGAATCACCGCACTTTAGTTATCCACAAGTGGCCGACCTTTGCTTATCGAGTCCCGTCGCCGCGCTTATTTGACCGCCATGCAGGTGGTCAACTGGCTGCCGCGCACCGAATTGCCCTTTGCTGCGCCTTCGCGGCCCGAACTGCTGGAGATGCCCGAGCCAGTGGTCGTCGCCCCGGTTGCACCTGCTCCGATGGTGCAGACGCCCGTGGAACCTGCGGCCAAACCGGCCGAACGGGTGAAAATCGAAGTGCCACGGCCGACGCCATCGGCTGGGAAACCGGCGAGCAAAGCGACGCAAGAGAGCGAAGAGGCACCGCTCGTCGCCAAGGTTGCGCCAGTGCCGCCGCCGCGTTTCGCTCTGCAATTGCTGCGAGCCGGTCGCTGCCTGTTGCTGGTGGAGTTACCCACAGGCGAAACTTTCCAGACCCGCGATCCCGCTTATCTGTTGCTCAAAGACATGCTGCGCGCCGCCGGTCTGCCGGACAGCCCGCAGATCGTCGGCGAGCCGGTGCGCTGGCCGCTGCTGGCTCGCGGCACAATGGACCAAGGGCCGGAAGCGGCTCGGGATTTCGTACAAGGTTTTCTGTCGGCCCGCCTGGAAGACGCACCGTGCGTCTGCCTGTGGCTGATCGGCCTGCCGGCGGTGCGTTTTGCCGGTGAGGCCAACGCCGAATCCTTCAACCGTGAACTTCAGGTCGAAGGCCTGGGGTCGGTCTGGGCCTTGCCGGGCCTGGAGTTATTAATGGAAGAGCCACAGCGTAAGGCTGATGTCTGGCAAGCCATGCGTCGGCTGATGGCGCGTTGGAAAGAATCGAATGAGTGACGCTGTATCGTTCCGCCCGATGACCGAGGCGGACCTGGACGCTGTACTGAAAATCGAATACGCGGCCTACAGCCATCCCTGGACCCGCGGGATTTTTCTCGATGGCCTGGGCAAGTACCAGATCTGGCTGATGTTCGAAGGGCACCAGCAGGTCGGTCATGGCGTAGTGCAGATCATCCTTGATGAGGCGCATCTGCTGAACATCACCGTCAAACCGGAAAATCAGGGCCGCGGCCTGGGTTTGACGCTGCTGGAGCATTTGATGTCGATTGCCTGCAAGGCTGAGGCGCGGGAATGTTTTCTGGAAGTGCGCGACAGCAACCGGGCGGCGTTTCGGTTGTATGAGCGGTATGGGTTTAACGAGATCGGGCGCCGTCGGGATTACTACCCGGCGGTTGGCGGGCGAGAAGATGCCGTGGTGATGGCCTGCACCTTGGTTGATTGATTACCCGTAGGAGCAGCCTTCGGCAGCTCCTGCATTGGCATCTGGATCAAGGCTTGCCGTCCAACGGATCCCGCCGGGCCAATTCCGCTTCATCCAGCCCGGTGCCTGCGCCGATATCATCCTCATCGACAATGCTCAGATCCCAATCCGCCTGGCCGTCTTCACCCGCTTCGTGGGCATCCCGTGCGCCGTCTTCACGGATCAGGGTTTCCGGGCTCAAGTCATCGTCGGTGGTGTCATTGTCATTGGTCGAGGACCCGGTCATGCCAGCTTTGCGGACGCGCTCGTCGGGCATCTTCTGCGCACGCTCGCGTTCGGGGATCAGGTCGCCGATTCTGGTGCCGGGTTCTTCCTCGTCGAAATCCAGCTCATGCACCGAGCCCATGCGGTCTTCATCGTCGTCGATGGGCTCGGGTTGCTCCTTATCGAACGGACGTCGTGAATCAGTCATGGCAATTCCTCATACTGTAGGCCCTACTACAATTGACCCACTGGACTGCCGAGAATTCCCGCGGGCATGGAGCGCCGGCTAGCCGTTACATACATCAGGGCATCAGGGGGATCTGCATCTCGTGCGTGACCCCGACGGGCGGTTGTCTGTCAAAGCAGTGCATCATTCTCGAGGCTTCATTGCATGAACGACTTACAAGATCTGATTGATAACAACGAGCGCTGGGCTGATGCGATCACCCGCGAAGATCCTGATTTCTTCGCCAAGCTAGCCCGCCAGCAAACCCCGGAATACCTGTGGATCGGCTGTTCCGATGCACGCGTGCCAGCCAACGAGATCGTCGGCATGCTGCCGGGCGATCTGTTCGTGCACCGCAACGTGGCCAACGTGGTGTTGCACACCGACCTCAACTGCCTGTCGGTGATTCAGTACGCGGTGGATGTACTCAAGGTCAAACACATTCTGGTGACCGGCCACTATGGCTGCGGCGGTGTACGCGCCTCGATGCAGGATCGTCAGTTGGGCCTGATCGACGGCTGGCTGCGCTCGATTCGCGATCTCTATTATGAAAAACGCGACGAACTGGCCAAGTTGCCCACCGAAGAGGAGCGGGTCGACCGCCTCTGTGAGCTCAACGTGATCCAGCAGGTGGCCAACGTCGGTCACACCAGCATTGTGCAAAACGCCTGGCATCGCGGGCAGAGCCTGTCGATCCACGGCTGCATCTATGGCATCAAGGACGGTCGCTGGAAGAGCCTGAACGCCACCATCAGCGGTTTCGAGCAGTTGCCGCCGCAGTACCGTTTGCGCCCCGTCGAGGCATTGTAAAACCGCTCGGGCCTCTGTTCAGCTGAGGCTGCGCCGATACCAGTGCTGAAAAAACAGCTGGCCGTCGGCGTTCGGCGACTCGTCGTAACCGGTGATCCAGCCGCGGCAGTCGACAGCACCGCAGCGGCAGGCGAACTGATGCCGCAGCCGGTTTTCAGTGGTGGCGTAATCCATCGTCAGATAATCGCCCTTGGCGATGTCCTTCAGCGCCCATACCCATAGTTCACTCATGTCGACGAAGACATTCGGGTCGCATGAGTGGCGCAGCAGTCCGCAAAAATACGGATCGTACATATGAATGCCGGGCGCCAGTTGCAAGGTCTGCGGACCGCGGGCATGCAGCAGTTGCCCCGAGATCCGGCAGATCCGGCTGATGCGCGGGAAATCGCGCAGGGCAGCAATGTTCGTCCCGCAGCCTTTTGCGGTAATGACCGTGAATTGGGTTTTCGCGGGATAACCTTGGCCAGGCGATAAATCGCGAGAGGGATAAATACAGTCGGCCGGCAGAGCTCTGGCCGAATTCCGGGTATTGGTTTTCATAACGATCCTTGTCCGTTCCAGGCTGCGACTACCGGACGCTGACGATCCTGTCAGCTCTGCAGCACGGGGTATGGCTCAAGACTCCACCAAAGCGGATCAAGGGTCTACTGTCAGATATGACAGGCGAAAAAAGCTCTTTCCCGCGTCAGCCATGGCTCACGCGGGAAAGACTTTCAGCGTTTTACAAGTGTGGGGCAGGTGCGGAGGTCACAAGGGCCGGGGTCTGCAGCTGTTTCAACTCGGATTTGACCGGCGCTGTCGCGCACTTGGCCACCGCCTGCTCAGGCGTCAGGTTGCGAATCGAGGTGTAGAACAGTTCACAGGTTTTTTCTTTCTGGGTCACTTGCCAGGTTTGAGTGCAACGTTTCAGCTGATCGGCTGGGTTGCTGCCCGGTTTGCTGCCCATCCCGGCCTGCCAGCACGCGGCACTCAAATCCTGCCCCATGACTTTCAGCCCCGCGGCGTCGGCCTTGGCCTGCGCATCGTCACCGCTATAGGCTTCGGGGTCGGCGGCGTACCAGATGTAGCTCGGGTGGTTGGAACCCAGTACGGGTACCGCCACACCCTTGCTCGGGATGATGGTTGCCAGGCCCAGCACGTCCACGGTCTGCCCGTATTGTTGCTTGATCCAGTTACGCACCGGTGAACCAAAGGCGACCATTGGCAATGCAGCGCCTTTGGCATTCTGGCTGACTTCCTTGACCATGGTGGTCTGGTAGTCCGTGAAGTAGTTGTAGACGCCTTCCAGGTCTTTGCCGGCGGTGGATGGCGCGGCAATCGGCGCGATGTCGATGATGGTCTGATAGGCCGGCGTCTGGTCGGCGGGAATGTTGTTGGCGGTCAGCAGCGCAGCCCAGCGGTCGGTGGTCTTGGACTCCAGATAGTCCTGGGCCTGGGTCAGGGAGTAATCCGGCGGGAAGTGCAGCAGTTCGACACTTTTGCGGTTTTCCAGCGCCATGCCCAGCGGCAGGAACAGGTACCAGTTATAGGTCCATTTGCCATCGGCACTCAGCTTGCTGGCGCCGTTGTAGGCCAAATCCCCAGCCTTGAGCAATGCGCTCAGTGGCTTGTCATAGCCCTTGGGCACACCGCTGATATTGGCATAGAGCTGTTTGTTGTCGGTTTTGACCACCACTTTTGCGGTCTTGTAGCCATCGCGTTGTACGCTTTGGGTCAGGTAATGCTCGACGGTCTGCTCCAGTGTCCAGTTGCGAAAGCAGATGACATTACAGTTGTTGGGGTAGGAGAACAGCCGAGTGACGCGTTCGGTACTGCCCAGATTCAGATCGACATCGGCGTGAGCAGCGGCGCTCAGGGTGAGCGCGGCGAGGGTGAATCCTGCGAGTTTGAACATGCTCAGATCCTTTTCAGCGTGAGCCCTCGGAGGTGGGGCGGGTACATACTGAAACTAGTTGTGTCGAACGGTCTAGTACACAAGTGAAAAGATCGCCAGTCAGAGCCCCTCCTTCATCAGGCAAAGTGCAGTGCATTGCTCAAATCGCCCATGGGTTTCTGGCCACGGGCAATCATCGCATCGTCTCGCTGCCTGAGCCCATCGAGCTTTTCAAGCTGAAACACCCGGGTGATCAACCGCAGAATCGAGCCAGTGTCATAGACCGTGTGATCCACCATGCCCTTGCGCGCAAACGGCGAAACCACCAGCGTCGGTACCCGCGAGCCCGGCCCCCAGCGGTCGCCCTTGGGCGGTGCGACGTGATCCCACCAACCGCCGTTCTCATCGACCGTGACCACGACCACCATGTTTTTCCACTGCGGGCTTTCCCGCAGCACTTTCAGGGCGCGGACGATGTGCCGGTCGCCGGACGCTACATCGGCGTAACCTGCGTGCATGTTCAGGTTGCCCTGGGGTTTGTAGAAACTCACCGCCGGCAGCGTGCCCGCCTCGGCATCGGCAAAGAACTTGTTGGTATTCGACTCATCGCCCAACCCCGCATCCCGTAGACGTTTACCACGCTCCAGCGGGTTTTCCGGCCCCTGCTGCTTGAAGTAGTTGAACGGCTGGTGGTGATACTGGAAGTTCGGGATTTTCGGAATGCCGCCAGAGTCCTTGTACTGATCCAGCGTCGCTTGCCAGCCCCCGGCGTACCAGGCCCAGTCGATGTTTTTCTTCGAGAGCTTGTCGCCTATGTGCTCGTGGGTCTGGGGGACGATGACGTTCGGCAGGTCTGGTTTGGCGTACGCCGGACGCTCGGGGTCGCGAATCCAGGTCGGCCAGTACGGCGGAGCGAGCGTGTTGACCCCATAGCCGTCCGGCGTCAGCGCGCTGGGGCCGAATTGGGGTGGGCCGGTCATGGCACTGGCCGGGGATTGTTCCAGAGGCTTGAGGCGTGGATCGGCCGGATCATCGCTTTGCAGCGTGGCGATCTGTGTCTTGGCCACCGAGTTGACGGCGTCCGGATAGAACGGTGCGGTGGAGCTGATCAGGTATTGATGGTTGAGAAACGAGCCGCCGAAAGCCCCCTGGAAAAAGTTATCGCAGAGCACAAATTCTTGGGCAACGTCCCACAACCGCAGGGAATATCGACTCTGGGCGTAATGCCCCATGGGCAGGCCACCGGAGTCGGCCCAGGCGACAAAGCCGTCATTTTTGCCACCATTGATCTGCATCTGGTTCTGATAGAACACATGCCACAGGTCGCGCGTCACCAGGCCGAATGGCAAGTCTTCTGCGTTCGGACCTTTGAGGGCAAAGGGCGCGTTAGGCAGGTGCTCCTGGAACTGGGTTGCGCTGGGGTAAGTCACGCCATCGAGGGTTTGCGGGCCGATCTGCAGCACGCCGCCCCAGACTGGCGGCAGGGTCTGCAACAGGCTGCCATCGCGATCGCGTTGCTGATATTCGTCAGGTTTGAGGCCTGAGAGCGGTTTCTCGACGCCAGGGAAGTCGCCGAACAGGTTATTGAAACTACGGTTCTCGGCGTAGATCACCACCACGTTTTTCACCTGGTCGCGTAGGGCTTTGTCCAATTCGACAGGTGAAAGCAGGCGTTCGGCCGGTTTACCCGGCTCATCGCCACGACTGCCACAAGCGCTGAGGGTCGCGCCGACACTGAGTACCGCCACGCCACCCAGGAAGCGGCGGCGACTGGTGTCGGTGGGCGTATCTGTTTGTGGGGAGGAGGCGTCGTTGCGGTCTTCTTCGTCGTTCATGGCGAGTTCCGTCTTGCTGAGTTGTTTCAATATGTTTCGGCGGGACGCTAGCAGCGAGGTGTGACAGAGGGGTTACGATTGTGAAAACAATGAGTCGCCAGTGTGGGAGCAGCCCGCTCCCACACTGGATCGGTGGTGAATTGACAATCGGGTGTCAAGGCATCACCGGCGCCATATACGTAAGCGTCGTCCCTAGCGCCCACAGCAGAAGCAGCACCAGCGGCGTGTGCACCAGCAACTGCACGAACGAAAACCCGATCAGATCCCTGGCCTTCAACCCGAGCACGCCCAGTAGCGGCAGCATGTAGAACGGGTTGATCAGGTTCGGCAGGGCTTCGGCGGCGTTGTAGATCTGCACGGCCCAGCCCAGGTGATAGTTCAGGTCGTTGGCCACTTGCATGACATACGGCGCTTCAATGATCCATTTGCCACCACCGGACGGGATGAAGAAACCGAGGATGGCCGAGTACACGCCCATCAGCAGGGCGTAGGTGTCGTGGGACGCAATTTGTACGAAAAAGGTCGAGATGTGGTGGGCCAATGATTGTCCGTCGGTGCCCTTGACCACTGTCATCAGGGCGGCGATCGAGCCGTACAGCGGGAACTGGATCAGCACGCCGGTGGTGGTCGGCACCGCACGGGCCACCGCATCGAGGAAGCTGCGCGGGCGCCAGTGCAGCAGCGCGCCGAGCATCAGGAACAGGAAGTTGTAGGTGTTCAGTCCGGAAATCGCGCTGATCGCCGGTTTGGTCGCAAACTCATGGAACAGCCATCCGGCCGCCAGCAGTGCCAGCAGAATCGTCAGCAGCGGGCTGTATTCCAGCCACTCGCCAGGGCGGGTGCGCGGTGCTGGCGCCGGCAGACTGAAACCCGGATCGATACCGCAGGCTTTGGCGTCACGGGCTGTCGCAGGGCCGGGCGCGGTGGCGTAGGCAACGATCAGCGAGACTACGGTGAGTGCTAGCAACAACACGCCTGACTGCCAGAGAAAGATCGTTTGGGTGAAGGGAATGACGCCTGTGATCGACAGAATCGACGGCGGCAGGCTGGCGGGGTTGGCCTGCAATTGTGCCGCGGACGACGACAGACCCAAGGCCCAGACCGCGCCAAGACCAAGATAGGCGGCGGCACCGGCGGCACGGTAATCCATTTTCAGATCGGTACGGCGGGCGAGGGCGCGTACCAGCAGCCCGCCGAACACCAGTGACAACCCCCAGTTCAGCAACGACGCGACCATGGAAATCAGCGCCACCCAGGCCACGGCGGAGCGGCCGTTTTTCGGGACCCGTGCCAGGCGATCGATCAGTTTCACCGCCGGTGGCGAACTGGCGACCACGTAACCGCCGATCACCACGAATGCCATCTGCATGGTGAACGGAATCAGGCTCCAGAAACCGTCACCGAAGGCCATGGCGGCGTCGGTGGGTTTGGCGCCCATGGCCATGGTCGCCACCGCAACGATGATCACTGCCAGCGCGGCGAATACCCAGGAGTCGGGAAACCAGCGTTCGGCAAAGTTTGAACAATGCAGGGCAAGCGCGCATAGCGGCTTTCTTCGATATCAGCGGCCACGGGAGTACCTCGTTTTTATGTTTATTGTGGGGTTCAGGGCGCAATGGCCCGTCCGGTCGGTGCCAACAGTAAATCAATCGGTCCGTTGCGGGGACGCTGTTTGGGGCGTTTGGGACTATGGTCTAACGGGTTGTCCACAAGTGCATTTGCGTAGACCATGGGCGCCTTGGTTTTTTGCCTGCCAGAGTTTTTTTACATGACTGCCAACATCAATGCGCGCCCGGCGCCCTTCACTCGTTCGGACTACAAGACCCTGGGGCTTGCAGCCTTGGGCGGTGCGCTGGAAATCTACGACTTCATTATTTTCGTATTTTTCGCGCTGACCCTCAGCCAACTGTTCTTCCCGCCGGAAATGCCCGAGTGGCTGCGTCTGCTGCAAAGCTTCGGGATCTTCGTCACTGGCTACCTCGCGCGTCCGTTGGGCGGGATCCTGATGGCGCATTTCGCCGACCGGTTGGGACGCAAGAAGGTGTTCAGCCTGAGCATTCTGATGATGGCGTTGCCGTGCTTGCTGATCGGGATCATGCCGACCTACGCCCAGATCGGCTATTTCGCACCACTGTTGCTGTTGGCCCTGAGAGTCCTGCAAGGCGCGGCGGTGGGCGGTGAAGTGCCGAGCGCCTGGGTGTTCGTCGCTGAGCACGCGCCGGTCGGTCATCGCGGTTATGCCCTCGGTTTCCTGCAGGCGGGGCTGACCTTCGGTTACCTGATCGGTGCCTTGACGGCGACTTTTCTGGCTCAGGCGTTCACCCCGGCGCAAATCCTCGATTTCGCCTGGCGTTACCCGTTTCTGCTGGGCGGTTTGTTTGGCGTGATCGGTGTCTGGCTGCGCCGCTGGCTCAGCGAAACCCCGGTGTTCATGGCGATGCAGGCCCAGCGCGAGGCCGCTGTCGAACTGCCGCTGCGCACGGTCCTGCGTGAACACCGCCTGGCGATGCTGCCGGCGATGATCCTCACCTGCGTGCTGACCTCGGCCGTGGTGGTGTTTGTGGTCATCACCCCGACCATGATGCAGAAAACCTTCGGCATGACCGCCAGCCATACCTTCGCCCTGAGTGCCTTGGGCATCGTCTTTCTGAATATTGGCTGTGTGCTCGCCGGGCTGCTCGTCGATCGTATCGGCGCCTGGCGCACGGTGATGCTGTATAGCCTGCTGCTGCCTCTGGGCATCGGCGTGCTCTATACCTGTCTGATCATTGAAGGCCAGTGGATCGGTCTGGCTTACGCGGTAGCCGGCCTTGGTTGCGGAGTGGTCGGCGCGGTGCCGTCGGTGATGGTCAGCCTGTTTCCAGCGCGGATTCGTGTCTCGGGGATTTCCTTCACCTACAACATTGCCTACGCCGCCTGGGCGAGTACCACACCGCTGCTGTTGATCGGTCTGATGCCGTGGAGTCCGTGGATTTGTGTGATCTTCTGCGCGGTGATGGGGGCGGTGGGCATCAGCAGCGCAGTATATTTCGGTGCGCGAATGCCGCGAATGGGGCGCTGTTCGGTAGTTGGCGCGGTATGAGGGGAGGCATACCGCCACTATTTTTGTAGGACAACCCTGAAACACTCTTCAGAAAATACCCGCAAAGCCGATGGTTAGGCTGTAAGCCGCTTTTTATCTCTGTCCATCGGTGCTTTCCCATGTTCAATAAACGCCTGAAGCAGGAGCTGTCGGCTCTTCGCGAAGAACTCTCCAGCCTTCTGCAAGTCAAGGAGAGCCTGGAAAGCGAGATGCTGGTCCTGACCCTCGACCCCGATGGGCGGATTCAATCGGTCAACCAAAACTTCATCAGCGAGATGCTCTACAAAAGCAACGACCTGATCGGCCGTCACATCGACGACCTTGTCCCGGTCCACGTGAAGTCGGATGAATTCCATCACCGCTTCAAGGCTGCGCTGGGTCGTGGCGAACACTTTGCCGGCGCGGTCCGTTTGCTGCGCGGCAACGGTGCCGAAGCCTGGTTGCGTTCGATCATGCAGCCAGTGCGGTCCTCGGACGGCCGGATCAAGAACTTCTCGATTTACTCCAGCGACCTGACCCGTACCATCGAGGCGTCCCGTGAGCATGAAAACCTGATCGGCGCGCTGGTGCGCTCGACAGCGGTCATCGAGTTCGACCTCAATGGCAACGTGCTGACGGCCAACGAACGCTTCCTCAACGGCATGGGTTACAGCCTGGCGCAGATCCAGGGCAAACATCACCGCACCTTCTGCGAGCCAGAGGAATACAACAGCGCCGAGTATCAGAACTTCTGGCGTCGCCTTAACGCCGGCGAGTTCGTGGCCGATCGTTTCAAACGTATCGACAGCCACGGTCGCGTGGTCTGGCTGGAGGCTTCCTACAACCCGGTGGTCGACGCCAATAACAAGCTCTACAAAGTGGTGAAGTTCGCCACGGTGATTACCGATCAGGTCAATCAGGAGCAGGCTGTCGCCGAGGCGGCCAACATTGCCTACAGCACTTCTCAGCAAACCGACCAGAGTGCACAGCGCGGTACTGCCGTGGTGACCCAAGCCGTAGACGTGATGCGTGACCTGGCCAAACACATGCAAACCGCCGGTGAGGGCATCGAAGCACTGAACGAGCAATCGCTGGTGATCGGCACCATCGTCAAAACCATCAGTGGCATCGCCGAACAGACCAACCTGCTGGCGCTCAACGCGGCCATCGAAGCGGCTCGTGCCGGTGAACAGGGTCGCGGGTTTGCGGTGGTGGCGGACGAGGTTCGGCAATTGGCCTCGCGCACCAGCCAGGCGACCGATGAAATTGTCGGCGTCGTGCGTCAGAACCAGGACATGGCGCGCAACGCCGTAGCCCTCATGACCGACGGTAAACTCCAGGCTGAACAAGGTCTGGCGCTGGCGGCGGAGGCGGGCACAGTGATCGTCGAGATCCAGGACGGTGCGCAGAAAGTGGTGAACGCGGTCGGGCAGTTTGCCAACCAACTATCGACTTGATGCCCTGAATGCGGTTCGTAGCCCTAAAAAGATCAGGCCTGCTTCACCGGCTTTATCAGACTTTCGGCTGGTATCCCAAATAGATCATGAAGCTTCCAGATCATCGGAAGCGTCAACGCACGCTTACCGTTGAGCACTTCATAAACCCGGTTTGTCCGGCCGATAGCTGGTGCCAGATCAGCGGCGGACAGACCGGACTGCTCCATACGAAATTTGATCGCATCGATCGGAGTGGGTAGGTCGACCGGAAACTGCTTCGATTCATAGGCCTCGATGAGGGTAATCATGATGTCGAAGTAATCGCCTTCGGGGGTTCCCGGCTCAGGCTCAATGTCGAATAGTGCAGATACGTTTTTGAGGGCTGCACGGTAATCCTCGTCGGTGTGAATTGGACGAATGTTCATGGGTTACTCCATTTCGACGGTATCAGCGTCGATTCCATCGTACTGCTTGTGGGTTCCGACAAATTTTATGTATAGGGCGCCGAAACGATAGGCCACCGCGACTACTAACCGAAAGTCATTGCCCTTGATGTTGAACACGACTCTGCGGCTTTTGAGAATGCTGGCGGTGGCAAAGTGTGCCTTGATGTCAGCAGGTGTCTTCCAGTCCGCTTTCCTTGCTTCGTCAATCCAGGCCAGGAACGGTTGTTCTGAGTCCGGGTATCTCTCCCAAAAAAATTTCAGCTGACTGATGGCGATGATTCTCATGGCATGATCCTAGTCCCGTAGTGGGACTTGTACAAGTCTGTGGCGGAGTAGCCGACATGTGGGGAGTAAATCCGACTCCCGCAAAAGGCACTGCCGATAGCTGATTTGATGAGGTGGGTTAACAAGGTTTTGGAGATAAAAACGGTTCCCACACTCTATCCAAGAGGTAGCAATTTGAGGGTAGGAAAAGGCTACGCGAGACACTTGATCAGGATTCTTCTCCAATCAAAAAAGGCCTACCTCCCGGTAAGCCTTTCCTCATTCCTGCTTAAGACTCAATCCCCCAACGCTTCCCCCTCGCGCCGTGGATCAGCCCCGCCGGCCAATGCCGTTTTTCCCTGCGCGTCCTTGATCCGAACAATCGCCTGAGTCCCGCTGGTCATGTCGATCTCGCTCACGCTGTGCCCTTTGTCCTTCAACGCCTGAATCAGTGCCGGGCTGAACTGACCCTGTTCCAGTTCGGTCGGGCCATTGCGGCTGCCGAAGTTGGGCAGGTTGATGGCGGCTTGTGGGTCGAGGTTCCAGTCGAGCAGGCCAATGGTGGATTTGGCCACGTACTCGATGATCTGTGAGCCGCCGGGCGAGCCGACTGTGGCCACGAACTCGCCGCTCTGGCGGTCGAAGATCAACGTTGGCGCCATGGACGAGCGCGGGCGTTTGCCGGGTTCGACGCGGTTGGCGACTTTTTGCCCGTGCTCTTCGGGGATGAACGAGAAGTCGGTCATCTGGTTGTTGAGCACAAAACCCTGGACCATCAAGTGTGAGCCGAATGCCGCTTCCACGGTGGTGGTCATGGACACGGCGCCGCCCTCGTCATCGACCGCCACCACCTGCGAGGTGGAGATGCGCAGTGGCGAGCGGTCCGGCGCGTAAGCGACCTGAATGCCCGGCGGGGTGCCGGGTTTGGCCTGGCCCATGCTGCGGTCGCCAATCAAGGTCGCGCGGGTCGCCAGATAAGTCGGGTCGACCAACCCTTTGAGTGGCACGGGTACGAAGTCGGTGTCGGCGACGTACTGCGCGCGATCGGCATAAGCCAGGCGCTCGGCTTCGGCGATCAGGTGCACGGCTTCAGGGGCTGGCTCGATGCCCGCCGGTTTGCTGCTCTTGACCGGTTTGAGTGGTGCCAGGGCAAAGCGTGGGTCGCGGGTTTCCAGGGCCTGCAAGGTGCCGAGGATTTGCGCCACGGCGATCCCGCCCGACGACGGTGGCGGCATGCCGCAGACCTGCCAGCGTTTGTAGTCGGTGCACAGCGGCGCGCGCTCCTTGGCCTGGTAGCCCTGGAGATCGTTCAGCGACAGGCTGCCGGGGTTGGTATGGCCCTGAACCTTGGCGACGATTTCTTTTGCGATCGGACCCGTGTACAGCGCGCCGGGACCTTCCTTGGCGATGCGCTTGAACACCGCGGCAAGTGCCGGGTTTTTCAGCTGCGTACCGATGGCTTTCGGATGACCATCGGCAGTCAGAAAGTAGGCGGCCATGTCCGGTGAGCGCTGGATAAACGCGTCTGCCGCGATCAACTGATGCAGTCGTGGCGAGATGGCGAAGCCTTGTTCCGCCAGTTTGATCGCGGGCTCGAACAGCCTCGCCCACGGCAGGCGACCGTGCTTGCGATGGGCCAGCTCCAGCGCCCGCAATACACCCGGTGTACCCACCGAGCGCCCGCCGATCTGTGCCTGGGTGAAAGGCATCGGTTTGCCGTCGGCTTGCAGGAACAGTTTCTCGGTGGCGCCAGCCGGTGCGGTTTCGCGACCGTCGTAGGTGCGCACGGCCTTGCCATCCCACAGCACAATCAACGCGCCACCGCCGATACCCGACGATTGCGGCTCGACCAGCGTCAACACCGCTTGCATGGCAATGGCCGCATCAATCGCCGAGCCACCCTCGCGCAGCATCTCCCGCCCGGCTGCGGCCGCCAGCGGGTTGGCGGCTGCGGCCATGTGTCTGGAGGCGTGCCGCGTCTGCAGGTCGGTGCGATAACCGGAGGCGATTTCCGGCGCGACCGGCAAGGCCGAGACCGACGGCGAAGAGGGCGGGGCGTTACACGCGGAGAGGGTTAAAGCGGTGGCGATCAGCGAAAAGGCTGACAGGCGATAGCGGTTCAAGTGGAAGGCTGAGAACACGCGAGGCACTCCGTCCATGGGATAAAAGGTCAAGGGACTTTATCGACCGAAGGAGTAGTACGCAAATCAGGGTTCGCCTGCCACTTTTCTCGAGGCATAAAAAAACGGCCTACCTTTCGGTAAGCCGTTTTTAGTACTTGGTGGCTACACAGGGACTTGAACCCCGGACCCCAGCATTATGAATGCTATGCTCTAACCAACTGAGCTATGTAGCCAAGTGGCGCGCATTATTCACCTGGAACGACGATGCGTCAAGCGTAAATCTAAAATATTTCTCCACACTTTCAACCGCTTATCCCGCTGACCCGAAAAATCGGGTCAGCGGAGGGCATCAACCGAGCTGAAATCTCCCGGTATTCGCACTCAAGGCCTTGCTGCCCTGGCTCAAGGTGTCCGCGGCGAGGTTCACCGCCCGTGCGCCTTCGAGCAAGCGTACCGCCGCCTGATCGACTTGCTGGATGTTGCCGCTGACTTCATCGGCGGTGCTCGCTTGCTCTTCAACGGCGGTGGCGATTTGCGCCAGGGTGTCGGTGACGCTTTGCACCGCGCTGGCGATTTCCCCCAGGCGTTCGCCGAGACCGGTGACGGCTTGCGCATCCGATTGCGCCTGGCCGCAGGCGGCTTCCATCAGGCTTACCGCTTCGTTCACGGTGCTGCGCAGGCTGTCGACGGTGCCGGCGATCTGCGCGGTGGAGGACTGGGTGCGTTGCGACAGGCTGCGCACCTCATCGGCCACCACCGCAAAGCCGCGACCTTGCTCGCCGGCCCGTGCGGCCTCGATGGCGGCGTTGAGGGCCAGCAGGTTGGTCTGCTCGGCCACACCACGAATGGTGTCGACCACCAATTGAATCTGCTGCCCTTGCTCGCTGACCCGACCCAGTGCCGCCGCCGTGTCGTTCAACCGCTGATTGAGCTGCTGAATGCTCGCCGTGGTGCGTTGGCTGTCGCGGCTGCTGTCGGCAGCGATGCGCTGGGTGTGCTGAGCGCTGCCGGAAGCCTGTTCGCAGCTCTGGGCGACCCCTTGGGAGGTGGCGGCCAATTGCGTGGCGGCTGCGGCGATCTGGCTGATCTGCAACTGCTGGGCCTCGACTTCGCCAAGAGCACCGCTAGAGTGATCGTTGAGCGTGCGCACCGCGTTGCTCAACTGCAGGGTTTCGTGATCGACCCCCAGCAAACTGTTGCGCAGTTGCACCACCGCGACGTTAAGCGAGGTGCTGATCGCCGCCAGTTCGTCGCGACCCTGTACCGGTACTTGCAGGCTCAGGTTGCCGTCACGCAGTGCTTCGGCCAGTAGTGTGATGCCGCTGGCGCTGCGACGGATCGAGGCCTGTAAACAGATGAACAGGTACAGCGCGGCCAGCAGCAGACAGCCAAAAATTGTCGCCACCAGGATGAACTGGCGGATGGCCGAACCGTGGTAATAATCCAGCCGTTGATCCAGCGAAACCAATGATTGCTGACGCAGTGAGGCGAGGTTGCCGAGGAGGGCGTCGAGACTGCGTTCGAAGTCTTCGGGTTTGAGGTTGATGCTGCCACCGAAGACGCCGTCGTCCAGCACTTTCAAACCGGCATCCAGCTGCTTGAGGCTGTCATGGTATTGCCCGGCCCAGGTTTGCAGGGCGCTGGGCAGGCGCGCCTCCAGCAGGCTGCCAGTTTTCACCAGCTGTTCCCGAGCGTCGCCGATGCGGCTGCGCAAGTCGCGCAATTGCAGGCGGCTTTGCAGAGTGAACTGCCCGGACACCACCGAAGCCTGACCAACCGCGGCGAGGCGACCGACCCGTTCGATCAGGTCCGGTGCGTGTTGAGTGGAGATCTGCGTCAGCAGATAAGTTTCCAGCCAGGGCGCGAGGGTCAGGCGATTGTCCATGGCGATTTGTTCGCGCAAGGCTTGCAGGGCGCTCAAGGCATTGGTGAAGCGATCGTAGCCATCCGGCCACCATCCAACGCTGCTCAGGCTTTTCGAATCCAGGCCGGTGAGGGCGCTTTGCAGGGCTTGATAGCGGGTGAGGGTCTCGCCCTCGGCGCCTTCGGTGTTGAGGGCATTGCCCAAATCCGTGGTGGCTTGGGCCACGGCCGGCTGAACCGTGTCGAACGCTGCCATCGCCGCGATGGTTGCGGGTGTCGGTTGGCGATTGGTTTCGGTGGCGCGCCAGCGAGCGGCGCGGTCACGCTGGGCGGAGAGCAAGTTGTCGAGCGCATCCAGGGCAATCAATTGCCGGACCCCGGCGCGTTCGCCGGAGATCAGGTTCAACTTGTCACGATAGTCCTGGCCGATCATCCACAAGCTGCCTGCCAGCGGCAGGATAAACAGCAGAAACAGCAGCTGGAATTTGCGCGCGAAGCCGAAACGCCCCAGCAGCCCGATCCCCGGTGATAAAAAAGCCTGCATGCCCCATGACTCCTCTGGACATCACGCACCATTGGCGTGCGTCGAGGCCATTGCGACCGCGACTGATGTCCTTCTAAAAGGCCTCGAAAGTTCACCTTGGTCCGCTCTGTAGGCCGACTCTGTAGCGAAACTTCCCATTCTCGGTCCCCTTTGTAAGGGGCCGCGTTGAAGCGGATAAGCAAGGCAAGATTCAGACCATGGCTTTGCGCTATCACCTTTTTTTGAGGTCGTTAGCAGGCTAAGGGGATGGCGCGACTGCACCGAAAAATGGCACATTGACCGACCTGCCAGTGCGCACCCATCCGCAGTACGGAAACTCTCATGGCCATCAGCAACGTCCAGTCCGCCGCGACATCGGCGCCCGCTCCTTCACAAAGCAGTCCGCTGGTCATGCGCATCATCGGCGCGGTGGCGCTGGCGCATTTGATCAACGACTTGATTCAGGCGGTGCTGCCGTCGATCTATCCGATGCTCAAGGCCAACTATGGCCTGACCTTCACCCAGGTCGGCCTGATCACCCTGACCTTTCAACTGACGGCCTCGCTGTTGCAGCCGTGGGTCGGTTACCACACGGATCGCCATCCCAAGCCCTGGCTGTTGCCGGCCGGCACTGTCTGCACATTGATTGGCATTCTGATGATGTCGGTGGTCGGCAGCTTCCCGATGATTCTGCTGGCGGCGGGGTTGATCGGTATCGGCTCGTCGACTTTTCACCCGGAAGCTTCTCGCGTCGCGCGACTGGCCTCGGGCGGGCGTTTCGGGCTGGCGCAGTCGACGTTTCAGGTCGGCGGTAATGCGGGCTCGGCCTTCGGGCCGTTGCTGGCGGCGGCAATCATCATTCCCTACGGTCAGGGCAATGTGGCCTGGTTCGGCTTGTTCGCGCTGTTTGCGTTGTTCGTGCTGTACCGGATCAGCCGCTGGTACGCCAATCACTTGAACCTGTTCAAACTCAAACAAGGTCAGGCAGCGACGCACGGTTTATCAAAAGGCCGGGTGATCAGTGCGTTGGTGGTACTGGGGTTGCTGGTGTTTTCCAAGTATTTCTACATGGCCAGTCTCACCAGTTACTTCACGTTCTACCTGATCGAGAAGTTCGACCTGTCGGTGGCCAGCTCGCAGCTGCATCTGTTCCTGTTTCTCGGTGCGGTAGCGGCGGGGACTTTCTTCGGCGGGCCGATCGGCGACAGGATCGGGCGCAAGGCGGTGATCTGGTTCTCGATCCTCGGTGTGGCGCCGTTCACGCTGCTGCTGCCCCATGTGGACCTGTTCTGGACCAGCGTGTTGAGCGTGGTGATCGGTTTCATTCTGGCCTCGGCGTTCTCGGCCATCGTGGTGTATGCGCAAGAACTGGTGCCGGGAAATGTCGGGATGATTGCCGGAGTGTTCTTTGGCCTGATGTTCGGTTTCGGCGGGATTGGCGCGGCGTTGCTCGGGCATTTGGCGGATGTTCACGGCATCGAGTATGTGTACTTCCTGTGTTCGTTCTTGCCGCTGTTTGGGGTGTTGGCGATCCTTTTGCCAAGAACCAAAAAAGTCTGAACCAACGCCCATCGAGTGTGGGGGGCGGTGGTGTGGCCGAAAATTCTGTCGTGTCGCGTCCTGGACAAGGCTTACGCCTGTTTCAGGACCCTCTAAAAATTCAGCCGTTTCGATAGATATAGCTGTACGCGTTAATCGCCGGTACACCGCCAAGATGTGCATAAAGCACCTTCGACCCATCCGGGAAAAAACCCTGGCGGACGAGATCAATGAGGCCTTGCATGGATTTTCCCTCGTAGACCGGGTCCGTCATCATGCCTTCCATGCGAGCGCACAACCGGATGGCTGCATTGGTTTCTTCTGACGGGATGCCATAGGCCGGATAGGCATATTCTTCTTTAAGGACAACATCGTCAGCTGTGATTTCCTGGCCAAGCCCAATAAGCCTGGCCGTTTGCTGAGCGATGGCCAGCACTTGTGCCCTGGTTTGTTCAGGTGTGCCGGAGGCGTCGATACCAATCACATTGCGGGCACGACCATCCTTGGCAAATCCCACCAACATGCCTGCATGTGTGGAGCCGGTCACAGTGCAGACGATTATGTAATCAAACCTGATCCCCATCCTGGTCTCTTGTTCACGTACTTCTTCGGCGAAGCCGACATAGCCGAGACCTCCAAATTTGTGCACAGAAGCGCCGGCGGGAATGGCATACGGTTTGCCTCCTTTGGCCTTAACGTTTTCCAGCGCCCGCTCCCAGCTCGCGCGAATGCCGATATCGAAACCTTCGTCGACGAATTCAATTTCGGCTCCCAGCACGCGGCTCATCAGGATATTCCCAACGCGGTCGTAGACCGCATCCGGGAATGGAACCCAGCTTTCTTGAACGAGATGGCACTTCATGCCGAGTTTGGCAGCGACAGCCGCGACCTGGCGCGTGTGGTTTGACTGGACGCCACCGATGGACACCAGTGTATCTGCCTGCGAGGCAATGGCATCGGGAATGATGTATTCCAGTTTTCGGATCTTGTTACCGCCAAACGCAAGCCCGGAGTTGCAATCCTCTCGTTTGGCATAGAGCTCGATATTGCCCCCGAGATGCGCCGATAGACGATTCAGTTTCTCAATCGGCGTAGGGCCGAACATGAGTGGATAGCGTTCAAATTTCTCCAGCATGACGGTTCTCCAGATCACGGATGAGCCGTTTTTAGTCTAGCAGAGCGCATGTGAGAGGGCGGCGTGCTACCACGATCCCCAAAAGCAGAATCCCCGTATCAGCGACTGATTACGGGGATTCTGTGTCTATCGAGGTCCGTGGAAATCCACGGCTCCTATTACACGTTGAAACGGAAGTGCATCACGTCGCCGTCTTTAACGATGTAGTCCTTGCCTTCCAGGCGCCATTTACCGGCTTCTTTGGTGCCGGCTTCGCCCTTGTACTGGATGAAGTCGTCGTAGGCGATGACTTCGGCGCGGATGAAGCCTTTTTCGAAGTCGGTGTGGATCACGCCGGCGGCTTGCGGTGCGGTAGCACCGACGCGGACGGTCCAGGCGCGGACTTCTTCGACACCGGCGGTGAAGTAGGTCTGCAGGTGCAGCATTTCGTAGCCGGCGCGGATTACGCGGTTCAGGCCAGGCTCTTCAAGGCCCAGGGCTTCGAGGAACATGTCTTTCTCTTCGCCGTCTTCCAGTTCGGCGATTTCGGCTTCGATCTTGTTGCAGACCGGAACCACCACGGCGCCTTCTTCTTCGGCGATGGCCTTGACCACGTCCAGCAGCGGGTTGTTCTCGAAACCGTCTTCAGCGACGTTGGCGATGTACATGACCGGCTTGGTGGTCAGCAGGTGGAAACCGCGAATCACCTGCTTCTCGTCGGCGCTCATGTTCTTCATCAGGCTGCGCGCAGGCTTGCCCAGGGTGAAGTGGGCGATCAACTGCTCCAGCAGACCTTTCTGGACCACTGCGTCCTTGTCACCGCCCTTGGCGTTACGAGCGACTTTCTGCAGTTGCTTCTCGCAGCTGTCGAGGTCGGCGAAGATCAGCTCCAGGTCGATGATTTCGATGTCGCGTTTCGGGTCGACGCTGTTGGAAACGTGAATCACGTTCTCGTCTTCGAAGCAGCGGACCACGTGGGCGATGGCATCGGTCTCGCGGATGTTGGCGAGGAACTTGTTGCCCAGGCCTTCACCTTTCGAGGCGCCGGCAACCAGGCCTGCGATGTCGACGAATTCCATGGTGGTCGGCAGGATACGCTTGGGCTTGACGATGACCGCCAGTGCTTCCAGACGCGGATCCGGCATCGGCACGATACCGCTGTTGGGCTCGATGGTGCAGAAGGGGAAGTTCTCGGCCGCAATCCCGGACTTGGTCAGGGCGTTGAACAGGGTGGACTTGCCGACGTTAGGCAGGCCGACGATGCCGCAATTGAATCCCATGGTGTTTCCCCTCGGGTAAGAGTCAGGCCTTCTGGCTGTGCAGGTTTTTCATCGCGCGGTTCCATTCACCGGCGAGGATATCCGGCAGCACGCCGAGGGCAAAGTCGATGCTGGCATCGAGTTTTTCCTGTTCGGCGCGTGGCGCACGACCCAGGACGAAGTTTGAAACCATACTGGCAACGCCCGGGTGGCCAATGCCAAGCCGCAGGCGGTGAAAGGTATTCTGATTGCCCAGTTGCGCAATGATGTCGCGCAACCCGTTATGACCGCCATGGCCGCCGCCCTGTTTGAGCTTGGCAACGCCCGGAGGCAGGTCGAGTTCGTCATGTGCCACCAGAATCTCTTCAGGCTTTATGCGAAAGAAGCCGGCAAGTGCCGCCACGGCCTGGCCGCTGCGGTTCATGTAGGTGGTGGGAATCAGTAGACGAACATCCTGACCCTGATGCGAAAAGCGCCCGGTCAGGCCGAAATATTTGCGATCGGCCACAAGGTTGACACCCTGTGCCTGCGCGATGCGCTCAACAAAAAGGGCCCCTGCGTTATGCCGGGTCTGTTCGTATTCAGCGCCTGGATTTCCCAGGCCAACGATCAGTTTGATGGCAGTCACGATAGGGGCCCTTCCTTGAAGTGGTGGATAACATCGTCGCCATCAGGGAGTGCGGCGAAAGTGGACGACAAGTGCTCATTTACCATTATGTAAACTCCGCGTTCTCGCCCGCTTTCTCGCTACGCTCTAGTCCGCGATGTTTCCGGTCACTCCGGCGTACAGAGTGAAATTACTCTGCAGCGCCTTCTGCAGCTTCTGGAGCAACACGTGGAGCGTGAACGTTGGCAACAGCCAGGTCGTTACCGTGAGCCAGAGCAACAAATTCAACGCCTTTAGGAGCGTTGATGTCGGACAGGTGAATGATCGAGCCGACTTCGGCGTTAGCCAGGTCAACTTCGATGAATTCAGGCAGGTCTTTCGGCAGGCAGGACACTTCGATTTCAGCAACAACGTGCGAAATCTCGCCGCCTTTCTTCACTGGAGCAGCTTCGTTGACGAAGTGCACCGGGACGATAGCGGTCAGCTTTTGGCCAGCAACTACGCGTACGAAGTCAGCGTGCATCACGTGGCCTTTGGCCGGGTGACGCTGCAGAGCCTTGATGATTACGTTTTGCTTGGTGCCGCCAACGTTCAGCTCGATGATGTGGCTGTAAGCCGCTTCGTTTTCGAGCAGTTTGGCAACTTCTTTAGCCAGCATGCTGATGGATTCAGGGGCTTTTTCGCCACCGTAAACTACAGCTGGAACCAGGCTTGCGAGACGACGCAGGCGGCGGCTCGCACCTTTCCCCAGGTCGGAACGCACTTCAGCATTCAGAGTAAAATCGTTCATGTTGTATCTCCAAAATAACCACACTCGCCCCAGCGTTTGCGACCAGCGCTAAAGGCGATATGGGCAAAAAAGCCCCGCCCCGACAGGAATGCCGGGGCGGGGCGCTTTTCGTCAACAGGATGTAATGAAAAGGGCAGGGCCCTTAACGGAACATCGCGCTGATCGATTCTTCATTGCTGATGCGGCGGACCGCCTCGGCAACTACCGGTGCGATATCCAGTTGGCGGATACGCGCACAGGCTTGTGCTGCAGCGGACAGCGGGATGGTGTTCGTCACCACCAGCTCGTCCAGCACGGAATTTTCAATGTTTTCGATCGCCCGACCCGACAGCACAGGGTGCGTGCAGTAGGCGAAAACCTTGGCAGCGCCATGCTCTTTCAAGGCCTTGGCCGCGTGGCACAGGGTGCCGGCGGTATCGACCATGTCATCGACCAGAATACAGGTACGCCCTTCGACATCACCGATGATATGCATCACTTCAGAGTGATTGGCTTTCTCACGGCGTTTGTCGATGATCCCGAGATCCACGCCCAGGGATTTGGCAACAGCCCGTGCACGCACGACGCCGCCAATGTCCGGGGACACGATCATCAGGTTTTCGAAGCGCTGATCTTCAATGTCATCCACCAGTACGGGGGAGCCGTAGATGTTATCTACCGGAATATCGAAGAAACCCTGGATTTGGTCAGCATGCAGATCAACCGTGAGAACACGGTCGATGCCGACTACGGTAAGCATGTCAGCAACGACTTTCGCGCTGATAGCCACACGTGCGGAACGCGGACGGCGATCCTGACGGGCATAACCAAAGTAAGGAATAACAGCAGTGATACGAGTAGCCGAGGAGCGGCGGAAGGCATCAGCCATCACTACCAGTTCCATCAGGTTATCGTTGGTCGGAGCGCAAGTCGGCTGAATAATGAAGACGTCTTTACCGCGGACGTTTTCATTGATCTCGGCTGTAATTTCGCCGTCGGAAAATTTACCGACAGAGATGTCACCGAGAGGGATATGCAGCTGACGTACGACACGCCGAGCCAGATCGGGGTTAGCGTTCCCCGTAAAGACCATCATCTTGGACACGCGCAGTACCTGAAGGCTGAGGGTATACCTGGATGAGTATAGGAAAATGGCAGGGGCGGCTGGATTCGAACCAACGCATGGCAGGATCAAAACCTGCTGCCTTACCGCTTGGCGACGCCCCTGTATCTGTTGCAACGAGTACCCAGTACTCGATTCCTTTTAGAGCAGGCCTTGCAGCTTGCGATGCAACATCGAAACGTTGCTTCCTTTTGCTACAAACCCTGTAAGGGTCTCTGTAAGAAGGGCCGAGACTTTATCAGCTTCAGCTTTGCTTGGGAAGCCCCCAAACACACAACTTCCAGTTCCGGTTAGTTTTGCTTCGGTAAAATTACCTAGCAAATTCAATGCGTTACGTACCTCTGGATAACGCTTTGCTACCACCGGCAAGCAGTCATTTCGACTGTTTCCCTTGGGAACGGGGCGCACTTTAATGGGCGGAGAGTTACGTGTCAACAGCGGATCTGAAAAAATTTCTGCTGTACTTACAGATACTTGCGGCACAAGCACCAGATACCACGGTTCCTCGGGTTCTACAGGCGTGAGTTTCTCCCCCACGCCCTCGGCGAAAGCCGCGTGTCCACGCACGAAAACCGGGACGTCGGCGCCAAGCGTCAGGCCCAGCGCGGCCAGCCTGTCGTCATCCCAGCCCAGTTGCCAAAGATGATTGAGGCCCAGCAACGTGGTTGCCGCATTCGAACTGCCGCCACCGATTCCGCCGCCCATGGGCAGGATTTTTTCGATCCAGATGTCGATGCCCAGCGAACAACCGGATTGCTCCTGGAGTTTTTTCGCGGCTTTGACAATCAGGTTGCTGTCGTGAGGGACGTCGGCGAATTCGGTGTGCAACCGAATCACGCCATCATCGCGAACGGCGAAGGTGATTTCATCGCCGTAATCGAGAAACTGAAAAATCGTCTGCAACTCGTGGTAACCGTCTTCACGGCGACCGAGGATGTGCAGCATCAGGTTGAGTTTGGCGGGCGAGGGCAGTGTCAGGCGCGGGGCAGTCATCTTCATTGCCCCAGTTTGCGCGGTTGCCAATCCTTGATCACCAGCGTGACATCAAGGTCGGTGCCGTGCAGTTTGATCCGCTCGGGCAGCCAATAGCCGTTTTGCTCGGCATAACTGAGGTACTCGACTTGCCAGCCATCCTGTTCGAGATTGGCCAGGCGACTGTCGACGTCCAGGGTCAGGCGACTTTTGCTGTCCGGGGCCGGGAGACCGCGAACCCACCACGCCAGATGGGACACCGGCAATTTCCAGCCCAGTTGTTCTTCGACCAGGGCTTCCGGAGTCGACGCGTCATAACGGCCTTGATTGGCCACTTCCAGCGAGACTTTGCCGGGGCGCCCGGTCAAACGGGCCGCGCCACGACCCAGCGGGCCGGAGAGACGAATGTCGTAGTAATCCTGGCGCTGCAGCCAAAACAAGGTGCCGCTACCCGAATCTTTCGGCGCGCGGATGCCGATCTTGCCGTTGATCTGCCAGCCGTCGAGGCTGCTCAGTTGTTGTTTGTGCTCGCGCCATTGGGCCGGGTTACCGTGCCCCCCGACCGATTCACGGGCGCCGAAGCCCGCGCAACCGGCGAGCAGGGCGATGAAGCTGAAAACGATGATGTGGCGCAAAAACATAATCTTAAAGAGTCTCTGATCCGGTCAGGCGCTTGATGGTGCTGCGCAGGGTAGGGCTGTCGGGCTGTTCCTTGAGGAACTTGCTCCAGACTTGTTTGGCTTCGCGTTGTTTGCCATTGGCCCACAGGACTTCGCCCAGATGAGCGGCGACTTCCTGATCGGGGAAGCGTTCCAGCGCCTGGCGCAAATAGCGCTCGGCTTCGTCGAGATTGCCCAGGCGGAAATTCACCCAGCCGAGGCTGTCGAGAACGGCCGGGTCTTCCGGGTTCAACTGGTGCGCCTGTTCGATCAGGGCCTTGGCTTCGGCGTAGCGCGTGGTGCGGTCGGACAGGGTGTAGCCGAGGGCGTTCAACGCCATCGCATTGTCCGGGTCGCGCTTGATGATCAGTCGCAGGTCTTTTTCCATCTGCGCCAGGTCATTACGTTTTTCCGCCTGCATGGCCCGGGTATACAGCAAATTCAAATCATCCGGGAATTTCTGCAGGGCTTGCTGCAGGACGTTCCAGGCCTTGTCACCCTGTTTGTTGGCCGACAGGGTTTCGACTTCGATCAGGTACAACTGGATTGCGTAATCGGGTTGCTCGTCGCGCTGGGCCGCAAGACGGTTTTGGGCTTCGGCGGTCCTGCCGTTGCTCATCAGAATATCGGCCTGACGCAATTGCGCTGGCAGGTAATCGTTGCCCGGCCCGACCTGGGCGTACTCGATCAGCGCGCCCTGGGGGTCGTTACGCTCTTCAGCAATACGCCCAAGGTTCAGGTGCGCCGAGTCGACGTGGCTTTCCCGGGCGATCAAGTCTTCCAGATAACCTTTTGCTTCGTTCCAGGCCTTGGCTTCCAGGCAGACCAGAGCCAACGAATAACGCAGTTCGTCGTCTTCCGGGTATTGCTGCACCAGGCTCGAGAACTCGACCTTGGCGTCGTCCATGCGGTCCTGTTCGACCAGCATGCGTGCGTAGGTCAGGCGCAGGCGTTTGTCGTCCGGGTATTTCTTGATGCTTTTTTGCAGCAACGGCAAGGCTTCATCGCCACGGCTGAGCCCTTGCAGCAGGCGCGCGCGCAGCAGAATCGGCGCTATTTCGCCTGCTTCCGGCGGGTTGTCTTCGAGCAGGGTCAGCGCGCCTTTGGCGTCGCCATCCTGTTGCAACAGCAAGGCCTTGCCGAAAATCAGCTGGTTGTTGTGCGGGTGGCGCTGCAACAAACGGTCAAAACCTTTCATCAGGCCGTTGCGGGTTTCCTGGTCGGTATCGGCCGCAGACAGGGCGAGGAAGTCGAAATGTGTGTCGCCTTTGCCTTGCAGGACTTTTTCCATATAAACCATGGAGTCGTCGTATCGCCCGGCGCGGGCGAGTTGCACGGCCGCTGCCCGTTGCGCCTCAAGATCGTTCGGGGCGTTTTTTGCCCAGATCAGCGAAGTGTCGAGAGCCGCTTGATCGGCGCCCAGGTATTCGGCAATGCGAAATGCCCGCTCGGAGATGCCCGGATCCTGGGTATTGATGGCCTGGGTCACGTAGTTGTCCAGGGCAATGTCGTAACGATTGCGCTGGCCAGCCAGTTCGGCGCTCAACAGGCTGAAGACGGTTTCTTCGCTGAACGAGCTGTAAACCTTGGGCTTTTCAGGCGCCGGAGTGCTGTCTTCGACCGGCGGCGTACCGTCCGACGAAACGGGTGCCAAGGCCTGGCAGCCGCTGAGGAAGACAAAAGCGAGGAGCAACGCGGAAGATCTATTCATATAGGAAGAGGACGACTAACCTGCGGTCGGATCATCATGACACAAGCCTTCGGCCAAACATAACCGCCCGGCCAATTTACCCGCACACGCAATCCCGGCAGGCCCGGCGCCGGTGTAAACGAGAACGGATCGCAGCTTCGGCGGCGTCAACCGGGACGATAGATATCGAGTGGTTGTTCTGGCTCTGTCGAAGTAGGACAATTGTCGGCTTCACGTCACCATCAGCGACCTTGAATGGCCTTCCTTGCACTCGGTATTAACCACAAGACTGCTTCAGTAGACGTCCGCGAGCGCGTGGCCTTTACCCCTGAGCAGCTGGTTGAGGCCTTGCAGCAGCTCTGCCGACTCACCGACAGCCGCGAAGCTGCGATCCTCTCCACCTGCAATCGCAGTGAACTGTATATAGAACAGGATCACCTTTCGGCTGACATCGTGCTGCGCTGGCTGGCCGATTATCATCATTTGAGCCTTGATGAGCTGCGCGCAAGCGCTTATGTGCATGAAGATGATGCGGCAGTTCGTCACATGATGCGGGTCGCCTCCGGGCTCGATTCGCTAGTGTTGGGTGAACCACAGATTCTCGGCCAGATGAAATCGGCCTACGCCGTGGCTCGCGAGGCGGGCACCATCGGTCCGCTGCTCGGGCGTTTGTTCCAGGCCACGTTCAATGCGGCCAAACAGGTGAGAACCGACACCGCCATCGGTGAAAACCCGGTGTCCGTGGCGTTTGCAGCGGTCAGCCTGGCGAAACAGATTTTCAGTGATTTGCAACGCAGCCAGGCCTTGCTGATCGGCGCCGGCGAGACCATCACCCTGGTCGCCCGCCATCTGCATGAGCTGGGCGTGAAGCGAATCGTGGTCGCCAACCGTACCCTGGAGCGCGCAAGCACCCTGGCCGAGCAGTTCGGCGCCCACGCGGTGTTGCTCTCGGACATCCCGACAGAACTGGTGCGCAGCGACATCGTCATCAGTTCCACCGCCAGCCAGTTGCCGATTCTCGGTAAAGGCGCGGTGGAAAGTGCCTTGAAATTGCGCAAGCACAAGCCGATCTTCATGGTGGATATCGCTGTTCCCCGGGATATCGAGCCGGAAGTCGGCGAGTTGGACGACGTTTACCTGTATAGCGTCGACGATCTCCACGAAGTGGTCGCCGAAAACCTCAAGAGCCGTCAGGGCGCAGCCCAGGCTGCCGAAGAGATGGTGTCGGTCGGTGCCGAAGATTTCATGGTTCGCCTGCGCGAACTGGCGGCGGTGGATGTGCTCAAGGCTTATCGTCAACAAAGCGAGCGCTTGCGCGACGAAGAATTGCAGAAGGCCCAGCGCATGCTCGCCAACGGCAGCAGCGCCGAGGACGTGCTGGTGCAACTGGCCCGTGGCCTGACCAACAAACTCTTGCACGCCCCGAGCGTGCAATTGAAAAAGCTCTCTGCCGAAGGCCGCCTCGATGCGCTGGCCATGGCCCAGGAACTCTTTGCCCTCGGTGAGGGCTCATCGGATAGCTTTTCGGATAAGAAACCGCAATGAAAGCGTCACTGCTCAATAAGCTGGACATCCTCCAGGACCGTTTCGAGGAATTGACCGCCCTGCTTGGCGATGGCGAAGTCATTTCCGATCAGAACAAATTCCGCACCTATTCCAAGGAATACGCGGAAGTCGAGCCGATCGTCGACACCTATAAACAGCTGCTCAAAGTGCAGGGCGACCTCGAAGGCGCACAGGCACTGCTCAAGGACAGCGACCCGGACATGCGTGAAATGGCCGTGGAAGAAGTCCGCGAAGCCAAGGAACGATTGATCGAGCTCGAAGCCAGCCTGCAACGCATGCTGCTGCCCAAGGATCCGAACGACGGTCGTAACGTGTTTCTCGAAATCCGTGCGGGCACCGGTGGTGACGAAGCGGCGATATTCTCCGGCGACCTGTTCCGCATGTATTCGCGTTACGCCGAGCGGCGTGGCTGGCGGGTAGAGATTCTCTCGGAGAACGAAGGCGAACACGGTGGCTATAAAGAAGTTATCGCCCGTGTCGAAGGCGAGAACGTCTACGGCAAACTGAAGTTCGAATCCGGTGCGCACCGTGTGCAGCGGGTTCCGGCCACTGAATCGCAAGGTCGCATCCATACCTCGGCCTGCACCGTGGCCGTGTTGCCCGAGCCGGATGAGCAGGAAGCCATCGAGATCAACCCGGCGGATCTGCGGGTCGACACCTATCGCTCCTCCGGTGCCGGTGGTCAGCACGTCAACAAGACCGACTCGGCGATTCGTATCACCCACTTGCCGTCCGGTATTGTCGTCGAGTGCCAGGAAGAACGTTCCCAGCACAAGAACCGCGCCCGGGCGATGTCCTGGCTGTCGGCCAAGCTCAACGACCAGCAAACCAGCGCCGCGGCCAATGCCATCGCCAGCGAGCGTAAATTGCTGGTCGGTTCCGGTGACCGCTCCGAGCGGATCCGTACCTACAACTTTGCCCAGGGCCGGGTCACCGACCATCGGGTCAACCTGACGCTGTATTCGCTCGACGAAATTCTCGCGGGCGGCGTGGATGCGGTGATCGAACCGTTGCTGGCCGAGTACCAGGCCGATCAATTGGCAGCGATAGGTGAGTAAATGACGATCATTGCCAGTTTGCTGCGCGCCGCCGATTTGCCTGATTCGCCCACCGCGCGTCTGGATGCCGAATTGCTGCTGGCGGCTGCCTTGGGCAAGTCCCGCAGCTTTCTGCACACCTGGCCTGAGCGTATCGTCCCGAGCGAAGCGGCACTGAAGTTTGCCGAGTATTTGCAGCGCCGCCGTAGCGGTGAGCCAGTGGCCTATATTCTGGGGCAGCAAGGCTTCTGGAAGCTCGACCTGGAAGTCGCGCCCCACACGTTGATTCCACGTCCCGACACTGAATTGCTGGTGGAAGCGGCGTTGGAACTGTTGCCGGCCACCCCAGCCAAGGTGCTCGATCTGGGCACCGGCAGTGGTGCCATCGCCCTGGCGCTGGCCAGCGAGCGTCCGGCCTGGAAGGTCACCGCGGTGGATCGCGTGCTGGAAGCCGTGGCCCTGGCCGAGCGCAATCGTCAGCGCTTGAGCCTGAACAATGCCACGGTGTTGAGCAGCCATTGGTTCAGCGCTTTGGAAGGCCAGCGTTTTCAACTGATCATCAGCAATCCGCCTTACATCGCTTCGACCGATCCGCATCTGGTGGAGGGCGATGTGCGCTTTGAGCCGGCCAGTGCCCTGGTGGCGGGCATCGATGGGCTCGACGATTTGCGTCTGATCGTCGCCCAGGCACCGGATTATCTTGAAACGGGCGGCTGGTTGATGCTCGAACACGGTTACGATCAAGCCTGCGCGGTGCGCGATTTGCTGCTGACCCGCGGCTTTGAAGAAGTCCATAGCCGCACCGATCTGGGCGGTCACCAACGCATCAGTCTGGGGCGCTTGCCGTGCTGAATGATCAGGAATTGCTGCGTTACAGCCGGCAGATTCTGCTGCAACACGTCGACATCGACGGCCAGTTACGACTCAAGGAAAGCCGTGTGCTGATTGTCGGCCTCGGCGGCCTGGGTTCGCCGGTTGCGCTGTATCTGGCCGCAGCCGGTGTCGGTGAGTTGCATCTGGCGGACTTCGACACGGTCGACCTGACCAATCTGCAACGCCAGATCGTTCACGACACCGACAGCGTCGGCCTGAGCAAGGTCGACTCGGCGATCCGTCGCCTGACCGCGGTCAATCCAGAGATTCAGCTGATCGCCCATCGCACTGCACTGGACGAGGATTCGCTGGCCGCCGCCGTTGCCGCGGTGGATCTGGTGCTGGACTGTTCCGACAATTTTTCCACCCGCGAGGCGGTCAACGCTGCGTGTGTGGCCGCGCGCAAGCCGCTGGTCAGTGGTGCGGCGATTCGGCTGGAAGGGCAATTGTCGGTGTTCGACCCGCGTCGTCCAGAGAGCCCGTGCTACCACTGTTTATACGGACATGGCAGCGAGGCCGAGTTGACCTGCAGCGAGGCGGGCGTCGTCGGTCCTTTGGTCGGGTTGGTCGGCAGTCTCCAGGCACTGGAAGCGCTGAAACTGCTGGTGGGGTTCGGCGAGCCGCTGGTGGGGCGCCTGTTATTGATCGATGCCTTGGGCTCACGCTTCCGTGAATTGCGGGTCAAGCGTGATCCGGGCTGCAGTGTCTGCGGGTCGCGCCATGCGTGAAGCGCCGATCGGCGTGTTCGACTCCGGTGTCGGCGGGCTGTCGGTGCTGGCCGAGATCCAGCGCCTGCTGCCCAACGAGTCTCTGTTGTACTTCGGCGATTGCGGGAATATTCCCTACGGCGAGAAAACCCCGGCATTCATCCGCCAGCGTTGCAGTGTCATGGCGCAATTCTTTCAGCAGCAGGGCGCCAAGGCACTGGTGCTGGCTTGCAACACCGCGACGGTGGCTGGTGTTGCGGACTTGCGGCGCGATTTCCCCGAGTGGCCCATCGTCGGCATGGAGCCCGCGGTCAAACCGGCCGCTGCGGCGACACGCAGCGGTGTGGTCGGCGTGCTTGCCACCACCGGCACTTTACAGAGCGCCAAGTTCGCCGCCTTGCTCGACCGTTTCGCCACCGATGTGCGGGTGATTACTCAGCCGTGTCCCGGGCTGGTGGAACTGATTGAAAATGGCGATCTGCACAGCGAGACATTGCGTCAGTTGCTGCAAGGGTATGTCGCGCCGCTGCTGGCTGCAGGTGCAGACACAATCATTCTGGGTTGCACGCATTATCCCTTTTTAAAGCCACTGCTTAAGCAGATGCTCCCGCAGAGCATCAGTCTGATCGATACCGGTGCTGCCGTGGCGCGGCAACTTCAGCGTCTGTTGGCCGAGCGTGATTTACTGGCCGAGGGACCTGCTCGCGCTGCACGGTTCTGGTCGAGCGCCGATCCTGTGCATTTCAGAAATATCTTGCCGATACTGTGGAATATGTCTGGGGTTGTGCGAAGCTTCGAAGAGTAGAGACGCGTAGCAAACGAATAATTGGGGTGAGCTTCTGATTAAACGGGGAACTTTATAGCTTTGTTTGTTGAGCAGTATAAAAACCATACTAAATTGTTCGGAAAAGGATGTTTCTAATGAAGCGACTATTCTGTTTGGCCGCGATTGCGACCGCATTGATGGGGCACAGTTTTACCGCGCAGGCGGCAGGGGTGGAGTTCGGGGTCGGCCAGACCAGCGATTCGACCATGACCTACCGACTGGGCATGCAGTTCGATTGGGACAAGAGCTGGTTGCAGAGTGATGTTGGTCGCTTGACCGGCTACTGGAGCGGCGCTTACACCTACTGGGATGGCGACAAAACGGCGAGCAATCACAGTTTGTCGTTCTCGCCGGTGCTGGTGTACGAGTTTGCCGGTCAGACCATCAAACCCTACGTCGAAGCGGGTATCGGTGTCGCGGTGTTTGCCAACACCGAATACGAAGATAACAAGCTCGGCAGTGCCTTTCAGTTCGAAGACCGTTTCGGGTTTGGCCTGCGCTTTGCCGGCGGACATGAAGTCGGGATTCGCGCCACCCACTACTCCAATGCCGGGATCAGTAACCCGAACGACGGTGTAGAAAGCTACGCATTGCATTACACGATGCCGTTGTAAGCCTGTGATGTTTTAAGTGTGGGAGCGCTAGCTCCCACATTCGTATTCAGGGGGCTTCGACTTCAGCGATACGCCGTTGCAATCCCCTGGCGTTCGGCGATGCATTCCGGTGCGCCCATTTCGAACTCCCGGCAGATCAGCGGACGCTTTTCATAAATGGTGCACATCATACTGTTGCGATCCAGCGCGGCGCACCAGCCGTCATCCAGTCGCAGCATGACTTCACCCCCCCAATCATCGGTATCGATAAAACGTTCGGGCACGCCGGTGTCGGTGATCAGCATCACTTCAAGCTGGCAGCAGCAGGCTGCGCAGGTCGAGCAGGTGACCGCAGGCTCGGCGACTTGCGTGTGGGGAATGGTTTTCATGGCGCGCAGTGTAAGGCAGTGGGCCCACGCTGTGTAAAAGGCCTGACAGACGCTCAGGCTTCACGGCAGATCCTCAATTGGCGGCTTGTTTCGCGCTTGTTCGTCGATTACCAGTCCCGTCTGGTCGGGTTGTTGCGGCAGGGGCCAAAGAACAGGCATGAGCAGCTCCGGCAAGGAGAATTCCAGTGGACGATTCTTGATCATGTCGAGGAGGTATCGCGCGGCTTTGCCCGCCGACCAGTCGATATGTAACGGAACGTCGTTGTTCAGGGGTGCATCGATAAATCCTGGGCTGATCACGGTCATTTCGATGTTTTCCGGCGCCACGTCGATGCGTAAGGATTCGAATAAATGACTCAACCCAGCCTTTGAATCGCCGTAGGATTCAGCCCATGGCAGCGGTAGCCAGGTCACCGAACTGGCCATACCCACCAGATGCGGCGCAGTGCCCGCCTGTAGCAGGGGCCGGGCGGCTGCGATGCAATAGCTGCTGGCAAGCAGGTTGGTGCGCACGATGTGTTCGATGATTGATGAGCCGAACTGATTGGCATCGACGTATTCGCAGGTGCCCGCGTTGAGGATCATGGTGTCCAGAGAGCCCCATTCCTGCGCAATCTGCTCACCGATTTCGCGCACCCTTTGGCCGTTGGTCAAATCGCCTGCGACCACCAGCACTTGACCGGGATAGCGCTCAGACAGGGATATCAGTGACGCCACCGAGCGGGAGCTGGCCGCCAGATGAGCACCGGTTTTCAGTATTTCTTCGGCCAGCGCAGCACCAATACCATTGCTGGCGTCGGTCAACCAGTATCGCCTTGGAGGTGTACGACTCATCCCGATTCCCTTTTTAACCCGATAATGTCCCGGCTTAATACCGTGTTCATAACGTTACGCTGCGGCTCAAATTACTCCGGTGGCGATAAACCTTGTCGCGACGGCAGGTTTTTGAACGCGGCCAGGGCCCGTTCGCGGGAAGTGCTCAGGTTGACGATCAGCGATGGATAATCCCTTACGCCGAACAATCCGTCGAGACTCGCCGGGTTATGCAGGTTTTTTTTGTTCATTGTATTGATCTGCGGCAACCAATGCTTAATGAATACCCCTTCAGCATCGAATTTTTCCGACTGCCTCAGTGGGTTGAAAATCCGGAACCAGGGCGCCGAATCGGTGCCGGTGGACGAACTCCACTGCCAGCCACCATTGTTCGCCGCCAAGTCGCCATCAATCAGATGCCGCATGAAGAAACGCTCACCTTCACGCCAGTCGATCAGCAGGTTCTTAGTCAGGAACATCGCCACCACCATGCGCAAGCGGTTGTGCATCCAGCCGGTTTCCAGCAATTGGCGCATGGCGGCATCGATGATCGGCAGACCGGTGCGGCCTTGCTGCCAGGCCTTGAGCTCTTCCGGGGCGTCACGCCAGGCCAGGGCCTCGGTTTCCGGGCGGAAGGCGCGGTGCCGGGATACACGTGGGTAGCCTACCAGGATGTGTTTGTAGAACTCACGCCACAGCAGCTCGTTGATCCAGGTGACGGCGCCAACCTTGCCGCTTTCGAACTCGCCCTGATTGCTTCGCAACGCGGCGTGCAGGCACTGGCGAGGGGAGATCACCCCGGCGGCGAGATAGGCTGAGAGCTGACTGGTGCCGGGTTTTGCCGGGAAGTCGCGTTCGCTGTGGTAATAGTCGATCCGGGCGTCGACAAAGGCGTCGAGACGGCGCCGGGCTTCGGTTTCACCGGCCGGCCAGAGGGCACGCAAGCTGTCGTGGGGGGAATCGAAACCCTCGACACGGGAAGGCGGTTCGTCGCTGCTGATATGTAATGGAGCCTGAAGGGCGGGTGCAGCGACCAATCCGGGTAATGATGCGTGCAGGCGTTCGTAGCAGACCTTGCGAAACTGGCTGAAGACCTGGAAGTAGGTTCCGGTTCTGGTGAGCACGGTGCCTGGCTTGAACAGCAGATGATCGAGGTGGCTGTGAAAGTCGATGCCCCGGGCTTTCAGCGCTTGGGCCACCGCCGCATCACGGTGGGTTTCATGAATGCCGTATTCCTCGTTGACGTGCACTGCGTCGATCTTCAACTGCTGGCACAGTTCGAGCAGAACCTTGGGCGCCTCATCCCAGCGCGACGCCTGGCGAATCAGTAACGGGATATTCAGGGCGTCCAGCGCACGGCGTAATTCGCCGAGGTTGCGCAACCAGAAGTCCACTTTGCACGGCGCGTCGTCATGCGCAAGCCACTGCTGCGGGCTCAGCAAATACACCGCCACACACGGGCCACGGACGGCGGCGGCCGAGAGGGCGGTGTTGTCGTGTAGACGCAAATCGCTGCGCAGCCAGATCAATTGCATGGTCGTATCCGTACGATTCATCAAAAAAGCGCCATTAAATGAGCCCGCGCTGAATCAGGTCCAGATGGGCTGATAACGGGTTATCGGCCAGGATCAAATCAGCAATGGCGGTGTTTTTTGCGGACAAATCGGCGTGGTGGATGCACACCGTTGGTCCGGCGATCATTTTTGGGCAACTGACGCCATTCAAAAGTTTCGACAATTTTGCAAGATTCATGGCTTTGCTGGAATACAGCAGTACGCCGCGGGCTTGCAGGTGATCGACCGCCAGCGTCAGTTCGCCGGCCGGGAGTGGCCAGTCGAAAACTTCCACCGGGCAATCGGTGCTGCTGATCAGCCAGGCGGTGAGCCATAGATGAGGTTCCAGAGGCAGGTCCGAGTGATTGATCAGCAGCAGCGGCGCGGTGCGCAACTGGCGGTTGTTGTGGTAAATCCTCGCGCCGAATTTGCTGCGCAACCAGGAATAGACAAACACTCGCTCCATCTGCGCACCGAATTGCCCTTGCCAGCGTTGTTCCAGTTCCGCCAGCAACGGCATCAACAGGTGTTCACACAAGGTGCGTGGCGGATACAGCGCCATTGCCTGGTTTACGGTGTCATCGAGGGTGCGTTCGGCCAGTTGGGTAACGGCTTGTAGCAGTGTCTGGCGCAGCACCAGCCAATCATTCCCGACGGGCTCGGTAAGTACCTGAGGCGTGTCGAGCAGTTGCTTGACCTGACCGACCGCCACGCCGCGATTGAGCCAGGTGAGGATCGTCAGGATTCGTTGAACGTGTTCGGCACAGAACAGTCGATGTCCCTTGGGAGTGCGCTGAGGCACGATCAGCCCATAGCGCCGTTCCCAGGCGCGCAAGGTGACGGCGTTGACTCCGGTCTGCCGGGCCACTTCACGGATGGGCAGCCAGCCTGCGTCCAGGGCCTTTTTGAAGTCGGTGCCGAGGTCTTCGCTGGCGCTGGTGTCCGGTGGGGTTTTCATTAGATTGCGTTTCGCAGGCTGAGGTTTTCCGGGTGCGGTTGCAGGTAGACCTGTTGCGCAATGTACGGATCCGGGTGTTGGCGAAAGTAGTGCTTGAGCAACGTCAGGGGTACCACCAGCGGCACGATACCGTGACGATACTGGCCGATGACGTGCTGCACTTCTTGTTTGTCTTCGGTGCTGATGGCTTGTTTGAGGTAGCCGCTGAGGTGTTGCAGGACATTAGTGTGGGTGCGGCGCGTGGCGCATTTTTTCAAGGCCGCCATCAGCTCGCTGAAATAGCGCGGGCCGATGACTTCAGGGGTGGTTTGGTCCATGTTGCCCAGCAGGTTGCCCAGGGTTTTGTATTGCACCGGGTTGTGGGCCATTAACAGGTATTTGTAGCGCGAGTGAAAGTCCGTGAGGCCGCGCCGGGTCAGGCCGGTTTGCAGCAACTGCTGCCAGGCGCCGTAGGCGAATACGCGGGTAAGGAAGTTTTCCCGCAGCACCGGATCGTTGAGCCGGCCTTCTTCCTCCACCGGCAAATCGGGGTGCAGCGCGCAGAAGGTCCGGGCGTAAATGCCACGGCTACCGCCGTCCACCGGCACGCCGTTGGCGTGGTAGACCTTGACCCGCTCCAGACCGCACGAAGGGGATTTCTGCATGAAGATATAGCCGCAGATGTCGCCCAGTTCCAATGCCATTTTCTGAGCGTACTCGGCCCCCATCAGGCAGGCGCTGATGGCGATTTTGGGTGGGGTCGCTGATTGTGCAGGCATCGGAGCACCTCGAATCCAGACTTGTACGGATTATTAAACCTGTACAATATCTGTTCATCATAGATTCAAAGGTGTACAAGTCAATTTTTCTGTATAAGTTTTTGCAGGGCTGCTGTCCCTGTCGACAGCAGCAATGTGCTCGAATCGAGGCGGTTCACTGCAGGTGTTCGTGCAGACGGCGGGCCGCTTCCTGGCCACTCAGCCAGGCGCCTTCGACACGGCCGGACAGGCACCAGTCGCCGCATACATACAAGCCCAGATCAGCGTCGGCCAAGGCTCCCCATTCATGGCTGCTGGCCGGACGGGCGTAAAGCCAGCGGTGAGCGAGACTGAAAGTCGGTGCAGGCATGGCGTCGTGCAGCAGTTCGGCAAATGCGCCGTGCAATTGCTCGATCACCGCTTCCTTGGACAGATCGATATGCTGCCGGCTCCACGCACTGGTGGCGTGCAACACCCACGTGTCGAGGGTGTTGTCGCGTCCCGGTTTGCTGCGGTTGCGCGCCAGCCAGTCGAGGGGGCTGTCCTGCACGAAGCAGCCTTCGATCGGGGTATCCAGTGGCGTGTCGAAAGCGAGGGCGACCGCCCAGGTCGGCTCCATTTTTACCCCGGCGGCGGCTCCGGCGAGTTTCGGCGCGGCAGGCAGCAACGCGGTCGCCTGAGGGGCCGGCGTGGCAATCACCACATGACTGAACGGCCCGTGGGTGAAGCCTTCGGCGTCTTGCAGATGCCAGTGCTCTTCACCGCGATAGACCTCGGTGATCCGGCAACTGAATTGCACTTCCAGGTCACCGAGCAGCGCACGGGTGATGGCGCTCATGCGCGGCGTGCCGACCCAGCGTGTCTGTTCGTCCGGCGAGGGTCTGAGCTGGCCGCCGTGGTAGGTATAGAGCTGCGGTGTCCACACGGCGACCCAACCGTTGGCTTGCCAGCGCTGGACTTCGGTGACGAAGCGACGGTCGCGGGCAGTGAAATATTGCGCGCCCATGTCCAGAGCACCCGCATCGCTGCGCTTGCTCGACATGCGTCCGCCACTGCCGCGGCTTTTATCGAACAGTTGAACGACATGCCCGGCCTCCGTAAGGGCTTGGGCGGCTGAGAGTCCGGCGATGCCGGTGCCGATGATTGCGATAGGTACAGTCATAGGGGCCTCGTTTGCCTTTCTGTACAGACTACGCCGTGGTTCAAACCTGTACAATATTGTTTTTTGGTATAACTTTTAGCGTTCTCGTTCTGAGAGCTTGGCCTATTGTTAAACACAGAACCTGCCCGATACCAAAGATCCCTGCTTATAAAAATAGACTAGTGATCCGGGTAAAACGCCACGCGAGGAACATGTCATGCACATATTGCTGACCGGCGGTACTGGTTTGATAGGACGTCAGCTCTGCCGACACTGGTTGAGTCAGGGACATCACCTCACGGTCTGGAGTCGCACGCCCAAAAAAGTCGGCAAAATCTGTGGCACTCAGGTACGGGGAATCGCACGGCTTGAGGATTTTGGGCCAGAACCGGTGGATGCAATCATCAACCTTGCGGGGGCGCCGATCGCCGATCGGCTCTGGACCCACAAACGCAAAGCGCTGTTGTGGAGCAGCCGGATCACCCTGACCGAAACCCTGTTGGCCTGGCTCGAAAGTCGTGAGCAGAAACCGCAGGTGCTGATCTCCGGTTCAGCGATCGGTTGGTACGGCGACGGCGGCGAGCGGGAGTTGACCGAGAAATCGCCACCGGTCATCGATGATTTCGCCAGCCAGTTGTGCGTCGCCTGGGAAGAAACCGCGCAACGCGCCGAAGCCATGGGCATTCGCGTGATTCTCATCCGTACCGGGTTGGTGTTGTCCGCCGAGGGCGGCTTTTTGTCGCGGCTGTTGTTGCCATTCAAGCTGGGGCTCGGCGGGCCGATCGGCAACGGTCGGCAGTGGATGTCGTGGATTCATATCGAGGATCAAATCGCCCTGATTGATTTTCTTCTGCATCGCAATGGGGCCAGCGGTCCCTATAATGCCTGCGCGCCCAAGCCGGTGCGCAATCGCGAATTCGCCAAAACGTTGGGTGACGTGTTGCATCGTCCGGCGTTCATGCCGATGCCGACTCTCGTCTTGAAGGTCGGCCTGGGCGAGTTGTCATTGTTGTTGCTGGGTGGTCAGAAGGCTATGCCGGCTCGCTTGCTGGAAGCGGGTTTCACTTTCCGGTTCACTGATTTGCGCGCGGCATTGGACGATCTGTCCGGCCGCCTCTGAAATAGGACGTTGCATGACCGATCACGCGTTGCTTCTGGTCAACCTGGGTTCACCTGCCTCCACCTCGGTGGCGGATGTGCGCAGTTACCTCAATCAATTTCTGATGGACCCGTATGTGATCGACCTGCCTTGGCCGGTGCGGCGTTTGCTGGTGTCGTTGATTCTGATCAAACGCCCGGAACAATCGGCTCACGCTTACGCGTCGATCTGGTGGGAGGAGGGCTCGCCACTGGTGGTGCTCAGCCGTCGCCTGCAACAGGCCATGACCCGGCAGTGGGCTCATGGGCCTGTTGAGCTGGCGATGCGTTATGGCGAGCCGTCCATTGAGTCCGCGCTGGTGCGGCTGGCTGCCCAGGGGCATAAGAAAGTGACCCTGGCACCGCTCTATCCGCAATTCGCCGACAGCACCGTGACCACGGTGATCGAAGAAGCCAAGCGCGTGGTGCGCGATAAAAAGCTCGACGTGCAGTTCTCGGTTCTTCAGCCGTTCTACGATCAGCCGGAATACCTCGATGCGTTGGTGGCCAGTGTCAGGCCTTATCTGCAACAGGATTTCGATCATCTGCTGCTGAGCTTCCACGGTTTGCCGGAGCGTCACCTGAAGAAGCTCAATCCGGGGCACAGCTTCGAGGGTGGCGGCGATTGCTGCGCCGGTGCGCCGCCGGAGGTGGTCGCGACCTGTTACCGCGGTCAGTGCCTGCGCACGGCCGCAGAGTTTGCCAAACGTATGGGCATACCGGACGGCAAGTGGTCGGTATCGTTTCAGTCGCGTCTGGGCCGGGCCAAGTGGATTGAACCCTACACCGAAGCTCGCCTCGATGAGTTGGCCAAAAGCGGCGTGAAGAAAGTCCTGGTGATGTGCCCGGCGTTTGTTGCCGACTGCATTGAGACGCTGGAAGAGATCGGTGATCGTGGGAAGGAGCAATTCCGCGAAGCGGGAGGGGAGGAGTTGGTGCTGGTGCCTTGCCTTAACGATAATCCGCAATGGGCGCGGGCATTGAGCACCTTGTGCGAAAGGGCGCCGTTGGCTTTGTAGGAACATACATTGAAGTGAAGGCGGGCTGGTTGTGGCGAGGGAACTTGCTCCCGCTGGGTCGCGTAGCGGCCCCAAAATCTTTGCAGTCAATGAAGATTTTGTGAGTGCTGCGCACTGGTGCGCCAGCCCGATCAAGCGGGAGCAAGCTCCCTCGCCACAGGGGATTGAGTTGCCTGCTTACAACAGCGGCTCATCCGCCTTCTTGTGCTTCCAGCTGTCATTGCCTGGCAGCAACAGGTTCAGCGCAATCGCCACCACCGCGCACAGCGCGATGCCTTTGAGGCCGAAATCGTTCTGGCCGGTACCGGTGCCGACCAGCATGCCGCCAATCCCGAACACCAGCGTCACCGAGACAATCACCAGGTTGCGTGCTTCGCCCAGGTCGATCTTGTGGCGAATCATGGTGTTCATCCCCACCGCGGCAATCGAACCGAACAACAGACAGAGAATCCCGCCCATCACCGGCACCGGGATGCTTTGCAGCAGCGCGCCGAACTTGCCGATGAACGCCAGGCTGATGGCGAAGATCGCCGCCCAGGTCATGATTTTCGGGTTGTAGTTTTTGGTCAGCATCACCGCGCCAGTCACTTCGGCGTAAGTGGTGTTGGGTGGGCCGCCGAACAGGCCGGCTGCGGTGGTGGCAATGCCATCGCCGAGCAAGGTGCGGTGCAGGCCGGGCTTTTTCAGGTAATCGCGACCGGTCACGCTACCGACCGCGATCACGCCGCCGATGTGCTCAATGGCCGGGGCCAGGGCCACCGGAACGATGAACAGAATCGCCTGCCAGTTGAATTCGGGTGCGGTGAACTGTGGAATCGCGAACCATGGTGCCACGGCAATCTTCGCGGTATCGACCACACCGAAATAGAACGCCATGGCAAAACCCACCAGCACACCGGAGATGATCGGCACCAGGCGGAAAATACCTTTGCCAAACACCGCGACGATCAGGGTGGTCAGCAGCGCCGGCATCGAAATCATCATCGCCGTCTGGTAATGAATCAGCTCAGTGCCGTCGCCCGCCTTGCCCATCGCCATGTTGGCGGCAATCGGCGCCATGGCCAGGCCGATGGAGATGATCACCGGGCCAATCACCACCGGAGGCAGCAAACGGTCGATAAACCCGGTGCCTTTGATCTTCACCGCAAGGCCGAGGAAGGTGTAGACGAACCCGGCCGCCATCACACCACCCATGGTCGCTGCCAGGCCAAACTGGCCCTTGGCGAGAATGATCGGGGTGATGAAGGCGAAGCTCGACGCCAGGAATACCGGCACCTGACGCCCGGTGACGATCTGGAACAGGATTGTCCCTAAACCTGCGGTGAACAGCGCCACGTTCGGGTCGAGGCCGGTAATCAGCGGCATCAACACCAGGGCACCGAAGGCCACGAACAGCATCTGCGCGCCGGACAGCACCGTGCGCCAGAGCGGATCGTTGAACTCTTGCTGCATGGTCACGCGTCCTTCTGCTTGGTGCCGAAGATCTTGTCACCGGCATCGCCCAAGCCTGGGATGATGTAACCGTGTTCGTTCAGTTTCTGGTCAATGGAAGCGGTGTAGATGGTCACGTCCGGGTGAGCCTTCTCCACAGCGGCGATACCTTCAGGAGCGGCCACCAGGACCATCGCGCGGATGTCCTTGCAGCCGGCCTTCTTCAGCAAATCGATAGTGGCGACCATCGAGCCGCCGGTGGCGAGCATCGGGTCGATGATCATCGCCAGGCGCTCGTCGATTTCCGGCACCAGTTTTTCCAGGTAGGTGTGGGCTTCGAGGGTTTCCTCGTTACGGGCCACGCCCACGGCGCTGACTTTGGCGCCCGGGATCAGGCTCAGCACGCCTTCAAGCATGCCGATACCGGCACGCAGGATCGGCACCACGGTAATCTTCTTGCCGGCGATTTTCTCGACCGACACCGTGCCGCACCAGCCTTCGATGTCGTAGCTTTCCAGCGGCAGGTCTTTGGTGGCTTCATAGGTCAGCAGGGCACCGACTTCCTGAGCGAGCTCACGGAAATTCTTCGTGCTGATGTCGGCGCGGCGCATAAGGCCAAGTTTATGACGGATCAGCGGATGGCGGATCTCACGGATGGGCATGGGGAAAGGCTCCGGCGGCGGGCAAAAAAACCGGCCTAGATTAATCTATCCGAGGGTGTTGTCCTATAGACATACAGTACGTTAGTCCACAAACGCTTGATCTGGCCGTGCGGGATGCGTACCTTTGCCCGCTTTTCCGAATCCGTCCCTCCCCCTCAAACCCCTTGGAGAGCGCCATGTCCGCTGATCTCGAGCATATCCGTCAAATCATGCGAGAGGCTGACTGCCTGTACACCGAAGCTGAAGTCGAGGCGGCCATCGCCCGCGTCGGTGCACATATCAACGAACAACTGGCTGAAAGCAATCCGGTGGTGTTCTGTGTGATGAACGGCGGCCTGATTTTCGCCGGCAAGCTGCTCACCCATCTGCAATTCCCGCTGGAAGCGTCCTACCTGCACGCCACCCGCTATCGCAACGAAACCAGCGGCGGCGAGCTGTTCTGGAAAGCCAAGCCGGAAGTCTCGTTCATCGACCGTGACGTGCTGATCATCGACGACATCCTCGATGAAGGTCACACCCTGGGCGCGATCATCGATTTCTGCAAGCACGCCGGCGCCCGCAAAGTGCACACCGCCGTGCTGATCGACAAGGACCACGACCGCAAGGCTCGCCCGGACCTGAAAGCCGATTTCGTCGGCCTGCCGTGCATTGACCGTTACATCTTCGGTTATGGCATGGACTACAAAGGCTACTGGCGTAACGCGAACGGGATTTTTGCCGTTAAAGGCCTGTAAGCAGGGTGACTGTCTGGGGGCGGTTTTAGCCGCCAGGCACGTTGAAGCTTGAAGGCAGATCTCCCCCCGAATGTGTGCGCAGTTCGCTTGAACTGCGCGTTCAGTCCTGCCCGACGAGCCAGCGTTCGCTTTTGCGTCGAGCCTGTTCCAGGTTGTTCACGTAAGCCAACTGGCGCTGTTCCCGATGGATGCCCGCGCGCCTGAGTTTCAGGCGCACGCGCGCAGCCGTCCCGACCAGAATCAGGCCGATGCCGTCGGTACGGTAATCCCTGAGGATATTGTCGAAGGCCGCCAGCGCCGTCATGTCCAGCATTGGCACGGCGCTCATCTCGACGATCACCACTTTGACCTCCGGGCTGAATTTGCGCAGCACGCCCAGGGCTTTTTCCGCCGCACCGAAAAACAACGGCCCGCGTATCGCATAGCAACGAACATGCTCCGGCAAATCCTGTAAGGCTTGATGGAACTCTCGAGGCAATTCGGCGGTGTCCGTGAGGTCGCTCATGCGCTTGACGAACAACCCGGCGGCCAGCAACAGCCCAACGGCAACGGCCAGCACCATGTCGAACAGCACTGTCAGGCTCAGACAGGTCAGCAAGACCAACACATCGCTGCGTGGTGCGATGCGCAAGGTGTGCGCGACATGCCGGGCCTCGCTCATATTCCACGCCACCATCACGAGCAATGCCGCCAGTGCGGCCATCGGCAAGTAGCTGAACAGCGGGGCGAGGACGAGTATCGCCAGCAGCACCACCGCACTGTGGATAATTGCCGCCAATGGCGAAAACGCCCCGCTGCGCACGTTGGTGGCGCTGCGGGCAATCGCCGCGGTGGCGGTAATGCCGCCGAACAGCGGTGCGACCAGGTTACCGATGCCTTGACCCAGGAGTTCGGCGTTGGGGTCATGTTTGCTGCCCGTCATGCCATCGGCCACCACTGCACATAGCAACGACTCGATGGCACCGAGCATGGCAATGGCGAACGCTGGTGCCATTAATTGGCGGATCAGGTCGTAAGACAAATGCAGCGGCTGACCATTGGGCCCCGGCAGATTCCACGGCCAGTCGAAGCTCGGCAGAAACGGCGGAATGCCGGGGTGGCTGACGCCGTCGACGATATAGCTGAAGCGCTCGCCCAGCGTCGCAATCGGTAACCCGCCGCCTTCCAGCGCCAGCCCCAACATTGCGCCGACGGCCAGTGCCACCAGATGCCCCGGGACCTTCGGCACAAAGCGCGGCCAGACGATCAGAACCGCCAGGCACATAACACCGATGATCCCGTCTCCCAGGCGGGCGCTGGGTAATGCCTGGAGCAGCGCACCTAATTGCTCGATGTAATGTTCGGCATGCCCGGTGGTACTCAGGCCCAGCAAATCCTTTAATTGAAGCGTGGCGATGACAATGCCGATCCCGGCGGTAAAGCCCAGGGTTACCGGATAAGGAATGTACTGAATCAGCCGTCCGGCCCGAATCAGCCCCAAGGTAATCAGGATTGCCCCGGCAAGCATGGTGCAAAGCAGCAGGCCACCCAGGCCATATTGTTGGGTGATCGGCAGCAGTATCACCACGAACGCAGCCGTCGGCCCGCTGACATTGAAGCGCGAACCTCCCGTCAGGGCGATCAGCGGGGCAGCGATCAGCACCGTATACAAACCTTGCTGGGGCGCTACTCCCACCGCAATCGCCAGGGCCATGGCCAGGGGAATGGCGATAATCCCTACCGTCACCCCGGCACTGATGTCGCCGCGCAAGCGCCTGAGGCTATAACCTGCACGCAGGGTCTGACGCCAGGCGGCGAATAACGGGGGGATGGAGAATGACATGGGGACTCCACAGTAGACGGCGCGCCGTCGAAATAGGGCTGAAGGCTCTTTCAGTATGCCCAGCCTTGTCTTCGAGAGTATTGATCTGGATCGGTTATTCGCCCGATTGATCATCATGCTAGAGTGCTCGGCCTCGTCCCTGGAGCCTGTCATGAGTCTTTTGATCCGCAGCTGCGCCGCCCTGATGTTGGTCTTCAGCCTGCCCCTGGCTGCCGCCCCGGCGCCGATGCATGGGCAGTTTTTGCCCCCGGACGATCTGACTCTGCGTGACGCAGAGCCCGAGCAGCAACAACTGTTGCAGGTTACCGAGTATTCGGTGGTGATTGGCAGTCAGCGCCAGTCCAATCAACAGCCGATCCCGGTTACCTCACCGCTGCTGATCCGCCTCAAGGGCAAACCCTTGAACAAGGGCGCGACCATCAGCCAGGTGCTGGTCAACTTCGATGGCGAAAGCAAAAGCCTGAAAAAACCGATCTACGATGACAAAAGCAAAACCCTGACCCTCTATTACCCGTTGGCCCAGTACCGGGTGGTGATCGACTTGCTGCGCAACGACACCGTGTATTGCCAGTTTCTGAGTTACGCCAACGGCCATATCTGGGCCGATCTGCACACCGGCAGCGTTCGTCCGCGTTGAGCCCGGCATCAAGGCAGGGGTAAACTGCCCGCCCCGTGAAATGTCTGCGAGCTGGAGTCGGCAATGCGTAAAGATAAGAAGCAAGTGATTGGTGACGAGATCGGCGATGCGCAGATCAAACTGTTCCTCGATTTCGAGCCGGTCGACGCCACTTCACCGTCGCTGCACAAACTGATCAAGGCGTACCGCGGCCTGCGTATCGATGACTTTGAGCGTTTTCTGACGTTCTTTGTCGAAGCCGGCTACGATCTGGACGGCAAGGATGAGCACGGCAATAACTTCGTGGCCCTGATTCAGGATCAGCGCAACGCGGCCGAGTACATCGAGTTGATCGACAAGGCTCGCGGTTAAGATAAAGGCACAAAAAAACGCCCCGCCCTCAATGAGGACGGGGCGTTTTTTATGCCGTTGAATCAAGCGTAGCTTTGGGTTTCGCTGCTTGCTTCAACCAGTTCCAGCGCGACGTTGTTCTGCGCATTGATCTTGCGATACAGCGCAGCGTCGGTTTCCAGGACTTTTTCCCGAGCCGGGAAGATTTCCTTGAGCTTGGTGGCCCACTCGCCAGTGGCTTTGGCCGGGAAGCAGCGTTCGATCAGTTCCAGCATGATCGACACGGTCACCGAAGCGCCAGGGGATGCGCCGAGCAGGGCTGCAAGAGAACCGTCCTTGGCCGCGACCAGTTCGGTACCGAACTGCAGAACGCCGCCTTTCTTCGGGTCTTTCTTGATGATCTGCACCCGTTGGCCGGCCACTTCCAGGCGCCAGTCTTCGGCTTTCGCTTCAGGATAGAAGCGACGCAGGGATTCCAGGCGCTGCTCCATCGACTGCATCACTTCGCTGACCAGGTACTTGGTCAGGTCCATGTTGTTTTTGGCCACGGACAGCATTGGGCCGATGTTGCCGGCGCGGACCGACATCGGCAGGTCCATGAACGAACCGTGCTTGAGGAATTTGGTGGTGAAGCCGGCATAAGGTCCGAACAGCAGGGACTTCTTGCCATCGACCACACGGGTGTCCAGGTGCGGCACGGACATCGGTGGCGAACCGACCGCAGCCTGGCTGTAAACCTTGGCCTGGTGGTGCTTGACCACTTCCGGGTTGTCGCAACGCAGCCACTGGCCGCTGATCGGGAAGCCGCCGAAGCCTTTGCTTTCTTCGATGCCCGAAGCTTGCAGCAGCGGCAGTGCCGCGCCGCCGGCGCCGAGGAAGACGAATTTGGCGTCGACTTCGCGGGTGTTGCCGCTGTTGACGTCCTTGATGCTGACGGTCCAGCCGCCGTTGTTACGCTTGAGGCCGGTGACGCGCTTGCAGTACTTGACCTGGGCATCGGGCGCGCTGGTCAGGTGCTTGAGCAGTTGGTTGGTCAGGGCACCGAAGTTGACGTCGGTGCCGTTCGTCACGCGGGTGGCGGCGAGGACTTCGTCGGCCGGACGGCCTGGCATCATCAGCGGCATCCACTCGGCCATCTTGGCCTTGTCTTCGGTGTATTCCATGTCCGAGAAGGCGTGGTGCTTGCTCAGCGTCTTGAAACGTTCCTTGAGGAAGGAGACGCCGTCATCGCCCTGCACGAAGCTCAGGTGCGGTACCGGGCTGATGAACGATTTGCACGAACCGAAGGTGCCTTTCTTGGTCAGGTAGGACCAGAACTGCTTCGACACCTCGAACTGGGTGTTGATGTGCACGGCTTTCTTGATGTCGACGGTGCCGTCAGCGGCCTGCGGCGTGTAGTTCAGCTCACACAGCCCGGCGTGACCGGTACCGGCGTTGTTCCACGGATTGGAACTCTCCGCGGCACCGGAATCCATCAGCTCGACGACTTCCAGCTTGATCGCGGGGTCGAGCTCTTTAAGCAGTACAGCGAGGGTGGCACTCATGATGCCGGCCCCAACCAGTACTACGTCGACTGCTTCGTTATGCGCCATTTAACGCGTCTCCAAAATCTGCAGCACCAAATTGTCGGCATAGCTGCCAGGAGTGACGGGGCGTGTCAGTGATGCCCCAGGTACCCATGGCCAGGATCGCCATGTCCGAATCTTCGCAATTTTTCGCAACTTCGACGGATGCATGCGGCCTGGCCTCAAGAGTCACATGAACTCATTTCGGCGCGCGGCTGGCAATTCGACTTATGGTCGAGACATCCGTTTGTGCAACCAAATCCGTAGCGGACAGGCTTCAGGCTCCGGTGTTCGAGGAGTACTCGGTCCTGTGTCGTTGGGCTGTTGTAGACGCTAATGGTGCATGTTCAGACGCAAAACTATTCATTTGCTCGCCACACTCTTGTGAAGTTGTGAAAACCCGTTTTTTTCACGCTCTTTTGAAGACGTGAACCTCAAAAAAGGGCTGTCCCAGCCTGGCACCGCGCCCGGATGGATTGCCGCCATGGGGTGCATGGGCGGCAAAAACGGGCAAACAGCTCAGTGACCGAGCGTAATGACAGCTCTGCAGATTCGCGAAAAGTGGGGGTTTTGCTTGAGAAACAGCAAGCGCGCCAGCTTCACTCGATCTGTGTGGGCGGCTCTCTGTGGGCGGTGCGGGGTGTCAATACCGAGGCATTGAACGATGCTGCGAGGCCCGATCAGGAGACGTCCTTATAATCGGGGGGAGATTGTATCTAAGAAACGCAGGGAAATGGTCGTGTTTAATGACTTTTATTAGGCGTCCGGTCAGGTGGTCTGCAGTTGCTGCGCGCGTGCACGTGGCTGGTGCTGGCTGACACGGGCGCTGGCGGGCAGGGGATGGTGCAGCCAGTTGAGGCGAATTTCTTCGATTTCGACCCAACCATCACCCATGGGCTGGAGGCTGCACTGCTTGAAGGCCTGGCAGTGGCCATTGTGGTCGAGCAGGGCGAAGCTGCGGTGCAGCGGGCGTGGCGCGAACAGCGAGATGAGAAAACGCATGGCAACGTACCTTTTGGGGTGACTGCCATAAAGGTTGCCAGCGGGCGGTGACAAAGGTGTGACAGGAACCGCGCTGCGCCGGGTTTGTCAGAGATTTCAGTAATCGTTGCGCGAAGCTAGTTCGCCGCAGTGGCGCACCGCTATACTGCGGGCATTGTTAGTTGCCTGATTCTGGAGAGAAGAGCATGTTGCAACGCCTGTTGTTCGGTTTGATCACTGTGACCAGTTTGACCCTCGTCGGCTGCGCCCACAGCCCGCAACAACTGAACCCGGAACCCAAGCTGACGGCTCAGTTGGCGCCGATCGGCCATGGTCAGCCGGTGGTGGTGCGTGTGGTGGACGGTCGTCCATCGCCAACCCTGGGGACCCGTGGCGGTCTGTACCCGGAGACCAGTGCGATCACGGTGCAGGGCGCGCAGATTCTGCCGAAGCTGCAGGCTCAGGCTGAGGCGGCCGTGCGGTTGTTGGGCTTCACGCCGACGGCCAATGCGCTGAATGCGCCGCAATTGACGGTGACCCTGGCCGAGCTGAAGTATCAGTCGCCCAAAGAAGGTTTGTATGTGACTGAAGCAACGATTGGCGCGACGTTCCGTTCGGATGTACAGAATGCCAACCGTCGTTACAGCGGTCGCTACGGCGCGTCGCTGGATCAGCGTTTTGGCATGGCGCCGAATCAGGAAACCAATACCAAGCTGGTCAGTGATGTGTTGAGCGATGCGTTGACCCGCTTGTTCAAGGACCCGACGATTGGTCAGGTGCTTGGCGAGTAACGGTTTGCCGGACTCAAGAAGCCCGGTGTCAGCAATGGCCCCGGGCTTTTTTGTGCCTGCCGATCCTGCAAAGGAAATCAAGCCGCTTCTGAATAGAAGTCCAGAACACTCACCCCGGTCAGTAAGTCCGTCTCCGGCAAATCCGCATGTTGATGCCCGCCCAACGCGCAATACACCAGCCAATGCCGGTCTTGTACGTTGAAGGCAAGGCTGCCGACTAAGGTTTGTTGTTCGTCGCTTTGGGCAATGAGGTAAAGACGATCCTGGTTTTCGGCGTGGAGCATGACGCGGTCCGTGTCGGTTTTGAGGGGCGACAGACTGGCGGATTCAGATGACGGCGCCGTGACACGGGACAGCTATCGGTCAAATGGTTTCGTTATTTGTCGGAAAGCCGGGGCAGGCCGGAGCGCTTTCGGTAGAATTCGCGCCGCGGTCGTCGGTTGGGCGTCTGCCACACTGGTTCTGCCTGAGGTTTGTGATGTCGCTGCAATTGATTTCGCTCTTTACCGCTCATCCCGCCAAATTGATCAACCTGCTGGCCTTGCTGTTTGCCTGCCCGGGCGGCTGGTTGCTGCATGCCACCCGTCGTCGTGAACAACGCGCGATGGCCAGTATCGAAGCCCAGCGCCAGAGTCGGCCCAGCGAAGAGCCAACGCTCGATTGGGCGACCTTGCGCATGAACCGGTTTTTCTATCGCTTCGGTTTTGCCTGCCTCGGGATGGCCTTGCTGGTGTCGTGGGTCAGCACGCGGGTCTAATCGCGACGCGGTAACTTGTGGCGAGGGGGCTTGCCCCCGTTCGGCTGCGCAGCAGTCGTAGAACCGATGGTCGCGGGCATGTCTGAAAGACCAGCGATTGCCGATTCAGGGGCTGCTGCGCAGCCCAACGGGGGCAAGCCCCCTCGCCACAGGGCGCCGTTGTCGTATCCAGCCAGTACCCTACAGCGGCAACCCGGCCTTGACCCGATATTGATTACGCACCGGCATCGCATATTGCAGCACCAGGAACGGACGATGCTCCTCAGGGCAAGCCTCCAGCCGGCGCTGCCATTCTTCCTGAGCCTTGGCCAGTTCATCTGCCGCAAACAGCTCGGCCGCTTTCGGCACTTGCAACTGCGGGTCGGCGTCTTTCCACTGCGCATACGCCAGGTAATGCACCGGGAATAACCGGTAACCGCCCAGAATCTGCTTGTCCATTTCGATCGCCAATTGCTTGGTGTCTTCGAACAGTTCGGTGATCGGCGCGGCGAAGTTCACGTGGACCCGGCCTTTGTAACCGGTGATGCCCTTGGCAATGCTCACGTCATCCTCGCCCGGCGCCTTGGTGTAGCTGCCGGTGGTGGCGCGGATGTACAGCTCGCGGGCCTTGGCCTGGTCGCAGGGGTCGTATTCGTAGCTGATCGACACCGGGGTAAGGTTCAGCGAGCGGATGACTTCGCCGAACGGCTCGTCTTTGCGGCTCATGTGGAACATCTTGAGGATCGCCGACTCGGTACGGTCGTCGCCGTCCTTGGCCCGGCCTTCAGCCTGAGCAATCCAGATCGAGGCGCAATCGTTGCGAATCGAGTGGTTGATGTAGGCCGACAACAATTGATACGCCGCCATTTTCTCGCGACGACCGGTGATCGAACGGTGCACGATGAAGCTCTTGTTCAGGCGCATCAGGTCGCTGACAAAAGGCTTCTGCAGCAGGTTATCGCCGATGGCGATGCGCGGGGTCGGCAGGCCGGCGTGGTACACGGCGTAATTGACGAAGGCCGGGTCCATCACGATGTCGCGGTGGTTGGCGATGAACAGATAAGCACTGCCGGACTTGAACTGCTCCACGCCGGTGTAGGTCACCCCGTCCGTGGCGCGCTCGATGGTGTGGTCGACGTAAAACTCGACTTTATCCTGCAACGTGGCCACCGACGTGACGTCGGCGAACTCACGGCGCAGCCGATGCGCTATAAGAGGTTTGAGCATCCAGCCGAAGGCACCGGCAAAGCGCGGGAAGCGGAAGTGGGTGAGGATATCTAGAAACGCCTTGTCGCCGAGCAGCCGTGCCAGCACCGCTGGGACTTCGCTGTCGTCGTAAGGTCGGATGGCATCGAATTCGCCCATCATGCTCTCTTGTTAGAAACGGCTAGGGTAAGTAAAGGTTTTGATCGAAAACCAACGGGGCATGGTCTGAAAGGTAGTCAGACGAAAATAGCCCTGCAAATAGACCGGCGATTATACGCACAAGTCACCTGGGAGACCGCGATGCTGGAAACCGAGCGCTATGAATGCCCGTATTGCGGTGAAGAGTCTGAGGCCGTTCTGGACTTGTCCGGCGGCGATCAGACCTATATTGAAGATTGTCCCGTGTGTTGCCGTCCCATTACTTTTGTCTTGCAGACTGACGGTCACGAATGGTTGCTCGAGGTTCACAGCGAAAACGAGTGAGGGTCTATGCAGCGTATCTACGAGCCGGAAAACCTGATGGAAGGCGAATTGCTGCTAAGCATGCTGGCCAGTGAAGGCATCGAGGCGCATCTGGTGGGACGGGATTTAATCGGCGGCACTGGGGAATTGCCGATATTCGGCCTGCTGGGTGTATCGGTCGATAACGACCAGGCGCAATACGCGCGGGAGCTGATCGCTGCGTACAATGCCGCGCTGCCGCTGTCCGGCGATGAACCGGACAGCTTTCCCGGCACGCTGGTCTGTTAGGCTGACGTTCGTTTGATCAAGAGTCGTATTGCCCCATGTGTGGACGTTATGCCCTGTTTCGCTGGAACCCCGCCTTCGCGGCCCTGCCCGGATTTCCCGCCGATCAGCAGGCCCAGTGGAATATATCTCCCAACGATTCGGTGTTGATGCTGCGTGCCGGTGCAGACGGGCAGCGTGAGTTGGCCCGCGCCCGCTGGGGCCTGACGCCGCCATGGCTGACCGACCTGTCCCGCACGCCGGCCCATGCCCGCGCCGAAACCGTTGCCGAACAACCGATGTTTCGTGAAGCCTTGCGCCTGCGTCGTTGCCTTCTGCCGGCCAATGGTTTTTACGAATGGCGTGGCACCACACGCAAACGTCCGTACTGGCTGACGCCGGGGGAGGGCTCGACGCTGTACTTCGCGGCGATCTGGGAGGCGTATCCGGTGCAGGAGCAGGTATGGCTGAGTACGGCGGTGATCACCCAGCCTGCCTCGAGTCAGCGTCGGCCGCTGATTCTCGATGCGGCGGGGCAGGAAGCCTGGCTCAACCCCGAAACCCCGCTGCATGCCTTGCAGGCGCTGCTGGCCAGCGAGCCCGCGGCGCTGCGCGAGCGGGTGCTGGCGAACATGGTGAATGATCCGAAACTCAATGGGCCGGAGTGTTTGACTCCGGGTTGAGTACGTAATGATCGTTCCCACGCTCTGCGTGGGAACGAATCCCGTGACGCTCTGCGTCACAGTGGACGCGGAGCGTCCATGGCTGCATTCCCACGCAGAGCGTGGGAACGATCATAGAACCCTAAACCTTGAACTGATTGATCAACCGCCGCTGCTGTTCCGCCAACTTGGTCAAATCCGCACTGGCCGCGCTCGATTCATCCGCGCCACCGGCCACTTCATTGGCCACTTGCCCGATGTTGATCACGTTGCGGTTGATGTCGTCGGCCACTGCGCTTTGTTCTTCGGCGGCGCTGGCGATCTGGGTGTTCATGTCGTTGATCACCGACACCGCCTGCGTAATGGTTTCCAGCGCTTCGGCCGCTTTCGCCGCGTGTTGCACGCTTTCGTCGGTACGGTTCTGACTGTCTTCCATGACCTGCACCACATCGCGGGTGCCCTGTTGCAATTGCTGGATCATGGTCTGGATTTCTTCCGTGGCCTTCTGGGTTTTCTGCGCCAGGTTGCGCACTTCATCGGCCACCACCGCAAAACCCCGACCCTGTTCACCAGCGCGCGCCGCTTCGATGGCCGCATTCAAGGCCAGCAGGTTGGTCTGCTCGGCGATACCGCGAATGGCGGTCAGGATCGCGTTGATGTTTTCGCTGTCCTTGGCCAGGGTCTGCACCACGCCGACGGCTTTGCCGATTTCGATGGCCAACACACCAATCGAATTCGACGTATCCCGGACGATTTGCATGCCTTGCGCCGCTGCCTGATCCGCATGGCTGGCAGCTTGCGCAGCCTGAGTGGCATTGCGCGCTACGTCCTGGGCGGTGGCGGTCATTTCGTGCACGGCGGTGGCGACTTGATCGATCTCGGCCATTTGTTTGTGCACGCCGATGTTGGTGCGAATGGCGATGTCGGCGGTGTGTTCCGACGAATCGCTGACGCTCTGCACCGACGTCACCACTTGCGTAATCATCGCCTGCAACTTGGCCAGGAAGGTGTTGAAGCCCTTGGCGATCGAGCCCAGTTCGTCGCTGCGGTCGCTGGTCAGACGGCGGGTCAGGTCGCCTTCGCCCTGGGCGATGTCATCGAGCATGGTCACCATCTGCTTCAGCGGCCGGGCAATGCCGTGGCCCACCAGCCAGATCACCAACAAACCAATGCCGGCGATCAGCAGGCCGACCATGGCCATGCCGAAGGTGTCGGACTTGCGCTGTGCATCCAGGTCACCCTGAAGTTTTTGCAGGTCGGCCATCACCGCGTTCAGCGGCAGTTGCAGCATCAAGGTCCAGCGGGCGTCGGTCTGGCCGATGCCGAAGGGCAGGTACAACTCGATCCGGCCCTGGGCCTTGTCGACGGTGTAAGTCACTTCGCCGCGCTTGAGATTGGCCATGTTGGCAATCTGCTTGCTGTCGAGGATGTCGCTGACTTTTTCGCCGAATTTGCTCGGGTCTTTGGTGTAGGCGACGATTCGACCATTACCGCCGATCAGGGCCATTTCCCCGGCGCCGCTGTACAGTTTCTGATTCGCCCCCAGGAGCATTTCCTGGATGAAGTTCACCGACAGGTCGGCACCGACAATGCCCTGGAACGCGCCGTTGAGCATGATCGGTTCAATGAAGGACGCGAGCATGACGATCTTGTCGCCGACCTTGTAGGGCGCCGGATCGATCACGCAGGCTTTCTTGGTTTCCTTGGAGCACAGGTAGTACTCGCTGGCGCGCACGCCGGTGGACAAGGTTTTCTGGTCGTCGACGTCCACCAGTTTGTCCAGGCCCAGGCTGCCGTCTTCGTTGCGGAACCACCACGGCAGGAAGCGCCCGTTGCTGGCGTCGATGCCGACCACTTGGGTGTCGACGTAGGCCGCATCGTTGTGGTCGAGGGCGTTTTTTTCCCAACCGATGTAGGTGCCGAGAATTTTCGGGTTCCGGGCGACGTTTTCCTTGATCAGGCTGATCAGTTGCTCACGGCTCAGACTCAGTTGCGGCTGGCCGTCGGTGCCGGGTGTGCCTATCAACGTATTGACCCGCACCAGACCGCCGGCAATCAGCAGCGGCGCTTCGAGTTCGCGCTGGATCTGGCTGACCTGGGTTTGCGCCAGCGACGTCAGGCGCTGTTCGATGACTTGCTCGAACTGCGCCTGAGTCCGTTGCTGGACCATGTCTTGGGTCCGGGCACCGGAAAACAGCGCGTACAGCACCAGGGCTGCGACAACGCTGAGCACAATGGCGCCGGCCAGGGCGGCAACGGAAAACTGGATCGACTTGAATTTCATGGGTGCTCCGCACGCAAGAGGACGTCTGCAGAGCTGTATCGGCACTGGGGCGGTGGGGCATGAGCCAGGTGTAACGAATTGGCTGTTTTAGAGTGCTGGATGTCGTAAATGAATCATTGCTGACCGTGATCGGCCCGGGGCGGGCAATGTTGTGTGAATTTTTTCCTACGGTGATCGGGGATTTGTCTGAAATGTACGTGCTACACGTCTGTTGTATCTGGCGCCGATACAAATCCCCACCTAGGATACGCCGCATGTTTCCAGGGAGCTTCTTGATGAGTAAGACATTGGTTTTGTGTGCACTGAGTGCAAGTCTGCTGCTTGCCGGTTGTCAGTCGGTCAACACCACCAACGGTGGCGCTGTGGGCGTTGAGCGCACGCAATACATGTTCAGTATGTTGTCGACCTCCGAGGTCAACCAGATGTACGCCCAGTCTTATCAACAGACAATCGGGGAGGCGAGCACCAAAGGCGTGCTGGACAAATCCAGTAACAACGCCAAGCGCGTCCAGGCGATCTCCAATCGCCTGATTGCCCAGGCACCCGTGTTTCGTCCGGATTCGGCCCAGTGGCAATGGGAAGTGAACCTGATCAAGAGCGACGAGCTGAATGCCTCCTGCGGGCCTGGCGGCAAGATCATTTTCTACTCCGGGCTGATCGACACCCTGCAACTCACTGACGACGAAATCGCCGCCATCATCGGCCATGAAATCGCTCACGCCTTGCGCGAGCACAGTCGTGAAGCGATGTCCAGGGCTTACGGTCTCGAAATGGCCAAGCAGGGCGCCGGTGCGTTGCTCGGTCTGGGGCAGGACAGCCTGGCCCTGGCGGACACCGTGGCCAAATACGGCATGACTTTGCCCAACAGTCGCGAGAACGAAAACGAAGCCGACTTGATCGGCCTCGAACTGGCCGCCCGCGCCGGTTACAACCCGAACTCTGCAATCACCCTGTGGAACAAAATGAGCAAAGCCTCGGAAGGCGCACCGCCAGAGTTCTTGAGCACTCACCCGGCGTCGGCCAGTCGGATTGCGTCGTTGCAGGCGGCGATTCCGAAGGTTATGCCGCTTTACAACAGCGCCAAGAAATGAGCTGCAAGCTGCAAGTTAAGTGATCGTTCCCACGCTCTGCGTGGGAACGCCGCCATGGGCGCTCCGCGTCCGCTTTAACGTCGTGACGCGGAGCGTCACCGGATGCATTCCCACGCAGAGCGTGGGAATGATCGGGTTATCGTGTCAAACCCACCCACTGCTCTGCATCGCCTTGTACACTGCGACAATCGCCAGGATGAAGAACGCCGACGCCGCCAGGCGACGGATCAGGGTCAGGGGCAGTTTTTCCGCGGCAAAGTTACCCGCCAGTACCACCGGCACGTTGGCAATCAACATCCCGGCGGTGGTGCCGAGGATCACCAGCCAGAGATCCGGGTATTGAGCGGCGAGCATCACGGTCGCGACTTGGGTCTTGTCGCCCATCTCTGCGAGGAAGAACGCAATCAGCGTGGTCAGGAACGGCCCGAACTTGCGGGCGGTGCTGGCTTCGTCTTCGTCCATCTTGTCCGGCACCAACGTCCACAGCGCGGTGGCGGCGAAGCTCGCGGCGAGGATCCAGTGCAGCGTCGCATTCGAGAAGAAACTGCCAAACCAGGCGCCTACCGCACCGGCCGCCGCGTGGTTGGCCAGGGTCGCGGCGACGATGCCGGCGATGATCGGCCAGGGTTTGCGAAAGCGTGCCGCGAGAATGAGCGCGAGCAGTTGCGTCTTGTCGCCGATTTCGGCCAAGGCAACGATTGCGGTGGGAACGAGTAGAGAGTCCAGCATCATCAGGGTTTTCCTAAGGGGCGGGTCGACACGGCTATGACACGTACAGCCTTCCCGCCCCGGGTAAGGTGTTCGTGTCATAGGTCTTGTCAAACCCTGCGATCCGTCTGGTGCGGACGCTTGGGTCGCATACGCCATGGTCTGAGGACCAAGTATGTTGACGTATGCCGGACGAGCATGGCGCTCGTGGGAGACTACTCCCCTAGGACGGAGCGGATTCTGCCTAGGCAAATCCGATTGGGCAAGCCCTCTTTTGCAAAAGCGTTTTCAGCCGCGCTTGGCCCGGTAGATTCGGAAACCCTGGCCTTCAGCTTTGATTGCGCACACGCCCAAGTGCTCTTCGATCAGTGGTTGATACTTCAGGAAGCTGTTCGCGACCAGCCGCAGTTCGCCGCCGTTTTTCAGATGTTTGGCCGCTTTTCGCAGCAAGTTCTCTGTGGCGAAGTAGTCGGTGTGTACGCCGACATGGAACGGTGGATTGCTCAGAATCGCGCTCAAACCCATGGGCGCGGCATCGATGCCGTCACCGGTCATCACTTCCGCTTCCAGACCGTTGGCGGCCAGGGTCAGGCGACTGCTGGCGGCGGCAAACGCGTCGACATCGAGCAGGGTGACCTGGTTGTGCGGGTAACGTCGCTTGACCGCCGCCCCCAACACGCCTGCGCCGCAACCGAAGTCCAGCAAGTGGCCGCTAGGCAGTTTGTCCAGATGCTCCAGCAACAGGGCACTGCCGCGATCCAGTCGACCATGGCTGAACACGCCTGGCAGGCTGATGACTTTCAACGGCCCTTCGGCCAATGGCAGTTCATAGGTCTGGGCCAGGCTTTCCAGCGATTTGGCTTCTGGCGCATTGGCCACGGTGACCTGCCAGAGCTGGCAATGCCGTGCGCTGTCGAGCTTGCGTGGTTTGCCGAAGGGGTTCAACTGCTTGGTCGCGCCTTCGATGCCGCTGCGTTTTTCGCCGACCAGATACAACTCACGACCGGCCAGACGAGAGGCGAGGGCGTTGAGGAGGTAGTCGGTCAGGTCCTTGGATTTGGGCAGAAACACCACGGCGCTGTCGAATTTGCGCTCGGGCGCATTCACGCCAAAATGGCTGCGCTCGGCGAAACGGGCGTCCAGTGCTGCTTGATCGCCGGCGTGCCAGCACCAGCCGTGGGCATCGGGCAAGCGACCCAGCAAGTCGTCGGCGGGCAAACCGGCCAGCAGCACCGAACCCTGGAACAACTCGGCCTGACGAAGCAGTACTTCACTGCGCGGATCCATACTCTGCTCCTTGAAAAAAAGTGCCGCAGTTTATCAACTGACGACCCGCAGCGCTTTACCGCTGAAGTAAGCCTGAGCGTTTTCCGTCAACTGGCCAACGATTCGCTGCCGCGCCTCGCGGCTACCCCAGGCGTTGTGCGGGGTGACGATCAGCCGTGGAATGTCCTGGGCCAGCAGTGGATTGCCCGCAGTCGGTGGTTCGACACTCAACACGTCGGTGGCCGCGCCGCCCAGATGGCCGTTGCGCAGGGCATCGGCCAATGCTTGTTCGTCAATCAAACCGCCGCGCGCGGTGTTGACCACGAAGGCACCGGGTTTCATCGAGGCCAGTTCACGGGCGCCAATGAAGTGGCGGGTGTGTTCGTTGAGCGGGCAGTGCAGGGTCAGGGCGTCGATTTGCGGCAGCAGTTCATTCAATGGCAAGCGATCCGGGCGGGCAGGGCGGCCCGGAATCTGCCCCAACAAGACGCGCATGCCGAACGCTTCGGCCAGCCGCGCGACGGCGCCGCCCAGTTCACCGTGACCCAGCAGACCGAGGGTTTTGCCTTCGAGTTCGACGATCGGGTAATCCAGCAGGCAGAACTGTTTCGCCTGCTGCCAGCGACCTTCGGCGACGGCTTTTTGATAGTCAGCCAGGCGCGTCGCCAGGTTCAGCAACAACATGATCGTGTGCTGAGCCACTGACGGCGTGCCGTAACCCTGGCAATTGCAAACGGTGATCCCATGGGCGCGGGCGGCGGCCAGGTCGACGTTGTTGGTGCCGGTGGCGGTAATCAGAATCAGCTTCAACTCGGGGCTGGCCGCCATGGCCGCCGCATCGATCAGGATTTTATTGGTGATGGCGACAGTGGCGCCTTTGAGGCGTTCGATCACCTGCGCAGGCGTGGTCTGGGCGAACAGCTGCAAGTCGCTGAAGCACTCGCGTAGTGGGCTGAGGTCGAGATCGCCGAGGTCCAGGGACGGATGGTCGAGGAAAACGGCGCGGCGAGTGTTCGTCATCAACTGTACCTTTTGTGCATTGAACTGAAGGCGTAATCTGCCGAGCCTACCAGATGAAACAAACAGTTACGCTTGGCCAAAAGGAGCCCCCATGTACTGGACAGAGTTCTTGACCGTTGCCCTGATTCACCTGCTGGCTGTCGCCAGCCCCGGCCCGGATTTCGCCGTGGTGGTTCGTGAGAGCGTGACCCATGGGCGCCGTGCCGGGACCTGGACGGCGTTGGGCGTTGGCTCAGCGATTTTCCTGCACGTCGGCTATTCGCTGTTGGGGATCGGGCTGATCGTGTCCCAGTCGATCGTGCTGTTCAACGCCTTGAAATGGGCCGCTGCCGCGTACCTGCTGTATATCGGCTTCAAGGCCTTGCGTGCGCAACCAGCCCCGCCTGCGGCTGACGACCTGCATCAGGAAGCCGGCGAACGCACCGCGCGGGGCGCCTTCACTTCAGGATTCGTGACCAATGGCCTGAACCCGAAAGCCACGCTGTTTTTCCTGTCGCTGTTCACCGTGGTGATCAACCCGCACACACCGCTGGCGGTACAGGCCGGTTACGGGATCTATCTGGCAGCGGCAACGGCTATCTGGTTTTGCCTGGTGGCGATGCTGTTCAGTCAACAACGCGTGCGCGCCGGATTTGCCCGCATGGGCCACTGGTTCGACCGGACCATGGGCGCGGTGCTGATCGCCATCGGCGTGAAACTCGCGTTCACCGAGATGCATTGATTTCTCCCTACAGTTCACATGATGGATCACGAACTCCTGCAAATGCTGGCTCAAAGCTAGCATTTGTACGGCTCTGCAAATCATACCTTTGGCTGATTTGACTGGCGTTCAAGGCCTCTAGAGTGCTTAGCTTTAGCAGCCAAGACTGTGCAGTCAAAAAGGGACTCTTATGTTGCAGACTCGCGTTATTCCTCCAGCCGAGGGCGCTTACCAGTATCCGCTGTTGATTAAACGGCTGTTGATGTCCGGCGCCCGTTACGAAAAAACTCGCGAGATCATCTATCGCGATCAGTTGCGCTACAGCTATCCGACCCTGATCGAGCGGGTCGCACGGCTGGCCAATGTGCTGACAGCGGCCGGCGTGAAGGCCGGGGATACCGTGGCGGTTATGGACTGGGACAGCCATCGCTACCTGGAATGCATGTTCGCCATCCCGATGATCGGCGCGGTGATCCACACCATTAACGTGCGCCTGTCGCCAGAACAGATTCTCTACACCATGAACCACGCCGAGGACCGCTTTGTGCTGGTCAACAGCGAGTTCGTCGGTTTGTACAAGGCGATTGCCGGGCACCTGACCACGGTGGAGAAAACCCTGCTGCTGACCGACTTGCCGGAAAAGACTGCCGAGCTGCCGAACCTTGTCGGCGAGTACGAGCAACTGCTGGCCGCGGCGAGCCCGCAGTACGACTTCCAGGATTTCGACGAGAACTCGGTGGCCACCACGTTCTACACCACCGGCACCACCGGTAACCCCAAAGGCGTGTATTTCACCCATCGGCAGCTGGTGCTGCATACCATGGGCGTGTCGACCATCATGGGCGCCATCGACAGCGTGCGGCTGTTGGGCACCAACGACGTGTACATGCCGATCACTCCGATGTTTCATGTGCACGCCTGGGGCTTGCCGTATGTGGCGACCATGCTTGGGCTCAAGCAGGTCTATCCGGGCCGTTACGACCCCGAGTATCTGGTGGAGCTGTGGCGCAAGGAGAAGGTGAGCTTTTCCCACTGCGTGCCAACCATCCTGCAAATGGTCCTCAATGCCAAGGCGGCGCAAAACGTCGATTTCGGTGGCTGGAAAATCGTCATCGGCGGCAGTGCGCTCAACCATGCGCTGTACGACGCCGCCAAGGCCAAGGGCATTCAATTGACTGCCGCTTACGGCATGTCGGAAACCGGGCCGTTGGTATCCTGCGCCCACCTCAACGATGAGCTGATGGCCGGCACCGAAGACGAACGCACCACCTACCGGATCAAGGCTGGTGTGCCGGGGCCGTTGGTTGAGGCGGCAATCGTCGACACCGACGGCAACTTCCTGCCTGCCGATGGCGAAACCCAGGGCGAACTGGTGCTGCGTGCGCCGTGGCTCACCGAGGGTTACTTCAACGAACCGCAGAAGGGCGCCGAGCTCTGGGCCGGGGGTTGGCTGCACACCGGTGACGTGGCGACCCTGGACAGCATGGGGGTGATCGACATCCGCGACCGGATCAAGGACGTGATCAAGACCGGTGGCGAATGGATCTCCTCCCTGGACCTGGAAGACCTGATCAGCCGCCATCCTGCGGTACGCGAAGTAGCAGTAGTGGGTATCGCCGATCCGCAGTGGGGCGAGCGACCGTTTGCGCTGTTGGTGGTTCGCGAAGGGCAAGAGATCGGGGCCAGGGAACTCAAGGAGCACCTCAAGCCGTTTGTTGAACAGGGGCACCTGAGCAAGTGGGCCATCCCGAGCCAGATCGCCATTGTTACTGAAATTCCCAAGACCAGCGTCGGCAAGCTCGACAAGAAGCGTATCCGCGTCGACATCACCGAATGGCAGGCCAACAACAGCACCTTCCTCTCGACGCTTTAAGCGTCATCCGGCGTGCCCGAAAGGGCACGCCAGAGCCACCAAGCAAGCGCTTGGCTTGTGAAATCCGAATTTTCAGCCATCCTTGCCGTGCCGACATGTGTCGGACTGGCGAAAGGACTGTTCCAGAGTGGCCGGCAGCGCAAATCACACTTTAGAGGGATCAAGCACTACTACCTGCTGGCTATAGTCCGCTCAAGGATTTTTAAGAACGGAGCTCACGCAATAAACGGGGCGATGCAACTTTGGAGTGACTTCGGACCGCCTGGCTTCCGGTCACCCACAGCGTTTTTAAAAGTACTAAGCCATAACAATAATGCACATGGAGTAGCGTCGATGACATCAGTAAACCAGTTCTGGCGCCGGGCGAAACTGCCCCTGGCGGTCAGTCTTGCTTCTTCGCTCGCCGGGCCAGCATTCGGCGTCAGTTTCAACGTCGGTGAAATCGAAGGCCAATTCGACTCATCCCTGTCGATCGGAGCCAGTTGGTCTACTCAGAGTCCCAACAAAAACCTCATCGGCGTCAATAACGGGGGCCACGGCCTGTCCCAGACGTCCGATGACGGTCATGCCAACTTCAAGAGCGGCGAAACCTTCTCGAAGATCTTCAAGGGTATCCATGACCTTGAATTGAAATACGGCGACACTGGTGTCTTCGTCCGGGGCAAATACTGGTACGACTTCGAACTCAAGGATGAAAGCCGCGAGTTCAAGGACATCAGCGACAGCAACCGCAAGGAAGGCGCCAAGTCCTCCGGCGGCCAGATTCTCGACGCGTTCGTCTACCACAATTACTCCATTGCCGATCAGCCGGGTTCCGTGCGTCTGGGCAAGCAGGTCGTGAGTTGGGGTGAAAGTACTTTCATCGGCGGCGGCATCAACTCGATCAACCCGATCGACGTGTCCGCGTTCCGTCGTCCAGGTGCCGAGGTCAAGGAAGGTCTGATCCCGGTCAACATGTTCTACGTGTCCCAGAGCCTCACCGACACCCTGTCGGCCGAAGCTTTCTATCAGCTGGAATGGGACCAGACCGTCGTCGATAACTGCGGCACCTTTTTCTCCCAGCCCGACATCATTGCCGACGGTTGCGACAACAACCTGCGCGTGCTGAACAAGCGCTCGACCATTCCGGCCGCCGCCCTGCCGACATTGACCAGGCTGGGCGTCGACGTCAACGAAGAAGGTGTGCTGGTGCGCCGTGGCGCGGATCGCGATGCTCGGGACAGCGGCCAGTGGGGCGCGTCCCTCAAATACATGTTCGAGCCGCTGGATACCGAGTTCGGTGCCTACTTCATGAATTATCACAGCCGTGCGCCGATCTTCAGCGCTACGGGTGCTCCAGCATCGGCCTATGCACGGGCAGCGGCCTTGCCGGGGGCGCTTCGGGCTCTGGCGCCATTGGTGGTCGCGGGTAACTCACAGTACTTCGTCGAGTACCCGGAAGACATCCGCCTCTACGGCCTGAGCTTCTCCACCACCCTGCCCACCGGTACGGCGTGGAGCGGCGAGATCAGCTACCGTCCGAACGCGCCGGTGCAGCTCAACTCCACCGACATTCTGTTCGCCGGCGTGCGCCCGTTGGGCGGCGCTCTGACCAATGCTTCGCTGCTTAATGGTGTACCGGGTCAGGACTTGCACGGCTATCGCCGCAAGGAAATCACCCAGTTCCAGACCACCCTGACGCACTTCTTCGATCAGGTCATGGGCGCCAGCCGTCTGACCCTGGTGGGCGAAGTGGGCGTGACCCACGTCGGCGGCCTGGAAAGCAGCTCCGACGTCCGTTACGGCCGTGACCCGGTCTACGGGCCTGGCGAACTGCCGTCCACCGGTGGCCTCGATACCTGCTCGGCGATCCTCAACACCAGCACCATCAATGGTGCCGGCGCAGGTGCCGCTACCAACAACCGCAGCCGCAATTGCAACGACGACGGCTTCACTACGGCCACTTCGTGGGGGTATCGCGCCCGGGCCATTTGGGAATATCCCGATGTATTCGCCGGTGTGAACCTCAAACCGAACGTGGCCTGGTCCCACGACGTGAGCGGTTACTCGCCTGGCCCTGGCGGCAACTTCGAGGAAGGTCGTAAAGCGGTGAGCCTGGGTCTCGATGCCGAATACCAGAACACCTACACCGCGAGCCTGGCGTACACCAACTTCTTCGACGGCAAGTACACCACCGTAGATGACCGCGACTTCGTTGCGCTCAGCTTCGGCGTGAACTTCTAAGCACTGTATTTTCAGGACGAACACATTTATGAAAATAACAAAGAGTCTGTTCCACGTTGGTGTTCTGGGGCTTTCGCTGCTGGCGACCGGTGTCATGGCGGCGGTCCCTGCGGCCGAAGCGGACAAGCTGGGCAAGAGCCTGACCCCGATGGGCGCCGAGATGGCGGGTAACGCCGACGGTTCGATCCCGGCCTGGAAACCCATGCCGAAAAACGCCGGTTCCGTGGACAGCAAGGGTTTCCTGGCTGATCCGTTCCCGAGTGAGAAACCGCTGTTCACCATCACCGCGCAGAACGTCGACCAGTACAAGGACAAGCTTGCGCCGGGCCAGTACGCGATGTTCAAGCGCTACCCGGAAACCTTCAAGATGCCGGTTTACCCGTCCCATCGCGGTGCCACCGTGCCGGATGACGTGTTTGCCGCCATCAAGAAGAACGCCACCAACACTAATCTGGTGTCCGGCGGCAACGGTCTGGAAAACTTCGAAACCGCGATCCCGTTCCCGATTCCAAAAAGCGGCGTTGAGGTGATCTGGAACCACATCACCCGCTATCGTGGCGGCAGCGTGACCCGTCTGGTAACCCAGGCCACGCCGCAACCGAACGGCTCGTTCAGCATGGTGTACTTCGAAGACCAGTTCGTGTTCCGCGACAAGATGAAGGATTTCGACCCGAAAAACCCGGGCAACATCCTGTTCTACTTCAAGCAGAAAGTGACCGCCCCGGCACGTCTGGCTGGTGGTGTGCTGCTGGTGCACGAAACCCTCGACCAGGTAAAAGAACCGCGTTCGGCGTGGGTCTACAACGCCGGCCAGCGTCGAGTGCGTCGTGCGCCGCAAGTGTCCTATGACGGGCCGGGCACCGCTGCCGACGGCCTGCGTACCTCCGACAACCTGGACATGTACAACGGTGCACCGGACCGTTACGACTGGAAGCTCGAAGGCAAGAAAGAGATGTACATCGCCTCCGACAGCTACAAGCTCGACGATCCGAAACTGAAGTACACCGACGTTATCAAGGCCGGTCACATCAACCAGGACCTGGCTCGTTACGAGCTGCGCCGGGTCTGGCATGTGGTCGCGACCCTGAAGGAAGGTCAGCGTCACATCTACGCCAAGCGTGACTTCTACATCGACGAAGACACCTGGCAGGCAGCCGTGATCGACCACTACGACGGTCGCGGTCAACTGTGGCGCGTCGCCGAGGCTCACGCCGAGAACTACTACGACAAGCAAGTGCCGTGGTACGCCCTCGAAACCCTGTACGACCTGCAATCGGGCCGCTACCTGGCGCTGGGCATGAAGAACGAAGAGAAGTCGGCGTATAACTTCGGCTTCACCGCCAGCACCGCGGACTTCACTCCGGCCGCGTTGCGTCAGGAAGGCGTTCGCTAATACGTTGTAAACCGAGGCCGCATCCTCGAAAAAACGCCCCGACTGGTTCGGGGCGTTTTTTTTTGGCAGTTCATAAAGATCGTTGTCTGGTGTGGCTGTCCGGTTTACCGACATTTTTGCTCGTAGTCTTTTTGTAGCCATTTGTAGCAATAACCTTCAATAGCTCTTCGTTTACCGCTAGGCTGCGGACATCTGTAACGCCGCCATCAGTATTTCAAACAAGAGCCGGCCATGACTGATCTGTCCCCACTTCCGGGCCCTGCAAGCGTTGCCGTCGCGGCACTGGACGGGCGCTTTTTCCGGCCTCCGCTGCCCGCCGGCCATGTGTTGCGGCCGCGTCTGTGCGAGCGCCTGAGTGCAGGTCTCGGTGGCAGGCTGTTGCTGGTCAGCGCGCCGGCAGGGTTCGGCAAGAGTTCATTGGCGGTGGAGTTTTGTCAGGGGTTGCCGGATCACTGGCAAAGCCTGTGGCTGGGCTTGAGTCTGCGGGACAGTGATCCCGGCCGTTTTCTTGAGCGCCTGCTCGAAGGTCTTCAGGACTACTTTCCACAACTGGGCAGCCAGGCGTTGGGGTTGCTGAAAATGCGCCAACGTCATCAACCATTCGCCTTTGAAGAATGGCTGGACGGTTTGCTCGATGAACTGGCCATGCACCTCTCACCCAACACACCGCTGCTGTTGGTACTTGATGACTATCATCTGGCCCAGGGCCCGGTGCTTGATCGTTGTTTGCAGTTTTTCCTCAATCATTTACCCGATGGCCTGTTGGTCATGGTCACCAGTCGGCAGCGTCCTGACTGGCATCTGGCACGCCTGCGGCTGTCGCGGCAACTGCTTGAGTTGCATGAGCAGGATCTTCGGTTGACCCATGATGAAGCCCTGAGCCTGCTTGATCGACACAGCATTTCATTGCGTGGCGAGGCGCTGGAGAGTTTGATCCAGCGCAGCGAAGGCTGGGTGGCAGGGCTGCGTTTTTGGCTATTGGCGGCCTCCGAGGTGGGCAGCGAGGGTGCATTGCCCCAGTCGCTGTACGGCGGGGAAGGGCTGATTCGCGATTACCTGCTCGAAGAAGTCATCGATTGCCTGCCCGCCGAGGTGCAGTCATTCCTGTACGACACCGCGCCCCAGGAGCGCTTTTGCAGTGAACTGTGCGACGCTGTGCGCGAAGCCCATGACAGCGCCGAAATCTTGCGTTTCCTGCTGGCGCATCAGGTGTTTCTGGTGCCGCTGGACGAACACGGTCACTGGTATCGCTATCACCACCTTTTTTCCGACCTGCTGCGCAGCCGGCCCACCGCCCAGGCGATGGTGCCGGCGGCCAGTTTGCACCTGCGCGCCTGCCGTTGGTTCAACGCCCAAGGGCTGCTCGATGAGGCGGTGGAGCAGGCCTTGCGCGCCGGGCACCTGGATGTCGCGGCGAATCTGGTGCAAAACCTCTCGGAAGAACAACTGCTGGCCGAGCAGAACGTCGGCATGTTGCTGCGCTGGAAAATGGACTTGCCCGATAGCCTGCTGATCAGCACGCCACGGCTGATCGTGCTCTACAGCTGGGCATTGGGGCTGGCCTGTCAACTGGACGCCGCCGAAGAGTTGGCCAGCCACCTGAGCCGCTTCCTGCCGGCGCCGTCGGCTACTGCGCAAAAATCCATGTTGGCGCAATGGCTGGCCCTGAGCGGGATCATTGCCCGGGGGCGAGGCAACCGCGAGCTGACCATGCTCTATTGCACCGAAGCGCTGGAAAGCCTGCCTGCCAAACGGTATGGACAGCGACTGATGTGCCTGTCGACATTGTCCAATCTGGCGATTGCCGATGGCGACTTGTGGCGTGCGCGGGGTTTGAATCGTGATTCGCTGGAGTTGGCACAGCGCGTTGGCAATCCATTGTTCGAGGCCTTGGCCCATTACGACCGTGCCCGGGTGTTGCAGGCGCGAGGGGAGATCCTGCGTTCACTGGATGAAGTCCGTCAGGGGCTGCAACGCCTGCGAGGTTTATCCCCACAACGGCTTTATGCGGTGCGCGCGCGCTTGACCTTGTACGAGGGTTTTTTGCTGGCGCTGCGCTTGCAACCCCAGGCCGCACGGGCACGTTTGCAAGCGGGGTTGGGCGAAGCCCGGGCCTGTCGCGATATCAGCGTTTTGATCGGCCACTGCGTGATTGCCCGGCTGGAGGGCAACAGCGGCGAATTCGCGAAGGCCTTCGCCGAACTTGCCGAGGCCGAGCGCCTGATGCACATCTGGGACGTCCCGCCGATTTACTATCTGGCGATGATTACCCTGGTCAAATGTGAACTCTGGCTGGCTCAGGGCCGCACCGATCTGGCCGAAGCCTGGCTTGCGCGACTGGGCCAAACTTACAACGGCGAGCACCCGGCGGCCCCCCCGGAATTCCATCCACAACTGCCGCTGCACATTGAGTTGCAACAGGCGGTGCTGGACATGATGAAGGGCCAGCCCATGCTCGCCGAAGGGCGCCTGAATGCGCTGCATGAACACGGTCAGCGCAGCGGCCGGCAGTTGCTCAGCGTGATGGCGCTGAATCAGAACGTTACGCTGTTGTTGGCGGGCGGACGCGAACCCGAGGCCCGCAAGGCGCTGGCCCAGGCTTTGGAAGCGGCCGCCGGAGGCGTCCTGCAACCGTTTGACCGATTACTGGCCGAGCACCCGGACTGGCTGCGTGGGCAACTTCAACTCTGTGCGCCGACGACGGTATCGCAGCATCTCTTGGAAAAGCTTCCGGCCATGGTCTCCCGCCCGGTGGTTGAGTCATCGCCTGCTGCCGAACAACTCAGTACGCGTGAACTGGCCGTTCTGCGACTGATTGCCCAAGGCTGTTCGAATCAGGAAATCAGTGATCAGTTGTTCATTTCGCTGCATACGGTGAAGACACACGCCAGTCATATCAACAGTAAGCTTGGGGTAGAGCGCAGGACCCAGGCGGTGGCAAGGGCTAAGGAGTTGGGGGTGTTGGGGTAACGCATTTTTACGATGCGATTAGGTGTAAATGGATTAATGCGATTTTGTGCCAGAATTGGCCATTCCTGTTTTCCGAGCGTGCCCGATGTCTCAGCAACCCACCCTCATCCGCGAAACCTTCCCCGTTGGCCCTCTCCAGTGCAACTGCACAATCATCGGCGACCCCATCACCAAAAAGGCCATCGTTGTCGATCCTGGTGGCAATCACGAAGTGATCCTCGCCCGTCTCGACGCCTTGGGCCTGAAGGTGGTCAGCATCATTCACACTCACGCGCACCTCGATCACTTCCTGGCCTCCGGTCAGTTGAAGGAGAAAACCGGCGCGTCGCTGCACCTGCATAAGGAAGATCAATTCCTCTGGGACAATCTGGAGATGCAGTGCCAGATGTTCGGCGTGCCTTACACCCCAGTGCCATCGCCGGATCGCTGGTTGGCCGACGAAGAAGAGCTGGCTTGCGGTTGTGGTGTGGCGTTGCATACTCCTGGTCATACACCGGGTTCCATGAGCTTTTGGTTTTCAGAGGCTAAGCTGCTGATTGCCGGTGACACGTTGTTTCGTCGCGGGGTAGGGCGCACGGATTTGTGGGGTGGCGATCAGGCAACGCTCGTGCGATCGATCAAGCAGCGGTTGTATACCCTCGACGAAGAGGCAACCGTAGTGGCCGGGCATGGTCCGGACACCTGTCTGGGCGATGAAATGCGCGGTAACCCCTTTGTGCGAGCTTGAAGGGCTCTGACGGAATTTTTGTCGTTGCCAGTGATCCAACGCCCGCAAAGGTTCATTGCTTAAGTCCGTTGCACCACAGAATGCAAAAAAAGTAGGAGCTCCTCCATGTTCACCTCGCGTCGTTTGATTGTTGTCGCTACTGCAGTGGCTCTGTTGTCCGGTTGTGCATCGCCGAACCCTTATGACAACCAGGGTCAGGCCGATGGCAGCTCCACGGGCATGAGCAAAACCGCCAAATACGGTGGCCTCGGCGCCCTGGCCGGTGCGCTGGCCGGTGCTGCCATCAGTCACGATAACCGTGGCAAGGGCGCGCTGATTGGCGCCGCCGTGGTGGGTGCCTCTGCCGCCGGTTACGGTTACTACGCCGACCAGCAAGAGAAAAAGCTGCGCGCCAGCATGGCCAACACCGGGGTTGAGGTGCAGCGCCAGGGCGATCAGATCAAGCTGATCATGCCGGGCAACATCACGTTCGCCACCGATTCGGCGAACATTGCCTCAAGCTTCTACCAGCCGCTGAACAACCTGGCGGGCTCGCTCAAGGAGTTCAACCAGAACCAGATCGAGATCGTTGGCTACACCGACAGCACCGGCAGCCGCCAGCACAACATGGACCTGTCCCAGCGTCGCGCCCAGAGCGTAGCGACTTACCTGACCTCCCAGGGTGTCAGCGGCGCCAACCTGTCGGCACGCGGCGCAGGGCCGGATAACCCGATTGCCAGCAACGGCGATACCAATGGCCGGGCACAGAACCGCCGCGTTGAGGTTAACCTGAAGGCGATTCCGGGCCAGCAATATGGCGGTCAGCAACAGCAAGGCACTGTTCAGCAGTACCCATAAGAGGCTGATCTCTCCCCGAAATGAAATGCCCGATCCTTAAAGGATCGGGCATTTTTTTGTGCCCTTGTTCATGCGATGAAAACTTCAGAATTAAAAAAGCCCCCGGACAATCACTCGTCCGAGGGCTTTTTGTGGTGCGCGAAACCTGATTACTTCTTCAGGCCGTAATGCTCATCGAGCATGCCCGGCGCGTTCGGGGCTTTGGGGGCGTAATCGCGAGGCGGTTCCTGATCGCGCGGTGGCGTCAGGCGTTCCCGTGGAGCCTGTACCGCGTCGGCATGCAGGGCAGCCAGCAAGCGTTGGCGAGTCTGCTCGTCCAGGGCCAGACGGTTGGCGCCCTCGGCGAGATGATCCTGCACTTCCTGATAGCTCTGAGTCAGTTTCTTGACCAGGGTTGCAGTGCTGTTGAAGTGGGTGACCACCTCGTTCTGATAACTGTCGAAACGTTCCTGAATGTCATCCAGCTGACGTTGCGTGCTGCTCGGAGCGGCATTCGGCGCCAGGCGAGCGATCAGGAATCCAATGGCGACACCCACAACCAGGGCAAGAGTCGGCAACAACCAAACTAAGAGCGAGTGTTCCACGAGTCCTTCCTCTATAAACGGCTTTGCTTTACGTTAACGGCTCGAACCTGCGCTGTATACCGCGATTCACTCGCAATAGATTGGCACAGACAATTTGCTAGACGAGTCGACCCGATTCGAGGTCACGGAGTTCCTTCCTTGCTTATGCGCGAAACCCCTGTAGTGATTGATGGCCCGGTGGGTCAACTGGAAGCCCTTTACCTGGATATTGAACAGCCCCGCGGCCTGGCGCTGATCTGTCATCCAAACCCGGTGCAGGGCGGCACCATGCTCAACAAGGTCGTATCGACCTTGCAGCGCACCGCGCGCGACGCCGGTTTGATTACCTTGCGTTTCAACTACCGTGGCGTCGGCGCTAGCGAAGGCTCGCACGACATGGGCACCGGTGAAGTCGACGATGCCCAGGCCGCGGCCGAGTGGCTGCGAACCAAACATCCTGAATTACCTTTGACCCTGTTCGGTTTCTCCTTCGGCGGTTTTGTTGCAGCCAGTCTCGGCGGACGCCTGGAAGCCAAGGGCGAGCAGCTCAAACATCTGTTCATGGTCGCGCCTGCCGTCATGCGTCTGAGCGATCAGGATCAACTGCCGCAACAAGGTACATTGACCCTGATCCAGCCGGAAACCGACGAAGTGATCGATCCGCAACTCGTTTACGATTGGTCCGACGCACTCGATCGCCCCCATGAGCTGCTGAAAGTGGCAGAATGCGGACACTTTTTTCATGGCAAGCTGACCGATCTCAAGGATCTGATCCTGCCGCGTCTTTCGAATTGATTGCAGTCTGACAAGCGATTACCCATGACGACTCGTACCCGTATCCTCACCGGCATTACCACCACCGGCACGCCGCACCTGGGCAACTACGCCGGGGCTATCCGCCCGGCGATCCTCGCCAGCCGTGACAGCAATGCCGATTCGTTCTACTTCCTGGCCGACTACCACGCCCTGATCAAATGCGATGACCCGCAGCGCATCCAGCGCTCGCGTCTGGAAATCGCCGCGACCTGGCTGGCTGGTGGCCTGGATGTGGACCGTGTGACGTTCTATCGCCAGTCCGACATCCCGGAAATCCCAGAGCTGACCTGGCTGCTGACCTGCGTGGCCGCCAAGGGCCTGCTCAACCGCGCCCACGCCTACAAGGCGTCGGTGGACAAGAACGTCGAGACCGGCGAAGACCCGGACGCGGGCATCACCATGGGCCTGTACAGCTACCCGGTGCTGATGGCCGCGGACATCCTGATGTTCAACGCCCACAAGGTGCCGGTTGGTCGTGACCAGATTCAGCACGTGGAAATGGCCCGGGACATCGGCCAGCGCTTCAACCACTTGTTCGGCCAAGGCAAGGAGTTCTTCACCATGCCCGAAGCGCTGATCGAGGAAAGCGTCGCCACGCTGCCAGGCCTCGATGGTCGCAAGATGTCGAAGAGCTACGACAACACCATTCCGTTGTTCAGCAGCGCCAAAGAGATGAAAGACGCGATTTCGCGGATCGTGACCGACTCCCGTGCCCCGGGCGAAGCCAAAGATCCGGACAACTCGCACCTGTTCACCTTGTTCCAGGCGTTCGCTACACCGGCACAAGCCGACGAATTCCGCAGCGAATTGCTCCAGGGCCTGGGTTGGGGCGAGGCGAAGAATCGCCTGTTCCAGTTGCTGGACAACGAGTTGGGCGAGTCCCGCGAGCGTTATCACCAACTGATCGAGCGTCCGGCGGATCTGGAAGACATCCTGCAACACGGCGCGAAAAAGGCCCGTGCGGTGGCCACGCCGTTCCTCAACGAGTTGCGTGAAGCGGTCGGCCTGCGTTCTTTCGTCGCCCAGACTCAAGTTGCTGCCACCACCAAGAAGAAAGCCGCGAAAGCCGCGCGTTTTGTCAGCTTCCGTGAAGACGATGGCAGTTTCCGCTTCCGTCTGCTGGCGGCCGATGGCGAGCAGCTGCTGCTGTCGCGGCACTTCGCCGATGGCAAAACCGCAGGTCAGGTGACCAAACAACTGCAATCCGGCCAGCCATTGGACGTACGCAGTGAAGACCTGAGCTTCAGCGTCTGGCTGGAAGGCGAGTGCGTGGCCGACAGCCCGACCTTCGCCGACAGTGCTGCTCGCGATGCTGCCATCGGCGCATTGCGTGTTGCGCTGACACCGGTTCAGGAATAAACAACGGTTCGGTCCGACCAAGGGCCGATTGCCATTCCCACGGGCCGTCGCTACAGTGACGGCCCGTTTTTGTTGCCTTGCTAACGAATTATGACGCCCCTAGAACGATACCAAGCTGATCTGAAACGCCCGGAATTCTTCCACGATGCTGCGCAGGAAACGGCAGTGCGTCATTTGCAGCGCCTGTACGACGATCTGGTCGCGGCCTCGCAGAACAAACCGGGCCTGCTCGGCAAGCTGTTTGGCAAGAAAGACCAGGCGCCGGTCAAGGGCCTGTACTTCTGGGGCGGCGTGGGTCGCGGCAAGACTTACCTGGTCGACACCTTCTTCGAAGCGCTGCCGTTCAAGGAAAAGACCCGCACTCACTTCCACCGCTTCATGAAGCGCGTGCACGAAGAGATGAAGACTCTGGGCGGCGAGAAAAACCCGCTGACGATCATCGCCAAGCGCTTTTCCGACGAGACGCGAGTGATCTGCTTCGATGAATTCTTCGTCTCCGACATCACCGACGCCATGATCCTTGGCACGCTGATGGAAGAGCTGTTCAAGAACGGCGTGACCCTGGTCGCGACCTCGAACATCGTGCCGGACGGTCTGTACAAGGACGGCCTGCAACGTGCGCGCTTCCTGCCGGCCATTGCGCTGATCAAGCAGAACACCGAAATCGTCAACGTCGACAGCGGCGTCGATTACCGCCTGCGTCACCTCGAGCAAGCGGAGCTGTTCCACTTCCCGCTGGACGAAGCCGCCCAGGAAAGCCTGCGCAAGAGCTTCCGGGCCCTGACGCCGGAATGCACGGCTGCCGTCGAGAACGACGTGCTGATGATCGAGAACCGTGAAATCCGCGCCGTGCGCACCTGCGATGACGTGGCCTGGTTCGACTTCCGCGAACTGTGCGACGGCCCGCGCAGCCAGAACGACTACATCGAACTGGGCAAGATCTTCCATGCCGTGTTGCTCAGCGGCGTCGAGCAGATGAGCGTCACCACCGACGACATCGCCCGACGTTTTATCAACATGGTCGACGAGTTCTACGACCGCAACGTGAAGCTGATCATCTCTGCCGAAGTCGAGCTTAAAGACCTCTACACCGGCGGTCGCCTGACCTTCGAGTTCCAGCGCACGCTTAGCCGCTTGCTGGAAATGCAGTCTCACGAATTCCTGTCCCGGGCGCACAAGCCGTAGGACATTTCGGAAAATAAAAAGGGCCTGCATTGCAGGCCTTTTTTGTTTATTGATCGTTCCCACGCTCCGCGTGGGAATGCATCCCGTGACGCTCCGCGTCACATTCCGAAGCGGACGCAGAGCGTCCATGGCGGCATTCCCACGCAGAGCGTGGGAACGATCATTCGGGGGCGGCCTACGCCGCCTGCTGAAACTGCTGCCGATACTGATTCGGCGACAACTCCGTATGCTGGCGGAACAGGCGGGCGAAGAAGCTCGCATCGTCGTATCCGACTTCATAGCTGATGGTCTTGATGCTCTTGCGGCTGCCGGACAACAAGCCCTTGGCGGTCTCGATGCGCAGGCGTTGCAGGTAATGCAGCGGTTTATCGCCGGTGGCGGTCTGGAAACGTCGCATGAAGTTGCGGATGCTCATGCCGTGTTCGCGGGCCACGTCTTCGAAGCGGAATTTATCGGCGAAGTGTTCTTCGAGCCAATGCTGGATCTGCAGGATGATCACATCCTGGTGCAGTTTCTGCCCGCCGAAACCGATCCGCCCCGGCGCATAGCTGCGTTGTACTTCGTAGAGAATGTCGCGAGCCACGGCCTGGGCCACGTTGGCACCGCAAAAGCGCTCGATCAGGTAAATGTAGAGGTCGCAGGCCGAGGTGGTGCCGCCGGCGCAATACAGGTTGTCGGCGTCGGTCAGGTGTTTGTCCTGGTTGAGGTGAACCTGAGGGAAGCGTTCGGCGAAAGCATTGAAGAAGCGCCAGTACGTGGTCGCTTCCTTGCCGTTGAGCAGCCCGGCTTCGGCGAGCCAGAACACCCCCGTGGCCTCGCCACACAGCACTGCCCCGCGGGCGTGTTGTTCGCGCAGCCACGGCAGGACCTGTGGATAACGTTTGCAGAGCGTGTCGAAATCGTCCCAGAAGGCGGGGAGGATGATGACGTCGGCATTTTCCAGGCCGCCATCCACCGGCATGATCACGTCGCTGAAGCTGTTCACCGGTTTGCCGTCGGGGCTGACCAGCCGGGTTTCGAACGCCGGTGTCAGGCCGTGGCCCAGTTGTTTGCCATAGCGCAGGCTGGCCAGATGGAAGAAATCCTTGGCTTGCATGAGGGTGGAAGCGAAAACCCGGTCGATAGCCAGGATGCTGACGCGCCGCAAGGGCTTGGAGGCTTGGTTAGACATAATTCAACTTTATTCTTATAGGGGAAAGTGGTCACCAGACGGCTGGATCGTCTTATTTTTTGTCGGATGTGTCCAGTGTCCTGTATCGGAAGCGAGGCTTAGTCTCTGAAGATCAATTCCGTCTGACAATAACGACAGGTGACGCATGATCCCCAGAACCTTGTTCAGCTCCGAGCACGAACTTTTTCGCGACAGCGTGCGAACGTTCCTCGAAAAAGAGGCCGTGCCGTTCCATGGGCAATGGGAAAAACAAGGCTATATCGACCGCAATCTCTGGAACAAGGCGGGGGAGGCGGGGATGCTCTGTTCGCATCTGCCGGAAGAATACGGCGGGCTGGGGGCGGACTTTCTCTACAGTGCAGTGGTGATCGAGGAGGTCGGTCGTCTGGGGCTGACCGGGATCGGATTTTCTCTTCATTCGGACATTGTTGCGCCTTATATCCTGCATTACGGCAGTGAGGCGCTGAAGCACAAATACCTGCCCAAACTGGTGTCTGGCGAGATGGTCACTGCGATTGCCATGACCGAGCCGGGTGCCGGCTCCGACCTGCAAGGGGTGAAGACTACTGCGGTGCTGGAAGGCGACGAATACGTGATCAACGGTTCGAAGACTTTCATCACCAACGGCTTTCTGGCTGACCTGGTGATCGTCGTGGCCAAGACCGATCCGAAGGCGGGGGCGAAGGGCACCAGTCTGTTTCTGGTGGAGGCCAACACGCCGGGTTTCGCCAAGGGCAAGCGCCTGGAAAAGGTCGGCATGAAGGCTCAAGACACCTCGGAGCTGTTCTTCCAGGATGTTCGGGTGCCCAAGGAAAACCTGCTGGGGCAGGCCGGGATGGGCTTCGCTTACCTGATGCAGGAATTGCCGCAGGAGCGCTTGACGGTCGCGGTGGGCGGCCTGGCGTCCGCCGAAGCGGCGCTGCAATGGACGCTGGATTACACCCGTGAGCGCAAGGCGTTCGGCAAGGCCATCGCCGACTTCCAGAACACCCGCTTCAAGCTCGCCGAAATGGCGACCGAGATCCAGATCGGCCGGGTCTTCGTCGATCGCTGCCTGGAACTGCATCTGCAAGGCAAGCTCGACGTGCCGACAGCGGCGATGGCCAAGTACTGGGGCACCGACCTGCAATGCAAGGTGCTCGACGAATGCGTGCAGTTGCATGGCGGTTACGGATTCATGTGGGAATACCCGATCGCCCGGGCATGGGCGGATGCGCGGGTGCAGCGGATCTATGCCGGGACCAATGAAATCATGAAGGAGATTATTGCGCGGTCGCTGTAATGCAGCGTGATCGTTCCCATGCTCTGCGTGGGAATGCCGCCATGGACGCTCTGCGTCCGCTTTGGAAGTGACGCGGAGCGTCACGGGATGCATTCCCACGCAGAGCGTGGGAACGATCGTCGACGTGAGTTACGGTGCCGGGTTCGGCTGATCCTGATGAATCGCCTCAATGCCCGCCAGCACTTCATCCGAGAGTTTCAAATCGAGGCTGGCAATGTTGCTGTCCAGTTGCTCAAGCGTCGTGGCGCCAATGATGTTGCTGGTCACGAACGGCTGTTGCGTGACGAACGCCAGCGCCATCTGCGCCGGATCCAGGCCGTGTTTACGGGCCAGTGCCACGTAACGGCTGCACGCTGCTTCCGACTGCGGGTTGAAATAGCGGCTGAAGCGGCTGTAGAGGCTCAGGCGACCTTTGGGCGGACGCGCGCCACCTTCGTACTTGCCCGACAGAAAGCCGAACGCCAGTGGCGAGTAGGCCAGCAAGCCACATTGTTCGCGGATGGCAATCTCCGCCAGGCCGACTTCGAAGCTGCGATTGAGCAGGTTGTAGGGGTTCTGGATGGATACCGCGCGGGGCCAGCCACGGGCTTCGGCGAGGGCGAGAAAGCGCATGGTGCCCCATGGGGTTTCATTGGACAGGCCGATGTGGCGGATCTTGCCGGCCTTGACCTGCTCGTCCAACGCTTCGAGGGTATCTTCCAGTGGCGTCAGATTGGCTTCTATCTTGTGCTTGTAACCGAGCTGACCGAAGAAATTGGTGCTGCGTTCCGGCCAGTGCAGCTGATACAGGTCGATGTAGTCGGTTTGCAGGCGCTTGAGGCTGGCATCCACGGCTTCGCTGATGTGTTGGCGATTGTGCCGCAGGTTTTTGTCGCGGATGTAGTCGATGGTGTTGCCGGGGCCGGCAATCTTGCTCGCCAGGATCCAGTCGGCGCGATCGCCGCGACTTTTGAAGTAGTTGCCGATGTAGCGCTCGGTGGTGGCGTAGGTGTCGGCCTTGGGCGGCACCGGGTACATCTCGGCGGTGTCGATGAAATTGATCCCGGCGCCCTTGGCGCGTTCGATCTGGGCGAAGGCTTCAGCCTCGCTGTTTTGCTCGCCCCAGGTCATGGTGCCGAGGCAGATTGCACTCACGTTCAGATCGGTACGGCCTAGCTGGCGATAGTCCATCGGGTGCTCCTTGGGCAAAACAATCATAAAAGCAGGTTGAAATATTTTTCGCAATCTGCATAATTGCGCACCTCTTTCTGCAGTGGAAGTGATGCGCCGCCGCCGAAGAATCTTGCCGTTGAACGGACGCGCCGACCCGAGCCCCCGAAAGCGTCTGTATCCGGCTGCCTTTGACTTGTCAAAGTACGCACTATTCAGTAAGATCCGCCGTCTAATTTACAGGGCGGCCCCTGAGGCTATAAAGAATGAAAACTTTTACTGCTAAACCGGAAACAGTAAAGCGCGACTGGTTTGTCGTCGACGCTGCTGGTCAGACCCTGGGTCGTCTGGCCACTGAAATCGCGAGCCGTCTGCGTGGCAAGCACAAGGCTGAGTACACTCCTCACGTTGACACCGGCGACTACATCGTCGTAATCAACGCTGAGCAAGTACGTGTTACTGGCGCTAAAACCACTGACAAAATGTACTACTCCCACTCCGGTTTCCCGGGCGGCATCAAGTCGATCAACTTCGAAAAGCTGATCGCTAAAGCCCCTGAGCGCGTGATCGAGACCGCGGTCAAAGGCATGCTGCCTAAGAACCCGCTGGGTCGCGACATGTATCGTAAGCTGAAAGTCTATGCGGGCGCTGCTCACCCTCATACTGCTCAGCAGCCCCAAGAACTGAAGTTTTAACGGAATAGTTCATTATGTCGGCGACTCAAAATTACGGCACTGGCCGTCGCAAGACTGCAACCGCACGCGTTTTCCTGCGTCCGGGCACTGGTAACATCTCCATCAACAACCGTTCGCTGGATAATTTCTTCGGCCGCGAAACTGCCCGCATGGTAGTTCGTCAGCCGCTGGAATTGACTGAGACTGTCGAGAAGTTCGACATCTACGTCACCGTGATCGGCGGTGGTGTAAGTGGTCAAGCTGGCGCAATCCGCCACGGTATCACTCGCGCTCTGATGGACTACGACGAAACTCTGCGCTCTGCTCTGCGCAAAGCTGGCTTCGTAACCCGCGATGCACGTGAAGTTGAACGTAAGAAAGTCGGTCTGCGTAAAGCGCGTAAGCGTCCGCAGTACTCGAAGCGTTAATTCGCTTTCACGTTCAAAAAGAACGCCCAGTTTCCTTGCGAAGCTGGGCGTTTTTTTATGGGCGCGATTTATCAACGAATTACGCTGTGACAACTTGCCACATCCGCAGAGGCCCTATACTACAAGGCTTGGCAGTGGAGCCCTTCGGTAATTACCTTGTCAGAATTGGGGCTTTTCATTACCATTCGGCAAAATTTTTATAAGTTCAGATTTTTACTTAGTAGACGCCTGATTTAACAGGCCACAAAGCTGATGGGAGAGGACTGAATGAGCAATGACGGCGTGAATGCAGGCCGGCGTCGCTTCTTGGTAGCAGCCACATCCGTGGTGGGTGCTGCAGGAGCGGTGGGGGCTGCGGTCCCGTTCGTGGGGTCATGGTTTCCCAGTGCCAAGGCGAAAGCCGCAGGTGCACCGGTGAAAGTGAATGTCAGCAAAATCGAGCCGGGTCAGCAAATGATTGCTGAGTGGCGCGGCCAGCCGGTGTTCATCGTCCGCCGTACCGAGGAAATCCTGGGGAATCTGAAAAAGATTGAGGGCCAGCTGTCTGACCCCGCCTCCAAGAACTCGACGCAACCGACCTATGTCGACCCGCAGACGCGTTCGATCAAGCCAGAAGTTCTGCTGCTGATCGGCATCTGCACTCACTTGGGTTGCTCACCGACCTTCCGTCCGGAAGTAGCACCTGCCGATCTGGGCAAGGATTGGGTCGGGGGCTATTTCTGCCCTTGCCATGGTTCCCACTACGATTTGGCTGGCCGCGTCTACAAGTCGCAACCCGCGCCTTTGAACCTGCCAGTTCCCCCGCATTCCTATGAGACCGATGACATCATTGTCGTTGGCGTCGATACGGAGAAAGCGTGATGAGCAAGTTCATGGATTGGGTTGATGCGCGCTTCCCCGCAACCAAAATGTGGGAAGACCATCTCAGCAAGTATTACGCCCCGAAGAACTTCAACTTCTTCTATTTCTTTGGCTCCCTGGCGCTGCTCGTTCTGGTCAACCAGATCGTTACCGGTGTCTGGCTGACCATGAGCTACACCCCGTCGGCGGAAGAAGCATTCGCTTCCGTCGAATACATCATGCGCGACGTCGAGTACGGCTCGATCCTGCGTCTGTTGCACTCCACCGGCGCTTCGGCGTTCTTCATCGTGGTTTATCTGCACATGTTCCGTGGCCTGCTCTACGGTTCGTACCAGAAGCCGCGTGAGCTGGTGTGGGTGTTCGGCATGCTGATCTACCTGGCGCTGATGGCTGAAGCTTTCATGGGTTACCTGCTGCCGTGGGGCCAGATGTCCTACTGGGGTGCCCAGGTGATCATCTCGCTGTTCGGTGCGATCCCGGTCATTGGTAACGATCTGACCCAGTGGATCCGTGGTGACTACCTGATTTCCGGTATTACCCTGAACCGTTTCTTCGCCTTGCATGTGGTTGCCTTGCCGATCGTGATCCTCGGCTTGGTAGTGCTGCACATTCTGGCATTGCACGAAGTCGGTTCGAACAACCCGGAAGGCGTGGACATCAAGAAACACAAGGACGAAAACGGCGTGCCGCTGGACGGCATTGCCTTCCATCCGTACTACACCGTGAAAGATATCGTCGGCGTGGTGGTGTTCCTGTTCATCTTCTGCGCGATCGTGTTCTTCTTCCCGGAAATGGGCGGCTACTTCCTCGAGAAGCCGAACTTTGAAGTGGCGAACGCCTTCAAGACCCCTGAGCACATCGCTCCGGTCTGGTACTTCACGCCGTTCTACGCGATTCTGCGGGCAGTTCCGGACAAGCTCCTGGGTGTTGTTGCCATGGGTGCTTCGATTGCCTTGCTGTTCGTCCTGCCCTGGCTTGACCGTAGCCCGGTCAAGTCCATGCGCTACAAGGGCTGGCTGAGCAAGATCTGGCTCTGGGTATTCTGCATCTCCTTCGTGATTCTTGGCTGGCTGGGCGTCATGGCGCCTACCCCGGAACGTACCTTGCTGTCGCAGGTTTGTACCTTCCTGTACTTCGCCTACTTCATTCTGATGCCGTTCTACACCAGGCTCGAGAAGACCAAACCGGTTCCGGAAAGGGTGACTGGCTGATGAAAAAACTATTTGCTGTACTGATTCTTGCTGCTCTGCCAGCACTGTCCTTCGCGGCCGAACACGGTGGTCCCGAGCTGGAAAAAGTCGACATCGACGTTTCCGACAAGGCTGCCATGCAGGATGGCGCACGTACGTTCGCCAACTATTGCATGGGCTGCCACAGTGCCAAGTTCCAGCGCTACGAGCGTGTCGCCGATGACCTGGGCATTCCTCACGAGCTGATGCTCGAGAAGCTGGTGTTCACTGGCGCCAAGATCGGCGACCACATGAGCATCGGCATGCAGCCGGCTGACGCCAAGACCTGGTTTGGTGCGGCGCCACCTGACCTGACACTGGTGGCTCGCGTTCGTGGCACCGACTGGCTCTATGGCTACCTGCGTTCGTTCTATGAAGACCCGTCGCGTCCATGGGGCGTGAACAACAAGGTGTTCCCGAACGTCGGCATGCCTAACGTTCTGGTCGGCTTGCAGGGTCGTCAGGTGGTAGGCTGTAAACAGGTTCAAATCGTCGAAGACGGCAAGAAGCAATTCGATCCGCTGACCGGTACCGCTTTGACTCATGAAGCCTGCGATCAGCTGACTGTATTGCCGAAAACCGGTACGCTGACCGAAGAGCAGTTCGATGAGAAGGTCAAGAATCTGGTGACCTTCCTGGCCTACTCGGCCAACCCGGTGAAGCTGCAGCATCAGCGCATCGGTACCTATGTGTTGCTGTACCTGGCGTTCTTCTTCGTATTCGCTTACTTGCTCAAGCGTGAATACTGGAAAGACGTCCATTGATAACGTTGTAAGCCATTGCTGTTAATCGCGCGCGCCCAGGGGCGTCTCTGAAGGTGTAACGAGTCTGGTGAGCCAGGCGTTACGGGAGGCGCCCTCTGGGCGCGCGTGTTTTTCCGTTTCCGATAATTTCAACAAGCGAGGAGGACCGCCATGGGCGTGACCAATCGGTTGGCCTGTTACTCCGACCCCGCCGACCACTATTCCCACCGAGTGCGCATCGTACTTGCAGAGAAGGGTGTCAGCGCCGAGATCATTTACGTGGAGGCTGGTCGTCAGCCGCCTAAACTGATTGAAGTGAACCCTTATGGAAGCCTGCCCACCCTGGTCGATCGTGACTTGGCGTTGTGGGAGTCGACCGTGGTGATGGAATATCTGGATGAGCGTTACCCGCATCCGCCACTACTGCCGGTTTATCCCGTGGCGCGTGCCAACAGCCGTCTGCTGATTCATCGCATTCAGCGTGACTGGTGTGGCCTGGTGGATCTGATTCTGGATTCGCGGACCAAGGAAGCCGCCCGCGTGGTGGCTCGTAAAGAGCTGCGCGAAAGCCTGACAGGCGTGTCGCCGTTATTCGCCGACAAGCCGTTTTTCCTCAGTGAGGAACAAAGCCTGGTGGATTGCTGCCTATTGCCAATACTCTGGCGATTGCCGATTCTGGGTATAGAACTGCCGCGGCCTGCCAAGCCGCTGCTTGATTATATGGAGCGCCAGTTTGCGCGTGAGGCTTTCCAGGCGAGTCTGTCTGGTGTCGAACGCGATATGCGCTAAGGCTTAAGGAGCCGCTATGAACTCCAGTCGACCTTATCTGGTCCGCGCGCTCTACGAGTGGATTGTGGACAACGATTGCACCCCGCACATGCTGGTCAATTCCGAGTATCCGTCGGTACAGGTGCCTCAGGGGTTTGCCAGTGACGGTCAGATTGTCCTGAACGTATCCCCGGCAGCCGTGCGTCATTTGCACATGGATAACGAGGCGGTCAGTTTCGAAGGGCGCTTCGGTGGCGTACCGCACACCCTGTACGTGCCTATTGCGTCGATCCTGGGCATTTACGCTCGGGAGAACGGCCAAGGCATGGTGTTCGATATGGAATCGCCTCTGGACGACGAGGAAGAGATCGAGCCGGATGATGATATCCCGCCACCCGACAGCGAGCCGCCGCGTCCCAGCGGTCGACCGAGTTTGAAGGTGGTGAAGTAATAAAAAAGGCGATCCGGATGGATCGCCTTTTTTATTACTTCAACACGCACCTGCAGGGCGATGGCGATCTCAAGGATGCCATCGCCGGTAAGCAAGTATCAGTCGATGTACTCAAACAGCTTCACAATCTTCTGCACGCCAGAAACGCCTTGCACCAGATTGGTCGCCTGCGCCGCTTCCTGTTTGGTCAGCAGGCCGAGCAGATAAACGATGCCGTTTTCGGTCACAACCTTGATGCGCGAGCCCGGGATGGAGGGATCGGTGAGCATCTGGGTCTTGATCTTGGTGGTCAGCCAGGTGTCGTTCTGGCGCGCCAGCAGCGAGGAGGGCTGCAGCACTTGCAGTTCGTTATGCACCTTCTTCACGCGCTGAACGGAGGCGGCGACCTGTTCGGCCTTGGCCTTGAGGTCGGCACGCGGCGTTTGCCCGGCCAGCAGCACCACGCCGTTGAAGCTGGTGACGACGATGTGCGAGTTGTTGTCCAGGTCCGGATCGGCCTTGGCGATGTTCACGCCGACCTTGGTGTCGATCAGAGAGTCGTCGATCTTGCTGCCGAAGGTGCGCGTACCGCGGTCATCTTCGATCGGTGCTTCACGGCTGGCGTTAACCACCGAGGTGCAGCCGCTGATGCCGAGGCACAGGGTCAAGGCCAGAAGGCCTAGGCGATTAGGGGTCATTCTTCACTCCCGAACAGTTGGCTGTCGATCAGATCACAAAGGCAATGGATCGCCAGCAGGTGGACTTCCTGAATACGTGCAGTGACATTGGCCGGTACGCGAATCTCAACGTCCTCGGGCAATAGCAATGAAGCCATGCCGCCGCCATCACGACCCGTCAATGCTACGACAATCATTTCGCGATCATGTGCGGCCTGGATCGCTTGAATAATGTTCGCCGAGTTGCCGCTGGTGGAAATGGCCAGCAATACGTCACCTGGCTGACCGAGAGCGCGAATCTGTTTGGAGAAGATTTCGTTGTAGCTGTAGTCGTTGGCGATCGAGGTGATCGTCGAGCTGTCGGTGGTCAGCGCGATGGCCGGCAGGCTCGGGCGCTCGCGCTCGAAGCGGTTGAGCAGTTCGGACGAGAAGTGCTGTGCGTCACCGGCGGAACCGCCGTTGCCGCAGGACAGCATTTTGCCCTCGTTGAGCAGGGCGTTGACCATGACCTGGCTGGCTTGCTCGATGTGCGGTGCAAGTACGTCCATCGCCTGTTGCTTGGTGTGGATACTGGCCTGAAAAAGCTGGCGAATTCGCGATTGCATGTCCATCTGTGTGACCTTAATTAGCGCGGCTACTCGGCACATGAATGTGCAGCCCGCAAAGCAAAGAGCAAAAGTGTTGGGTGAAGGTGTCCGGTTCGGGGCGCAAGCGATCAGCTGTCGAAGGCATTCTGCAACCAGTTCAACTGATCAAGGTTGCTGTCGATGGCAACCACGTCGAAGCGGCAAGGGGAATTGGCCCAACGCGACTCGCGCTGAAGAAAATACTGCGCGGCGAAAATCAGTTTCTGCCGTTTGCGCCCATCGATGCTATCGAGCGCGCCACCCCATTGGGTGTTTTTTCTGTAGCGGACTTCGACGAATACTACTGTATCGCCATCAAGCATGACCAGATCAAGCTCGCCGCGTTTACATAACCAGTTCTGCGCCAGCAGGCGCAGACCTTGTTGCTGAAGATGCTCGAGCGCATGGCGCTCGGCATCCTTACCGCTTTGCTGGCGTGACCTGTCGGGCATCAGTGCGAGGTGTCCGGCAGGCGTTGAACCTGACCGTTGACGAACTCTGCCCATGGCAACTGACGCACGACCCGTTGATTCTGAGTCATGCCCAGGCTGCCCGATTGACCTTCGATGCGGCTGTCCGGCAGGGCCTTGAGTTGCCCCAGGCGTGGTGCCAGGCGATAGGCGTCAACGCCCATTGCGTATAGACGGCCCAGGCTGCCGGCGGCTTGTGGCCATTGTGCGGTGACCTGTTTGCGCAGCGGGTCGTTGGCATCCAGCAGCCATGGGGTTTCGCAGAAGCGAATACCGTTCATGTCGTTGTACTGGTTCTGGTCGCCGCTGGCGCTGAATACGTGGGAGGTGGCGTAAACCGGCACGTCACCCGCGTACTGGAAGTTCAGGGTCGGTTTGATCTGTTGAGCCTGTTGCGGCGTCGCGGCCAGGAAGATGAACTCGATGTCCTGACGACGCGAAGGCTGGGCGGCTACCTGCGAGCCAACGGTGTTTTGCAGGCTCTTGGCGCGGCCTTCGCTCTGACGCAGCTGGAACATGTCGGCAATTTGCTGGGCCAGTTGCACCGGTTGGTCGACGCGCTCGGTTGCGACAATGCTGCCGCCGTTGGCTTGCCAATCCTGGCTGAATGCTCTGAGTACGCGGTCACCCCATTCGCCCTTCGGCACCATGATGGCGGCGCGATGCAGGCCATCGGCGCGTGCACGACGGGACACTTCGCGGGCTTCGTCTTCAGCGGCAAGGCCGAACTGGAACAGCTGGGCCGGACCTTGTTCGCCTTCGCTGTAGTTCAGCGCCAGGGTGGTGATCGGCAGTTGTGGGCGAGCGCTGAGCTGCTTGACCAGCGGTTTTTCCAGCGGGCCGACCACCAGTTGCACGCCGTCGGCCTGGGCCTTGCGATAGAACTCGTCGAGGGAGTTCAGGCGCGAGCTGTCATAGAACTCGATGGATGGCGGCTTCTGCCCGGCTTGTTGTGCCTGGTAGTGCGCGGCCAGGAAGCCTTCGCGCAATGCTTTGCCGACCGACGCCAGCGGGCCGTCTTGCGGCAGCAGCAGGGCAATCTTGCTCAGGGGCTGGCTGGCCAGATCCTTGAGTTTGGTCAGTGGCAACGGCAACTGGATGGCGGCCGGGTGCTTTGGATTGTTCGCGCGCCAGTTGTCGATTGCGGCTTGCTGCTGTTCCAGGGTGCCGGCGGTTTTCACTGCCCGGGCCAGGGTTATCCAGCCGCCGAGATCGTCGTCGGTGGTCGGCTGCAATTGATCGGTCGGCAGTGAAGCGATCAGGGTCCAGATCGCTTCGTGGTTTTTGCTCGCAGCTTGATCGCTCAGCATGGGGGCGATGAAAATGCGCTCCCGTGCGGCGGCCAGGGTCTGGCCGTCGGCCTCAAGGGCGCGGGCATGAACGGTGCCGGTGCGAACCTGTTGTTCGGCTGGCAGTTCGCTCAGGCGTTGCAGGCTCGGATGGCTCAGGGCCGTCAGCGCCGCTTTGGGCTGATTACGCACCATGGCCAATTCAGCCGCCAGGGTGCTGGCGAAGACTTGTTGACCAGGCTTGAGTTGTTCCATCGGTACTTGTTGCAGGATTTGCGCGGATTGGCCGGCATTGCCCTGACGATAAGCCAGGTCTGCCGCGCTCAAGCGCAGCAAGGCTGCCTTGTCCGGCGTTTTACTTTGAGCGGCCTGTTCGAGCAGTTGCTCGATACTGGCATCCGGGGTCCGTGGAAGTTCGCCAAGGCTGGAGGAGGGCGAGCTGGCGCAAGCCGCCAGCAAGGCAGCGAGGCAGAGGGCAGAGAACAGCCGCAGGCAAGCGATCATGTAAGTGTTCCTGATACTCGATCAAATAAGCGTGGAATTGTACCCAAGCGCTGGCCGGGGCGCGATGTTACTGGCGTGAATCGATCAATTTAGCTCGTGCAAATGTTGCAGTACTGCACAAAAGGCTGGAAAACCGAGGGTTGCTTGCAGGTATCGCGAATGTCGCTACGCGCTACAATGGCGGCTTTTACCGATCATGAGGTGTGCGCTTTGACTGCTCCAGGTGCTTTGAATTCCGCTGCTGGCTCGCTTTATGTGGTGGCGACGCCCATCGGCAACCTGGACGACATCAGTGCGCGTGCGCTGAAGATCCTGCGGGAGGTTTCGTTGATTGCTGCCGAAGACACTCGCCATTCCCAGCGATTGATGCAGCACTTCGGCATCCCCACGCCACTGGCGGCCTGCCATGAACACAACGAACGGGATGAAGGTAGCCGCTTTATCACTCGCTTGCTCGCTGGCGACGATGTGGCATTGATCTCCGATGCCGGGACGCCGCTGATTTCCGATCCGGGTTATCACCTGGTGCGCCAGGCTCGTGCCGCGGGGATCAATGTGGTGCCGGTTCCGGGTGCCTGTGCATTGATTGCGGCACTCTCGGCGGCGGGGCTGCCATCGGACCGTTTCATCTTCGAAGGGTTTCTACCGGCCAAGGCTGTCGGCCGGCGCGCTCGCCTGGAACTGATAAAAGAAGAGCCGCGCACGCTGATTTTTTATGAGGCCCCGCACCGCATCCTTGAATGCCTGCAAGACATGGAGCTGGTATTCGGCGCCGATCGTCCGGCATTGCTGGCGCGCGAGCTGACCAAGACCTTCGAAACCCTTAAAGGCTTGCCGCTGGCCGAGTTGCGCGAGTTCGTCGAATCGGACAGCAACCAGCAGCGCGGCGAGTGCGTAGTGCTGGTTGCTGGCTGGTCTGCTCCCGAGACTGAGGACGCTGTCAGCAGCGAAGCCATGCGTATTCTCAACCTGCTGCTCGAAGAGATGCCGCTCAAGCGTGCGGCGGCATTGGCGGCGCAAATTACCGGCGAGCGCAAGAATGTGCTCTATCAGGTTGCGCTGGATAAGCAGAAGGGCGAGTAAAAAAGCGACGCGCAGCGCGGGGCAGAGGCTTTTAGAGCTTGTTCTTCGGCCGCTCTGCCGTTAACCTTCGCGGCGGAGAGTCGATCGGACAGTCGCTGCCCTCTATGAAAATTAGGGGGGGGAGGAAAGTCCGGGCTCCATAGGGCGAAGTGCCAGGTAATGCCTGGGAGGCGTGAGCCTACGGAAAGTGCCACAGAAAATAACCGCCTAAGCGCTTCGGCGCCGGTAAGGGTGAAAAGGTGCGGTAAGAGCGCACCGCACGTCTGGCAACAGTTCGTGGCTAGGTAAACCCCACTTGGAGCAAGACCAAATAGGGTCCCAAGGCGTGGCCCGCGCTGGGACCGGGTAGGTTGCTAAAGATGTCCAGTGATGGCCATCGTAGACGAATGACTGTTCAAGACAGAACCCGGCTTACAGATCGACTCTCCACCTTTTTTCCTCTCTGCTTCAATCATTGGCAGCGATATGCGTAATGGCAATTTCCCTCCCTGCTGAATCAATAGCAGAAGCGCTTTTGTAATACCGAAAAAATCTTACTCTTAACAAACTACTTTAACTTCTGAACGCAGCCTTCTGTGCTGATTCAAGTTATTGAACAAATTCACCCGCCAGATTCTCGTTCCCCCTCCTTTTACGCTCCTAAATCTCCGTTCTGTAAGGCTTTTCCTTCTATCCGCGCCTTGACGGTGTGGTGGGCGCATTCCTATAGTGTGCGCAAGTGGCGGAAAGTGGCATGAAGTGGGTTTTTTGAGCGCAAAACGCTAATATTTGGAGAAACGCTGACGTGTTTCGCGGAGCTAACGCTATCAGTCTCGATGCAAAGGGCCGTCTCGCCATGCCGAGCCGGTACCGTGACGAGCTCGTTTCGCGTAGTTCCGGTCAATTAATCGTCACCATCGATGCCGTTGATCCGTGTTTGTGTGTTTATCCCCTCGATGAGTGGGAAATTATCGAAACCAAACTGCGGGCACTGCCTTCGCTTCGCGAAGAAAACCGCCGCCTGCAACGTTTACTGATTGGTAATGCCGTCGACCTCGAGCTCGATGGCAGTGGTCGTTTTCTGGTTCCGCCGCGTCTTCGCGAATATGCCAAGTTGGATAAGCGCGCGATGTTGGTAGGCCAACTGAACAAGTTCCAATTGTGGGACGAGGATGCCTGGAATGCGGTTTCTGCCGCTGACCTGGCTGCTATTCAACAACCGGGCGCCATGCCTGATGAACTGCGTGATTTGATCCTGTGACTATTGATAGCGGCTTTAACCACATCACCGTACTGCTTGACGAAGCCGTCGAGGCTCTCGCCGTACGTCCTGATGGCTGCTATCTGGACGGCACGTTCGGACGCGGCGGACATAGCCGGTTGATCCTCAGCAAGCTCGGGCCCGATGGTCGGTTGCTCGGGTTCGACAAAGATCCTCAAGCGATTGCCACCGGGCAAACGCTAGCGGCCGAAGACGGCCGCTTTGTCGTTGTACAGCGCAGCTTTGCCGAGCTCGGTTCGGAAGTCGCCGAACGCGGTCTGGCCGGCAAGGTCAGCGGTGTTCTGCTTGACCTGGGCGTGTCTTCGCCTCAGCTCGACGACCCTGAGCGCGGCTTCAGTTTTCTCAACGACGGCCCGTTGGACATGCGCATGGACCCGTCCCGCGGGATCAGCGCCGCCGAGTTCGTCAACACCGCGCCGGTGGAAGAAATCGCCCGGGTGTTCAAGGAATACGGCGAAGAACGTTTCTCCGGCCGCATGGCGCGTGCCGTGGCCGAACGTCGCGACATCAAGCCATTCGAGCGCACTGCCGATCTGGCTGAAGTACTGAAAGTCGCCAACCCTGCATGGGAAAAGGGCAAGAACCCGGCTACCCGTGCATTCCAGGGGCTGCGTATTCACGTCAACAACGAACTGGGTGATCTGGAAACCGGTCTCGAAGCCGCACTGGAGTGCCTGGAAGTCGGCGGTCGTCTGGTGGTGATCAGCTTCCACTCGCTGGAAGACCGCATCGTCAAACTGTTCATGCGCAAACTGGTGAAAGGCGAAGCCGACAACCTGCCGCGCAACTTGCCGGTCCGTCACGTCGCCTTCGAACCGAAAATCAAAGTCCATGGCAAAGCGCAGTCCGCCTCCGAGGCCGAACTCAAAGCCAACCCACGTTCCCGTAGCGCCATCATGCGCGTCGCGGAGAAACTGCGGTGAGCAAGCTTTTCGCCAAGCCACTTCCCGGCGGAAGCTTTTTCATGCTGTTGCTGTTTATCGGCGTGCTCGTGTCGGCCATCGGCGTGTCCTATAGCGCGCACTGGAATCGTCAGCTGTTGAATTCGCTGTACAACGAATTGAGCGTGCGCGACAAGGCGCAGGCGGAGTGGGGCCGGTTGATTCTCGAACAGAGCACCTGGACCGCCCACAGCCGTATCGAAGTGTTGGCGACCGAGCAACTGAAGATGCGCATTCCTGGCGCTGCTGAAGTGCAGATGGTGGCGCCATGATGAAACTTGAAGGCGCACTCTTTCCATGGCGGTTCCGTCTGGTGCTGGGCTTGCTCGGCATCATGGTGGCAGCGATTTCCTGGCGCATCATTGATCTGCAAGTGGTCGACCGTGACTTCCTTAAAGGTCAGGGCGACGCGCGCAGTGTTCGTCATATTCCGATTCCGGCTCACCGTGGTCTGATCACCGACCGTAACGGCGAGCCGTTGGCCGTGAGTACCCCGGTCACCACCCTGTGGGCCAACGCCAAGGAAATGCAGCTGGCCAAAGAGAAATGGCCGGCACTGGCGGCTGCCCTGGGGCAGGATCCCAAAGCCCTGGCCGAACGTCTCGAAGCCCAGGCCAACAAAGAATTCATTTACCTGGTGCGCGGGCTGACCCCCGAGCAGGGCCAGGCTGTGCTCGATCTGAAAGTGCCGGGCGTCTATGGCATCGAAGAGTTCCGGCGTTTCTACCCGGCCGGTGAAGTCACTGCCCACATGGTCGGCTTTACCGACATTGACGATCACGGACGCGAAGGCGTCGAGCTGGCCTACGACGAATGGCTGGCCGGGGTGCCCGGCAAGCGACAGGTCATCAAGGACCGGCGCGGCCGGTTGATCAAAGATGTCCAGGTCACCAAAAACGCCAAGGCCGGCAAGCCCTTGGCGTTGTCCATTGACCTGCGCCTGCAATACCTGGCCAACCGCGAACTGCGCAACGCGATCATCGAGAACGGCGCCAAGGCCGGTAGTCTGGTGATCATGGACGTGAAGACCGGCGAGATCCTCGCCATGGTCAACCAGCCGACCTACAACCCGAATAACCGTCGCAACCTGCAACCGGCGATGATGCGCAACCGCGCAATGATCGACGTGTTCGAGCCGGGTTCGACCATGAAAGCGATCTCCATGAGCGCCGCGATCGAAACCGGGCGCTGGAAACCGAGCGACACCGTCGAGGTGTACCCGGGCAGCTTGCAGATCGGTAAATACACCATCAAGGACGTATCCAAGACCGAAGGTCCGGTGCTCGACCTGACCGGTATTCTGATCAATTCCAGTAACGTCGGCATGAGTAAGGTCGCGTTTGATATCGGCGGCGAAACGATTTTCCGTCTGGCACAGAAAGTCGGTCTCGGCCAGGACACCGGCCTGGGGTTCCCGGGTGAGCGCGTCGGCAACCTGCCGAACTACCGCGAATGGCGCAAGGCTGAAACCGCGACGCTGTCCTACGGCTACGGTATTTCCGTGACCGCGATCCAGCTGGTCCACGCCTTCTCGGCCCTGGCCAACAATGGTCGTCTCGCACCGTTGACCCTGATCAAAACCGACAAGGCGCCGCAAACCACTCAGGTGCTGCCGGAAGCCGTCGCGAAAACCATGCAAACCATGCTGCAACAAGTGATCGAAGCACCGCGCGGCGTATTCCGTGCGCAGGTGCCGGCGTATCACGTGGGCGGCAAGTCGGGTACTGCGCGTAAAACGTCGGTCGGAACCAAAGGCTACGCCGAGAACTCCTACCGCTCGCTGTTCGCCGGTTTCGGCCCGATGAGCGACCCGCGTTACGCGATCGTGGTGGTGATCGATGAACCGACCAAGGCCGGTTACTTCGGTGGTCTGGTATCGGCGCCGGTGTTCAGCAAAGTGATGTCCGGGACGCTGCGCCTGATGAACGTCACCCCGGACAACCTGCCAGCCACTCAACAAGCGAACGCCGCACCGGTCGTTCCGCTGAAAGCTAATGGAGGGCGCGGCTGATGTCGCTGAGCCTGAACAAGATTTTCGCCCACGCCGGCCGTGATCTATTGATCCGCGAACTGGCGCTGGACAGCCGTAACGTACGGGCAGGTGATTTGTTCCTCGCGGTCCCTGGCGGCAAGTTCGACGGCCGTACGCACATTGCCGACGCCTTGCAGCGCGGCGCTGCCGCCGTGGCTTATGAAGTCGAAGGCGCGACCGTGCTGCCGATTACCGATGTACCGCTGATTCCGGTCAAAGGCCTGGCGGCGCAGCTGTCGGACATTGCCGGGCGCTTTTACGGCGACCCGAGCCGTCACTTGAACCTGATCGGCGTGACCGGCACCAACGGTAAAACCAGCGTGACCCAATTAGTCGCGCAGGCCCTCGACTTGCTCGGTCAACACTGCGGCATCGTCGGCACTCTGGGCTCCGGTTTCCATGGCGCGCTGGAAAGCGGCTTGCACACCACGCCGAACCCGATTGCGCTGCAAGCGACCCTCGCCGACCTGAAAAAGGCCGGTGCCAAAGCCGTGGCCATGGAAGTCTCTTCCCATGGGCTGGATCAGGGCCGCGTAACCGCGTTGGCCTTCAATGTGGCGGTGATGACCAACCTGTCGCGCGATCATCTGGATTACCACGGCACCATGCAGGCCTATGGCGAAACCAAGGCCAGGTTGTTTGCCTGGAATGATCTGAAGTGCCGGGTGGTCAACCTCGACGACGATTTTGGCCGGCAACTGGCGGCCGATGAAGGCGAGTCGCGGCTGATTACTTACAGCCTGGAAGACTCCGGCGCTTACCTGTATTGCCGCGAAGCGCAGTTCAATGACGAAGGCGTGCGCGCCACGCTGGTTACGCCACAAGGCGAACACCATTTGCGTAGCACCTTGCTCGGTCGTTTCAACCTGAGCAACGTGTTGGCCGCCGTCGGTGCCTTGCTCGGTCTGGACTATGCGCTGGACGAAATCCTGACCGTGCTGCCGAAGCTCGAAGGCCCGGCCGGTCGCATGCAGCGTCTGGGTGGGGGCACTCAGCCGTTGGTGGTGGTCGATTACGCCCACACACCGGATGCTCTGGAAAAAGTCTTGATGGCCCTGCGTCCTCACGCCAAAGGCCGCTTGCTGTGCCTGTTTGGTTGCGGTGGTGATCGCGATCGCGGCAAGCGTCCGCTGATGGCTGAAGTGGTCGAGCGTCTGGCCGATGGTGTACTGGTCACTGACGACAACCCGCGCACCGAAGACCCCACCGCGATCTTCGACGACATCCGCGCCGGTTTCACTGCTGTGGATAAAGTCACCTTTATCGCCGGTCGTGGCCAGGCGATTGCCCAGTTGATCGCCAGCGCCTCGGCGGATGATGTGATTGTCCTGGCCGGTAAAGGTCACGAGGACTATCAGGAAATCAACGGCGAGCGCCTCGCTTTCTCCGATCTGGTCGAGGCCGATCATGCCCTGACCGCGTGGGAGGTGGCCCATGCTTAAAGCCTTGAAATTGAGCGAACTGACCGGCGTACTGAATGCTCGTTTGATTGCCGGTGATGCCAGCTTCGACGGCGTCAGCATCGACAGCCGCGCGATCAAGCCCGGCCAATTGTTCATTGCTCTGGCAGGCCCGCGTTTCGATGGCCATGACTACCTGAATGACGTCGCCGCCAAAGGCGCCGTGGCTGCCCTGGTGGAGCGCGAAGTTACCGACAGCTCGCTGCCGCAACTGCTGGTCAAGGACGCCCGCCAGGCCCTCGGCCAATTGGGCGCGATCAACCGTGCGGCGTTCACTCAGCCGGTCGCGGCCGTTACCGGTTCCAGCGGCAAGACCACGGTCAAGGAAATGCTGGCGAGCATCCTGCGCACGCGCGGCCCGGTGCTGGCGACCCGTGGCAACCTGAACAATGACCTCGGCGCTCCGCTGACTCTGCTCGAACTGGCGCCGGAACACACCGCCGCCGTGATCGAACTCGGCGCTTCGCGCATTGGCGAGATTGCCTACACCGTCGCCATGACCAAGCCCCACGTGGCCATCATCAACAACGCCGGGACCGCCCACGTTGGTGAGTTCGGCGGGCCGGAAAAAATCGTCGAAGCCAAGGGCGAGATTCTCGAAGGGCTGGATGCCGATGGCATCGCCGTGCTGAATCTCGACGACAAGGCCTTCGACATCTGGAAGACCCGTGCCGCCGGTCGCAAAGTGCTGACCTTTGCCCTGAGCAACATCAACGCCGACTTCCATGCCAGCGATCTGGACCGCGATGCCCGCGGTTGCCCGGCGTTCAACCTGCACAGCCCTGAAGGCGTGGAGCGGGTTCAGCTGAATCTGCTCGGCACCCACAACGTCGCCAATGCCATGGCCGCCGCCGCTGCCTCCCATGCCTTGGGTGTGTCGCTGCCTGGTATCGCCGCCGGCCTTGGCGCAGTGCAACCGGTCAAGGGCCGCACGGTCGCGCAATTGGCGCCTAACGGCATGCGCGTGATCGATGACACATACAACGCGAACCCCACCTCTATGTGCGCCGCCGTTGATATACTCGCCGGCTTTTCCGGTCGCACCGTTTTGGTGCTCGGAGATATCGGCGAGTTGGGCGCGTGGGCAGAGCAGGGGCACCGCGATGTGGGCGAGTACGCCCGCGGCAAGGTTTCCGCGCTTTACGCCGTCGGGCCAATGATGGCTCACGCCGTGAACGCTTTCGGTGAGCAGGCCTTTCACTTCAGCACACAGGCTGAACTGATCAAGGCCCTGGAAGCCGAGCAGGACACAAACACCACCTTTTTGATCAAGGGCTCGCGCAGCGCTGCGATGGAAAACATCGTTGCCGCTTTGTGCGGGACCAGTCTGGAGAAACATTAATGCTGCTGCTGCTAGCGGAGTATCTGCAACAGTTCTACAAAGGCTTCGCGGTCTTTCAGTACCTGACCCTGCGCGGGATCCTCGGTGTGCTGACTGCGCTGGTCTTGTCGCTGTGCTATGGCCCGTGGATGATCCGCACTCTGCAGAACCGTCAGATCGGTCAATCCGTTCGCAACGACGGCCCGCAATCGCACCTGTCGAAGTCGGGTACCCCGACCATGGGCGGCGCGCTGATTCTTTCCTCCATCGGCGTCAGCACCTTGCTGTGGGCTGACCTGGCCAACCGTTACGTTTGGGTCGTGTTGCTGGTGACCCTGCTGTTCGGCGCCATCGGCTGGGTTGACGACTACCGCAAAGTCATCGAGAAAAACTCCCGGGGCCTTCCAAGCCGCTGGAAGTATTTCTGGCAGTCGGTGTTCGGCCTGGGCGCAGCGATCTTCCTTTATATGACCGCCGCGACACCGGTGGAAACCACCCTGATCCTGCCAATGCTCAAGGACTACAGCATTCCGTTGGGCGCAGGCTTCATCGTCCTCACCTATTTCGTGATTGTCGGCTCGAGCAACGCGGTCAACCTGACCGACGGCCTCGACGGTCTGGCGATCATGCCCACCGTGATGGTTGGCGGCGGTTTGGGGATCTTCTGCTACCTGTCGGGTAACGTGAAGTTCGCCGAATACCTGCTGATTCCTTACGTACCGGGCGCGGGTGAGTTGATTGTGTTCTGCGGCGCCTTGATCGGTGCGGGCCTGGGCTTCCTCTGGTTCAACACCTATCCGGCACAAGTCTTCATGGGCGACGTCGGCGCGCTGGCGCTGGGCGCGGCCCTGGGCACCATTGCAGTGATCGTCCGTCAGGAAATCGTCCTGTTCATCATGGGCGGTGTGTTCGTGATGGAGACCCTGTCAGTCGTCATTCAGGTCGCCTCCTTTAAGCTGACCGGTCGCCGTGTGTTCCGCATGGCACCGATTCACCACCACTTTGAACTCAAGGGCTGGCCCGAGCCGCGCGTGATCGTCCGTTTCTGGATCATCACCGTGATTCTCGTGTTGATCGGCCTTGCCACCCTGAAGCTGAGGTAGAACGAGTGTCTCTGATCGCTTCTGACCACTTCCGCATCGTTGTCGGCCTCGGCAAGAGCGGCATGTCCCTGGTTCGCTTCCTGGCGAACCGGGGCGTGTCGTTTGCTGTCGCCGATACGCGGGAAAATCCACCGGAACTGGCCACGCTCAAGCGTGACTATCCGCACGTGGAAGTGCGTTGTGGCGAGCTGGACGTCGAATTCCTGTGCCGTGCCGACGAGCTCTACGTGAGCCCCGGCCTGGCGCTGGCGACCCCGGCCCTGCAGGCTGCCGCCGCCCGTGGCGTGAAAATGTCCGGCGACATCGAACTGTTCGCGCGTAACGCGAAAGCGCCGATTGTCGCCATCACCGGTTCCAATGCCAAAAGCACCGTCACCACCCTGGTCGGTGAGATGGCGGCTGCGGCGGGCAAGCGTGTTGCGGTCGGTGGCAACCTCGGCACGCCGGCGCTGGATTTGCTCAGCGACGACGTCGAGCTGTACGTGATGGAACTGTCGAGCTTCCAGCTCGAAACCACCGATCAGCTCAACGCTGAAGTGGCGACCGTGCTCAACGTCAGTGAAGACCACATGGATCGCTACAGCGGTCTGCCGGCCTATCACCTGGCCAAGCACCGGATCTTCCGGGGCGCCAGGCAGTTTGTGGTCAACCGTCACGACGCCTTGAGCCGTCCGCTGATGGGTGAAGGTCAGCCGTGCTGGACCTTCGGTTTGAACAAACCCGACTTCAAGGCCTTCGGCATTCGGGAAGAGGATGGCGAGAAATACCTGGCCTTCGAATTCCAGAACCTGATGCCGGTACGCGAGCTGAAAGTTCGTGGTGCGCATAACCAGTCCAACGCCCTCGCGGCATTGGCGCTCGGCCACGCCGTCGGCCTGCCGTTCGACGCCATGCTTTCGGCCTTGCGCACCTTCGCCGGTCTTGAGCATCGCTGCCAATGGGTGCGTGATCTGGATGGCGTTGGCTACTACAACGACTCCAAGGCCACCAACGTCGGCGCCGCTCTGGCCGCCATCGAAGGCCTGGGCGCGGACATCGATGGCAAGCTGGTGCTGATCGCCGGTGGCGATGGCAAGGGCGCCGAATTCAAGGATTTGCGTGATCCGGTGGCGGCCAACTGCCGCGCCGTGATTTTGATGGGCCGTGATTCCGACAAGATCGGCGAGGCCGTCGGCGATGCCGTGCCACTGATTCGCGTCGGCTCGCTGATCGAAGCGGTCGAGCAATGCCGCGCCATCGCCGAAAAGGGCGACGCGGTGCTGCTGTCGCCGGCCTGCGCCAGTTTCGACATGTTCAAGAACTACGAAGACCGTGGTCACCAGTTCGTCCGCGCCGTGGAGGATCTGGCATGAGCTTGAGGAACATCATCAAGCCGTATCCATCGCCGCTTATCACCGGGCGCGGTATCGACCTCGATTTCCCGATGCTCGCCGGTTGCCTGGCACTGCTCGGCCTGGGGCTGATCATGATTGCCTCGGCATCGACCGAGGTGGGGGCGGTGCAGTCGGGCAGCGCCCTGTACTACATGATTCGCCACCTTATCTACGTTGTGCTGGGCCTGGGCGCCTGCATCGTCACCATGATGATTCCGATTGCCACCTGGCAACGCCTGGGCTGGCTGATGCTGCTTGGTGCGTTCGGCTTGCTGGTGATGGTGATCGTCCCGGGCATCGGCCGGGAAGTGAACGGTTCGATGCGCTGGATCGGCTTCAGTTTCTTCAACGTTCAGCCTTCCGAGATCGCCAAGGTGTTCGTGGTGATCTACCTCGCCGGTTATCTGGTGCGCCGTCAGAAAGAAGTGCGTGAAAGCTGGATGGGCTTCTTCAAGCCGTTCATCGTGCTGTTGCCAATGGCGGGTCTGTTGCTGATGGAGCCGGACTTCGGTGCCACCGTCGTGATGATGGGGGCAGCTGCGGCGATGCTGTTCCTCGGCGGGGTGGGGCTGTTCCGGTTTTCCCTGATGGTGGTCCTGGCCGTCGCGGCGGTGGTGTTGTTGATTCAGATGCAGCCGTATCGAATGGCGCGTCTGACCAACTTCGCCGATCCGTGGGCCGACCAGTTCGGTGCCGGCTATCAGCTCTCCCAGGCATTGATCGCTTTCGGTCGCGGCGAATGGCTGGGCGTCGGCCTCGGCAACAGCGTGCAGAAACAGTTCTACCTGCCGGAAGCCCACACCGACTTCGTGTTTTCGGTTCTGGCTGAAGAACTGGGTGCCGTGGGTTCCTTGTGCACGGTGGCGCTGTTCGTCTTCGTTTGTATTCGGGGCATGTACATCGGTCTGTGGGCCGAGAAAGCCAAACAGTTTTTCGCCGCCTACGTTGCTTACGGCTTGTCGTTCCTGTGGATCGGCCAGTTCCTGATCAACATCGGCGTGAACGTCGGCCTGCTGCCGACCAAAGGTCTGACCCTGCCATTCCTCAGTTATGGCGGCAGTTCATTGGTGATCTGCTGTGCCTGTCTTGGCTTGTTGCTGCGCATCGAGTGGGAGAGTCGAACCCATTTGGGCAGCGAAGAAATGGAATTCCATGAGAGCGACTTCGCCGAGGAGCCGAACCATGGGCGCTAACGTACTGATCATGGCCGGCGGCACCGGGGGGCATGTGTTCCCGGCACTTTCCTGTGCTCGTGAGTTCCAGGCCCGCGGCTACACCGTGCACTGGCTCGGCACGCCCCGCGGGATCGAAAACGATCTGGTGCCGGCGGCCGGTATTGAATTGCATCGGATTCACGCCAGCGGTTTGCGCGGCAAGGGCAAATTGTCCCTGCTCAAGGCGCCGATCATGTTGCTCAAGTCGATCTGGCAGGCGCGGGCGATCATTCGTCAGCTGCAGCCGGTCTGTGTGGTCGGTTTTGGTGGTTTTGTGACCGGCCCCGGCGGTGTTGCAGCCAGACTGGCCGGTGTGCCGGTCATCGTTCATGAGCAGAACGCCGTGGCCGGTACCGCCAATCGGTTGCTGGTGCCGTTGGCCGCCCGAGTCTGTGAAGCGTTCCCCGACACCTTTACCCTGTCGGACAGCCGTCGGACCACTGGTAACCCGGTGCGCACCGAGCTGTTCCTCGAAACACCGCGACCTGCCCTGGCCGGTCGCAAGGCGCGTTTGCTGATCCTGGGCGGAAGCCTCGGCGCAGAGCCGTTGAACAAGTTGCTGCCTGAAGCCCTGTCGCAAGTCGCCCCCGACCTGCGCCCGGACGTGTTCCATCAGGCTGGCAAAAACCACGATGAGGTGACTGCAGAGCGCTATCGCGCGGCTGGCGTCGAGGCGCAAGTGCAGCCTTTCATCAAAGACATGGCCCAAGCCTATGGCTGGGCCGACCTGGTGGTGTGCCGCGCAGGCGCGCTGACCATCAGTGAACTGGCGGCCGCCGGTCTGCCCTCGATGCTGGTGCCTTTGCCCCACGCGATCGACGATCACCAGACCCGCAACGCCGATTATTTGGCCCGTGAAGGCGCTGCCTTCCTGATGCCGCAAAGAACGACTGGCGCAGCGGACCTTGCCGCTCGCCTGACAGAGGTCTTGATGCAACCGCAACGACTCAACGACATGGCCAGCGCGGCACGCCGCCTGGCCAAACCCGATGCCACTCGTAACGTGGTCGATACTTGCCTTGAGGTGGCCCATGGTTGAGAACAAGAAAGCCATGCCACAACCGGAAATGCGCCGCATCCGTCGCATCCACTTCGTCGGAATCGGCGGCGTGGGCATGTGCGGTATCGCCGAAGTGTTGCTGAACCTGGGCTATCAAGTGTCCGGTTCCGACCTGAAAGCTTCGCCGGTGACCGAGCGCCTGGAATCTTTTGGTGCGCATATTTTCATCGGCCACCGTGCCGAGAACGCCGCAGCCGCCGACGTGCTGGTGGTGTCGAGCGCCGTCAACATTTCCAACCCGGAAGTCGCGACCGCGCTGGAACGGCGGATTCCGGTGGTGCCGCGTGCCGAGATGCTCGCCGAGCTGATGCGCTACCGCCACGGCATCGCCGTCGCCGGTACTCACGGCAAAACCACCACCACCAGCCTGATCGCTTCGGTGTTCGCCGCCGGTGGCCTGGACCCGACATTCGTCATCGGTGGCCGTCTGAATGCCGCGGGCACCAATGCCCAGCTTGGCACCAGCCGCTACCTGATCGCCGAAGCCGACGAAAGCGATGCCAGCTTCCTGCACTTGCAGCCGCTGGTGGCCGTGGTCACCAACATTGACGCCGACCACATGGCGACCTACGACGGTGACTTCAACAAGCTGAAGAAAACCTTCGTCGAGTTCCTGCACAACCTGCCGTTCTACGGTTTGGCGGTGGTGTGCCTGGACGATCCAGTGGTGCGTGAAATCCTCCCTCTGGTGAAACGCCCGACGGTCACTTACGGCTTCGGCGACGACGCCGACGTGCGTGCCATCAACGTACGCCAGCAAGGCATGCAGACTTTCTTCACCGTGCTGCGCCCTGACCGCGAGCCGCTGGATGTGTCGGTGAACATGCCGGGCAACCACAACGTGCTGAACGCGCTGGCGACCATTTGCATCGCCACCGACGAAGGCGTCAGCGATGAAGCCATCGTCCAGGGCCTGTCCGGCTTCCAGGGTGTTGGCCGTCGCTTCCAGGTGTACGGCGAACTGCCGGTCGAAGGCGGCAACGTGATGCTGGTGGACGACTACGGTCACCACCCGACCGAAGTTGCGGCCGTGATCAAAGCCGTGCGCGGTGGCTGGCCGGAGCGCCGTCTGGTGATGGTCTACCAGCCGCACCGTTACAGCCGCACCCGCGACCTGTATGACGATTTCGTCAATGTGCTGGCCGACGCCAACGTGCTGCTGCTGATGGAAGTCTATCCGGCCGGCGAAGAGCCGATTCCGGGCGCCGACAGCCGCAAGCTGTGCAACAGCATCCGTCAGCGCGGTCAGCTCGACCCGATCTACATCGAGCGCGGCATCGACCTCGCGCCGATCGTCAAGCCGCTGCTGCGTGCCGGCGACATTCTGCTGTGCCAGGGCGCCGGTGATATCGGCGGTCTCGCACCCAAACTGTTGAACAGTCCGTTGTTCGCCGGGGCCGTTGCCGCACCGGTAGAGGGGAAGTTGAAATGACTGCTGCTTACGCCAACCTCGTCTCCACTGTCGCGCCGAAAGATTTCGGCCGCGTTGCCGTGCTGTTCGGCGGCAAGAGTGCCGAGCGTGAAGTGTCCCTGAAGTCGGGTAACGCGGTGCTCGAAGCACTGCAAAGCGCCGGTGTGGACGCGTTCGGTATTGATGTGGGCGATGACCTGCTGCAGCGCCTGCTGAACGAAAAAATCGACCGTGCCTTCATCATCCTCCACGGTCGTGGCGGTGAAGACGGCAGCATGCAGGGCCTGCTCGAATGCGCGGGGATTCCGTACACCGGCAGCGGCATTCTGGCCTCGGCCCTGGCCATGGACAAACTGCGCACCAAGCAGGTCTGGCACAGCCTCGGCATTCCGACGCCACGCCACGCGGTACTGAGCTGCGAGGCCGATTGTATTTCGGCGGCCACGGAACTGGGCTTCCCGCTGATCGTCAAACCGGCCCATGAAGGTTCCAGTATCGGGATGGCCAAAGTGACTTCCGCACCCGAGTTGATCGAGGCGTGGAAAGCGGCCAGTACCTACGATTCGCAAGTGTTGGTCGAGCAATGGATTCACGGCCCGGAGTTCACCATCGCCACTCTGCGTGACCAGGTGTTGCCACCGATTGCCCTGGGCACGACGCACAGTTTCTACGACTACGACGCCAAGTACATCGCCAACGATACCCAGTACCGCATTCCGTGCGGCCTGGACAGCGACAAAGAAAAGGAACTCATGGACCTCACGGCCAAAGCCTGTGAGGCGCTGGGTATCGCCGGTTGGGGCAGGGCGGACGTGATGCAGGACGCCGACGGGCAGTTCTGGTTCCTGGAAGTCAACACCGCACCGGGCATGACCGATCACAGTCTGGTGCCGATGGCGGCCCGTGCCGCCGGCCTGGATTTCCAGCAACTGGTTCTGGCGATTCTGGCCGCAAGCATTGAGCCACGAGGGTAAGACCATGCAAGGCGCACAGCTGAGACATCAGCCCTCCGCACCACCCGGCCGCAAGCCGGTGCCGCGGGGTGCCAGCCGAATGGTGGCCAAAGAGCCGATGTCCGTGCGCCTGCCGAAAGCCAACTTCGGTTTTCTGAAAAGTCTGTTCTGGCCCGTGCTGCTGGTGGCGTTGGGGTTCGGTACTTATGAAGGCGCACAGCGTTTGTTGCCGTACGCCGACCGTCCGATCACCAAAATCGCTGTGCAGGGCGACTTGAGTTACATCAGCCAGCAAGCGGTGCAGCAGCGGATCGCCCCGTACGTGGCGTCGAGCTTCTTCACCATCGACCTGGCGAGCATGCGCACCGAGCTTGAACAGATGCCATGGATTGCCCACGCCGAAGTGCGTCGGGTGTGGCCGGATCAGGTAGTGATTCGCCTGGAAGAACAACTGCCGGTGGCCCGTTGGGGCGATGAGTCGCTGTTGAACAACCAGGGGCAGGCGTTCACCCCGCGCGAGCTGGCGAACTACGAACACTTGCCACAACTGTTCGGCCCGCAGCGGGCCCAGCAGCAGGTAATGCAGCAATACCAGGTGCTGAGCCAGATGCTCAGGCCATTGGGCTTCTCGATTGCACGCCTGGAGTTGCGTGAACGAGGCAGCTGGTTCCTGACCACCGGCGCAGGTAGCGCCGGTCCCGGAATCGAACTGCTGCTGGGACGCGGCAACCTGGTGGAAAAGATGCGCCGCTTCATTGCCATCTATGACAAGACGCTCAAAGAGCAGATTACGAACATTGCGCGCATCGATCTGCGCTACGCCAACGGCCTCGCCGTTGGCTGGCGGGAACCTGTAGCGCCGACGACAGCCCAACCCGCTGTCGCAAAGAATTAAGAAGAGGCAGGACCCATGGCAAACGTGCAAAGCGGCAAAATGATCGTCGGTCTCGATATCGGCACCTCCAAGGTGGTGGCGCTGGTTGGCGAGGTTGCGGACGACGGCACGCTCGAAATCGTCGGGATCGGTACTCATCCGTCCCGCGGCCTGAAAAAAGGCGTAGTGGTGAACATCGAGTCCACCGTCCAGTCGATCCAGCGCGCTATCGAAGAAGCGCAGCTGATGGCCGGTTGCCGGATCCACTCGGCGTTCGTCGGCGTGGCCGGCAATCACATCCGCAGCCTGAACTCCCACGGCATCGTGGCGATTCGTGATCGCGAAGTCAGCTCCGCCGACCTTGAGCGCGTCCTCGACGCCGCCCAGGCTGTGGCAATCCCGGCTGACCAGCGCGTGCTGCACACCCTGCCGCAGGATTATGTGATCGATAACCAGGAAGGCGTTCGCGAGCCCCTGGGCATGTCCGGCGTGCGCCTGGAAGCCAAGGTTCACGTGGTCACCTGCGCCGTCAACGCCGCACAGAACATTGAAAAATGCGTGCGCCGCTGCGGCCTGGAAATCGACGACATCATTCTCGAGCAGCTGGCTTCGGCGTATTCGGTACTGACCGACGACGAGAAAGAACTGGGCGTGTGCCTGGTGGACATCGGCGGCGGCACCACCGACATCGCGATCTTCACCGAAGGCGCGATCCGCCACACCGCGGTGATCCCGATTGCGGGCGACCAGGTGACCAACGACATCGCGATGGCGTTGCGCACCCCGACCCAGTACGCCGAAGAAATCAAGATTCGCTATGCCTGCGCCCTGGCCAAACTGGCCGGTGCCGGCGAAACCATCAAGGTGCCGAGTGTCGGCGACCGTCCACCGCGCGAACTGTCCCGCCAGGCCCTGGCCGAAGTGGTTGAGCCGCGTTACGACGAGCTGTTCACCCTGATCCAGGCCGAACTGCGTCGCAGCGGCTATGAAGACCTGATCCCGGCCGGCATCGTGCTGACCGGCGGTACGTCGAAGATGGAAGGCGCGGTCGAACTGGCCGAAGAGATCTTCCACATGCCGGTTCGCCTGGGTGTGCCACATGGCGTCAAGGGCCTGGACGATGTGGTTCGCAACCCGATCTATTCCACCGGCGTTGGCCTGTTGATGTACGGCCTGCAGAAGCAGTCCGACGGGATTTCGTTCTCGGGCATCGGCAGCCGCGACAGCTATAGCAACGACGAACCGAAAGCCGCTCTGCTCGATCGCATCAAGAGCTGGGTACAAGGCAATTTCTAAAGCTTTACCGCAACACCGCTTCAAAAGCAGTAGGCGAAAAAACTAGAGAATGTAAGGAGAGGGAAAATGTTCGAACTCGTAGACAACATCCCCGCAAGCCCGGTTATTAAAGTTATCGGTGTGGGCGGAGGCGGCGGCAACGCTGTCAATCACATGGTCAAGAGCAACATTGAAGGCGTTGAATTCATCTGCGCCAACACTGATGCCCAGGCGCTGAAAAGCATCAGCGCGCGGACCATTCTGCAACTGGGTACCAGCGTGACCAAAGGTCTGGGCGCCGGCGCCAACCCTGAAGTAGGTCGTCAGGCCGCTCTCGAAGACCGTGAGCGCATTGCCGAAGTCCTGCAGGGCACCAACATGGTGTTCATCACCACCGGCATGGGCGGTGGTACCGGTACCGGTGCTGCGCCAATCATTGCTGAAGTGGCCAAGGAAATGGGGATCCTTACCGTTGCGGTAGTGACCCGTCCGTTCCCGTTCGAAGGCCGCAAGCGCATGCAGCTCGCCGACGAAGGCATCCGTCTGCTGTCTGAAAGCGTCGACTCGTTGATCACCATTCCCAACGAGAAGCTGCTGACCATCCTCGGTAAAGACGCAAGCCTGCTGTCGGCTTTCGCCAAGGCCGACGATGTACTGGCCGGTGCCGTTCGCGGTATCTCCGACATCATCAAGCGTCCGGGCATGATCAACGTCGACTTCGCCGACGTACGTACCGTGATGAGCGAAATGGGCATGGCGATGATGGGCACTGGCTGCGCCAGCGGTCCGAACCGTGCACGCGAGGCCACCGAAGCGGCCATCCGCAACCCGTTGCTCGAAGACGTGAACCTACAAGGTGCACGCGGCATCCTGGTGAACATCACCGCCGGTCCTGACCTGTCTCTGGGTGAGTACTCCGACGTGGGTAGCATCATCGAAGCCTTCGCTTCCGAGCACGCAATGGTCAAGGTCGGTACCGTTATCGATCCAGACATGCGCGACGAGCTGCACGTGACTGTTGTTGCCACAGGTCTGGGCGCTAAAATCGAGAAGCCTGTGAAGGTCATCGACAACACCGTTCACACCTCGATGGCTTCCCAGCCACAACAACAAGCCCCTGTTCGTCAGGAACAGCCTGCGGTGAACTACCGTGACCTGGACCGTCCGACCGTCATGCGCAACCAGGCTCAGGCCGGTGCTGCGACTGCCGCGAAGATGAACCCGCAAGATGATCTGGACTACCTGGACATCCCGGCTTTCCTGCGTCGTCAGGCCGATTGATGAAATGTATCAGGGGTATTCGGGTGATTGGTGTTCAGCAAAGGTCTGGTCTGCTATCATCGCCAGCCTTTGTTGATACCAGTTCGCAATTTGCGCTGAAGCGGCCCATGCCATGATTAAACAACGCACCCTGAAGAATATTATCCGTGCCACAGGTGTCGGCCTGCACTCCGGGGAGAAGGTCTACCTGACCCTCAAGCCAGCGCCTGTCGACACCGGCATTGTGTTTTGTCGTGCTGACCTCGACCCTGTGGTGCAGATTCCTGCCCGCGCGGAAAACGTTGGCGAAACCACTATGTCGACCACGCTTGTTAACGGTGACGTCAAAGTGGACACGGTGGAGCACCTGCTCTCGGCCATGGCTGGCCTGGGCATCGATAACGCCTACGTCGAGCTCTCCGCGTCCGAAGTCCCGATCATGGATGGTAGCGCTGGACCCTTCGTATTCCTGATTCAATCGGCTGGCCTGGAAGAGCAGGACGCCGCCAAGAAGTTCATCCGGATCCTGCGGGAAGTGACAGTGGAAGACGGCGACAAGCGCGCCACTTTCGTCCCTTTCGAAGGTTTCAAAGTGAGCTTCGAGATCGATTTCGATCACCCGGTTTTCCGTGACCGCACACAAAGTGCAAGCGTGGATTTTTCCAGCACTTCGTTCGTAAAAGAAGTCAGCCGCGCGCGTACCTTTGGTTTCATGAGTGATATCGAGTACCTGCGCAAGCACAACCTCGCACTCGGCGGCAGCGTTGAAAACGCAATTGTGGTCGACGCGGATGGTGTACTGAACGAAGACGGCCTTCGCTATGAAGACGAATTCGTGAAGCACAAGATCCTCGATGCGATTGGTGACCTCTACCTGCTGGGCAATAGCCTGATTGGTGAGTTCAAGGGCTTCAAGTCCGGACACGCATTGAACAACCAGCTGCTGCGCAAGTTGATTGAGCAGACAGATGCTTGGGAAGTCGTGACGTTCGAAGACGCCAGCACCGCACCGATCTCTTACATGCGTCCTGTTGCGGCCGTGTAAGCAAAAAACCTCTCTAGTTTTTTAAAGGCTACCTTCGGGTGGCCTTTTTTTATATCTGAATGATCGTTTCCACGCGGAGCGTGGGAACGATCAACCCGTGGCGACCACCCGGTTCCGCCCGTTTTCCTTGGCCTGATACAGCGCCTTGTCCGCTGCAAACAGCAACTGTTCCAGGCTGATGTCGGTTGTTGTCGTCCAGGTACTGATACCAATACTGACAGTAATCGGCGACACATCACCCCCCACCAACGGCAATTGTTCCACCGCTATACGGATTTTGTCGGCAATCTGTTGCGCTCCGGCGCTGTCGGTTTCAGCCAGGATCACCGAAAACTCCTCGCCACCATACCGGGCGACCAGGTCCGCCGGCCGTCGAACATGGGTGTCGATCACCTTGGTCACCGAGCGCAAGGCATCGTCGCCGCCCTGGTGGCCATGGCGATCATTGAACGCCTTGAAGTGATCGATATCGATCATCAGCAGCGACAACGGCAGACCGGAACGTTGGGCACGAAACCATTCATGGTGCAGGGCCTGATCCAGACTTCGGCGATTGGCCAGCCCGGTCAAGGGGTCGGTGGCGGCCAGTTGTGCCAGTTCCTGCTCGGCACTTTGGCGCCGACGCAGTTCCCGGCAGAGCAACCAGGTCAGCCACAGCAGGCTCACGCACAGGGCAATGGTCGCAGAAGTGACCACCACCGCAGTGCGCTTCCAGGCCGCAAAGACTTCATCGCTGGACAGTGCAACGATGACGATCAACGGCAAGTTCCCGACCTTGGAGAAGGTGTACAAGCGCTCGTCTTTGTATCGGCTGGACATGGCGGTGAAGCTGCCGTTGCCTTCTTTGACGATGCGCTGGAAATTGGGGCGGTTGCCGAAGTCCTTGCCGATCAGCTCTTCGGCCAGGCGGGGTTGCTGGGCCAGAAGAATCCCGTCCTTGCTGATCAGATTGACCGTACTGTCGCGACCGATGCTCAAACTGTTGAACAATTGATCGAAGTAACTCAAACGCATGGCGGCCTCGGCTACACCGAGGAACTCACCGTGGGTGCCGTTCACCCGGCGGCTGAAACTGATCCGCCAATCCTGTTCCGGCGCCCTGGCCCTGAAGGGGCGACTGATGAACATGCCCGGGTCTGGGTTGTTCATATGCGTCTGGAAGTACTCGCGATCGGCAAAGTTGCCCTTTCTGGGCTCCACCGAGGCCGAGTCGGCGATCACATCGCCCTTGTTGTCGAGCAATAAAATGTTGCCCTTGTACGGCGCGGCAGTGGCGCGGTCGAAATAGGCCAGGTGGCGAATGGCAGGGGAAACGTTCTTAAGGTCTTCACGCTGGGAGGCTGCGATCAAACCCAGCAGGGACACGTCATAGAGTTCGACATTGCGCAGCACGTCGGCGTCGATCAATTGCACGATATTGTTGGCGGCGCGAGCAGCGGACAATTCGGCATTGACGCGTTCGCGGATCAGCAGGAACGCGACGATGCTCAGTATTGCAATCACCAACAACACACTACTGAAAACCAGAAGCCGCTCCGACCGTGTCGAACGGATCGGATCACGGAATTTCGCACTGCTCACACTCATGGTTCTGACTTCTGCAAATAAGGCGTTATGAAAGTGCTTTTACAAGAATCGGGCAGAGTCCCAGAAACCGGTCGCGTCCAGCGCGTCTGTATAAATCCCGGATAAAAAAAAGGCCAGCAAAACATGCTGGCCTTTTGCTAATAGAAGCTTAGAAGACATTCAGCGGGTAGTCGACAATTACCCGGTATTCCTCCGTGTCCTGATCCAGCGCCCCGTAGCCGTTGCCGCCACGGTTGGTCGCTTTGAGGTCCGTCAGTCTCACATGTGCGACACATGATTTGTAGCAGCTGGCGGAGCCTGCGTTCGGCTGCGAAGCAGTCGTGAATCCGGCTAATGCGGTCTGCCTGACGTACCGCAATCTCAGATTTCACGACTGCTACGCAGCCGAACGCAGGCTCCGCCAGCTGCTACGGAACCGGGTCAATGCCTAGACCGGGAGGTGGATACCGAAGGTATTCATCCCATGATCACTGCGCACAAACACATCCCCGCCATGCATCAGCGCAATCGCCTTGACGATCGCCAACCCCAGGCCATGGTTGTTGCCGCTGTTACTGCGTGACGCATCGACCCGGTAGAAGCGCTCGAACAGGCGCGGCAGATGCTCATTGGCAATCGGCGACCCCGGGTTGGCGACGCCGATGCTGACTTGATGCTCCTCGACTTCGATCCGCACCTGAATCACTTGCCCAGGCGCTGTGTGCTGCACCGCGTTGCTCAGCAAGTTGATCAACGCCCGGCGCAGGTGAGCGATCTCTATTCGCACCTGCGCATCGCCACTGACCTCGACCTGAACCTGCGCATCCTCAAGAATGAAGTCCAGGTATTCCAACGTTGTCGCCACTTCGTCGGCCAGCGAGGTGGACGTCAGTTGGGTGGCCTTGCTGCCTTGGTCGGCGCTGGCGAGGAACAGCATGTCGTTGATGATCGAGCGCAGCCGCTCCAGCTCTTCGAGGTTCGATTGCAGCACTTCGAAATAATGTTCGGCTGAACGCCCGCGGGTCAGTGCAACCTGGGTCTGGCCGATCAGGTTGGTCAGCGGCGAGCGCAGTTCATGGGCCACGTCGGCATTGAATGATTCCAGTCGCGAGTAGGCCTGTTCGACCCGTTCCAGCGTGGCGTTGAACGAGCTGACGAACTGATCGAGCTCCGGGGGCAATGGCGACAGTTGCAGGCGCCCGGACAGCCGTGGTGGCGCCAGGCGCTGGGCTTCCTGCGACAACTTGATCAGCGGTTTGAGGCCGATCCGCGCCACCCAATAACCGAGTAGCGAGGCCAGCAATACACCAATGATCGCCAGGCTGATCAGGGCGATCAGCAAGTGGTGCTGCGTCTCGTAAAAGGTTTCGGTGTCGATGCCGATCATGAAGCGCAGCGGCGGACGCTGGTCCTTGGCCGGCAACTCGGTTAGCAGCACTTTCAGCGGGTACGGATGGTCGGGCAATTCCATATCGCGCATGCCCAACGGGCCTTGGGCGAACGCGCGGATCGACTCGTCAGGTTGGCCGTATTCATAACCGGGATTACCACTGACCACCCAAAAGCGAATGCGCTTGTCTTCTTCGCTCAGCAGTTTGAGCTTGGCGTTGATCTTCACCCAATGTTCGGGCGTGCCGTAACGGTTGAGCGCCGATTCGAGCACGCTGTAGCGGGCGTCGAGTTCGGCTTCGGGCAGCAGGCCCAAGCCCTTGTCGACCTGTTGATACAGCGCACCGCCGATCAACAGGAACACCAGCAGCGCCACCAGCGTAAACATCCCGCTCAGGCGCAGCGCGATGGAATTACTGGACACCACGGCTCTCCAGCACATAACCCATGCCACGAATGGTGTGCAGCAATTTCTCGTCGAACGGCCCGTCGAGCTTGGCCCGCAGGCGTTTGATCGCGACTTCGACCACGTTGGCGTCGCTGTCGAAATTGATGTCCCAGACCATTTCGGCGATGGCGGTTTTCGAGAGGATTTCCCCTTGGCGCCGCGCCAGTACACTGAGCAGCGAGAACTCCTTGGCGGTCAGGTCCAGGCGAGTGCCGGCGCGGGTGGCTTTGCGGCTGATCAAATCTATCCACAGGTCGGCGATGCTCACTTGCACCGGCTCATGGCCACCGCTGCGACGGGTCAGCGCTTGCAGGCGCGCCACCAGTTCGAGGAAGGAAAACGGTTTGCCAAGGTAATCGTCGGCGCCATCGCGCAGGCCTTTGATGCGGTCTTCCACCCGCTCGCGGGCGGTGAGCATGATCACCGGGGTTTGCTTGCGTGCCCGCAGCGCACGCAGCACGCCGAAGCCGTCGAGGCTCGGCAGCATGACGTCGAGCACGATCACCGCGTAGTCGCTTTCCAGCGCCAGGTGCAGCCCTTCGACGCCATCGCGGGCCACGTCCACGGTGTAGCCCTGTTCCGTCAGACCGCGGTGTAGATAATCCGCGGTTTTTTCCTCGTCTTCGATAATCAGAACGCGCATGACCCCGCCTCAGTCTGTGGTCGCCAGCACCGGGTGCTGTGCTGGTGTGGGTCTATGGAATAGCCGCTCGAGCCACAAGTATATGACTGGAGTGGTGAACAGCGTCAGCGCCTGGCTCACCAGCAAACCGCCGACCACCGCGATGCCCAATGGCTGGCGCAGTTCGGCGCCGGTGCCGTAGCCGAGCATCAGCGGCAGGGCGCCGAGCAGGGCGGCGAGGGTGGTCATGATGATCGGCCGGAACCGTGTGAGGCAGGCCTCATAGATCGCCTCCTGCGGTGGCAGGCCACGTTTACGCTGGGCTTCCAGCGCAAAGTCGATCATCAGAATGCCGTTCTTCTTGACGATGCCGATCAGCAACACCAGCCCGATCAGCGCCATGATCGAAAAGTCCTGGCCGCAGATCCATAGCATGATCACCGCCCCGAGCCCAGCCGAGGGCAGGGTCGAGATGATCGTCAGCGGATGCACGAAGCTCTCGTACAGCACGCCGAGAATGATGTACACCGCCACCAGCGCCGCCAGAATCAGCCACGGCTGGCTGGCCAGCGAACTCTGGAACGCCTGGGCCGCGCCCTGGAAGTTACCGCTGATGGCGGCCGGCATACCGATGTCAGCCTTGGCCTGGTTGAGCATAATCACCGCATCACCCAACGCCACGCCGGGCGCCAGGTTGAATGACAGGTTGGCCGCCGGGAACATTCCGTCATGAGCGATGGACAACGGGCCGATGGTCGGCGCATCGAACTTCGCCAGGGCCGACAGCGGCACCATTTCCCCGCTCAGCGGCGAGCGCAGGTAGAAATAGTTGAGGCTTTCGGCTTTGCCGCGCTGTTTGGTGTCCAGTTCCAGAATCACGTTGTATTGATTGGTCTGGGTCTGGAATTCATTGATCTGCCGCTGGCCGAAGGCGTCGTACAGCGCTTCGTCGACATCGCTGGCGGTCAGACCGAAACGCGCCGCCGCGCTGCGGTCGATGCTGATGTGGGTGATGCTGCCGCCCAGTTGCAAGTCGTTGGAAATGTCGCGGAACGCCGGGTTGCTGCGCAGCTTTTCCGTCAGGCGCTGGGTCCAGGTACTCAGGAGGGCGCCGTCGTTGCTCTTGAGCACATATTGGTACTGGGCGCGGCTCGGGCCGGAACTGAGGTTGATGTCTTGCCCGGCGCGCAGGTACAGCACGATACCCGGGACTTTCATCAATTGCGGGCGAATCCGGTCGATGAACTGGCTGGCGGACACATCACGGTCGCCGCGTTTTTTCAGCGAAATCCAGAAGCGGCCGTTGGCGATGGTCTGGTTGCTGCCCGAAACGCCGACCGAGTGGGAGAACGTCTCGACGGCGGGGTCGGCGGCGACGATTTCGGCCATCGCCAGGTGTTTTTTCACCATGTCGCCATAGGAAATGTCCGCAGCTGCCTCGGTGGTACCGAGGACAAAACCGGTGTCCTGCACCGGGAAGAAGCCTTTGGGGATGAAGATGTAACCGGCGATGGCCAGACCGAGGGACAGGCCGAACACACCGAGCATCAACTTTTGATGGGCGAGGGCGCGGCTCAGGCCTTTCTCGTACAGCGCCAACATACGTTCGCCGAAACCCGGTTTGCCGTGGGCGTGATGCACCGGTGCACGCATGAACAGCGCGGCCAACGTCGGTGCGAGCGTCAGGGACACCACCACCGAAATCATGATGGTCGAGGTCGCGGTCAGGGCGAATTCCTTGAACAGTCGCCCGACCACGCCGCCCATGAACAGCAGCGGAATGAATGCTGCCACCAGCGAGAAACTGATCGAAACCACGGTAAAACCGATCTCGCCGGCGCCCTTGATCGCCGCCTCACGCATGCCGTCGCCGGCCTCCAGGTGCCGGTGAATGTTTTCCACCACCACAATCGCATCGTCGACCACAAACCCGACGGATATCACGATCGCTACCAGCGTCAGGTTATTCAGGCTGAAGCCCATGATGTACATCAGGGCAAAACTGGCGATCAACGACACACCGAGCACCGCCGTCACGATCAGGGTCGCCGACAACTGCCGCAGGAACAGCGCCATCACCGCCACCACCAGCAGGACCGCGATCAGCAGGGTGACTTCCACTTCATGCAGCGAGGCGCGGATGGTCTGGGTGCGGTCGATCAACACCTTGACCTGCACCGAGGCCGGCAACATGGCATCCAGCGTCGGCAGGGCCGCTTGAATACGATCAACGGTCTCGACGATGTTGGCCCCCGGTTGCCGGAAAATTACCAGGTTCACCCCCGGCTGGCCGTCAGCCCAAGCCTGGATGTAGGCATCTTCCGAACCGTTGACGACTTTGGCCACGTCCTTGAGATGAACCGGAGCACCGTTCTTGTAGGAAACGATGAGTTGGCTGTAATCCTCGGGGTGGAACAACTGGTCGTTGGTGGACAGGGTCGAAATGCTCGACTCGCCGTACAACGCACCTTTGGCCTGGTTGAGGCTGGTTTGCTGGACCGCCAGGCGAATATCCGCCAGGGTCAGGCCAATGGCGGCGAGTTTGTCCGCCGAGGCCTGCACGCGAATCGCCGGACGTTGCTGACCGGTGATATTGACTTGGCCTACACCGTCGATCTGGCTGATCTGACGGGCGAGCAGGGTTTCCACCAGATCGCTGAGTTCGGTGCCGGGCATTTGCAGCGAATTGATGCTGAGGATCAGCACCGGGCTGTCGGCCGGGTTGACCTTGCGCCAGGTCGGCAGGTTCGGCATGTCTTTGGGCAGTTTGCCGGCGGCGGTGTTGATTGCGGCCTGGACTTCCTGAGCGGCGGTGTCGATGCTTTTATCGAGGGTGAATTGCAGGGTCAGAATGGTCGAACCCAAGGCGCTGCTCGAGGTCATCTGGGTCACGCCGGGGATGGCGCTGAATTGCACTTCAAGCGGTGTGGCCACCGACGAGGCCATGGTCTCCGGGTTGGCGCCGGGCAGCTGCGCGGCCACCTGAATGGTCGGGAATTCCGCTTCCGGTAGCGGCGCAATCGACAGTCGCGGGAAGGCGATGACGCCGAGCAATATAAGGGCAAAGGTCAGCAGGACCGTCGCCACCGGATGATCGATGCACCACGCGGAAATCGAACCGTGGCCCTTCATGGTTTTGGCTCCGACTGGACCACTTGCGCTGGCTCGCTCAGTACCTGAACCGTCGAGCCGGGTTTGAGCCTCGATTGGCCGTCGCTGACCAGCACATCGCCCGGTTTCACGCCTTTGATGATGTTCTGGCCGCTGCCTTGATAGACCATCTGCACCTGCACGGCTTCGACCTTGTCGCCGTTGACCCGGTAGACGAAATGTTGATCGAGCCCGCGTTGTACGACGGTGGGCGGCACCACCAGCGCATTTTTATCCAGCGCAGTCTGAATCTTTACCGTCACCAGCAAGCCCGGCCAGAGTTTCTGTGCAGGGTTGGCGAATTCGGCCTTGGCGCGGATGGTGCCGGTGTTGGCGTTGATCTGGTTGTCGATCAGGGTCAGGTGACCTTCGCCCAGCAGGTTGCCGGTTTCGCCGTCGGTGTCGGCGCCGATGTAAGCCTTGACCGGAGCTTGCTGTGGGTCATTGATCAGGTTTTGCAGGGTCGGCAGCATTTGCTGCGGCAAGGAAAACTCGACGGCGATCGGGTCGATCTGGGTCACCGTGAACAGGCCTTGGGTGTCGGTCATGCGCAGGAAGTTGCCTTCATCCACCGTGCGAATACCGACGCGACCGGTGACCGGGGAGCGAATCTGTGTGTAGGAAAGCTGCACCAGAGCGGCGTCGATTGAGGCCTGATTGCCTTGGGCGGTGGCTTTGAGTTGGTTGACCAGGGCCTGTTGCTGGTCGTAGGTCTGCTTGGACACGCCGTCGTCGACACTGAGCAGTTTGTAGCGCTTGAGGTTGACCTGGGCCACTTGCAGTTGCGCCTGGCTTTCGCCCAGTTGCGCCCGGGCCTGGTCGAGGCTGGCGCGGATCGAGCGGTCATCGAGGGTGGCCAGCAGGTCGCCCTGGTTCACCAGTTGGCCTTCCTTGACCAGCAGTTTGGTGAGGATGCCGTCGATTTGCGGGCGTACGACCACGCTGTGCAAGGACAACACCGAGCCGATGCCGCTGACGTAGCGGGGCACATCTTTTTCAGCGACGCTGACCACTCGCACGGGGATGGCGGTGGGGGCGGCCAGTTTGGTGGTGGCGGGTTTGGTGGCGTACCAAACGCCCGTCGCTGCCAGGGCGATCAGAAGGGCGGCGAGCAGGGCGGTTTTTTTCTGAATTCGCATGCGAGTGGGGCGCCGGGCTGAGTGGTCTGGGTTTTGTCAGGTTTATACCTTCCTTTATAAACCTGTTCGCCGGTCAGGAGCGTGACTGGTAACTGACGGCGCTGTCAGTTTGGACCTCTTTGGGTTGCTGCTGATTCCTTTGGTCTTGGCGGCCTTTGGACCGACCATGCTCTTGTTGGTGGTGTGTACATATCCGTTGCTGCGGTAACGGCCACTTATGGTTCCGCTCTTACAGCGGGTCACTTTTGGCAAACGCCCCAAAAGTAACCAAAAGGTCTCGCCCCAAGCGTCCGGCCCCT
>NZ_AKJT01000073.1 GCF_000282195.1 Pseudomonas sp. GM18
CGGCGGCCGCCGTGATTGTCGGCCAGTACGTCGAGCCCGACGTGGTGCTTGCCTCGATGACCCAATTGGTGGCCAAGTCGTTGCTGAACGTGGAAGTCGGCGATGAAGAAGTGTTCTACCGTCTGCCCGACACCACACGTGGCTATGCACTGGAAAAACTTGACCAGGCCCAAGAGCTGGCGGACACCCGAGAGCGCCACGCCGAATGCTGCCTGGCCTTGATGCATCAGGCGCAGAGCGATTGGGAACACACCCAGAGCGAGCGCTGGACCGAGCGTTACGCCCGCAGCCTGGAAGACATTCGTGCGGCGCTCGATTGGGCCTTGAATACTCAAGGGGCGCAAGCGTTGGCCATCCGCCTTGCCGCGACCTCAACACCGCTCTGGCAGGAACTGTCGCTGCTCAAGGAGCACGGTGTGTATGTGCGCAAGGCCTTGGCGTTGCTCAAGGCGACAGACCGTCCCTGCCCGCGTTTGGAAATGACCCTGAAGCTCGCCCTCGGCAGCTCCTGCTACCACACCCAGGGCGGCACCGCCGAAACCATCGAAGCGTTCGTCAGCGCGAAACGACTGGCCGAAGACTGTAACGATATGGCCGGTCAGCTCAGGGCAATCTCGGGGCACATGGCGGTCAACCTCAGTTGTGGCCAGTACCAAATAGCCCTGGAGCAGAGCCGGCAATTTGACCGTTTGGGACTGCACGGCGACGCGGTGTTATCCCTGAGCACTCACCGCTTGCGGGTCCTGGCCCTGCATTTTGCCGGGGATCAGGCACTGGCGCTGGAGAATGCCGAGCAGGTCATTCAACGCCTGGCCCAGAGCGGCCACCTCAACCGCTTCACCCATGGTTTTGGCGTGCAGTACGACCAGAGCGTGGCGGCCCTGACGATTCTGGCGCGCATTCTCTGGTTGCAAGGGCTCCCGGAAAAAGCCTGGCGCACCGCGCGACAAGCGCTCGACATCGCGATGCAGATCAATCATGGCACGTCCATTTGCTACACCCTGGCGCTGTCCGGTTGCCTGATCGCCCACTACAACGGCGACACCCCCGGCGCCCGCGAGCTCTTGGGCCTGTTGCTCGTGCAAGCGCAGAAACACTCGGTGTCGCTGTTCTACACGTGGGCCAAACATTACGCGCAGGTGATCACCGTTGCCGAGACGCCCTCGTCCCCGCGACCAGACGCTGGGTTGATCAAGGAAATCATGGTCACACTGGACAGCCGTTTCATTGATGAAGCGTTACTGGAACGAGCCGAAAACGGCACGGCGGGCTGGAGCACGGCGGAGATTCTGCGGGCCCGGGCCGACGCGTTACTGGCAGAGGATTGCCCGAGCAGCGTCGACGCGGCCGAGGCGGTGCTGCTCAAGGCTTTAGCCGTGGCAAAAAACCAGGGAGCGCTGGCCTGGGAACTGCGCAGCGCTACATCACTGGCCCAGCTCTGGCAGCGTCAGGGCCACTTCCGGCAAGCCCATGAGCTGCTAGCGCCGATTTACCAGCGCTTCACCGAAGGCTTCGCCACACCGGACCTGATAAAAGTCCGGCGGTTACTCGACGAGTTGCAGCGCGACCTGCCCGCCTGATGTCCAGTGGGCCTGGCTGATATAGCGCTCATAACGCAATTCGAAGGCACGCAAGTAACCGCTGTGCTCGAGCTTCTCCAGGGCGTAGGTGCGCGTGGTATTGAGGAAACGGTAGCGGGTCACGCCGTTGCCCTGCTCCACCGACAGCAGCGATTTATTCGCCAGACTCTCCACCACGTTGACCAGGCTTGCGGGCAGCAGCATCGCGCCACTGATCACGCCAATCGCCGCGTCCAGCGTAAACGCCATCTTGAACACCGCCAGCCGCTGCAACACCATCTGCTCCAACGGGCTCAGCCGTTCATAGCTCCAGTCCAGCGCGGCTTTGAGATTCTGATGCCGTGGCACGGCGGTGCGTCGACCTTGGCTCAACAGCTGAAAACAGTTGCCGAGTTGCGCTTGCAACCCCACCAGCGCCAGTGCGTCGATTTGCGCCGCCGCCAGCTCAATGGCCAGCGGCAAGCCATCCAGCCGCCGACAGATTTCGCGCACAGCATTGAGATCCTGTTGGCGCAAGGCAAACCCTTGCTGACGGGCTCGGGCGCGACTGACCAACAGCTGCACCGCTGAATACCCCATGACCTCGGCCACGCTATGTATCGCCGAGGCGGGCGGCACCGTCAGGGCTGGTAACCGCAGCAGCGTTTCCCCTGCCGCTCGCAGCGGTTCGCGACTGGTGGCGAGGATCGACAACCGAGGCGCCGAGGCCAGCAGATCGTCCACCACTGTCCGACAACGTTCGAGCAGATGCTCGCAGTTGTCGAGCACCAGCAAGGCATGCCGTTGCGCTAACGCCTTGGTGCCGACGTCCAGTTCCAGAGTGTGCGACAGATGATCGACAAGCTGCGACGGGTCATCGATGGCCGCCAGATCAACCATCCAGACACCGTCCCGATAGTGCTGCAACAGCAACTCGGCCACGCGCAACGCCACGGTGGTCTTGCCAATGCCAGCAGGGCCGGCCAGGGTCATGAAGCGCCGAACCGGCAACTGCCGGACCACGCTGCCGACGATCGAGTCGCGACCGGTCACCGGTGTGAGTCGCGCAGGCAGGTTGTGTTGAGGCTTGTGCACGGTTTCGACCAGCACCGGCGTGCCCGCCCGGTCGTGCTGCACCGGGGCGATGAAGCTATAACCTCGCTGGGGAATATTAACGATATAGGGGTGCCCGTTCGGCATATCGCCAAGTGCCCGACGCAGGGCGGCGATGTGTACGCGCAGGTTGATTTCCTCGACTACCGATGTCGGCCAGACGTGGGCAATCAGCGCCTCCTTGCTGACCACCGCACCGGCGTGTTCGACCAGCACCTGCAAAATTTCCAGGGCTCGCCCACCCATGCGCAGCGGCCGATCACCGTCCAGGATCAACCGCTGATGCAGGTGGAACGCGTAGGGTCCAAACCGCAGTACCGTGTCGCTGTTTATATTTCTGAGGCTGTTCATGCACGTTCATGTGCTGAAAACCTGGCCTGGTTCAAGGAACTGCAAGGTCCCTCGCACCCGCCCATCCAGGCTCCCGCACCTCCTTAAAAAAGAGTTCACGGGTATCTTGGCAGGCATCGATGACGGTACAACGGCCATGGGAGGAGCGTCACGGCCATCACGGTGCTGGTTACGGACACCAGGGGCTCTAGTGTCCTGTCTCGCAAATACTGTTCCTTTTTGACGGCGTCTATTGCCGTCATGCTGCGTTGCCGCTCCTCGCCATAGCGGGCTATGACTCGTCGCGGCGCCTTGCCTGACGACAACAGCCACTCGTCAAAAGAGGAACGTATTTGTGAGACAGGACACTAGCTGAACTGCTCGCGGTACTGGGTGGGGGTCAGGCCGAGCTTTTCACTGAACAGAAAGCGCATATGGCGCACGCTGCCGAAGCCACTTTTATAGGCCACGGTCTTGAGTGGCAGTTCGCTGGTCTCCAACAGATTCCTGGCGTGATCGATGCGGGCGCTTTGCAGAAACTCCATCGGCGTCATGTTCACTTCCCGGGCGAAAACCCTGGCGAAGTGCCGCGCACTCATGTTCACCAGACTGGCCATGCGTTCGATGCTGAACGCTTCGTCGAGGTGTTCGAGCACATGGTTCTGCACCCGGGTGATCGACGTTTCCTGGGGGGCCACTGCCATCACCAGCGGACTGAACTGCGCCTGCCCGCCCTGGCGTTTCATCACCACCAGCAGCACTTTGGCGACGTCCAGGGCGACTTTCTTGCCGTGGTCCTGGGCAACTACCGCCAGCGCCAGGTCGATGCCAGCGGTGACACCGCCGGAAGTGATGAGGTCGCGGTCCTGTACGAAAATCTGATCGGTCTCGACGATGGCCTTGGGAAAGCCCTTGATCAGTCGTTCGGTGTAATGCCAGTGAGTGGTCACGCGAAAACCGTCCAACAATCCGGCATGCCCGAGCACGAACGCGCCGGTGCAGATCGACCCGTATAGGTTCGCACGGCTGACGGCAGCCTGAAGCCAGTTGAGCAGCGGCGGATGTTTTTCGTTGTAGGCCCCCGGCCCGCCCGGAACCAGCAACACATCGTAGTGCCCGTTCGCCTGATCGATGTGCAGATCGGCCTGGACGCTGACGCCGTTGGAAGCCCGCAATGCGCCCTGTTCGGTGCCGATGGTCAACAGTTCGTATCGGTCAGCCGGTTGCAGATAACGATTGGCGATGGAAAACACTTCCATGGGGCCGGCCATGTCGAGCAGGAGAAAGTCTGGGAACAACACCATTGCCACGGTTTTCATGGGTTCAAGGTCACTAAAAGAGAACTGTTCAATACCACTGCGCCGAACACCAAAACCCTGTGGGAGCGAGCAGGTATCGTGCCTGACATTATGGCCAAATGTAACAACAAGGATACATGAACCCGCTCACATAACTGTCAACCTGTAAGAGACAGTATTTCAATTTTCATCTACTTATTGCGCCGAAAGGTAAACATTAACCTTCTCCTCACTCGGACGAATTCACGTCCTGACAGGAGATTTCATAATGCTGACCCTTCGCAAAGCTTCGGATCGTGGTGCGGCCAATCACGGATGGTTGAAGTCGTTCCATACCTTTTCCTTTGCCAACTACCGCAACCCACGGGAACAGGGTTTTTCCGACCTGTTGGTGATCAACGACGACCGCGTGGCCGCCGGCAAAGGCTTTGGCCAGCACCCTCACCGCGACATGGAGATTTTCTCCTACGTGCTCGAAGGCGCGCTGGAACACAAGGACACTTTAGGCACCGGTTCGGTAATCCGCCCAGGTGACGTGCAACTGATGAGCGCCGGCAGTGGCGTGGCGCACAGTGAATACAATCACTCATCGACACGCCCGGTGCACTTCCTGCAAATCTGGATCGTGCCTGACGTCAGCGGCGCCAAACCGCGTTATCAACAAGAGCATTTCAGCAGCCAGAAAAAACGTGGACGCTTGCAGCTGATTATCTCCCCGGACGGGGCCAACGGTTCGCTGAAAGTCCGGCAGGATGCGCGGGTGTATGCCGGCCTGATCGACGGCAAGGAAAGCGCCACGCTGAAACTGGCCGCCGATCGCTACGCTTATGTGCATGTGGCACGTGGCCGTGTCGAACTGAACGGTATGCAGCTACAGGAAGGCGACGGCGTACGAGTTCGCGAAGAACAAGTGCTGACCTTGAGCAATGGCGTGGACGCCGAGGTGCTGGTGTTTGATTTGCGGCCGCAGGAGTTGCCGGAAATGCCGTGATCCCATTGTTACAGTGCGCAAAAAAACGGCCGGATCAAGGCCGTTTTTCTGATTGCCTTGCCCTAAGGCGATCCGTAGCAGCTGCCGAAGGCTGCGTTCGGCTGCGTAGCAGTCGTAAAATCGTAAACTGCGGTGCGTCAGGCAGACCGTGCTTGTCGGATTCACGGCTGCTACGCAGCCGAACGCAGCCTTCGG
>NZ_AKJT01000074.1 GCF_000282195.1 Pseudomonas sp. GM18
CTGACGGACCGCAGTGCCTGATTTTACGACTGCTGCGCAGCCGAACGCAGCCTCGCAGGCTCGACAGCTGCTACGGCCGAAGGCTGCGCAGCGAGCGCGACGCCATAGCGGCGCGCTCGCCCGTCACTCAGTGGGGCGCGCGAGGGATGGTCTTGAGCAGGTCTTCAGGGCTGATGTGGCCGACAACCTGCTGTACGCTGCCCGGTTGCGGCAGGCCAAGGATGTGCCCCTTCATCTTGCCGATCACGTGCATCTCGCAGGGCTTGCAGTCGAACTTCAACGTCAGCACCTCGTCACCGTGCACCAGTTGCATCGGCGCGACCTTGGTGCGCACGCCGGTAACGCCCTTGGCCTGCTTGGGGCAGAGGTTGAAGGAGAAGCGCAGGCAGTGCTTGGTGATCATCACCGGCACCTCGCCGGTTTCCTCGTGAGCCTCATAGGCTGCGTCGATCAGCTTGACGCCGTGCCGGTGATAGAAGTCGCGGGCTTTCTGGTTGTAGACGTTGGCCAGGAACGACAGGTGCGATTCCGGGTACACCGGTGGCGGATCGGTCTCGGCCTTGCGACCACCCCGTGGGTGGGCGTTGATGCGGGCCTCGGTCAGCGCTTCGATGACTTCGCGGCGCAAGGCCTTGAGCTGCGAGTTCGGGATGAAGTACGCCTGCGGTGCATCCAGCTTGATATCCGTGGCGTGGTACTGCGTGGTACCCAATTGGCCGAGCAAGTCGTGCAGTTGCTCCAGGGCCTGTTCCGGCTTGTTGGCCAGGCCGAATGGGCCGTCCAGGGCGACACTTGAGCTGACACCTTCCTCGCTGGTGGCGGTCAGTTCCAGGCGATCCTCACGCAGGCGAGCGACCCAGGCCAGGCCCACCCGGCGCTCGGCGGAGGTCTTGAGCAGGGCCTGTTGCCAGTTGTGGTCGAGGTTGCGGCTCAGCGGGTGATTCGGCCGCAACTGGTGCAGCCCCTTCGGCATTTCGTTGGGCTCGACACGGTAGCGGTAGCGCTTTTCACCGTCTTCTTCGAACTCGCCCTTGGGCTCGGCGATGTTGGTACGCCAGCCCACCACCTCGCGCTTGACCAGCACATTGAGGCCGTCGCCGTTGGACAGCGGTTCGTGGGTGACCACCAGCAGGTCGCGCTTGCCGACTTTCTCCACCACACCCACCGGCAGGCCGGTGAAGGTCGGCGAATCGAAGGCGCCGATGTCGATCTTGCGCTCGCTGACGAAGTAGTCGGTGCTGCCGCGGTGGAAGGTCTTGTCCGGATCGGGCAGGAAGAAGTGCGCGGTGCGGCCGCTGGAAGCGCGAGCCAGGTCCGGACGGTCTTCGAGGACGTCGTCCAGGCGCTGGCGATAGTAGGCGGTGATGTTCTTCACATAGCCCATGTCCTTGTAGCGCCCCTCGATCTTGAACGAGCGTACGCCGGCTTCCACCAGCGCGCGGATGTTGGCGCTCTGGTTGTTGTCCTTCATCGACAGCAGATGTTTTTCGTAAGCAATCACACCGCCTTTTTCGTCCTTGAGGGTGTAGGGCAGGCGGCAGGCCTGGGAGCAGTCGCCACGGTTGGCGCTACGCCCGGTCTGCGCATGGGAGATGTTGCACTGCCCGGAGAACGCCACGCACAGCGCGCCATGGATGAAAAACTCGATGGCTGCGTCGGTTTCGTCGGCAATCGCGCGGATCTCCTGCAGGTTCAGCTCGCGGGCCAGTACCAGTTGCGAGAAACCGGCCTGATCGAGGAACTTCGCCCGCGCCAGGGTGCGGATGTCGGTCTGGGTGCTGGCGTGCAGCTCGATCGGCGGAATGTCCAGCTCCATCACGCCCAGGTCCTGGACGATCAGCGCATCGACGCCGGCGTCATACAACTGGTGGATCAGCTTGCGCGCCGGCTCCAGCTCGTTGTCATGCAGGATTGTGTTGATGGTGGTGAACACCCGCGCGTGATAGCGACGGGCGAATTCCACCAATTGGGCAATATCGCTCACCTCGTTACAGGCGTTATGGCGAGCGCCGAAGCTCGGGCCGCCAATATACACCGCGTCGGCGCCATGCAGGATGGCCTCGCGGGCGATGGCCACGTCACGGGCGGGGCTGAGCAATTCCAGGTGATGCTTGGGTAGGGACATGTTTTTTTAGTCTGGCTTGTCACGGTCAAGGTGCGCATTGTAGCGGCGAAACGCTTGACCGGCACCCGTGTGCTGCCAGGTGGCTACGTTGTGATCCATTCTTTGGCCGCCGCTGGGGGCCGCGCAGCTAATGTGATGACCTGTGCAAGGCGTTTAGTGACGGACTCAATCTCTCTCAAAGCGACGCCCTGACCACCAATGGACAATCAACCGGCTGGGCTCCCTCTACCTCAAGGGTTTCGATCAGGTGCCGGGCAGCCTGGCGACCAATCTCGTAGTACGGCAGTTGCACCGTGGTCAGCGGCGGGATGAACAGTTCAGCGATACCGATCATGTTGTCGTAGCCGAGCACCGCGACATCGCCGGGAATTTTCAGGCCTCGGCCCAACAACAGCTGATAGGCACAAAACGCAATGCGGTCGTTGCCACAGATCAGAATGTCGAATTGCGGACGACCCTCAATGATGTGCCGGTCGAGGATGGCTGCGGTTTCACCGTAAGCGTCATGCTCGGAAAGGTCGTATTGCAGGAGCGCTTCAGGCGCCAGCCCGAATGCCTGACAGGCGCGCTGCAAGCCTTCTTGTCGCAGCCCCCAGGCCAGGCTCTGTTTTGGCAGATTGATGCACAGCGGGCGCCGATAGCCTTGGCTCAACGCGTGATGCACGGCGCGATACTGCCCCGTTTCGTCGTCCGGCACATAACTGACCAGGCGACTGTCATCGGCCAGGCAATTGGCGAGCACCAGCGGTTTGCTCTTCAAGCGCTCGGGAATGCTGACGTGGCGAAAGCCCATGGCGCTGAAGATCAACCCGTCGGGGCGGTGCGACAACATCAGGTCGATGTTCTGGTCGGTGGGCGGGTTGCTCAACAGGTTAAGGATGAAGACATTCCAGCCGGCCTGTTGCGCGGTCTGTTCGATGGACAGCAGCAGTTCGACCGCGAACGGTGTGGTCGCGGTGTCCAGTGCGAACACACCGATGGTGCGCGACTGGAGGTTGTCGCCGCGCATCTTGCGCGCCGACAGGCTCGGTACGAATTGCAGTTCATCAATGGCGCGACGCACCCGCTGAAGGGTTTCGGGGCTCAGTTTTTCCGGGTTGTTGAGCGCTCGAGAAACAGTCATCAGGGACACGCCGGCCAGTTGTGCAACGTCTTTCACTGAAGTCATGCGAGGTGAGGCCGGTCAGGTTGACGCAGAATCATGACACAGGGCCCGGGTTTCTCGCGACCCGAATGACGCCGTTCACAGCCATCCCGAGGCCAGAGGCCATGCCCTGGGAATGCAGACACGCCCGCCGCTCCCGCTGGCCAGAAGCTTCACCCCCAGACTGTCGGGCCGCGGATAGAGGCGACTGCTGAGGCTGAAGCGCCCGTTTTCGTCGAACACCTCGATGGACGAGCGATCGAGGAACACGCGCAGTTCCAGTCGCTCTTGTGTCGGGTCTATCGACACGCTGCGCTCACCGGCGACTTGCGCACCCGAGCGGCTACGGTCCAGCACCAGACGCTGCAGCGACGCATCGTAATAGAGCAGGGTTTGTTCCTGGCCATCGTCGCTGCAACGCAAGGCGATGCCCAAATGGCCGTCGGTGCAGTCGAGCAGATCCAGCTGCACATGGATTTCGAGCCTGTCGCCATTCACTTCTGGCACCCACCGGGTTCCTGCCCCATCCCACCAAGACGTACCCGGCAATGGCGCCTCGCGCAGAGCCGTGAGCTCCCGTGCCGGATACACGCAAAGGCGATCGTCATGCAGTTCAAGTTCGCGCGGCAAACCGAGCATGCCGCACCAGTGATGGGCCTGGCTCGGCATCGGGCTTTCCCACATGTCGAGCCACGCCCACACCAGGCGCCGACCATCGGCGGCCACCAGCGTTTGCGCGGCATAGAAATCGTGGCCGTTATCCAGCTCGATAAAAGGCCCGCCGGTGAAGTGCCATTGGCTGTCGAGGCGGCCTACTCGATAACCGGTCTGGTACTTGTTGAGCCGTTCGTAACCCTGGGGCTGCATGCCCTGAGGGGAGTACAACAACACATCGCGCCCGTTCAGGCGAAACAGGTCCGGACACTCCCACATATAGCCATCGCCCTCGTTGCCACTGGCTACATAATCAAGGAACTCCCAGGTGTGCAGATCGGTGGAACGGTACAGCGGCAGCAGCGGTTTATCGCCCAGGCGTGCGCCGGCAATCAGGTACCAGCAGTCATCCTCCTGCCAGACCTTGGGGTCACGAAAGTGCATGATCGTGTCGTGCGGCGCGGTCGCGATGACGGCGCCATGCTTGACGAAGCGGATGCCGTCGACACTGGTGGCCAGGCACTGGACTTGGCGGATCGAGCTTTCGTCACCCACGTCCTTCAGCCAGGTGTGCCCGGTGTAGATCAGCGCCAGGGTATCCCCACACACCACCGCGCTACCGGAAAAACAGCCGTCGCGGTCGAAGTCATCGCCGGGCGCCAGGGCAATCGGCAGATGCTGCCAATGGACCAGGTCGGTACTCTTGGCATGCCCCCAATACATCGGGCCCCATTTCGCGTCGAAGGGATGGTGTTGATAGAAAACGTGATATTCGCCACGAAAGTACACCACGCCGTTAGGGTCGTTCATCCAGCCTGCGGGGGGGGCCAGGTGATAACCGGGGCGGTAATCGTAGATGACCCGAGACAGGCCATCACTCAGCGCTCGCTGCGCAAGGTCAAGGGAGTCAGGCATTGGATCGCTCATGGTATTCAAAGACAAAGTCATAGGGCGCCTGCTCGTGCCGGGCGCAGAGGGGCGGTTTCAATGGCATGTGGGTGACGCTTCAAGGCCGTGCCGTCGGCGTCGAACAGGTGCAGGTTGTCGATGTCCAGCTGCAGCTCGACCCGATCGCCCACCTGCCATCCGGCGTGGACCTCACAACGACTGATCAGTGGCTCGTCCTGACCTGTCTCGAGGTGCACATAGGTTTCACTGCCCAGATACTCGACTGCGGTCACGACAATGCCGGCGGACCCTTCGGCCGCTTTGAGCGACACGTGCTCCGGACGAATCCCCAGGCTTAGCGGGGCGTCAGCCACCAGGCTTGAGCTGCTGAAGGGCAGGGACGTCATCCCCAACACGGGGCTGTCGACCAGGCTGGTTTCGCCCGACGCCTGCAAACGCGCCGGCAGAAAGTTCATTCTGGGTGAGCCGAGAAAGCCGGCGACAAAGCGACTGGCCGGGCGCTCATAGAGTTCGCGTGGTGAGCCGACCTGTTCGACGCGACCGCCATTGAGCACGACAATTTTGTCGGCCAGGGTCATCGCTTCCACTTGATCGTGGGTGACGTAGATCATGGTCGAGCCCAGCCGGGCATGCAGCCGGGCGATTTCGTTGCGCATCTGCACTCGCAAGGAGGCATCCAGGTTGGACAGCGGCTCATCGAACAACAGAATGTCCGGTTCCCGCGCCATGGCTCTGCCCATGGCTACACGCTGACGCTGCCCACCGGACAATTCCTTTGGCTTGCGTTGCAGCAGCTTGTCCAGTTGCAGGATTTGCGCGGTTTTCAGCACGCGCTCGCGCAGGCTGGTCTTTTCGGTCTTGGCCAATTTGAGACCAAAACTGATGTTGTCGTAGACGCTCATGTGCGGGTAGAGCGCATAAGACTGAAACACCATGCCGACGCCACGCTCGCGCGGCTCCAGGTCGTTGACCCGACGCCCGTCGATCAGCAGGTCGCCGGCGCAGATCGAATCCAGTCCGGCGATCAGTCGCAGCAGGGTCGACTTTCCGCAGCCCGAAGGGCCGACGAATACCACGAACTCACCCGCCGCGATCTCCAGATTGACGTCGCGCAGAATCCGCGCACCGCCCAATTGTTTGTTCACGTTATCCAGTTTCAACTTGATCACGATGCTGTTCCTTGTAGTTGTCGGGCATCAACCCTTTAACGCGCCGGTAGTGAGGCCGGAAACGATTCGGCGCTGGAAGATCAGCACCAGAATCACCAGAGGGACGGTGACCAGCACCGATGCCGCCATCAACAACCCCCAAGGCAGTTCATGGGGGCTGCCGCCGGAAATCAGGGCGATGGCCACCGGCACCGTGCGTTGGGTGTCGGTGAGGGTGAAGGTCAGGGCAAACAGGAACTCGTTCCACGCGGCGATGAAGGCCAACAAACCCGTGGTGACCAGTGCGGGCCAGAGCAGCGGCAACAGCACCCGGGTCAGCGTGACCCAGGGCGAGGCGCCATCCATGATTGCCGCTTCTTCCAGTTCATGGGGCAGTTGCCCCATGAACGTGGTCAGCACCCAGACAGTGAAGGGCAGGGTGAAAATCGTGTAGCTGAGGATCAACGCCCAAGAGGTGTTGTACAGGCCCAAGGCACGGATCACCTCGAACAGCCCCGACAGCACCGCGACCTGGGGAAACATCGACACGCCAAGGACCATCATCAACACCGTGCCACGCCCACGAAACTTCACCCGGCCCAAGGCATAAGCAGCGGTCAGGCTGAGGAACAGCGCCAAAGTCACCACGCTAAGCGCAACTACCAGCGAATTACCGATCGCCCGCAGGAATGAGGCTTGATGGAGCACCGCCGCGTAATTGGAGAAGTCGGGTTTTTTGATCCAGTAGCTCACCTGGAACAAGGCACTGGACGGCTTCAGCGACGTGACGATGGCGTAGTAGAAAGGGAACACCGCATACAGCAGCAACACCCCGATCAGGCACCAGAACCCGAAGCGCAACAGCGCTTTTTTCAGTTGGCGCGGGCTCATGACCGGACCTCCAGTTGACGGCGTCCGAGGTACAGATAAAGCATGGCGATCACTGCAACCACCAGAAACAGCAGGGTCGAGGCGGCGCTGCCGTAACCGACGTCCTGAAACTCCACCAGGTGTTGGCGGGCATAGACCGACATGCTCATGGTGCTCGATGAGTTCGAGGTCAGCACATAGATCACGTCGAACACCCGCAGGGAGTCGAGGATGCGGAAGATCGCCGCCACCAGCAATGCGGGCATCAGCAGTGGCAGCGTGACCCGCCAGAACACCTTCAGCGGATGAATGCCATCGACCCTGGCGGCTTCGTAGCAATCACTCGGCAACATCTGCAACGCCGCGAGCATCAGCAGGGTGACAAACGGCACGGTCTTCCAGACGTCGACGATGATCACCGCCCACATCGACAGATCGGCATCTGCGGTCCAGGCCAGGGGCGCGTCAATCAGGCCGAGGCTGAGCATCAGGTGATTGATGATGCCGAACTGGTCATTGAGCATCCATGACCAGATCTTTGCCGAGACAATGGTCGGAATCGCCCACGGAATCAGAATCAACGCTCGCACCAGGGAACGGCCGGTGAACTGGATGTTCAGCAGCAACGCCACCAGCAGCCCCAGCACGACTTCCAGCCCCACCGACACCACGGTGAAATGCAAGGTGTTGCGCACCGCGTTCCACCATTGCGGATCGACCAGGATGCCCGACCAGCTGGAACCGTTGTGGAACAGATAATTGCTCAGGCCGACGAAGGTGCCGCCAGCGGTGTCCGCCAGGTTGGCGTCGGTCAGGCTGAACCAGAATGTCCGCAGCAACGGCCAGGCCGCCACCAGGGCCAGACACAACAGCATCGGCGTCAGAAACAGCCAGGCGGCGCGCACTCGGCGGCGCTGTACCGGCGTTTCCCTGGTGAGCAGAAGCTCGTCACAGGGAGCATGGGTAGTAGAGACAGACATGGTGATTTCCTTCCTTGTGGCTTACCAGTTCCGGTGTTTGATGCGCGTGAGTTCGCCTTCCAGTTCGGTCAGCGCCTGATCGACCGGCAACTCGCCGGCCAGCACGCCATGCACTTGATCGAAGAACGCATTGGTGACCCGTGGATAACGAGCGGCGGTGATTGAAGCGGGGCGCATGACGCCATCGTTGAGAATGCTGTGCAGCTGACTGTAATAAGGCATGGCCGCGAGCAGCTCCGGATCCTGGTAAAGCGATTCGATCACCGGGTTGTAGGCGCCAATCAGCGCACGATGTTTTTGCTGTTGGGCACTGCTCAGGTAGCTCACCAGTTCTGCGGCAAGCTTCGGATGGGCGCTGTAACGCGATACCGCCAGACCCCACCCGCCGAGGGTGGAGGCATGGGTGCCGGCGCTGCCGCCTCGGGGCAGGGGAGCGACCCCGACTTTGTCTTTTACCGCGCTGTCGTGGCTTTGCACCAAGGCCCAGACATAAGGCCAGTTACGCATGAACAGCGCATTGCCCGACTGGAATACGCCGCGTCCTTCTTCCTCGGTGTAATTGAGTACGCCACGCGGAGAGATGTCGCCTACCCAGCTTTTTGCCAGGGTCAAAGCCGCTCTGGAGGCCTGACTGTTGACCACGATGTCGCCTCGTGGATTGACCAGCCCACCGTCCGGTTGGCTGCTGATCCATTCCAGCGCATTACACGTCAGGCCTTCGTAGGCACGCCCCTGGAAGATGTACCCCCACGCATTGGGGTTCCCGGCATTGCGCTCGGCCTGCTGAATAATCCTGGCGGTAGCGGTCATTTCCTCCCAGGTCTGAGGCACCGGCTGGTTGTACTTCTCGAGCAAGTCCTTGCGGTAATACAGCAGGCCCGAGTCGGTGAACCACGGCATCGTCACCAGCCGTCCGTTCACCGTGGCGTTGTCCACCTGCGCCTGGAAGTAGCCTTGGGTCGCGTCGGCGGGCAGCACCTCGCGCAGATCCAGTAGATGTTTGGCCAGCATCCCCGGCCACACCATGTCGATTTGAATGATGTCGATGTCGCTGGATTGCGCACTGAGGATCTGTTGGTAGAACGACAACCGCTCGGTTGCCGAGTTAGGCGTGGACACCACCTCGACATGATTGCCGGTCTGTTTCGACCACGCCTCGACGGCCTCCTTGCACAGTTGTAATTCCGCGCCCACCGCACCGCAGGAGATCGTCAGATCGGCTGCGCTAGAGAGGGATGGAAGCCCGGCACACAGGGCGAGCAGTGCTGCTGGAAGGAGTGATTTGAGCTGTTTCATAAAGCCCTCTTTATTTTTGTTTTTAGAAAAGTTAACGTTAACATCGCCAAATGTAGCAGCGTATTTGCGATGAGGCATCCTTTTTTTCGTGGATTTTGACAATTCCCAACTCACGAAAGAAAAGCCCGTTCGCAGGACAAAACAATAAAAACAAAACAGGAAATTCCACATGCAGAAAGCATCAAGCTGGCTACTCGCAGGCGTGCTCGGCACCTCGGCGGCCACCGCTCAGGCCGCGACTCTGGAAGAACGCATGGCCGCGTTTGAAGCCCGTGCCAGCGCCGCGGAAAAACGTGCAGCCGCCGCCGAACAACAAACCCAGGCGCTCGCCAGGGAACTGCAACAAATCAAACTGTCCACGCCCGCCTTGCAGCCTGCTGCGTCCACTGCGACCGCCACTGCGGCGCCCACTTTGGATACGCGGCTGGCAAAACTCGAAGCCCGTCAGCAAAGCATGGAAAAACAGGGCAGCACCGAACACCTCACCGACGGGTTCAGCTTCAAGGGCTACGCCCGCTCCGGATTGTTGATCAACGATGGCCTGGGTGGTGGGCGGGGTGGTCCTTATACGACGCCTGCCGGTTCAGTCGGTGGCGCCGTCGGGCGACTCGGCAACGAAGACGACACGTACATGCGTATCGACCTGTCGAAAGAGATGTATGCGCAGAACGGCACCCGTTCCAAGTTCACGGTATCCATCGCCGACGGTGTGGAAAGTTCCAATGACTGGACAGCCGAGGAGAGCAACCTGAACGTGCGTCAGGTGTTTACCGAGCTCGACCATCTCGCGGCCTTCAAGGGCAACCCGGTGTTCGAAAACTCCACGATTTGGGCAGGCAAGCGATTCGACCGGGACAATTTCGATATCCATTGGCTGGACTCGGATGTGGTCTATCTGGCCGGCACCGGGGGTGGAATCTACGATGTGCAGATGAACAAGGATTGGCGTTCGAATTACTCCTTGATCGGGCGTAACTACGGGGATTTCAGTGAGGGCGGGATCAATGCCGACGTGGAAAGCTACATCCTCACCTCCAACCAGTTCTTCGACAGTGGTCAGTGGCAGTGGATGTTCAATGGCATCGGCTCAAAGAAAAACGACATTGGCACCCGCCGCAATCAAGCGGGCCTGACGCCTGCGGACTCCGGCTTGCACAGCATGGTCGCGAATCATCAGAAAAACTTTTTCGGCAGGGAAGGCTTCTTCAAGACCGCGCTGCTCTATGGGCAAGGCCTGGGGGCCGAGGTCAAGAACATCGGCTCGGACGGCGAGCTGATCGACGACGCCCTCGCGCTGCGCCTGGCGCTGTACGGCGAGACGCCCCTTGCACCCGGTTGGCGCATCGGTCCGAGCTTGCTGGCCGAACAAAGCAAGGATCGCTACGTCAAGGGTGACGACTACCGCTGGATGACCCTGAACGTGCGGCTGGCCAATGAAATAAACAGCAATTTCGAGATGGCCTACGAAATGAGCTGGCAAACCATGAACCTCGACCCCAAGGGTTACCTGCAACGTAATGCAGTGGACGGTAATTTCTGGAAATTCACCATCGCTCCGACCTTCAAACCCGACGTTGGAGACCTGCTCACACGCCCCGAGTTGCGAGTATTCGCCAGCCTCATGAACTGGTCTTCGGACCTGGACCGGTACAGCTCCACAGACAACTTCGGCAAGACGGACTTCAATGCCGGCGGTGTGTGGCAGTACGGGATACAGATGGAAACCTGGTTTTAATTTTCGCGTGATCGCGTAGGCGCTGCCGCAGGCTCGGGCAGCGCCTACACGTCCATCCTTACCTGGACTTCAACACCTTCGGATTCGAGTTGCCCCAGATCGTATAGAGGTCGGCCAGCAATGCGCCGTTGATGGTCTCAAGTTCGGTCTGGGTAATCTCTTCATCGCCCTGTTTGCCATACAGCACCACCTCATCTCCCGCCTGCACACCCTTGATACCGCTGACGTCGACCATCAGCGTGTTCATGGTGACCTTGCCGATTACCGGTGCGCGTTGGCCATGAATCAGTACAGAGGCTTTGTTGGAGAAGGCTCTTCGATAACCGTCGGAATAGCCGGCCGGGATGTTGGCGATCAATGAGTCTTTGCTCAGGGTAAAGGTGCGGTCGTAGCTGATGGTGCTGCCCGCCGGGTAGGCGTTGACCGCCGCGACCCGCGACTTGAACTGCATCACCCGTTGAAACTCGTTATGCCCACCCACGGGATAGCCATAAAGCGCAGCCCCCGGGCGAACCATGTCCAGCCAGCCTTCGGGCACCTCCAGGGTGGTGAAGGTATTGGCGCAGTGCAGGGTGATTCGGCTGCGGCCCAGTTTGGCGTGCTCGATCAGCCAGCTCGATTGCGCCTTGAATGTGGTCAGCCCGCGGAGAACATCCTCGCGTTCTTCAACGGGAAAGTGGGTCATGATCCCGACGATATCCAAGTGATCCAGCCGAGTCAGGTCCAGCGCCTGTTGTTGTCCTTGCGCCGTACTCATCTCCAGGCCATTGCGGCTCATGCCCGCCGAATTCAGCGCCAGGTGAATCGGCAGTTTCACGCCTTTGCCGGTGGCCAGTTCGTTGAGCTGGCGTGCAACCTCCAGGTTACCGACCAGTTCTTCGATGTTGTAGCGCAGTGCGTTCTCGACTTCATCAACGGTTGCGCTGCGCAGACGCATCAGGCGGCCCTTGAAGCCTTTTGCCCGTGCAACGCGAGCCTCTTCGTTACTCGCCACACCGATACAGGTGATGCCCATCCTGATGGCGGAAGGGATCAGTAAACCAATGCCGTTTCCATAAGCGTCGGCTTTCATCACGGCGCACATCTGGCTTTTACCCGCCAGCCGTTGCTGGAGCTTGGCGATGTTACCTTCGAAGGCGGCCTGATCAATCTCAAGCCAGGTGTTGGCCTGGCCTGATTGATTGTCGGCACGTGGGTGTTCGGGGGAGGGATCGAGCAGAGGGGCGGCATCGACCACGGGCATCATTGCCGTGAAAGCCAGTGCGAGTGTCAGCGTGCTGAGCATAAAACGTGGCATATCAAGTCTTCCATACTGGATGAGGAAAGGCCCCATGCGCGCGTGGATCTGGTATCAGCCAGTTCCCTGTGGCATCGAGCGAACAGCCATGGAATTTTTCAGCAAAGCCGACGTTTGTTTATGTGGAGTGATCGGCCTGACACAGCGGATGACGCTGTTAAACGGGGCCAGACAACAGAGAGTCGATGGGCGCGATGGCAAGCACGGAATCGGCTGCCGAGGTGAAACTTTCAGCATTCTGAGTCGAGCGCCCGTGGGAGAACAGCCGAGTCGGCCGCTTGAGTGGAGGGAGAATAACCGCACTCACTTCCCTTTCTTGAAAGGCTCCCCATGCAAACGACTAATACGGTGTTGATGACTCAGCCTTCGCGGTGCTCCGACCTGCCAAATCAGCAAGAGGCGGTTGATCGTGGAGATTTCGATCGTGTCATGGTCCCCAACTACGCACCTGCGCCTTTTATCCCGGTCCGCGGAGAAGGATCGCGGCTCTGGGACCAGAGTGGTCGCGAGCTGATCGATTTCGCCGGCGGGATCGCCGTCAATGTGCTCGGCCATGCTCATCCGAAACTGGTCAGTGTGCTGACGGAGCAAGCGAACACGCTCTGGCACATCTCCAACGTATTTACCAATGAGCCCACATTACGTCTGGCGCGCAAACTGGTGGATGCAACCTTTGCCGACCGTGCGTTCTTCTGCAACTCGGGAGCCGAGGCCAATGAAGCAGCATTCAAGCTCGCGCGACGGGTGACCCACGACCGTTACGGCGAGGAAAAATTTGAAATCATCGCTGCGTTGAACGGCTTCCATGGCCGAACGCTGTTTACCGTGTGCGTGGGCGGCCAACCCAAATACTCCGACGGCTTCGGCCCGAGAGTCGAAGGGATCAGGCATGTGCCGTTCAATGACCTGGCGGCGCTGCAGAATGCGATCTCGGACAGAACCTGCGCGGTCGTCCTTGAGCCGATACAGGGCGAGGGCGGTGTGCTCCCGGCCGAACGTGCTTACCTGGAAGGTGCCCGCACGCTATGCGATCAATTCAATGCGCTGTTGATCTTTGACGAAGTACAGACCGGCATGGGACGCACGGGAGAGCTGTTTGCTTACCAGCATTACGGCGTTGAACCGGACATTCTGACCAGTGCCAAGAGCCTCGGGGGCGGGTTTCCGATTGGTGCGATGCTGACTCGCGAAGCGTTGGCTCAACATCTGGTGCCGGGCACCCATGGGACGACCTATGGCGGCAACCCTCTGGGCTGTGCGGTGGCCGAAGCGGTGTTTGACCTTGTGAACGATCAGGCCTTGCTCGATGGCGTCAAGCAACGTGCGGAACAGTTCAAGTATCGTCTTGCTCAGTTGGCTGATCAGTATGGCGTGATCAACCAGGTTCGCGGGTTGGGGTTGCTCATTGGTTGCGTACTCAGTGACGGCTGGCGCGGGCGCGCAAAGGAAATACTGAACGCGGCCGCCGGGCAGGGGCTGATTTTGTTGCAGGCCGGTCCCGATGTACTGCGCTTTGCCCCCAGTTTGATCGTGACCGAGACGGACCTCGTGGAAGGGCTGGCCAGGTTTGAGCGCACGCTGGCGCTTCTGACCCGCGCTGCAGTCTAGCCATGAGTATTCACCTTAAGTTCAGCCACAAAATCCTGCTGGCCGTCTCGCTGATTGTCATCGTCGCGTTCGCGTTGTTCACCGCCTACAACGACGCTCTGCAGCGCAGTGCGATTCGTAAGGACCTGGACAGCTATCTGCATGAAATGGGCGATGTCACCGCGAGCAATATTGCCAATTGGCTGTATGGCAGAGTGTTGTTGATGGAGACCCTTTCACAATCAGTGGCGATCAATCCGGCACCCGAAAACATCGCGCTGTTGCTGAAGCAGCAAGCCCTGGCGTCGACGTTTATCGCCACCTATGTGGGAGATAAGGAGGGTAAGTTCATGACTTACCCGAATGCCAAAATGCCCGAGGGCTACGACCCGCGTGCCCGGCCCTGGTACAAAGATGCGGTCAAGAGCACTGGCTCGACCATCACCGAGCCGTACCTCGACGCCACGACCGGCAACCTGGTGATCACCGTCGTCGACGCCGTCACCAAGGCCGGGCAGACCCTGGGTGTCGCGGGCGGTGATCTGGGCTTGCAGGCCATTGCCGACAGTATCAATGCGCTGGATTTCAACGGGATGGGCTATGCCTTTCTGGTCAGCAGCGAGGGCAAGATTCTGGTCCACCCGGACAAAGCGCTGGTGATGAAGACACTCGCCGATGTCTATCCGCAAGCTACCCCGCGCATCAGCAGCGATATCAGTGAAGTTCGGGTGGATGGCAAAGACCGCATCGTCACCTTCGCACCGATCAAAGGCTTGCCCTCACTGAACTGGTACATCGGTTTGTCCGTGGACAAGGACAAGGCGTTTTTGATGCTCAGTGAGTTCCGTGCTTCTGCGCTGGTCGCCACCCTCATCGCGGTGCTGATTATCATCGCTCTCCTGAGCATGCTGATTCGCCTGCTGATGCAGCCGCTGCGGGTGATGACCGGGGCCATGCAGGATATCGCCGAGGGTGAAGGCGATCTGACCAAACGGCTGACCATCCAGACCCAGGATGAATTCGGCATCCTCGGCATGGCGTTCAACCGCTTCGTCGAGCGGGTTCATGGTTCGATCCGCGAGGTCTCCTCGGCCACCGAGCAGGTCAACGAAGTGGCGATGCGGGTGGTCAGCGCTTCCAATTCGTCGATGCTCAATTGCGACGAACAATCCAGCCGGACGAGTAGCGTGGCAGCCGCCATCAATCAGCTTGGCGCCGCCGCGCAGGAAATTGCCCGCAACGCAGCGCAAGCGTCGCATCAGGCCAGCGATGCCCGGGGGCTGGCCGAGGACGGCCAGCAGGTCGTTGATAGAACCATCCAGGCCATGAACACGCTGTCCGACATGCTCAGCACCTCCAGCGTCAATATCGAAACCCTCAATAGCAAAACCGTGAATATCGGGCAGATTCTCGAGGTGATCAGCAGCATCTCCCAGCAGACCAATTTGCTGGCGCTCAACGCCGCCATTGAGGCTGCGCGCGCCGGAGAGGCCGGGCGCGGTTTTGCCGTGGTCGCCGATGAAGTCCGTAACCTGGCCCATCGCACCCAGGAATCGGCACAACAGGTGCAGACCATGATTGAGGAGCTGCAAGTCGGCGCCCGCGAGTCGGTCAGCACCATGAGTCAGAGCCAGCGCCACAGCCTGGAAAGCGTGGAGGTCGCCAACCTGGCCGGCGAGCGCTTGAATAGCGTGACCCTGCGCATTGGCGAGATCGATGGCATGAACCAGTCGGTGGCCACCGCCACGGAAGAACAGACCGCCGTGGTCGAGTCGATCAATACGGACATCAGGGAGATCAACACCCTGAACCGGGATGGCGTGGAAAACCTCCACTCGACCTTGCGCGCCTGTTCCGATCTGGAGCAGCAGGCGGCTCGCTTGAAACAGTTGGTGGGCAGTTTCCGGATCTGATCGATGGCTGGAACCTGTGGGAGCGGCGGTGCGGCGATCCCACATGGTTTACGCCAGGCAGTGATTTTTCAGAGCTGCACCCGCCGTAGCCGGCCGCTCAACGGGACGACGGTGTTGTCTGGCGTGGGCAGTGGCCGGCCGGTCAAGCCCATGCCTTCGCTCACCAGTACCGCATCCTCCAGCAGACACAGGTTGGAAGGGGTATCCAGGTCGCGGGCGAGTACCACGACCTGAGCGGTTTGCAGGTTGCAGCTCAGCAATCGACCCGTGAAACGGGTAAAGCCGCCGTGCAGCGGTTCACCGCTCCAGTCGGGTGGCAAGGGTTGCTGCAGGCGGTCGCAAAGCTCCAGGACCAGCACGTTGCCCTTCGGACACAGCGCGAGTCCGGTGGGCAGTTGCAGGCCGCGAATCAGGGGCTCGATCTGCCCGCTGTCAGGCCAGACACGAATCACCCGGCCGGCCTTATCGGCAAAGTCGATGCCCTTGCGCGTCGGGTCGCCCTGCAACTCTCCGGAAAACAGACTGATCAGCACTGCGTCGGTCGCCGGTTCGTACACCAGGGTCACGGGGACGGCTTCCTGGCCCTGGTCCAGGTCGGGCAACTGGACCAGCACGCGTTCGTCCTGTCCGCTGGTGAATTCCACCAACTGATTGGTATCGGGCTTGACCGCCAGCCAACTGCGGCGGGTCGGGTGGTAACACAGCGCGTTCAGATTGCCCCGGCTGTGAAATACCGGTTCGGGCGGCGTGTATTGCAGGTCCAGCAGCTTGGAACCCTCGACGTAATCGGTCTGGCTGACCAGACAGCGCCCGTCACCGCAGGCGATGTCCGACAGCCCCATGATTTCATCGCGCAGCATGCGCGCCTGCATGTTCATGGCACGGAAACCTTGCGCCAGAATTTCACCGGGCAGGTAGACGCCGGGTCTGTGCGGATCCGGTCGCAGTCGACTGATACGGCCGCTGAAAATTTGCTCCGGCAAACCCGAGCCGGCTTCGGTCAGCAGCAGGCTGCCATCGGCCTGCACACAAATGCCCCGAGGGTTCAGCAGGCCCTCGGCGATGATGGTGCTCGGGCACAGGGTTTCGCTGGGCCGCGCCGGGATATTAATGGGAATGGGCATAGGGCTCTCTCCATGAATAAGGGATGGACGCGGCTACTGCGGCGGTTGCCACGGTTCGCCGGTGAGATAAGCCCGGAGCAGCGCCCGCTGGCAGGGCGACATCGAGCGCACCACGGGCATGAACAGGGTGGTGCCTTTGTACGCATCCGAAGTTCGGGCGAGGATGGGGTTCTTCGCGCCCATGACCGCGTCGGGCTGATTGAGCGGGATGTAGCGCGACATGGCGGGGAAGGCCAGGTAATGAAAACGCAGGACGTTTGGGTACATCAGCTCCCAGGTGATGTTGGTGCCTGCGGGGATGCCGAAGTCGGTCTGTGCGTATTTGCGAAAGCTGGTGAAGTAGCCACTGCTGGGAAGGCCATTGGCGATGCAGGTCAGGGCGACAAAACCCGCCTGGGCGGCGCTACCCGGTTTGACGGTGACGGGGAAACTGATTGCGAGTTGGCCGGGGTTGACGGTCAGCGAGGCAGGAAAATCGAGGAAGTCCCAGTATTGCGGTTCATCGTACACAGCAGGAGCAGCGGCCTGCAGGTCGATTTCGGTGGTGCTGGGGACCGGACCGCCCAGGTACCTGACCTGCAAGGTGATCGACAGGCCATCGGGGTAGTCCTCCAGGTAGACATTGCGCTGATCGGCATACACCCGATAGGTCGATTCGGTGGCTTGCAACGTGGTACCGGCGACCCTGCCGGGCGCGTTGATCGCCAGGGCGGCGGTCTGCACGGCCTGTAGCTGGTTGGCGGTCAAGGGCAGGTCGACGATGCCGCCATACACGTAGTAGTCGAATAAAGGGCGGCTGTTCGGGTCCAGGGTAGCCAGTGCGGTGGTGCCTGCGGTGATGGTGACGGGGCCGTAGTTCGCGTTGGGTCCGATAGGGCTGGTGATATCGTCCCTGACGGCCCTGAAGGTTTCCTTCGGAATGACGTTCACCATGTCGATGCTCAGGTAACCGTTGCCGCCCAGGTCGGCATAGCCGGCATTCCCCGTACTCTGGTTGACCAGTTGCCGGCCCGGTTGGCAGTTCAAAGGCTCGTCGGCGAAGGCCGGGGCCAGCGTACCGATGACCCTGCCGATGCTCGGGTTGGGGGTGTATCGACCGGCGGCATAATCGACGTCCAGTTGTTCGGTGGTCATCGTGGGGCACATTTCGAACATGACGAAACGCAGGACGATGCCAGTCGCCCCCGGCGCCTGGATGATCGAGCGCAGGCCACTGCTGTTCTGGTTCCAGCTGACGATGCTGCTCAAAGGGAAGGTCAGTTGAAACGTACCGCTGGCGTGGAAAGATCCCGGCGCATCCATTTTCGCGGGCAACAGCACACGTCCCGCCACGTCGAAACTGCTGCACACGGTATTACTGCGAATCAGCAATTGGATGTCGCTGTTACCGCCAATTTGCAGCCCGCCGACGAAAATCTGGGTGGTCGTTGAGGAGGTAGGGTCCAGGTCCACCATCATCGGGCCGGAAACAGGGCCCTGTCCGGTCACCGGGTCCACCGAACCGAGCAGATAGACCGGCAGGCCCACCATGTCGCCGGTGGTGCTGATGCTGCCCGGATTACCCTGGGAACTGATCAAGGCGTTCTGCATGTCGACGACGTGCTGCCCGTAGTGATTCCAGCCGCCGGCGGTGTAGTAGTCGCCGTCGGGCGCATTGATCATGTTGTTCAGCTGATCGTCGGTGTAAGACTCGGCACTTGGTGCCAGGGTCGAGGTGGTCAGGTCGAAGAGCGGCCATTCCTCATTGCCGTCGTAAGGAATGGTAGGGGAGTTGTTCGGCAGGCTGACGTCCGTGCGGATGCCGCCCCAGAAATTCAGGCGTGGTCCATTGAGAATGCTCATGATCTATTCCTCATCCTTGGTGGTTTTGCCGACAGGTGCATTGGCGAACTTAAACATGTAAGAGAAGTCGGCCTTGTAGGGGCTCTTGACCGGTGTCGCCATGGAGTGGCAATTCATGCAGCTGCTGTTGGGCTGGATGTAGCTCTCCATGGTCACGTTGGCCGAGAGCGACGGGGTCGGCTGGCCCAGTGGGTTGCTGGGGTTGTCCGGCATCAGCGGGCGCTGGGTGGTGATGAGCTGGTAGTACTTCAACACGCTTTTTTGCAGGCCGGGGTCGGTGCGGTAATTGGTATTCACCCCGTTGGTGACCTCGGCAATCGGGGTGACCCGGTTCAGCGGGTTCGGGGTCTGGAACGTGGTGCCGGGTTTGGGCACGCAGACCAGTTGTCCGCCCTGAGTCTGCCAGTCGCACGGCGACTGGTTGAGGCTGACGACGGGCGCGGTGGGGTTGAAGTAGGAGTAGGTCGTGCCGGGCGTTGGCTGATCGACCCACTCGCCGTGCACCAGCTCCTTGGGCGGAACGTTGTCGATCTGTTCGAAGGTCGACCAGATCCACTGCGGATAGCCGTTGACCTTGGTGATGATGTGCAGGCCCACCAGGCCCAGGTAGGCCTCGGTGACACCGGTGCGCTGGCCCTGGTCGTTGAACGTGGCCACGCGTGCCAGCATGGTCAGGTAGCGGCTGGCATTGTCGTTGGGGGTGAGGATACGCCAGCTCGACTTGACCTCGATGACGCCGTTGGGGAAGTTGATGTTGTTGGCTTTGGAAACGACATCGGCGTTATAGAAGTTGTTGTTGACGATGTAGTCGTAGGACGTCTCGTTGGCCGAGATGTCGTAGTAGGTCGGGTTACCCGCCTGGTCGATCAGCCAGCCGCCAACGGCCTGGTCGACGGCATTCACCTGAGCGCTGTTCTTCAGCGCGGCGATGTTGATGATGCCCAGGCTTTTGGCAGTCTGTGGGGTATTCCACGGGCCAGGATTGGCGCCCCTCGGCAGAAAAATTTCCTCCACGGTCTTGTAGGTCTGCCAGACGGTGTAGCCGGGATCACCAGGCTGTTTGGCGCAGTCGGGATCACCTCGCTGCCCGTCCTGTGCGGGCCAGTTCAAGGCGATGAACATCTGCCAGCTGTATTGATCGAACTGGTCCTGACTGGCGCTGGCAACCGGTGCGCTGCTGGGGGGCTGGCAACTCAGGTTGCTGGCCTGCGTCGACGGCATGGCCTGTTCCCGAGGCTGCTCCAGGGCGTGGCCCGGCACACTGGCCAGACCCAGTAGTATCACGGTGAGACGGAATGTGGTTTTCATGGCGATCCTTCGTCATTGGTCAGGGTTTGCGCTGCATGAGCTTGTTCCACTGCGCCTTTTGGCCGTTGCTCTGTGACGCCGGTGGCTCGAACAATTGGCAGGGCGGCGGATTCGCCGGGCACATGGCGGCCACCTGCGCCCAGGTCTGGGCCGGGTCCGGTTTGGCGATGCGGAAGTTGGTGTAGTTCTGGCTGACGATGGGCGCGTTGGCGACGCTGGTGTCACCGGAGAAAAAGAATGACTGGGGATGCCGGTAGGGTGGTTGTCCCGTCGGTTTTTTGTAAAAGGCATAGCCGAACAGGATCGGCCCTTGCGGCGAATCGAGGTCAAGCGCGTAGGCCTGCACGCTGCCATTGAGGTTTTTGCTGCGTTCAGCGCTGTAGGGCAGGTGCTGGATGAAGTCTTGCCGTGGCGGATGATTCATCGGTGAAAACATGCAACAGGCCGGCATGTCTTTGGGGCGGTCTTGCGGGTAAGTCAGGAAGTACGCCTTGTTGCCCAGGGACACGAACGAGCAGGTGTAGTTGTTGTTCTTGATCGGGAAAATCGGCAGGCAGTATTTCTCATAGTGCTCCATCATGGCGCCAAAACCGTCGCCATCCGGCGGGATGTAGGCGGTGTCGTAGTAGCTGGTCCCGCGAGAAACGGTGTAGTCCGCCGGGGTCAGGGTGCTGGGTGGATTGCTGTAGGGCGGCGGGTTTTTCTCGTAGTTGTGCATCACCCGGTACATGGTCCAGTCGCTGATCCAGTACGCCGGGAAAAACGGATCGGAAGGCTCGCCCGGTGCTCGTGTGGCGATGCAGTTGCCGTTCTGTTCATTGCACCCCTCGGTGTTGTGCACCCCCATGGTGAAGTACACGGCACCGCTGTCCGCCTGGGCGAATAGAGCCGGGATGAGCAGCAGGGTCAGCAGCAACAGCCGGTTCAAAATGCTGGCTTTCATATGACACTCCTGTGAAGTGCCGGGTGACAGGCTCGTCACCCGGTGGTCCTGCTTGAGCGTTGTTGTTCTAGTCTTGCTCGTAGTCGCTCATGCTAAGCGGCTCGGGCGGGAAATTGAGTTTCACCAGAGACTGCGCCCAGAGCTCCAGTACTGCGCGTCGGCTTTGTGACATATCGCGGGTGATGGGCATGGCAAGTGTGCTTTCTTCCTGGTACTCCTTGCTGATCAGCACAATGAGTGGGTCGACGGCTTTCTCTATCCGCTCCCGATCGTTGAGCGGCATGTATTTGCTCATGATCGGGTACAGGTAATAGAAGGGCTGCAGGATGCGGGGGTAGATGAAGTTTTCCCAGATCAGGACGTTGGCATCCTCGCGCTGATAAATGCTGTTCCACTCATCGACAAAATCCTGCTGCAGTTGCGGTTCCAGCGGCAGGATGCGCAATGGTGCGAGGAAGTCGGTATAGGCCTGCGAGAGCGGGAAGCTGAAGGGGATGGCTGGCGGCTGACCGTCTTCGTGGACGAAGAAACGCAAGGTCGGGAAACCCGGAGCCTGTGCCTTGACGGTCAGTCGTGCGATGCCATTGGCGTCGGTCTGTACCTGCGTCGTGCAGTAGTGCACGGTGCTGTTTGGGGGATCCTGAAGAACACCTTCCATGAGGATAGGGTTGTCGAACGCCAGGCAGGGGCTCAGGGCGACTGAACCGGGTGTCGGCAGGTATTGCAGATAGCTCACCGGTATCGGGGTATCGGAATCCTCTGCCGCCCGAGTTGCCATGAGCCGACGGCCAGTGCCCTCGGTCACCACGCGTGGTACCGGAGCGGTATCGGTAAATTGCGGCAGGCTGGCGCTGTTGTCGGCGCGATTTTCCGGATGGTCGTAGAACAACGTAAAGTCGGCCGGGTTGCTGAACGCCAGATAGTAATCGGTCGTGCACATCATGTAGGCGTTGCCATACTCCGCCACTGATAGCACGGTGCCGGCCGGTGCTGGCAGACCGTCACATTGCACCATGATCTGCAGCGTCTTGCTGTCACCCACATCGATGAAACTTCCGCTTTCCACCACTTCGGCGGTCCACATCTGTTGGGTTGCGGCTTGCAAGGGAGTTGTTCCCTCCAGTTGCAGCTCCAGCGATCCCGTTTGCAGTTTTTTCTGCGCGTCGGCGCTGAGCGGCAGGTCAAGGATGCCGGAGCGTTTGTCGAACGCCGCCTGTCGATAGTCCTCAAAGCCAAAACTGGCCAATGGGGTGAATTGTCCGTCCTGGCGTATCCCCAGTTGGTAGTTGCCGGCATCGTATTTTTCTGCCACCGGGATGTCGGCTGCCTTGTCGATCGGATAGCACGGGAAGGTGTTGGAGAGATCCAGCGATAAGGTATCGCCATGGGCCTGTGCCGAGATGACGCCCAGCGTCATGTCGGTGGCGTCGGAACCGGGTTTTTGCAGAGGCACAGCGTTGCTGGGGACCAGACGCCGACCTGCCGGTGCGGTGGGGAACTCGTCGTCAAACCACAGGCCCAGGGTACCTACGGTGCGGCTGTAGGCAGGGTTGAAGAAGATGCCGGAGATGTTGTCCAGTCCTTTCTGATACATCTCTTGCACTTTGGCCATGTCTGTCGGGGTGGTGGAGCGGGTGTTGATGGGCGGGTAGTTGTTGAAAATGCCGTTTTTGTCGTAGCAGGTCAGGTAGGTGGAAAACCGGAACATCAGGCCTTTGGCGTTTTGTTGTTCCATCTGTTCCTGGAGATTTTTCAGCAGGGCCGAATTGCTGATCGCCCAGGTCAGGTTTTCTTTCGGGAAGCAGGTTTGCCAGGTGGTGGTCACATAGATCAGGCCACCCAGGTTTGCCCAGTTGAAGTTCAGGAAGCGATCGAGCATCCGGTGTTGACGCTTGAGCGACAGGCCGCATTGATCGTCGCCCAGCACCAGTTTGTCGAAGTACAACGCTGTGAAGGTGTTCTGCCAAGGGCTGACGTCGACAAAGCGGGCCGGGGTGGGGTCGTTGCCGCCAAAGGGATTGCCGAGCAAATTGTAGCTCTGGTTAATCAGGGCATCCTGATCAACGTACCCACCGGTCGGGAGCTCGCCGCCGATGATGACGGACCGGGTCTGGTTGTAGCTGACGGTGCCGCAGGCGTTGTCACCAAACAGGTTCCATTCTCCGGGGATCATCGTAGGAGGATTCTGTTTGACATTGCCCGGCACCTGCGTGACGTAGTCGGGCGCCTCGTGTAGCACCCGAGGGGCGATAGTCCAGGGCATCAGTGTGCTGGCGACATTCTCTGGCGTGATGTTGTAGTAATCAAGAAACCGCCAGTTCATCTGCATTTTGACCGCATCGTAGAGCGGGTACATATCGTTGTTGTTGGCCGTTGGCGGGTTCCAGAACATGTGGCCGTTGAGGTAGATACGGGGGAAATTCAATACGCTCATGTCATGCTCTCCTTAGCGTTGCCACTGGGCGCGTTTGAGCGACCAGACGAAGTCCAGTTTGTTGAAACCGGCGAAGGCCGAGTCCGGCAGGACGGTGGTGGGGTAAACGATGCCGCCCTGTTCTTTCATGGCGAATTTGAAGTAGCCATTCTTTCTCGAGTACGCGGCGGTGTCGTGGCAGGCAAAGCACGACGACTGGCTCTGGAAGGCGGACTCCAGCTGAGAGTTGGCCAGCAAGGTCGGGTTGGTTTTGGACTGGACTGCGATCAGTTCGTACTTCGACAATCCGGGATACTGGGCCTGGAATTGGCTATTGACGGGTTTGGCAGCGGCTGTCGGTCCGGTGCTGTTGGTCATCGGGGTGGGCGGGATGGCGTTGGTGACGGTGTACTTGCTGTTGTTGATGTTTTCGAAAGTGGTCCAGACCCAGCCGGGATTCAGCTTGTTGATGACGTGCAAGCCGCTCAGCGCCGCATAGCCGACCTGGTATTTGCCGTCCTGCAGGTAATAGGCCTGGGCGATGTAGTAACCGTCGTTTTCCAGTGTTTGTTTGTAGGTCGCGTCGGAGCCGATCCACAGCCAGGCGGATTTCAACTCCCAGGCGATGGAGGGGAACTCCAGATTGCTGGTCAAGGCGGTCTGGCCGTTCATGTTGTAGACCTGGCGTTGCACGATGTAATCGAAAGTGCCTTCGCCCATCAGCAGCTGAAAGCGCACCGGTTGGCCAATTTCTGTCGTCGGCACCGCACCGCCCATTTCCAGAATCAAGCCATCGACCTGTTGCGTGGCATCGATGTTATGGAAGGTTCGGGACAGGTCCATTCCTTGCGCCTTGGCCTGCGTCAGCACTGCGTCCGGGGGCGGCACGGGCGTGCCATAGGGGGCTGGCTTGGCGCCATTGGCCAGGTAGACCTGGTCGGAGGGTTTCATGGATTCCCACTCGCGGTTGGGGCTCCCTGCGGCAGCGGGCTGGTTCAGACAAACGAACCAGTTCCAGGCCAAGGTCTCGGGGCTCTGCGCAAACGCTGCCCGGGTCTGGTCGGCGTCTCCTCCAAACTGCAGGAAGTTGCTGCAGTCAAAGGTGTTCGTGCTCTGAGCCTGAGCCAAACCGGCCAGGGTACTCAGAACGGTTATAGAAATGGCTCGCCGCATGGAAGCTCCTTGGCATTGGCCAGGTCGGTGTGTGGGTGCCCCAGGAAGTGCTCCAGGAGCAGTTGCTTCACTGCCGTGGCCGCAAGGCGCTGCGGCAACGGCAGATCGCAATTGGTGATGAGCAGCGGGCCGGTCTTCTCGCTGTCGGGCAGGCGGCCATGGCTACCACGGACCAGGCGGGTGTCCAACGGAATCAGGTCCATGTAGTAGCGAAAGCCGAGCTTTTTCTGCAGCAGGCGGCGCGCCACTTTCAATTTGGGGAAGCGAATGGCCGGGTCGATGAACAGTTCCAGCGGGTCGTAGCCGGGCTTGCGATGGATGTCCACGGTGCGGGCAAAGTCGGGTGCCTTGCGATCGTCGAACCAGTAGTAGTAATCGAACCAGTAACCCGGCGCAGCCACGGTCACCAGTTCGCCGCTGCGCGGATGATCCAGTTGCCAGGCCCGTTGTTCGGCTTTATCCAGCACCTGCTCGATGCCGGGCTGGCGCTGCAATAGCGCTTTGACGCGAGGAATGTCGTGCGCCTGCTTCACGTAGACATGCGCGATCTGATGGTCGGCCACGGCAAAGGCCGCGCTGGCGCCGGGGTCGAGCAACTCCCAGGTCAGCGACTGGCGCACCTGCAACAAGCCTTCCGAACGCAACAGCCGGTTAATCGATACGGATTGCTGTACCGCTTCGATCCCGTATTCGGACAACAGCATCACCGCTGCGCCTTGCTCCTGGGCGAAGGCCAGCAGGCGACCCACTTCATGGTCGATGGCCCGCACCTCGTCGGCAATCGACGGATGATCGGGGCCCAGTCGCTGCAGGCAGTAGTCGAGATGCGGCAGGTAGATCAATTGCAGGTCAGGTCGATCGATCTGGAACTCGACGATGGCGCAGTCGACGATCCAGCGGCTCGACGCGATGCCGGCCGCCGGGCCCCAGAAACCCGGAAACGGGAATTCGCCGATCTGCTGCTCGATACGCTCATGCAACGAGGCCGGCGACGAATACAGGCCGAACATCTTGCGGCCATCGGCCGGGTAGTGCGGGCGTGGGGTGATGGCGGCGTCTACGTCCGCATACATGTTGTACCACCAGAACAACTGGCTGCAGCGAAACCCGGGGAGCTCACGCTTGAGCGCCTGCCAGACCTTTTCGCCCTGGATCAGTGCGTTGGGTTGCAGCCAGAAACGCACTTCGGCCTGGTCGCGAAAATACCAGCCATTGCCGACGATGCCGTGTTCCGACGGCGACAGACCAGTGAGAATCGATGCCTGCACCGTCGACGTGACGGCCGGAAACACCGGTTGCAGGCTGGCCATTTTTGCCGTTTTCAGCAGGGCGTTGATGTGCGGTGTCGCCGGCCCCAGCAGCGCCGGTGTCAGCCCGACCACGTTGATCAGCAGCAACGGTTGGCGCGGATGATCAGAGGGCATCGGCGTACGCCTCCCGCGTTTGCGGTTGCAGCAATTGGCGCTGGCGCAGTTGTTCTTCGACCCAGTGCAGCTCCGCGGCGATTCCCTGCAGTTGGGCGTGCTCGGTGTTGGGCCGTAGTTGCGCGGGCAGGACGCCCCAGCTGTAGGTTTCCACTTCCAGCACGGGACGAAAATCCTCATGGTCTGCGAGAAAGTCGAAGGTCTGCGACAGGGCGATCTGACTGCCGCTGAGCTCAGGTAGCAGCAAGTGTTCGCTGAACAGCGGAATGTGGAAATGAATCCGCAGTTCGGGGTATTGCCCCAGATTGTTGGCGCAATCGTCGAGGGCTGCGGGAAGGTCGGCCCAGCCCGATAACCGCGCCTGCGCATCGCGGGCTTTGACTTGATGCAGGTAGGTGGTTTCGGCGAAGTCGCTCAAGGTCTTGAGTACGTGGTCGCGTCGGTTGTGGTCTTGAGCGGGCAGGCGACAAATCAGCGCGTTGGACAACTGTATCTTGCCGACCGGCACTCGGGCCTGACGCAGCTTTTCCAGCGACTGATAGCAGTGTTCGAAGACCACGGCCTGGTGGCAGACATCGAAACACAGCGCCAGATAGTCATGGTGTGGGTCGCTGGCTTGGCAGCGGTGGAAGAAGGCGATGGCCTGGTCGGTGTTTTCCAGTACGCAATCCGGTTCCATTTCCAGGCAGAACACGATCTTCTTGCCGGTCTCTCGATGCAGGCTGGCCAGTGAAGCAGTGAGTTGGCGCAGCAGATGTTCGGCTTGCTGTTGTAACTGCGGGCTCCAGCTGGCGGCATAGCCCAGCGGCACAGTGGAAATCACCCCTTGATGACAGCCCGACGGCAGCGCGTCCGCAAGGATCCGCGCCAGATTCAGGCTGTACGCCAGCCGTTCAGGCTCGGCCCAACTGGGCAGATAGACTTCGGCTTTCACCGCACCCTGATGAAATTGGCCGTAGGGAAAGCCGTTCAGCGAAGTCAGCCGCAGCCCGCTGCGTTGCAGCAGGTCGAGGAACTCCGTACGAGCCGACGGCTGTTGCAATTCGGTCGCGGCGAGGGCGCTGATCCATAGCCCACTGTCTTGCTCGTCCAGGCCGCGCAGGGTGCGCACGCCTTGAAAGTGCCGTTCGATGGATGACCGTAGCCCCGCCAGGTCACGGGTCGGGTGCACGTTGCTGCAATAACCGACCTGCGCGGCAGCCCAACCCGTGCCGGCACTCATTTGATCACCGGTTCCTGGCCACGCAGGGCGGAATTTTCCTGCCACTGCCGACGCTGGTCGATAGGCAGCGGGGTGCTGACCAGGGCCTTGTCCAGTTGGCCGCTTTGGGCAAAGAAGTCCACGGGGTTGTGGAACAGCACCTGTTCAACCTGGGCTTCGCTGAAGCCGGCAGCCAGCATCGCCTCGCCGGTTTTCGGCACCTTGAGCGGGTCGCTGATCCCCCAGTCGGCGGCGCTGTTGACCACCATTTTCTCAGTGCCGTACTGCTTCAACAGGGCGACCATGCGCTGTTCCGACATCTTGGTGTTGGGGTAGATCGAATGGCCGCGCCAGCAGTCGCTGTCCAGCACCAGCGGCAGGGTCAGTTCGTTGAGGTGGTCGATGATCACCAGGTGCTCGGCAATCCCCACTTCGCGAATCACCGCCAGAGTGCGTTTGGTGCCACCGATCTTGTCGCGGTGCGGGGTGTGCACCAGCACCGGCAAATTGAATTGTTTGGCCAGCTCCAGCTGAGCGGCGAGGAAGCGATCTTCCTCGGGGGTGATGTCGTCGTAGCCGATTTCGCCGACCGCCACGACGCCGTCTTTCACCAGGTAGCGCGGCAGAATCTCCAGCACTTCATTGGCTACCGACAGGTCATTGGCCTCCTTGGGGTTGAGGCCGATGGTGCAGAAGTGATGGATGCCAAACATGCTGGCGCGAAAGCGCTCCCAGCCCAACAGGGTGTCGAAGTAGTCGATGAAGCTGCCGACACTGGTCCTCGCCTGACCCTGCCAGAAGGCCGGTTCGATCACCCCGGTGATGCCGGCGGCGGCCATGTTCTGGTAGTCATCGGTGGTGCGGCTGACCATATGAATATGCGGGTCGAAATACTTGAGCATGGTGAATCCTCATCGATCGAAGGAAGAGAGCCGTTGAGCGTCAGTTCTGTGGGGTGCCGGCCAGGTACTCGTGCCATTCCGGCGGCAAGCGTTGCTGCTGATTCAGGCCGGCCAGGCGCTGGCGTTGCGCCGGGCTGAGCAGGTCGAAGGCAATCACTCGGGGCAGCCCGGCGGACACCGTTCGTTCGGCAGCAAGCTGTTCGTCCAGCAGGTCGAGGGCCAACTGGTTGAGGGTGACGCTGTGTCGTTGCGTCAGGCCGATCAGGCGTCGTACGTCGAGCCCCATGCCCAGTGCCTTCAGCACCAGTTGATGGAAGGCCCGTTCGCTGTAATGACGCGAGGGGTAGAGGGTGTCCAGCGCGAGGGCGGCGAACACCTGGCTGTTGCTGGTGCGTCCGGCCTGTAGCGCCAGCTCTACGCAGAGCCCACGGCTGTCGAGCCAGTCGAGGGCCTTCAAGGTGGCGACTTTTTCCTGATCGTCGCCCCATAGAAACAGCTGACGCAGCAAGGGCAGTTGCCCGGTGAGGGGTTGTCGCTTCAGGACCTGAGACAGCAACAATGCCCGCGCCAGCTGGACGTTGTTCCAGCCGGGACTGTGGGGCACTGGTTGCTCCTTGAGGCTGCGCTTGCACTGGCTGCTCAGGAGCGCCGCAGTATTGGCGTCCGGGCGTTGGGCCAGCCGCTCCTGTGCCTGGCGCCACCACTGCTGCTCGGCGTCATCGAGCTGTTGGGTGAGGGCCTGGTGTTGTTCGGCGAGGCAGTCGTGGCGCATTTCGAGGGCCGCCGATGGCGATGCAGTGACGTCCATGTTCATGTCGGTTTGATCCAGCGCTGGAAGTGTGGAAGCAGGAAAAACACCAGAACGCATAACAGGCTGCCCAATGGCTGGTTGGCCACGGCCAGCACCAGGGCATCGAACAGTGGCAGAGCCGCCAGGCCAGCGCCGATAAAGGCACGGACCTGCCGTTGCTGCGGATTGGCCAAGTGGTGCCAGTAGTGCCAGCCCAGCCAGCCAAGCCAGAGCAGCAGCACCGGCCAGAACCAGACGTTGTCGGAATAGATCGCCAGCGCCAGCGGGCTCAACATCAGGAGTAGAGGGAGGCGGCTGAGCAACTGGTTGTCGTGTTCCTGACGAGCGAGGTAGGTCAGGCCGCTGATGTAGACGCCAAGCAAAATGGCGCAGAGCCAGATCGGCTCCGGCGGCACTGCCAGGCTGGCCGCCGCCGTGAGGTAGAGGGCCGAGCGGCAGGCACCCATCAGCCAGACACTGTGGGCGTATTTTTTGTGCAGCAGGTTGTAGCCGAGAATGCAGCCCACCAACAGGGTGGCGCTGCCCAGCAACCAGTGCGGTTGGTCGATCAGCCGGCTCAGGCCCAGTACCGAGGCTGCGGCCAGCATCAGCAACAGCGCAGTGGCCATCCCCACTTGCTGGCGGCTGACCAGACCCAACGTGATGGGGCGGGGATTGTGGTGCTGTTGGTCCCAGTCGGCGTCCAGCAGGTCGTTCAACAGCATGCCAGCCAGATACAACATCGACAGTGCGGCCAGCAGCAGGATCCACACCAGCGACGACGGCGGCGCCAAGGCACCGGCGCTGCTGGCGAGCAGGGCGGCAGCCAGGGTGTTGGTCCACACCGTGGGCAGGTTGGATACCCGGCCCAGGGTCATCCAGGTTTTCAGGTTCAACGGTGTCTGGCTCATTGCGCGCAGCCCTCGCTGAGGGTGAGCGCCGGGTCGATGCGGGTCGCCAGCCGTTGCAGCGCCTGCTCCATCCGCGCGGCATCGATCTCATGCAGGTCCACCGACTCGCCGATCCGGCTGAGCATGGGGATGGAGAGTTGCCCGCCCAGGTGCTGGCGGAACTCCTCCAGACCGAGCAGAACCAGCGAGCGTCCCTGTGCATCTTTCAAGGTCAGTTCCGGCGGGCACAGGTTGAAGCCAAGCTTGAGCAGCAGGTTCAGAACCCGTTCGGTGTCGGCGTCGCTCAACAGCCCCAGGGCATTGGCATAGAGTCCATCCAGGGCCATGCCCACCGCCACGGCTTCACCATGGCGCAGCCGGTGCTGGCTGAGGTTTTCCAGTTTGTGCGCGGCCCAGTGTCCGTAATCCAGTGGCCGTCCGTTGCCGCGTTCGAAGGGGTCGCCGGCACCGGTGATGTGCGCCAGGTGCAGTTCGGCGCAGCGGCGAATGGCATAGCGGCTGGCCGAGTGATCGAAGTGGGCGAGGGCGTCGGCCTGTTGCTCCATCCATTGGAAGAACGCCTGGTCCTTGATCAGCGCCACTTTTACCGCCTCGGCCAGCCCGGCGATCTGGTCGCGGCGGGTCAGACTGGTCAGCAGTTGGAAGTCGTTGATCACTGCAGTGGCGGGGTAGAAGGCACCCAGCAGGTTTTTCTGGCCGAAGGCATTTATGCCGTTTTTCACACCGATGCCGGCGTCGTTCTGCGCCAGCACGGTGCTCGGGATGCGGATCAGGCGAATGCCACGGTGGAAGGTGGCGCAGGCGTAGCCCACCGCATCCAGCACCGCGCCGCCGCCCAGGGCCAACACATAACAATGACGGTCCAGCCCATGCTGCAGCATGTCGGTGTAAAGCTGCTGTAACACCTGTGAATTCTTGCTCAGTTCGCCAGCCGGCACCGCAATCGGCGCGGCCTGCAACTGCAGGTCCGCCGCATGCGCGGCAAAGTAGGCATCGATCTGATTCAGCAGGTGCGGGGCGCTTTGCAGCAGTTGTTCATCGGCGAACACCAGCACCGTCACCGGTCCCCGGTGCTGAGCGGTGAGCTGGCGGTACAGACACGGATTGGACGGCTCGAACAGGTGATCGGTGAACACCACCGGGTAGTCGTAATTGACCTTGAACCGCCCGTGCAGGGGGGGCTCGGCGTTTTGCTTGCGCAAGGTCTTGAACAGGCTGTACCCGGCGATAAACAGCCCGGGCAACACCATGCTGGCGAGGAGGGTCACCAGCAGCACGTTCTGCTCGACAAGGTAGATGCCGATGGCACTGTAGGCCAGTGCCAGGCCGGCATTGGCCAGGGTGGTGACCCACAAAAATGCGCGCAGCGGATAACGTTGCATACCGGCGGCGACCACTGAGGTTTCGGCCAATACCGGCACGCCGCGCAGGCAGATCAACGACAGCGTGCCCAGCTTGTACGCCAGCTGCCCCGGCTGGCGCTGATGCAGGCCCAGGCGGCCGGACAGCAGACGAAAGTAGCCGGCCCCCAGCGCATAACCCAGCCCGGCCCCCAGGCACAGCCCCATGAAAATCACCAGGTAGCCGCCAACACCGCCGAGCATGGCCACGGCCAGCAGCGCGACCATGCTCGACGGCACCGGTAGCACCACGTCCAGCGCGAGCAGGGCGATCAGCAGCAGTGCCAGGTTGAGTTTTTGGGTGGGGGTGGAGGGCAGGTACAGGTTGAGATGGGTCAGGAAGTCTTGGATCTGTTGTTCGAACAACAGAAAGCTGGCGATCACCAGGCCTGAGAAGCAAAGCAATGAAATCCAGAAATGACCGGCTGGCGCCCACTGCGAGAACGCACGATACCCATGGCTGCGCTTCATCAAGCATCCCTCTTTATTGTTATGACTGATTCCGTGTCAGTAATTAAAAGCAGCGTCTGGTTGGGTTTAGATCAATAGATTCTCTCGCCTGAGGGGCTGGTTTATGTACGGTTTGGTTACGCCTGTAGAGATAGTTCTGAACTTAGACGCTCATTGTGTTTTTGCAAGGCAATCTGATGGCAATCTGGCTTTTTTCACCTGCGTTAACGCGACCCGTAGCAGCTGCCGAGCCTGCGAGGCTGC
>NZ_AKJT01000075.1 GCF_000282195.1 Pseudomonas sp. GM18
GGTTGAATGATCGTTCCCACGCGCAGCAAAGGAATGCAGCCCGGGACGCTCCGCGTCCCAAGAGCGGACGCAAAGCGTCCATTGAGGCATTCCCACGCAGAGCGTGGGAACGATCATCAACCCTTGGCACCCGCTTCCAGCATATTCTCCGGCTTCACCCACGCATCGAACTCTTCATTGGTCAGATACCCCAGCTTCAACGCCGCCTCACGCAAGGTCAGCCCCTCGCCATAAGCCTTCTTGGCAATCTCGGCTGACTTGTCGTAACCGATGTGCGGGTTCAGCGCTGTCACCAGCATCAAGCCTCGTTCCAGATGCTCGGCCATTTTCTCGGCATCCGGTTCCAGGCCGGCGATGCAATGCTGCTGGAAGTTGCTGCAGCCGTCGCCCAGCAATCGGATCGATTGCAGCAGGTTGTGGATGATCACCGGTTTGAACACGTTCAGTTGCAGGTGCCCCTGACTGGCGGCGAAACCGATGGCGACGTCGTTGCCCAATACCTGACAGGCCAGCATCGACAGGGCTTCGCACTGGGTCGGGTTGACCTTGCCGGGCATGATCGAGCTGCCTGGCTCGTTGGCCGGCAGTTTCACTTCGGCAAACCCGGCTCGCGGTCCGGAGCCCAGCAGACGCAGGTCGTTGGCGATTTTCATCAGGGTCACGGCGAGGGTTTTCAGGGCGCCGGACAGCGTGGTCAGTGGCTCATGACCGGCCAGTGCGGCGAATTTGTTCGGCGCGGTGACGAACGGCAGGCCGGAGAGGGCGGCCAGTTCGGCGGCGATCGCTTCGCCAAAACCGTGGGGCGAGTTCAACCCGGTGCCGACCGCGGTGCCGCCCTGGGCCAGCTCACAGACCGCCGGCAGCGCGCTGCGGATCGCCTGCTCGGCGTAATCCAGTTGTGCGATGAACGCCGAGAGTTCCTGACCGAAGGTAATCGGCGTGGCGTCCATCATGTGGGTACGACCGGTCTTGACCAGTTTCATGTGCCGCGCGGACAACTCCGCCAACCCGCCGGACAACTCACCGATCGCCGGCAGCAAATGCTGTTGCACCGCCTGAACCGTCGCGATGTGCATGGCCGTGGGGAAGCAGTCGTTGGAGCTCTGGGAGCGATTGACGTGATCGTTGGGGTGCACCGGAGACTTGCCGCCGCGCGGGTTGCCGGCCAGTTCGTTGGCGCGACCGGCGATCACTTCGTTGACGTTCATGTTGCTCTGGGTGCCGCTGCCAGTCTGCCAGACCACCAGCGGGAACTGGTCGTCGTGGTTACCGTCGAGCACTTCGTCGGCGGCCTGTTCGATCAGGCGGGCGATGTCGGCGGGCAGATCGCCATTGCGATTATTGACGCGCGCCGCGGCTTTCTTGATCAGGGCCAGGGCATGCAACACGGCCAGGGGCATACGTTCGTTGCCGATGGCAAAATTAATCAGCGAGCGTTGCGTCTGAGCGCCCCAGTAAGCGTCATCCGGGACTTCCACCTGGCCCAAACTGTCGGTTTCGATACGGCTCATCATGCACACTCCTGTAGGTCTGATAGCGCAGTTTAGGCTGTGATCGCCGGTCGTGGTTCCATCAGCCTGGAATTTGACCGTTCAACCCCTCTAAATCAGGCGTGACAAGGCTTGGGGTTGAGCGACACACTTTTTTAGGCGCAGAATGGGCGCCCTTGGGGTTATACCTCGCCTGCTAGAAAAGGAAACTCGATGACTCGTCTTCGTGCCATCTGTACCGCGGTTGCACTGGTTTGCGCCAGCGGCCAGGTTTTTGCCGATACCGCCAGCCACAACGCCAGTGCCGAAGCTTTCCTGACCCTGGCGCACGCTGACAAACTGGGCACTCCGGTGTACATGCAAGTGCAGCAAATGTTCGCTCAGCGCTTTGAACAGACCAAAGCCCCTGAGTCGAAAAAAGCCGTTCTGGAAACTTATCAGGCCAAGGCCAACGCAGCGCTGGACGCAGCCATTGGCTGGAAACAGCTGAAGCCGGACATGGTCAAGCTCTACACCACCAACTTCAGCGAATCCGAGCTCAAGGATCTGGTGGCGTTCTACCAGTCGCCACTGGGCAAGAAAGTCCTGGAAAAAATGCCGCAGCTGACTCAGCAATCGGCCCAGATGACTCAAGCCAAGCTGGAAAGCGCGGTGCCTGTGGTCAACAAGCTGCTGGCTGACATGACGGCCGAGCTTTCGCCGAAAGATGCGGCCGCTCCAGCTCCAGCCAAGAAAAAGCCTTAAGCGGAGTTCGGGATGACCATGCAACAACGCATCGAATCGACGCTGGGGCTGCTACAGCCCGAGCACCTGCAAGTGCTGGATGAAAGCCACATGCACAGCCGTGGGTTGCAGACCCACTTCAAGGCAGTGGTGGTCAGCCGGCAGTTCGAAGGGCTCAATCGCGTCAAGCGTCACCAGAAGGTGTACGGCACTTTGGGCGAACTGATGGGCGAGTTCCATGCGTTGGCGCTGCATACCTACACGCCGGAAGAATGGGCACAGATCGACGCGGCTCCGGCCTCGCCGACCTGTGCTGGCGGCAGCAAGCATTAAGCATCGGTTTTTTGCTAGAATCCGCAACGCGCCGCTTACCCGGCGCGTTTTTTTTCGCATCCGGTTCACCCCTTACGAGGGTAGCCACCTGGAGAATTACCCATGACACAACAGATTGTCGTGGCGGCACTGTATAAGTTCGTCACCCTGGAAAACTACGTCGATCTGCGCGAGCCACTGTTGCAAGCGATGGTCGATAACGGCATCAAAGGCACCCTGCTGATCGCCGAAGAAGGCATCAATGGCACCGTGTCCGGCAGCCGCGAAGGCATTGACGGGCTGATGGCCTGGCTCAAGAACGACCCGCGCATGGACGACATCGACCACAAAGAGTCGTACTGCGACGAACAGCCGTTCTACCGCACCAAAGTCAAACTCAAGAAAGAAATCGTCACCCTCGGCGTTGAAGGCGTGGACCCGAACAAAAAGGTCGGTACCTATGTGGATCCGCAGAACTGGAACGCGCTGATCAGCGATCCGCAAGTGTTGTTGATCGACACCCGCAACGACTACGAGGTCTCGATCGGCACCTTCGAAGGCGCCATTGACCCGAAGACCACCAGTTTTCGCGAATTCCCCGACTACATCAAAGCCAACTTCGACCCGGCCGTGCACAAGAAAGTCGCGATGTTCTGCACCGGCGGCATTCGCTGCGAAAAGGCCTCGAGCTACATGCTCAGTCAGGGTTTCGACGAGGTCTATCACCTCAAGGGCGGCATCCTGAAGTACCTCGAAGAGGTGCCGCAGGAAGAAACCAAATGGCAGGGCGACTGCTTCGTGTTCGATAACCGCGTGACCGTTCGTCACGATCTCAGCGAAGGCGACTACGATCAATGTCATGCCTGTCGTACGCCCGTCAGCGTTGAAGACCGCGCATCCGAGCACTATGTGGCCGGCATCAGTTGCCCGCATTGCTGGGATAAGCTGAGCGAGAAAACCCGTCGCAGTGCCATCGACCGGCAGAAGCAGATCGAACTGGCCAAGGCGCGCAACATGCCGCACCCGATCGGTTACAACTACAAGCAATCCGCTTCCGAGGCTTGAACCATGTCTGCACGCCTGCTCTATGTGATGGATCCGATGTGTTCCTGGTGCTGGGGCTTCGCTCCGGTGGCCAAAGCGCTGGTTGAGCAGGCGCAGGCGGCGGGTGTGGAGTTGCATCTGGTGGTGGGCGGTTTGCGCACCGGCAGTGGCGCGGCGCTGGAGCCGACCACCCGGCGCTACATCCTCGAGCACTGGCAGGCGGTCAGCGAGGCCACCGGCCAGCCGTTCAAATTTGAAGGCGCGTTGCCCGACGGGTTTGTCTACGACACCGAGCCTGCCTGTCGGGCACTGGTGACCGCGCGCAGCCTGGCGCCGGATTGCGCCTGGACATTGCTCGGGCTGATCCAGCACGCGTTCTACACCGAAGGTCGCGATGTCACCCGTGCCAGCGTGTTGGTGGAGCTGGCGGAGAAGGCCGGTTTGCCGCGCATCGAGTTTGCCGCAGCGTTCGACCGTGCCGATCAGCACGCCGCGACTGCCGCCGATTTCACCTGGGTCCAGGACCTGGGCATTGCCGGTTTCCCGACCTTGCTGGCAGAACGCAATGGTCAATTGGCGCTGCTGACCAACGGTTATCAGCCCCTGAGCGAGTTGTCACCGTTGCTCGGCCGCTGGCTGGAGCGCGCTGCCTGTGCATGATCTGCCCGATGATGCAGCGGCTCCCAAACGTGTCGATCGGCTGAGCTGGGCGGAAATCCGCCGCCTGGCCCTTCACCATAAAAAGTCCCTGTGGATCGCCAACGGCGTAGCGGTATTGGCAACGCTGTGCAGCGTGCCGATTCCGTTGCTGTTGCCGTTGCTGGTGGATGAAGTACTGCTGGGCCACGGTGACGTTGCGCTGAAAATCATGAACCACGCGCTGCCCGATGTCTGGCAGAAAGCTGCGGGTTATATCGGTCTGATGCTGCTGGTGACCCTGGCGCTGCGTTGCGCCGCGTTGTTGTTCAACGTGGTGCAGGCGAAATTGTTTGCGGCGCTGGCCAAGGACATCGTGTATCGGATCCGGGTGCGGTTGATCGACCGGCTCAAGCGCATCTCGCTGGGCGAATACGAAAGCCTGGGCAGCGGCACGGTGACCACGCACCTGGTCACCGACCTGGACACGCTGGACAAATTCGTCGGCGAAACCCTCAGTCGTTTCCTCGTGGCGATGCTGACACTGGTGGGCACCGCATCGATCCTGATGTGGATGCACTGGAAACTCGCGCTGCTGATTCTGCTGTTCAACCCGCTGGTGATCTACGCCACGGTGCAGTTGGGCAAGCGGGTCAAACATCTGAAGAAACTCGAGAACGACAGCACCTCACGCTTCACCCAGGCCTTGACCGAAACCCTGGACGCCATTCAGGAAGTACGCGCAGGTAACCGGCAGGGCTTTTTCCTCGGACGGTTGGGGCAGCGAGCGCGGGAAGTGCGCGATTACGCGGTGAGCTCGCAGTGGAAAACCGATGCATCGAACCGGGCCAGCGGTTTGTTGTTCCAGTTCGGCATCGATATTTTCCGCGCCGCGGCCATGCTCACCGTGCTGTTTTCCGACCTGTCCATCGGCCAGATGCTGGCGGTGTTCAGTTATCTGTGGTTCATGATCGGTCCGGTGGAGCAACTGCTCAATCTGCAGTACGCCTTTTATGCGGCCGGCGGTGCGCTGTCGCGGATCAACGAGTTGCTGGCCCGTGCCGACGAGCCGCAATACACCGGCAGTGTCGATCCGTTTCAGGGGCGCGACACGGTGGGGATCGAAGTGCAGGGGTTGAGTTTCGGCTACGGCGACGAGTTGGTGCTGAACCAAATGAACCTGTCGATTGCCCCCGGTGAAAAAGTCGCGATCGTCGGCGCCAGCGGGGGTGGCAAAAGTACCCTGGTGCAGTTGCTGCTGGGCTTGTACACGCCGCTGGCCGGGACCATCCGTTTCGGTGGTTCGACTCAGCAAGAGATCGGCCTGGACACCGTGCGCGAAAATGTCGCCGTGGTCTTGCAACATCCTGCCCTGTTCAACGACACCGTGCGGGCCAACCTGACCATGGGCCGCGAACGCAGTGACGAAGCCTGCTGGCAGGCACTGGAAATTGCTCAGCTGCAACACACGGTGCGTGAACTGCCCAATGGCCTGGACAGTATCGTCGGGCGATCCGGCGTGCGTTTATCCGGCGGGCAGCGTCAACGCCTGGCGATTGCCCGAATGGTGTTGGCCGAGCCCAAAGTGGTGATCCTCGACGAAGCCACGTCCGCCCTGGACGCGGCCACCGAATACAACCTGCACCAGGCGCTGGCGCGCTTCTTGAGCCACCGTACCACGTTGATCATTGCGCACCGATTGTCGGCCGTGAAGCAGGCCGATCGGGTGCTGGTGTTTGATGGCGGACAGGTTGCCGAGGATGGCGACCATCAGCAATTGATTGCCGATGGTGGCTTGTACGCCAAGCTTTATGGGCATTTGCAGCAAATTCAACGACCTTGAACTTTGTACGGTTTTCTGTGCTTAGTGTTTGAGCGGTCCCGGGGAATTCAATTTTGGCGTTTTTCGCGCTCTGTCTGGCCAGACAATCGGGTTGCAGTGGTGTGCTCGATGATTCGAAGTGTCGGAAATTAGCCTAGTCTGTGCTGTCAGGTGCAGGATTTATTTGGGTGTTCATCCGGCAGTGCTTATGCAAGGGACCTCATGAAGCAAAAACGGACTCTCGGAACGCCACGGCTGTTGGGCATCGTCTGGCCATTTATCGCCGTTGTGTTGTTTCAGGCACTGTTGGGCGGCGTCAGTCTTTACGTTCTTTCAGCGGTTCGTGGCTACGTCGGCGGTGAGAGCCTGTGGTCCAAGGGCCAGAAAGAGGCCATCTATTACCTCAATCTCTACGCCGACAGTCGCGACGAGACGATTTTTCTCAAATACCAGAACGCGATTGCCGTGCCTCAGGGCGGCCATGAGTTGCGTATGGCGCTGGATCATCAGCCACCGAATATCGAGGCCGCGCGGCTCGCGATTCTCAAGGGCGGCAATCACCCGGACGACGTCCCCAGCCTGATTTGGCTGTACCTCAATTTCCGGCATTTCAGTTACCTGGAAAAAGCCATCGAACTCTGGACGATCGGTGACGCGTACCTGGTGCGGCTCGATGACGTCGCGCGGGAAATGCATCAGGGTATCGTCGATAACCAGGCCACCGATGCCGACATCAAGCGCTGGAAGGCGCAGATTTTGGCCATCAACGATGGCGTAACACCCCCTGCCAAAGCGTTCAGCGATGCCTTGGGCGAAGGCTCGCGCATGATTCTCCGGCTGCTGCTGGCGACGAACCTCGCCACCGCGCTGGGCCTGATCGTGCTGGCCTTGATGCGTACCCACAAGCTGCTCGAGCAGCGCCATGCCTTCGCCGATGCCTTGCAGTTGGAGAAGGACCGGGCGCAGATCACTTTGCAATCGATTGGCGACGGGGTGATCACCACCGACGTCGAGGGCGCGATTGCCTACATGAACCCGGCCGCCGAGGCCTTGACTCACTGGAAGGCCGAACAGGCAACGGGGTTGCCATTGGCGGCGCTGTTCAATCTGCTGGACGAGAACGCTCAGGCCGACGGTTTTACCTTGATCGAGCACATTTTGAGCGGCCAGCTCAGCGGCGGCAGCGAACATTCCAAACTGATCCAGCGACTGGATGGCAGCACGGTTTCGGTCACCCTGGTCGGTGCGCCGATCCGCAACGCGGGCAAGGTCAGTGGCACCGTGCTGGTGCTGCATGACATGACCCAGGAGCGGCAGTACATCGCCAATCTGTCCTGGCAGGCGACCCATGACGCCTTGACCGGGCTGGCCAACCGCCGTGAATTCGAATATCGCCTGGAGCAGGCCCTGCATGGCCTGATGCGACAAGCGGGGCGTCACGCCTTGATGTTCCTCGATCTGGATCAATTCAAACTGGTCAACGACACCTGCGGTCATGCTGCCGGCGATGAGTTGTTGCGGCATATTTGTGCGTTGCTGCAGTCAGGTTTGCGCGAAGGCGACACCTTGGCCCGATTGGGTGGCGACGAGTTCGGCATTCTGTTGGAAAACTGTGCGCCGGAAGCGGCTGAGAAAATCGCCGAAGTCCTGCGCCAGACTGTGCAGAACCTGCATTTTGTCTGGAAAGGCCGGCCGTTCGTGACCACGGTGAGTATTGGTCTGGTGCACGTCACTCAGAGTCCGGCCACCCTCGAGGCCTCGCTGCGAGCCGCTGATATGGCCTGTTACATGGCCAAGGAAAAGGGCCGCAACCGGGTTCAGGTCTATCACGCCGACGATTCGGAACTGTCCGTGCGCTTTGGCGAGATGGCCTGGGTGCAGCGCCTGCACATGGCGTTGGAGGAAGACCGCTTTTGCCTGTACTCCCAGGAAATCGCGCCTCTGGGCCTTGGCGAGCGGGACGGCGGACATATCGAAATCCTGCTGCGCCTGCATGACGAGGCCGGGCGCATGATTCTACCGGACAGTTTCATTCCGGCCGCCGAGCGTTATGGTTTGATGACGTCGCTTGACCGCTGGGTGGTGGAGAACGTTTTCAAGGTCATTGCCCAGGCCATCGCCCAGGAGGGCGAAGGGCCGCTGGCCATGTGTGCGATAAATCTGTCAGGTATTACTATCGGAGATGAGGCGTTTCTGGACTTCCTTCGTGAACAGTTTGTTGCATATTCAATTCCACCTGAAATGATTTGTTTTGAAATCACAGAAACCAGCGCGATTTCCAATTTGCCTAGCGCAATTAGATTTATTAATGAACTCAAAGGCTTAGGTTGCCACTTCTCATTAGATGACTTCTGCGCCGGTATGTCCTCATTCGCTTACTTGAAACATTTACCTGTAGACTTCTTGAAGATCGATGGGAGTTTCGTAAAGGATATGCTGGACGACCCGATTAACCGCGCCATGGTCGAAGTGATCAATCACATCGGGCATGTCATGGGTAAGCGTACGATTGCCGAGTTCGTTGAAACACCTCAGATCGAGCAGGCATTGCTGGAGATCGGGGTGGATTACGCTCAAGGGTATCTGATTGAACGCCCGCATCTGTTTACCTGCGACAGTTTACAAAGTCGTCCTGCCAGGCCCCGGCCTTTGTTATTCAAGGCGCCCGGCACGTTCCGTTGAAATCTCCTGTCGATCTTAAAATCACAATCAAAAGGAGCGCGACAGTGATCGACACATTCAACAGAACCGGACCCCTCATGGAAGCTGCAAGTTACCCCGCCTGGGCTCAGCAATTGATTCAGGATTGTAGTGAGAGCAAGCGCCGGGTTGTCGAACATGAACTGTATCAGCGTATGCGCGATAACAAGCTCAGCGCAAAAACCATGCGTCAGTACCTCATTGGTGGCTGGCCGGTGGTCGAACAGTTCGCCTTATACATGGCACAGAACCTGGCCAAGACCCGTTTTGCACGCCACCCTGGCGAAGACATGGCGCGTCGCTGGCTGATGCGCAATATTCGCGTCGAACTGAACCACGCCGATTACTGGGTGCACTGGAGCCGTGCTCACGGTATCAGCCTGGAAGATCTGCAGGCGCAACAGGTTGCCCCTGAACTTCACGCCTTGAGCCACTGGTGCTGGCACACCAGTTCGTCGGACTCGCTGATCGTGGCCATCGCCGCCACCAACTACGCCATCGAGGGAGCGACCGGGGAGTGGTCGGCACTGGTCTGTTCCAGTGGCGTCTACGCGGCATCGTTCCCCGAGGAGGATCGCAAGCGGGCCATGAAGTGGTTGAAGATGCACGCCCAGTACGACGATGCTCATCCTTGGGAAGCGCTGGAAATCATCTGCACCCTGGCGGGGCTGAACCCGAGCAGATCCCTGCAAATGGAATTGCGCCAGGCGGTCTGCAAAAGTTACGACTACATGTACCTGTTCCTGGAACGTTGCATGCAGTTGGAACTGGCAGGAAAAGCCCCGGTAGTCCGTGAGCGGATGGCGTTGGCCGAAAGCTAAAAGATCGCAGCCTACGGCAGCTCGCAGGAGCTGCCGAAGGCTGCGATCCCTTCAAAAATATTTACCCCGCCATCGTCAACCGGTTACGCCCCTCGCGCTTGGCCACATACAGCGCACTGTCGGCACGTCGTAACAGGCTCTCGGCAGACTCGCCGGGCAGCAGGGTCGAGCAACCCAGGCTGACCGTCAGTTCGATGGTCTTGCCTTCGGCCACATAGTCCTGAGCTTGCGCAGCAAACCGCAGTCGTTCGCCGACCATGGCCGCGGCTTCCCGGCTGGTGTTGGACAGCAGGATCATGAATTCTTCGCCGCCAAACCGGAACACCATGTCCACGTTACGCAACTGGCTTTTGATCGAAGCCGCGACGGCCTTGAGCACTTCATCGCCGGCGCTGTGCCCGTAGGTGTCGTTGATCTGTTTGAAGTGATCGATGTCCAGCATCAGCAGCGACAGGGGGTGTGAGTGTCGGCGCGACATCTCGATTTCCCGTTGCAGCGTCTGATCCATCGCGATGCGATTGCCGGTGTCAGTCAGCGGGTCGCGCAAGGCGCTTTGGGTGGCGGCACGGTAGAGCAGGGCATTGCGCATCGGGTAGAGAAGCGCTGATAACAGCGATTCCAGATGGCCTTGCTCTTCATCGCTGAAACGCTGATTGCGACGGAACACCAGTTCACCCAATCGCTCGCCTTCATGACTGAGGCTGTAGCTGATCGAATGATGACCCCGCTGGCCGAACTGCAGGCGCAAGTCGCTGGGCTGATGCTCATAATTCAAGGCATCCAGCGGTACAAGGCGCTGAATTTCACGGAAGAAAAGTCCGAGAATGCGTTGCGGCTCAAGACTGGTTTGCAGTTGCAGGCCCAGCTCCTGACGCAACTGCGCAAGACTGACGGGCCGCTCCAGAAGGGGAGGCTGCTGACCAAAGCCCAGGCGTTGCAATTTGGCGCTGTCGAAGTCAATTGCGTTGGTCTGGGAAGGTGATTTCATATGGCGTGAGCCCCTAAGCAGTAAGGCTGTCTTACAGGCTGGGTGAGAGCGGCTTTGGGCTGCGCGTCATACTGGTCCATCAGTCCCGTAGGACATTTGGCACGAGTTTAGTCCGCTTTGCCGAAGATTAGTAACCTCTCGGCTCACGCTCCGCCCCGTCTGCTTTCACACGGCGTGTCTGAGCAAAATTAGAGCGAAAGTCGTGCCATTCGGTTCAGTCGGCTAAAAAGCCTTCTAAATCAATCGGGTTGGGTTTTTTGCGAAGGATGGTGTCAGGGGGGTTGACATTTATTTGACTTGAAACAGCAGCAGTTATCACCGGTTATGCGTGCCGCGACGGGAAGTCGTCGCGGCACAAAAGCGACGCACGGGCATTACTGAGCGTCGAACGCCTGGCCATTGATGCCGGTACTGTCCGGACCCATCAAGTAAAGGTAGACCGGCATGATCTCCTCGGGTGTCGGGTTGTTCAGCGGATTTTCACCAGGGTAGGCCTGAGCGCGCATGCTGGTGCGGGTGGCGCCGGGGTTGATGCTGTTGGAGCGCACGGGTGCCACGGTGTCTACTTCGTCGGCCAGGGTTTGCATCAGGCCTTCGGTAGCGAACTTGGACACGCCGTAAGCGCCCCAATACGCACGCCCCTTGCGACCGACGCTGCTGGAGGTGAACACCACCGAGGCGTCCTGCGACAGCTTGAGCAGCGGCAGCAGGGTGCTGGTGAGCATGAACATGGCGTTGACGTTGACCTGCATGACGCGCATGAAGTTCTCGCCGGACAACTGCTCGATCGGCGTGCGTGGACCGATGATCGACGCGTTGTGCAGCAAGCCGTCGAGGTGGCCGAATTCGGTTTCGATCATGGCCGCCAGTTCATCGTATTGATGGGGTAGGGCGGTTTCCAGGTTGAACGGGATCACCACCGGTTGTGGATGCCCGGCCGCTTCGATTTCGTCGTAGACCTGAGTCAGGTTGGCTTCGGTCTTGCCCAGCAGCAACACGGTGGCGCCATGCGCGGCGTAGGTTTTCGCAGCGGCAGCACCGATGCCCCGGCCAGCGCCGGTGACCAGGATGACCCGGTCCTTGAGCAATTCAGGACGGGCGGAATAATCAAACATAAAAAACCTCAACACAAAAAAGCGGACCCTGTGGGAGCCAGCGGTGCGGCGATCCGACTTGCCGGCGAAGGCGTATTCAAAACTGCCATCGCCGGCAAGTCGGATCGCCGCACCGCTGGCTCCTACAAAAGCATCTCAACTCAGCAACTGCACAAAGCGCTATCCAGCACCTGGCGCAACTCCAGCGGATGATCGACCACCACATCCGCGCCCCAATGCCGCGGGTTATCGTCCGGATGAATATAGCCATAGGTCACGGCGGCTGTCTTGGTGCCGGCATCACGCCCGGACTCGATATCGCGCAGGTCATCGCCGACAAACAGCACGCTGGCCGGGTCGAGGTCGAGCATCTTGCACGCCAGGATCAACGGCTCCGGGTCCGGTTTGCTGTTCTTCACATGATCCGGGCAGATCAGCAGCGCCGAACGCTCGGCGAGCCCCAGTTGCTGCATGATCGGCTCGGCGAAGCGCAGCGGCTTGTTGGTGACCACGCCCCAGATCAGGTTGGCCTTCTCGATGTCGGCCAGCAATTCGCCCATGCCGTCGAAGAGCTTGCTGTGAACCGCGCAACCTTTGACGTAGCGCTCCAGAAACTCCAGGCGCAGCTCCTCGAATCCCGGCGATTCCGGGTCCATGGAGAAGGTCACCGCGACCATCGCCCTGGCGCCGCCGGAAATCTCGTCACGGATGTGTTTGTCGTTCATCGGCGGCAAACCACGGTCAGCACGCATCGCCTGGCAGATGGCGATGAAGTCCGGCGCGGTGTCGAGCAGGGTGCCGTCCATGTCGAAAAGAACTGCTCTGATACGCATCGGCTTACTCCTCGCGCAGAGTCTGGATCATGTAGTTGACGTCAACATCGGCTGCCAGTTTGTAGTGCTTGGTCAGCGGGTTGTACGTCAAGCCAATGATGTCCTTGACGGTCAGGCCGGCCATGCGGCTCCAGGCGCCGAGCTCGGAAGGGCGGATGAACTTCTTGAAGTCGTGAGTGCCGCGCGGCAGCAGCTTCATGATGTATTCGGCACCGACGATGGCGAACAGATAAGCCTTCGGGTTGCGGTTGATGGTGGAGAAGAACACCTGGCCGCCAGGTTTGACCATGCGGAAGCAGGCGCGGATCACCGAGGACGGATCCGGCACGTGTTCGAGCATTTCCAGGCAGGTGACCACGTCGAATTGCTCAGGCATTTCTTCAGCCAGGGCTTCGGCAGTGATTTGCCGGTACTCGACATTCACGCCGGATTCCAGCTGATGCAATTGCGCGACCGCCAGCGGCGCTTCGCCCATGTCGATGCCCATGACGGTGGCCCCGCGTTGCGCCATGGCTTCGCTGAGGATGCCGCCGCCGCAACCGACGTCGAGGACTTTCTTGTCGGCCAGATTGACGCGCTCGTCGATCCAGTTGACCCGTAGCGGGTTGATGTCGTGCAGCGGTTTGAACTCGCTTTCGCGGTCCCACCAGCGATGGGCCAGGGCTTCGAATTTGGCGATTTCGGCGTGGTCGACGTTGCTCATGGTGTCAGTCCTCTAAAACTTGAAAAATTCTGTTGCCCCGGTTTCGGTCCAGGGTGCTTACAATTCGGTGCTTACGATTCGGTGTGGCCGCTGATGCGCCTGCCCCAGGCCTTGGCGGTGGCGCACAGTTGCGCTTCATCCAGGCGGGTCAGGCGGCGGTCGTCGAGCAGTTGCTTGCCGGCGACCCAAAGGTGTTTCACGCAGTCGCGGCCAGTGGCGTATATCAGTTGCGAAACCGGGTCGTAGACCGGTTGCTGCGCCAGGCCCGACAGGTCGAACGCGACGATGTCCGCCGCCTTGCCGACTTCCAGCGAACCGGTTTCGGCTTCGATTCCCAGCGCGCGGGCGCCATTGAGCGTGGCCATGCGCAGGGCGCGATGGGCGTCCAGCGCGGTGGCCGAGCCGGCGACAGCCTTGGCCAGCAATGCGGCGGTGCGGGTTTCACCAAGCAAGTCCAGGTCATTATTGCTGGCCGCGCCATCAGTGCCGACCGCCACATTCACCCCGGCCTGCCACAAACGCTCGACCGGGCAGAAGCCACTGGCCAGCTTCAGGTTCGACTCCGGGCAATGAATCACATTGGTGTTACTTTCTACCAGCAGCGCCAGGTCTTCATCGCTGATCTGGGTCATGTGAACGGCCTGGAAGCGCGGCCCGAGCAGGCCCAGGCGGCCGAGGCGGGCCAGCGGGCGTTCGCCGCGCTGCTCCACCGACTGCTGCACTTCGAAGGCGGTTTCGTGGACATGCATGTGAATCGAGGCGTCCAGCTCTTCGGCGATCACCCGGATTTTTTCCAGGTTTTCGTCGCCCACGGTGTACGGGGCATGGGGGCCGAAGGTGACTTTGATCCGTTCGTGATGCTTGAGATCGCCGAATAATTCGACGCCCTGACGAATGGCTTCATCCGCGGTGCTGGCGCCTGGAATCGGGAAATCGAGGATCGGAATGGCGATCTGGGCGCGAATCCCACTGTTATGTACGCGTTCGCTGGCGACCTTCGGGAAGAAATACATGTCAGAGAAGCAGGTGATGCCGCCTTTTATCTGCTCGGCGATGGCCAGGTCCGTGCCGTCGCGTACGAAAGCCTCGTCGACCCATTTGGCTTCGGCCGGCCAGATGTGGTTTTCCAGCCAGGTCATCAGCGGCAGATCGTCGGCCAGTCCGCGGAACAGCGTCATTGCCGCGTGCCCGTGGGCATTGATCAGGCCGGGGCTGAGCAGCATGCCCGGCAATTCGCGCACTTCGCTTGCGTTAAGTTTCAAGGCTGCTGCGCGCGGGCCGATAAACACGATACGACCGTCGCGGATGCCCAGGGCATGCTCTTTTAGGACCACGCCAGCCGGTTCGACGGGTACCAGCCAGGTCGGCAGCAATAATAGGTCGAGCGCAGCGGTGGGGGTCGGCATCGAGAGTCGGTTCCAGTGCTTTTGTAAGGGATGGCGAAGTATACCCGAGCGTCTTCGCGGGGGGATCGCTATAATCGGCGGCTTTTGTTCATGAGTGCGGGGTGTGGGATGCGCGATCGACTGTTGGCTGCGGAGAAGGTGAAGGCCATCGATTGGCGTGATGACGCACTGTACCTGCTGGATCAGCGTATTTTGCCGTTCGAGGAAACCTGGATCGCTTACACCAGCGCCGCCGGTGTGGCCGAAGCCATTCGCTCGATGGTAGTGCGCGGTGCGCCGGCCATTGGTATCAGCGCCGCTTATGGCGTGGTGCTGGCGGCCCGCGCCCGATTTGCCGAGGGTGGCGACTGGCAGGCAGCGCTGGAAGAGGATTTCGCGCTGCTGGCCGACTCCCGTCCGACCGCGGTTAACCTGTTCTGGGCGTTGGGCCGGATGCGTGAGCGGCTTGAGCGCCTGAGGGAGCACACCGATCCGCTGTCGGTGCTGGAAGCCGAAGCCATCGCCATCCACGAAAGTGATCGCGAAGCCAACCTGACCATGGCCCAGCTGGGTGTCGACCTGATCCGCAAGCATCAGGGCAACGCCCAGGCGATCCTCACTCACTGCAACACCGGCGCACTGGCCACCGGTGGTTTCGGCACGGCGCTGGGGGTGATTCGCGGGGCGTTCATCGAAGGCATGGTCGAGCGCGTCTACGCCGACGAAACCCGGCCATGGCTGCAAGGTTCGCGATTGACCGCATGGGAATTGGCCAATGAAGGCATTCCCGTGACGTTAAATGCCGACTCCGCCGCTGCGCACATCATGAAAACCAAGGGTGTGACCTGGGTGATTGTCGGCGCCGACCGCATCACCGCCAATGGCGATGTGGCGAACAAGATCGGCACCTACCAGTTGGCGGTCAACGCGATGCACCACGGCGTGCGTTTCATGGTGGTGGCGCCGAGTTCGACCATCGACATGAACCTGGCCAGTGGCGACGAGATTCCTATCGAAGAGCGTGATGGCCGCGAGTTACTGGAAGTTGGCGGTAAGCGGGTGGGGGCGGATGTGGAAGCGTTCAACCCGGTGTTCGACGTGACTCCGGCCGACCTGATCGACGCGATCGTCACCGAAAAAGGCATCGTCGAGCGCCCGGACACCGCGAAAATGGCCCAATTGATGTGCCGCAAGCGTTTGCATTAAATCATTCAGGTTGCACGAAATCCCTGTAGGAGCTGCCGAAGGATCGCAGCCTTCGGCAGCTCCTACAGGTCGGTGTTTACAAGTGAAAAATACGGTTGAATGCCGGTTGATCACACCTCTAAGCCCCTCTCGTCCCCTTCAAGCCTGTCACCGGTCAACTAACTATGCTCCATGCGCATCTGGGGGATAGGTGCGTGGCGGCTCTTGTGATAACATCCGGCGGTTTCCAGGGTAGCCTGATGTGGCTGCCTTTACTGCGCAGATCCATGGCATAACTCGTTGATTTGTCGTAAGTCGGTGCATGGCACTCAGTCTGCATCGGCGAGCTTCGTTCGTCCCATATGGATGTGACGAAGTTTCACCAGAAAAAGGAATCAGGCTTCTCATGGGCGAACTGGCCAAAGAAATCCTCCCGGTCAATATCGAAGACGAGCTGAAGCAGTCCTACCTCGACTACGCAATGAGCGTAATTGTCGGGCGGGCACTGCCGGATGCGCGCGATGGCTTGAAGCCCGTGCACCGGCGTGTGCTGTTCGCGATGAGCGAGCTGGGCAACGACTTCAACAAGCCGTACAAGAAATCTGCCCGTGTTGTCGGTGACGTGATCGGTAAGTATCACCCTCACGGTGATACCGCGGTGTACGACACCATCGTTCGGATGGCGCAGCCATTCTCGCTGCGTTACCTGCTGGTGGACGGTCAGGGCAACTTCGGTTCGGTGGACGGCGACAACGCCGCGGCCATGCGATACACCGAAGTGCGCATGACCAAACTGGCGCACGAGCTGCTGGCCGACCTGCATAAAGAAACCGTGGACTGGGTGCCGAACTACGACGGCACCGAAATGATCCCCGCGGTCATGCCGACCAAGATCCCCAACCTGCTGGTCAACGGTTCCAGCGGTATCGCCGTGGGCATGGCGACCAACATTCCGCCGCACAACCTCGGTGAAGTCATCGACGGTTGCCTGGCACTCATCGACAACCCTGAACTGACCGTCGATGAACTGATGCAGTACATCCCCGGTCCGGACTTCCCGACCGCCGCGATCATCAACGGTCGCGCCGGCATCATCGAAGCCTACCGCACCGGTCGCGGGCGCATTTACATGCGTGCCCGCTCGATGATCGAAGACATCGACAAGGTCGGTGGTCGTCAGCAGATCGTTATCACCGAACTCCCTTACCAGCTGAACAAGGCGCGTCTGATCGAGAAGATCGCCGAGCTGGTCAAAGAGAAGAAGCTTGAAGGCATCACCGAGCTGCGCGACGAGTCCGACAAGGACGGTATGCGCGTCGTGATCGAGCTGCGTCGCGGTGAAGTGCCTGAGGTGATCCTCAACAACCTCTACGCCCAGACTCAGCTGCAAAGCGTGTTCGGCATCAACATCGTCGCGCTGATCGACGGCCGTCCACGGATCCTCAACCTCAAGGATCTGCTGGAAGCCTTCGTTCGTCACCGTCGCGAAGTCGTGACCCGCCGTACCGTGTTCGAACTGCGTAAAGCGCGCGAACGTGGCCACATCCTGGAAGGTCAAGCGGTTGCCCTGTCGAACATCGACCCGGTCATCGCCCTGATCAAGGCCTCGCCAACCCCGTCGGAAGCCAAGGAAGCGCTGGTCAGCACGCCGTGGGAATCCTCCGCTGTGGTTGCGATGGTCGAACGTGCCGGTGCCGATTCGTGCCGTCCGGAAAACCTCGATCCGCAATACGGCCTGCGCGACGGCAAGTACTTCCTGTCGCCAGAGCAGGCGCAAGCCATTCTGGAACTGCGTCTGCACCGTCTGACCGGTCTGGAACACGAAAAGCTGCTGGCCGAGTATCAAGAGATCCTCAACCAGATTGGCGAGCTGATCCGCATCCTCAACAGCGCCACGCGCCTGATGGAAGTGATCCGCGAAGAACTGGAAGTGATCCGCGCCGAATACGGCGATGTGCGTCGCACCGAGATTCTCGATGCCCGTCTCGACCTGACCCTGGGCGACATGATCCCGGAAGAAGAGCGCGTCGTGACCATTTCCCACGGTGGCTACGCCAAGACCCAGCCTTTGGCTGCGTACCAGGCTCAGCGTCGTGGCGGTAAAGGTAAATCGGCTACCGGCGTGAAGGATGAGGACTACATCGCTCACCTGCTGGTCGCCAACAGCCACACCACGCTGCTGCTGTTCTCCAGCAAAGGCAAAGTGTACTGGCTGAAAACCTACGAAATCCCGGAAGCCTCCCGCGCTGCCCGTGGTCGGCCGCTGGTCAACCTGCTGCCGCTGGACAGTGATGAATACATCACCACCATGCTGCCGGTCGAGGAATACACCGAAGGTCACTTCATCTTCATGGCCACCGCTAAAGGCACCGTGAAGAAGACCCCACTGGAATCCTTCAGTCGTCAACGCAGCGTCGGTTTGATCGCGCTGGAGCTGGATGAAGGCGACGTGCTGATCTCTGCCGCCATTACCGATGGCGATCGCGAAGTCATGCTGTTCTCCGACGGCGGCAAGGTGACTCGCTTCAAGGAGACCGACGTTCGCGCCATGGGCCGTACCGCTCGCGGTGTCCGCGGCATGCGTCTGCCGGAAGGCCAGAAGCTGATTTCCATGCTGATCCCGGAAGAAGGCAGCCAGATCCTCACCGCTTCGGCACGTGGTTTCGGCAAGCGCACCGCGATCACCGAGTTCCCTGAGTACAAGCGTGGCGGTCAGGGCGTTATCGCCATGGTCAGCAACGAGCGTAACGGCCGTCTGGTCGGCGCGGTCCAGGTGCTCGACGGCGAGGAAATCATGCTGATTTCCGACCAGGGTACGTTGGTTCGTACCCGCGTCGACGAAGTGTCCAGCCTGGGTCGTAACACCCAGGGCGTGACCCTGATCAAGCTGGCCAACGATGAAACGCTGGTGGGCCTGGAGCGGGTTCAGGAGCCGTCGGAAGTCGAAGGCGAAGAGCTGGAAGGCGAAGGGCTTGCAGGTGAAGAGGGTGCAGTGTTCGAAGGTGAGGTCGTGATCGACGATATTGCCGACGACCAGCAACTCGACGCCGCCGCCGACGAAGAGCCGCAGGAGTAAGCGGACAGACAGGGGGCGGATGAGAATTCGCCCCCTTGTTGTTTGTCCTGTGGAATTGTTTTTTTGATCGTTCCCACGCTCTGCGTGGGAATGCCGCCCGGGACGCTCCGCGTCCCTATGACGCAGAGCGTCATTAGATGCATTCCCACGCAGGAGCGTGGGAACGATCAACAGGTCAAATAGATTATTGCGTGATACCACCAAATCAGAGCGAGATTGGATGTGAGCAAGAGAGCCTATAACTTCTGTGCCGGTCCTGCGGCGCTTCCCGAAGCTGTCCTGAAGCGCGCCCAGGCTGAACTCCTTGATTGGCACGGCAAGGGCCTGTCGGTCATGGAAATGAGCCATCGCAGCGATGAGTTCGTGTCCATTGCCACCAAGGCCGAGCAGGATCTGCGTGATCTGCTGAATATCCCCTCGAACTATAAAGTGCTGTTTCTGCAAGGTGGCGCGAGCCAGCAATTTGCTCAGATTCCGCTGAACCTGTTGCCGGAAAACGGCAGCGCCGACTATATCGACACCGGTATCTGGTCGCAGAAAGCGATCGAAGAAGCCGCGCGCTACGGCCACGTCAACGTTGCCGCGACCGCCAAGCCTTACGACTATTTCGCTGTGCCTGGTCAGAACGAATGGAACCTGTCTGCAGATGCGGCCTACGTTCACTACGCGCCGAACGAAACCATCGGCGGCCTGGAATTCCAGTGGATCCCGGAAACCGGTGATGTACCGCTGGTCGCCGACATGTCCTCGGACATTCTTTCGCGCCCGGTGGATGTCTCGCGTTTCGGCATGATCTACGCCGGCGCCCAGAAAAACATCGGCCCGAGCGGCATTGTCGTCAACATCGTTCGCGAAGACCTGCTGGGTAACGCCCGCTCCATCTGCCCGACCATGCTCAACTACAAGGTCGCGGCTGACAACGGCTCGATGTACAACACACCGCCAACCCTGGCCTGGTACTTGTCCGGTCTGGTGTTCGAGTGGCTGAAAGAGCAGGGTGGCGTCGAAGCCATCGGCAAACTCAATGAAGTGAAGCAGCGCACGCTGTACGACTTCATCGACGCCAGCGGCTTGTACAGCAACCCGATCAACAAGCCTGACCGCTCGTGGATGAACGTGCCGTTCCGTCTGGCCGACGATCGTCTCGACAAGCCGTTCCTGGCTGGTGCCGACGAACGTGGCCTGCTGAACCTCAAGGGTCACCGTTCCGTGGGCGGCATGCGTGCCTCCATCTATAACGCCGTCGATATCGTTGCGGTCAACGCACTGGTTTCGTACATGGCAGAGTTCGAGAAGGAACACGGCTAATGTCTGAGCAAGAACTCAAGGCACTGCGCCTGCGCATTGACGCCCTGGACGAAAAGGTCCTGGAGCTGATCAGTGAGCGCGCACGCTGCGCCCAGGAAGTTGCGCGAGTAAAGATGGCCTCGCTGGCCGAAGGCGAAGTGCCGGTGTTCTATCGTCCTGAGCGCGAAGCTCAGGTGCTCAAGCGCGTGATGGAGCGCAACCAGGGGCCGCTGGGCAACGAAGAGATGGCGCGGCTGTTCCGCGAAATCATGTCCTCGTGCCTGGCCCTTGAGCAGCCGCTGAAAGTGGCTTACCTCGGCCCTGAAGGTACCTTCACTCAGGCTGCGGCCATGAAGCACTTCGGTCATGCGGTGATCAGCAAGCCAATGGCGGCGATCGACGAAGTGTTCCGTGAAGTGGCGGCCGGTGCGGTGAACTTTGGTGTGGTCCCGGTGGAAAACTCCACCGAAGGCGCGGTCAACCACACCCTCGACAGTTTCCTCGAGCACGACATGGTGATCTGTGGCGAAGTCGAGCTGCGCATTCACCATCACCTGTTGGTTGGCGAAAACACCAAGACTGACAGCATCAGCCGCATCTACTCCCACGCCCAGTCCCTGGCCCAGTGCCGCAAGTGGCTGGACGCCCATTACCCGAATGTCGAGCGCGTTGCGGTGTCCAGCAACGCCGAAGCGGCCAAGCGGGTCAAGGGTGAGTGGAACTCGGCGGCGATTGCCGGCGACATGGCTGCCGGCCTCTACGGGTTGACCCGTCTGGCCGAGAAAATCGAGGATCGTCCGGACAACTCCACGCGATTCCTGATGATCGGTAATCAGGAAGTGCCGCCGACCGGCGACGACAAGACCTCGATCATCGTCTCCATGAGCAACAAACCCGGCGCGCTCCACGAATTGCTGGTGCCGTTCCACGACAATGGTATCGATCTGACACGGATCGAGACCCGTCCGTCGCGCAGCGGTAAATGGACCTACGTGTTCTTCATCGATTTCGTCGGCCATCACCGCGACCCGCTGGTCAAAGGTGTGCTGGAAAAGATCAGTCAGGAAGCAGTGGCACTCAAAGTGCTGGGTTCCTACCCGAAAGCAGTTCTCTAAGGGCGGTAGCAAATGAGTGGCAACTTCCTCGCTCTGGCACAGCCGGGCGTGCAACAACTTTCGCCTTACGTTCCAGGCAAACCCGTGGACGAACTGGCCCGTGAGCTGAACCTCGACCCGGCCAGCATCGTCAAACTGGCAAGCAACGAAAACCCGTTGGGCGCCAGTCCCAAGGCGCTGGCAGCGATTCGTGAAGCGCTGGCTGAGCTGACCCGCTATCCGGACGGCAATGGTTTTGCGCTCAAAACCCTGTTGGCCGACCAGTGTCGCGTCGAGCTGAACCAGGTGACGCTGGGCAACGGCTCCAACGATATTCTGGAGCTGGTGGCGCGTGCCTATCTGGCACCGGGCCTGAACGCAGTGTTCAGCGAACATGCGTTTGCGGTCTATCCGATCGCGACCCAGGCCGTTGGCGCCCAGGCAAAAGTGATCCCGGCCAAAGACTGGGGTCATGATCTACCGGCGATGCTGGCCGCGATCGATGCCGATACCCGCGTGGTGTTCATCGCCAACCCGAACAACCCGACCGGGACCTGGTTCGACGCCGAGGCGCTGGATGAATTCCTGCAGGACGTTCCGGCCCATGTACTGGTGGTGCTGGACGAGGCCTACATCGAGTACGCCGAAGGCAGCGACTTGCCGGATGGCCTGGACTATCTGGCGGCCTATCCGAACCTGCTGGTCTCGCGCACCTTCTCCAAGGCCTATGGCCTGGCGTCGCTGCGGGTCGGCTACGGTTTGTCCTCGGCCATCGTTGCCGATGTGCTCAATCGCGTGCGTCAGCCGTTCAACGTCAACAGCCTCGCACTGGCCGCCGCTTGTGCTGCGCTGCAAGACGTCGAGTACCTGGCTGAAAGCCGTCGCCTGAACCAATCCGGCATGCAGCAGCTTGAGGCAGGTTTCCGCGAGTTGGGGCTGAGCTGGATTCCATCCAAAGGCAACTTCATCTGTGTCGATCTGGGTCGCGTTGCTGCCCCGGTGTTCCAGGGGTTGCTGCGTGAAGGCGTGATCGTGCGTCCGGTGGCCAACTACGGCATGCCGAACCACCTGCGTATCACCATCGGTTTGCCAGCGGAAAACAGCCGCTTCCTCGAGGCGCTGACCAAGGTTATGGCTCGTGGTTGATGTCACTGCACTGCAATCTGCTGAACCTATGATCGGTCGCCTGGTGGTGGTCGGTCTGGGGTTGATCGGCGGTTCGTTTGCCAAAGGCCTGCGTGAAAGCGGTCTGTGCCGCGAGGTGGTCGGGGTCGATCTCGATCCGCAGTCGCGCAAGCTGGCGGTCGAGTTGGGTGTTGTGGATCGCTGCGAAGTAGACCTTGCGGCAGCTTGCCAGGGTGCCGACGTGATTCAGTTGGCGGTACCGATCCTGGCCATGGAGAAGCTGCTCGCGCTGTTGGCGGGCATGGACCTGGGGCAGGCGATTCTGACTGATGTTGGCAGCGCCAAGGGCAATGTGGTGCGTGCGGCGACCGAGGCGTTTGGCGGCATGCCGGCGCGTTTCGTGCCGGGGCATCCGATTGCCGGTTCCGAGCAGAGTGGGGTGGAAGCCTCCAATGCCGACCTGTTCCGTCGCCATAAAGTGATTCTGACGCCTCTGGATCAGACCGATCCGGCCGCGCTGGCGGTGGTCGACCGGTTGTGGTGCGAATTGGGTGCCGACGTCGAGCACATGCAAGTCGAGCGTCATGACGAAGTGTTGGCGGCGACCAGCCATTTGCCGCACTTGCTGGCATTCGGTTTGGTCGATTCGTTGGCCAAACGCAATGAAAATCTTGAGATCTTCCGTTACGCTGCGGGCGGTTTCCGCGATTTCACAAGAATCGCCGGTAGCGACCCGGTCATGTGGCACGACATCTTCCTCGCCAACCGCGAAGCTGTCCTGCGCACACTCGATACATTTCGCAGCGACCTCGACGCCTTGCGCGACGCGGTCGATGCAGGGGATGGGCACCAATTGTTGGGCGTGTTCACTCGCGCCCGGGTTGCCCGCGAGCATTTCAGTAAAATCCTGGCCCGCCGGGCCTATGTGGACGCTATGAATTCCAACGATCTGATTTTCCTGGCACAACCTGGTGGCCGCCTGACTGGGCGGATTCGTGTACCGGGCGACAAATCGATTTCCCACCGCTCGATCATGCTCGGTTCCCTGGCCGAAGGCGTCACCGAAGTGGAAGGTTTCCTCGAGGGCGAAGACGCCCTGGCGACCCTGCAAGCTTTCCGCGACATGGGCGTCGTCATCGAAGGTCCGCACCATGGGCGTGTGACCATTCACGGCGTCGGCCTGCATGGCCTGAAGCCTGCGCCTGGCCCGATCTATCTGGGTAACTCCGGCACTTCGATGCGTCTGCTGTCTGGCCTGTTGGCTGCGCAGACCTTCGACAGCACTCTGACCGGCGACGCTTCGTTGTCCAAGCGTCCGATGAATCGCGTGGCCAATCCGCTGCGTGAAATGGGCGCCGTGATCGAGACCGCCGCTGACGGTCGTCCACCGATGACCATTCGTGGCGGCAACAAGCTCAAGGGTCTGACTTACACCATGCCGATGGCCAGTGCCCAGGTTAAATCCTGCCTGCTGCTGGCGGGTCTGTATGCTGAAGGCAAGACCACGGTCACCGAGCCGGCACCGACTCGCGACCACACCGAGCGCATGCTGCGTGGCTTCGGCTATCCGGTGACCGTCAATGGCGCGACCGCCTCGGTCGAGTCCGGCCACAAGTTGACCTCGACCCACATTGAAGTGCCGGGCGATATCTCGTCGTCGGCGTTCTTCCTGGTGGCGGCGTCGATTGCCGAAGGTTCGGAGCTGGTGCTCGAGCACGTCGGTATCAACCCGACCCGTACGGGCGTAATCGACATCCTGCGCCTGATGGGCGCTGACATCACTCTGGAAAACCAGCGTGAAGTCGGTGGCGAGCCGGTAGCCGACCTGCGCGTACGGGCAGCTAAACTCAAAGGTATCGAGATTCCCGAAGCGCTGGTTCCACTGGCTATCGACGAGTTCCCGGTGCTGTTCGTGGCGGCGGCCTGTGCCGAAGGTCGCACTGTGCTGCGTGGTGCCGAAGAGCTGCGCGTGAAGGAATCGGACCGGATCCAGGTCATGGCGGACGGTCTGCTGGCGCTGGGCGTCAAGTGCGAGCCCACCCCGGACGGCCTCATCATCGACGGCGGCCAGATCGGCGGCGGCGAAGTGCACGGTCACGGCGATCACCGGATTGCCATGGCCTTCAGCGTGGCTTCACTGCGCGCCACTGCGCCGATCCGCATCCATGATTGCGCCAACGTCGCGACCTCGTTCCCGAACTTCCTTGCGCTGTGCGCGCAGGTCGGTATCCGTGTTGCACAAGAGGCTCAGTCGTGATCAGCATCGCACCGGTCATCACTATTGATGGGCCAAGCGGCTCTGGCAAAGGTACTGTCGCCGGGATTCTGGCCAAGCGCCTGGGCTGGAACCTGCTGGATTCCGGTGCACTTTATCGATTGCTGGCTTTCGCTGCGCATAACCATGGCGTCGACCTGACCAATGAGGAATTGCTCAAGAAGCTGGCCGCTCATCTGGATGTGCAGTTCATCGCGGCGACCGACGGTCAGTTGCAGCGCATTATTCTGGAAGGCGATGAAGTCAGCGATGTGATCCGTACCGAAAGTGTCGGCTCGGGTGCCTCGCAGGTCGCCGCGTTGCCTGCGGTTCGCGAGGCGTTGCTGCAGCGTCAGCGGGCTTTCCAGGAGGCGCCGGGTCTGGTGGCCGATGGTCGCGACATGGGTACGGTGGTATTTCCCGACGCGCCCTTGAAGATTTTCCTCACTGCCAGTGCCGAGGAACGTGCGCGCCGACGTTACTTGCAGTTGAAGGGCAAAGTCGATGGTGTTAGTCTGTCGAGTCTGCTAGATGAGATACGTGCGCGCGATGAGCGTGACACCCAGCGAGCGGTAGCCCCGCTCAAACCGGCGGCTGACGCCATACAGCTGGATTCCACGGAATTATCCATCGATCAGGTGCTGGAACGCATCATGAGCGAGATCGCCATTCGCGATATCGCCGGGTGACCAAGAGGGCCGCAGGGGACCAGTCATAGTCCTGCGGAGCTTCTTTTAAATGAAACTAACCCACATCGTCTGGGATGTGGAGATGGGCGTATTCTTCGCCCTTATCAACAGGAATTAAAATGAGCGAAAGCTTTGCGGAACTCTTTGAAGAAAGCCTAAAAACCCTGAACCTTCAGGCAGGCTCCATCATCACCGGTGTTATCGTTGATATCGATTACCAAGCTCGCTGGGTAACCGTTCACGCTGGCCTGAAGTCTGAAGCACTCATCCCGCTTGAGCAGTTCTACAACGACGCTGGCGAACTGAACATCAACGTCGGTGACGAAGTTCACGTTGCTCTGGACTCGGTTGAAGACGGCTTTGGTGAAACCAAGCTGTCCCGTGAAAAAGCCAAGCGCGCTGAATGCTGGATTGTTCTGGAAGCAGCCTTCGCAGCCGAAGAAGTGGTCAAGGGCGTTATCAACGGTAAGGTTAAAGGCGGCTTCACTGTCGACGTTAACGGCATCCGTGCGTTCCTGCCAGGTTCTCTGGTTGACGTCCGTCCAGTGCGCGACACCACGCACCTGGAAGGCAAAGAGCTGGAATTCAAGGTCATCAAGCTCGACCAGAAGCGCAACAACGTTGTCGTTTCCCGTCGCAGCGTCCTCGAAGCCGAGAACTCCGCCGAGCGTGAAGCTCTGCTGGAATCCCTGCAGGAAGGCCAACAAGTCAAAGGTATCGTCAAGAACCTCACCGATTACGGCGCATTCGTCGATCTGGGTGGCGTCGATGGCCTGCTGCACATTACCGACATGGCTTGGAAACGTATCAAGCATCCTTCCGAAATCGTCAACGTTGGCGACGAGATCGATGTCAAGGTTCTGAAGTACGATCGCGAGCGCAATCGTGTTTCCCTGGGCCTCAAGCAACTGGGCGAAGATCCATGGGTTGCTATCAAAGCCCGTTACCCAGAAAGCACTCGCGTTACCGCTCGTGTAACCAACCTGACCGACTACGGCTGCTTCGCTGAGCTGGAAGAAGGCGTTGAAGGTCTGGTACACGTTTCCGAAATGGACTGGACCAACAAGAACATCCACCCTTCGAAAGTCGTACAAGTCGGCGACGAAGTGGAAGTTATGGTTCTGGACATCGACGAAGAGCGTCGTCGTATCTCCCTCGGCATCAAGCAGTGCAAATCGAACCCATGGGAAGATTTCTCTGGCCAGTTCAACAAGGGCGATAAAATCTCCGGCACCATCAAGTCGATCACCGATTTCGGTATCTTCATTGGTCTGGACGGCGGCATCGACGGTCTGGTTCACCTGTCCGACATCTCCTGGAACGAAGTGGGCGAAGAAGCCGTACGCCGCTTCAAGAAAGGCGACGAGCTGGACACCGTTATCCTGTCGGTTGACCCAGAGCGCGAGCGCATCTCCCTGGGTATCAAGCAACTGGAAAGCGATCCGTTCTCCGAGTACGTTCAAGAGAACGACAAAGGCGCCATCGTTAAAGGCATCGTGAAGGAAGTTGACGCTAAAGGCGCCATCATCACTCTGGCCGACGATATCGAAGCGACTCTGAAAGCCTCCGAAATCAGCCGTGACCGCGTTGAAGACGCGCGTAACGTTCTGAAAGAAGGCGAAGAAGTAGAAGCCAAGATCATCAGCGTTGACCGCAAGAGCCGTGTAATCCAGCTCTCCATCAAGTCGAAAGACGTTGAAGAAGAGAAAGAAGCAATCCAGAGCCTGCGCGACAAGCCAGCTTCGGATACCGCTGCTCCTGGTCCTACCACTCTGGGCGACCTGTTGCGTGCACAAATGGAAAAACAGAACTGAGTTCTGTCAGACCATAGAAAAAGGGCGACTTCGGTCGCCCTTTTTTGTGTCTGTAATTTGGCAAATCCAGGGTGTGTGGGTGCCCGCAATGTTTCATTCATGAAACCAATGATTTGAATGAGTTGTCTGTTTCTTCAAGTGGGTCAATCGTCTATTCAGGCTAGGCTTGGTCTGAAGCAAGCGACTGTCGAGCGCTGCGCGCCTGGCATAAGGAAGTTAATGAACAAGCTCATTGTCGTAATGGCAGTAATGACATTGGCAGGTTGTACCACCAGCGCCAAGACTCATGCGATACGCGGCGTCAGTGGTATAGAGGTCGATTGTTCGGGATTGGGCTCGGGGTGGGAGAGGTGTCATAAGCGAGCGGCCAAGGAGTGTAAGGGGGCAGGTTATAAGGTCATCGTGAGGTCCGATGACGCCAAGGAGGAAGATGAATTCCCTTTCGGCTTCAATCCCGCGGGTTATCTGACACGCACCATGCTGGTTATCTGTAGGTGAATGCAGGGTTTGAGTATTGTTCCGGTGCTCTGAAATCGGGCATCTCGGTGTCGGGAAAGAGATGTCAAGAACTCGGGCTGTTCAAATTCCTCCGGGCATGCTAAAACCTTTGAAGCGCTGATCTAGCTGCTTGAAAAAGAAGGGAAAAATATGACGAAGTCGGAGTTGATCGAACGAATTGTCACCCATCAAGGGCTGCTCTCATCCAAAGATGTGGAGCTGGCCATCAAGACCATGCTTGAGCAAATGTCCCAATGTCTGGCCACTGGTGATCGCATCGAGATCCGTGGTTTTGGCAGCTTTTCCCTGCACTATCGCGCGCCGCGCGTAGGCCGCAATCCTAAAACCGGTCAGTCCGTCAGTCTCGACGGCAAGTTCGTTCCACATTTCAAGCCAGGCAAAGAACTGCGCGATCGAGTGAACGAGGAAGAGGAGGAGGGGCTTTGACAGCTGCTGCACTTCAAGGAACTGCTGATGCGTAACCTCAAGCGCGTACTTCTCGCTGTATTTATCCTGTTGCTCGTTCTGGCAATCCTGGCGTTCGTTCTTGAGAACCAGCAAGGCGTGTCATTGCTGTTTCTGGGTTGGGCGGGGCCACAGCTGCCAGTCTCGCTGATCATGGTGCTTGCACTGCTGGTCGGTATGGTGATCGGGCCGATTCTTGGCTGGTTTCTGGGGCGTACGTCCAGAGTCTCACGCAAGCGCCTTGTCTGATTGTGGCAACCCCGTTGTAGGCTGAATTTGCGTCGCTGCTTGTCCTTATCCAATAGTAAAACCTTCATTAGGCTGTAAAATGCTGCGCTTGGTCGAGAAGGCATTCCCGAATCGGTTCGCACTGACTCTGTCAGAAGCCTCGGCGAACTTGATGGATTTTGCATTTATGGATTGGACAGTGCGCGGTCAACGGCCCTGTCAGCAACTTAAGGGTATGGTTTCGCGTGAAAATTCTAGTAACCGGCGGCGCCGGGTTTATCGGCTCGGCAGTCATTCGTCATATCATCTCCAGCACTACCGACTCTGTCGTTAACGTCGATAAGCTGACTTATGCCGGTAACCTTGAGTCGCTGGCCGAAGTCAGCCAGAGCTCGCGTTATGTGTTCGAGCGCGTCGACATCTGCGACCGTGATGAAGTGGACCGTGTCCTGCGTGAACACCAACCGGATGCTGTCATGCACCTGGCCGCAGAGTCCCACGTTGACCGCTCGATCTCCGGTCCGTCTGAATTCATCCAGACCAACATCATCGGCACTTACACCTTGCTGGAAGCTGCGCGCCACTACTGGGCGGCGCTGGATGATGCGCGCAAAGCCAATTTCCGCTTCCACCATATTTCCACCGACGAAGTCTACGGAGATCTCGAAGGTCCGGAAGACCTCTTCACCGAAACTACGCCGTACCAGCCAAGCTCGCCATATTCGGCAAGCAAGGCCAGTTCCGATCACTTGGTTCGCGCCTGGAGCCGTACCTACGGCCTGCCGACCCTGGTCACCAACTGCTCGAACAACTACGGTCCGTGCCATTTCCCTGAGAAGTTGATCCCGCTGATCATTCTCAACGCGCTGGAAGGCAAACCGTTGCCGGTCTACGGCAAAGGCAACCAGGTTCGTGACTGGCTCTACGTCGAAGACCACGCCCGCGCACTGTACAAAGTCGTGACCGAAGGCGTGATCGGCGAAACCTACAACGTCGGCGGCCATAACGAAAAGCAAAACATCGAAGTGGTGCATACCCTGTGCGCACTGCTCGACGAGCTGCGTCCGGACTCCGCTCATCGTCCACACGCCGGCCTGATCACTTACGTTCAGGATCGTCCAGGCCACGACCAGCGTTACGCCATCGACGCCAGCAAAATCCAGCGCGAGTTGGGTTGGACGCCGGAAGAAACCTTTGAAACCGGTATCCGCAAGACCGTCGAGTGGTACCTGAACAACACTGAGTGGGTGGCTCACGTGAAGAGCGGCAGCTACCAGCAATGGATCGACCAAAACTACACGGATCGTTTGGATAAAGCATGAAAATCCTTCTGTTGGGAAAAAACGGCCAGGTGGGCTGGGAGCTGCAACGCTCCCTTGCGCCGCTTGGCGAATTGATCGCCCTGGACCGTCACCCGGTCGATGGTTTGAGTGGCGACCTGTCCGATCTCGACGCACTGCGCGCGACGATTCGTCAGGTCAAGCCCGACGTGATCGTCAACGCTGCGGCCTACACTGCTGTCGATAAAGCTGAGTCCGAGACTGAGCTGGCCGACCGCGTGAACGGCCAGGCCAGTCAGGTCATGGCTGAAGAGGCTGCATCTCTAGGGGCTTGGCTGATTCACTACTCGACCGATTACGTGTTCAGCGGTGAAGGCCTGGCGCCGTGGCAAGAGACCGATGCCGTCGCCCCGGTGAATCACTACGGCGCCAGCAAACTAGCTGGCGAGCAGGCGATTATTGTCTCGGGCTGCAAGCACCTGATCTTCCGTACCAGTTGGGTCTATGGCGCTCGCGGCAACAACTTTGCCAAGACCATGCTGCGTCTGGCCAAGGATCGCGACACTTTGAGCGTTATCGCCGACCAGATCGGCGCTCCGACGGGTGCAGACCTGATCGCCGACGTGACGGCGTTGGCCATTCAGCAAGTGCTGCAGCGTCCTGAATTGGCGGGCCTGTATCACCTGGCGGCGGCTGGCGAAGTGTCCTGGCACGGCTATGCCAGTCATGTGATCGGTTTTGCCAAGGCCAATGGCGAAGAGCTCGCTGTTACAGCGATCAATCCGATAGACACAACCGCTTACCCAACACCGGCGCGTCGCCCTCTGAATTCCCGGTTGAACACTCAGAAGCTGCGCGACAATTTTTCGCTGCACTTGCCGGATTGGCAAGCTGGTGTCACCCGAATGCTTGTGGAAGTCCTGAACAAATGACCACGACAAATCGTAAAGGCATCATCCTCGCGGGTGGCTCGGGCACTCGTCTGCACCCGTTGACCCTCGGCGTGTCCAAGCAGATGCTGCCGATCTACGACAAGCCGATGATCTTCTACCCGCTGTCGGTGCTGATGCTCGCCGGCATGCGCGAAATCCTGATTATCTCCACTCCTGAAGACCTGCCGTGCTTCCGCAAATTGCTAGGCGATGGCAGCCTGTACGGCATCAAGCTGACCTATGCCGAGCAGGCTAGCCCGGACGGTCTGGCACAAGCCTTCATCATTGGCGAAGAGTTCATCGGCAAGGATCCATGCTGCTTGATCCTGGGTGACAACATCTTTTACGGGCAGCACTTCTCGGACAACCTCCGTGCCGCCTGTGCTCAAGAGTGCGGCGCGACCATATTCGGTTATCACGTGTCGGACCCGGAGCGTTTCGGTGTAGTCGAGTTCGACGCCGCCGGCCGTGCCTTGAGCATTGAAGAGAAGCCGCTGAAGCCAAAATCCAGTTATGCGGTGACAGGGCTGTACTTCTACGACAACCAGGTCGTCGAGATCGCCAAGAGCATCAAGCCATCTGCTCGTGGCGAGCTGGAAATCACTGACGTTAACCAGGCGTACCTCGAGCGGAAAACCCTCAAAGTCGAAATGCTGGGTCGCGGCTTCGCCTGGCTGGATACCGGTACGCATGATTCATTGCTGGAGGCGAGCCACTTTGTGCATACCATCGAGAAACGTCAGGGTTTGAAAGTTGCCTGTCTGGAGGAGATTGCCTACAGCAGTGGGTGGATCTCCGCCGCTGAGCTGTCTGCTCAGGCAGAGCGTCTCAAAAAAACTGGTTATGGTTCCTATCTGGAGAAGCTTCTGGGTGCGCAGGGTTGCCGAGGCTTGAGTGAGATTTGATCGTGGCTGATAGTTGATGTTATTTTGATGTCACTTTTTTGAAAAACTCGTTTGTTTTCAAGTGATTTTTGCATCCTGCCCCTCGCATGAGTTATTTATTCCCGGTACTGGCTGTAGAATGGCCAGCAGAATTACCTGACCCCATTCAGCGCTGCATGCCTCAAGTTTATTGGATCTGCACTCCCTGCCAGGAAGGGCTCCGACTTGTCGAGATCGCCTCAAAAAATTGAGGCGGCAGGAATACGGATAAGTGGTAGAGCTGGCGAGTGGAAGGGGGGCGTACCCGGTGTAAAATCGACCGCTTTAGATTGATGCTTGGCGGTCACCCTTGGTCGACTCGAGCAAAAAATTTGCATTGTTGACGATGCAAGAATGACCAGAAACATAACTGAGCCCACTGTCTGGAAGAATTTGCCGGAAGGGGATTAAGGATTTAGAGAATGGAACTGATTCCCGTAATTTTGTCTGGCGGAGTGGGCAGCCGGTTGTGGCCTGTTTCTCGAGAGGCCCATCCAAAACCGTTCATGGATCTGCCAGATGGCCAGAATCTAATCCAGAAAACGTTCCTTCGTGCTTCGCGTCTGGAAGGTGTTGTAGAGGTTCTGACGGTGACCAACCGTGAGCTCCTGTTCAAGACAGAAGACGAGTACGGTGCAGTCAACAAGCTCAAACATTCGCAAGGCTTCATCCTTGAGCCTTTCGGGCGTAATACAGCTGCCGCGGTTGCTGCCGCGGCGCTTCAACTGGAAGCCACGCATGGCCCCGACGCCCAAATGTTGGTGCTGGCGGCAGACCACCTGATAAAAGACGAAAAAGCGTTTGCTGCAGCAGTAGCCAGCGCGGTGACGCTTGCCTCCGAAGGCTGGCTGGTAACCTTTGGTATTCAGCCAACCTACCCTGAAACAGGGTTCGGGTACATCGAAGCTCAAAAAGATGCGCCCCTGAAGGGCGGCCTGAGGGTTGCGCGCTTCGTCGAAAAGCCCAATCTTGAAACGGCTGAAGGCTACGTCAGCGCAGGCAACTACTATTGGAACTCCGGGATGTTCTGCTTCCGGGTCGGTACGGTGCTGGAAGAACTTCGCCAGCATGCCCCGGATGTGGTGGAAGCCGTCAGAAATACCATTGAAAATTCGCGCCTCACTACCTCTGACAAATATCGTTGCCTGGCACTCGACGCTGATGCATTCGCGGAGGTTCCGGACATCTCTATCGATTACGCATTGATGGAGCGCTCCTCCAAAGTAGCGACCATCCCTTGTGATATCGGTTGGAGTGACATCGGTTCCTGGAATGCTGTCAGCGAGCTGACCGAGCCTGATGAAAACGGCAACCGTTTTGAAGGCGAGGTGTTGTCCCACAATTCCCGTAACAACTACGTAAACAGTGAAGATCGACTGACTGCGCTGGTGGGGGTTGAGGACTTGTTGGTCATCGATACACCGGACGCGGTGATGATCGCCCACAAAGATCACGCCCAAGACGTAAAACATATTGTCAATCAGCTCAAGGCGGCCAGCCACACGGTGCATTTGCTCCATCGTACCGTTCATCGCCCTTGGGGGACCTACACAACCCTGGAAAACGGCGAGCGCTTCAAGATCAAGCGCATTGTGGTGAAGCCCAAGGCTTCGTTGTCCTTGCAGATGCACCACCACAGAAGCGAACACTGGATCGTCGTCAGCGGGATGGCTGTGGTTGTCAACGACCAGCAGGAACTGATGTTGAACACCAACGAGTCCACGTTTATTCGTGCCGGCCACCAGCATCGTTTGATGAACCCGGGTGTTATCGATCTGGTGCTGATCGAAGTGCAGAGCGGTGACTATCTGGGCGAAGACGACATCGTGCGTTTTGAAGACAACTACGGTCGCGTCGACAAGTAACGACACTGAACCCGATGCGAGCCTCGTGCCTTGCGAGGTTAGCGCGCCAATGGCATCAGGCTTTGGCGCTCCATTCTTGCCGTTGCCGCCTCCGGGCGGCATCGGACATTTCAGTTAGTGAGCAGTATGTATCCTCCTATCGTGACGCAATGCTTCAAAGCCTATGACATTCGTGGTCAGGTTCCCGCTCAACTCAACGAAGACATCGCCTACCGCATAGGTCGTGCGCTCGTGGTCGAGTTGCAAGGGAAAACCTTCGTAGTCGGCCAGGACATGAGGCTCGAAAGCCCACCCCTGGCGGCAGCGCTGATGCGCGGCATTACCGAGGCGGGTGCCGATGTGATCGACATCGGGCTGTGCGGCACCGAGGAAGTCTACTTCGCCACCAGTCATTACAAGGTCGACGGCGGCGTGATGATCACTGCCAGCCACAACCCCAAAGGCTACAACGGCATGAAACTCGTCAAGGCCGAGTCTCGCCCTATCAGCGGCGACACTGGCCTCGACGCTATTCGCCTGCGTGTCGATCAGGGTGACCTGGGCACCGCCGCGGCACAAAAAGGCACAGTTCGTCAGGCCTTCGACAAGACCGCCTACATCGACCATTTGCTCACTTACGTCGACGTCAGCGCCTTGAAGCCCCTCAAGATTCTCGCCGATCCGGGCAATGGTGCTGCAGGTCCTGTGCTACAGGCGCTGGCTGAGCGACTGCCGCTGCAGTGGGTGTTCATCAACGAAGTGCCTGATGGTCACTTTCCGAACGGCGTCCCCAATCCACTGCTGCCCGAGAACCGCGAACTGACACGTCAGGCGCTGCTGGCCAACCAGTGCGACATGGGCCTGGCCTGGGACGGTGACTTCGATCGATGCTTCTTCTTCGATGCCGATGGTCGGTTCATCGAGGGCTATTACCTCGTTGGCCTGCTGGCCGAAATGCTGCTCAAGCAGCACCCTGGCAGCAAGATCATCCACGACCCACGCCTGACCTGGAACACCATCGAGCAGGTCGAGCAGGCTGGCGGTATCGCCGTTCAAAGCAAAACCGGACATGCGTTCATCAAGGAGCGCATGCGTGAGGAAGACGCGGTGTATGGCGGGGAGATGAGTGCTCACCACTACTTCCGCGATTTTGCGTATTGCGACAGTGGGATGATTCCGTGGTTGTTGGTGGCGGCATTGATGACGACTACTGAAAAGACGCTGGCTCAATTAGTCGACGAGCGTATTGCTGCCTACCCTTGCACGGGGGAAATCAATTATCGGGTGGCGGACGTCGGTGCAACACTGGACAAAGTGCGAGCTCATTACGCGCCTGAAGCGCTTGATGTCGACGAGACGGATGGTGTCAGCATGTCGTTTCCGACATGGCGATTCAACGTCAGAGGCTCGAACACCGAGCCCTTGCTTCGATTGAATATCGAATCCCGCGGTGCTGCCGGGCATCTACAGGATCTCTTGGCTGAAGTTGAATCACTGATTGAGGTCGCACCATGATGCCTGCGGCGATCAAAGCGCTGTGGAATTATCGCGGGTTCATTTTAGGCAGTGTCAAACGTGAGTTTCAGGCCAAGTACACGAATTCGATGCTGGGTATTTCGTGGGCGATCATTCAGCCGTTAGCGATGATTCTCGTGTACACCGTGATCTTTTCGCAGATTATGCGCGCCAGATTGCCGGGAGTTGAGAGTCTCTTCGGTTACAGCATCTATCTGTGTGCGGGCATTATCACATGGGGTTATTTTGCGGAAGTCGTGGGGCGTGCGCAGAATATATTTATTGAGAACGCCACGCTGCTGAAAAAGCTGAGCTTTCCACGCTTGTGTTTGCCAGTCACGCTGGTATTGAGCGCCAGTCTCAACTTTTTCATTATTTTCTCGTTGTTTTTGGTGTTTATGCTCGTGACCGGGCAATTTCCGGGTTTGGCATTTATCGCCCTGTTTCCGGTGCTTGCCATCCAACTATTGTTCGCCATCGGCCTGGGTGTTTCATTAGGGGTATTGAACGTTTTCTTTCGTGACATCGGTCAGCTGTTTGGCGTAGTGCTGCAATTCTGGTTCTGGCTGACGCCCATTGTTTATCCTGCCAATATCCTGCCCGCTCAACTGCAGCCGTTCATGCAGTTGAATCCCATGGCTTCTGTCATTGGGGCTTATCAGCAGATCCTCGTACACGGTCAGTTCCCCGATTGGCTATCGCTATGGCCAACAGCAGTCCTGAGCATTTGCTTATGCCTGTGGGGGCTGCATTTGTTCAAGAAACACTCCGGTGAACTGGTGGATGAGCTCTGATGGGTAGCATAAGTGTTCGCAATCTAGGCAAAGCCTACAAGGTTTACAGTAACCGCTGGTCGCGTCTCGCGGAGTGGCTGATCCCGTTCAGTGGCACCCGGCATACCCTCAAATGGGTATTGAATGACCTCAGTTTCGAGATCAAGCCCGGTGAGGCAATGGGGATCATCGGGATGAACGGTGCGGGTAAAAGCACTCTTTTGAAAATGATCACAGGCACTACCCAGCCCACCCATGGAACGGTAGCGATCAAAGGGCGCGTCGCTGCGCTGCTGGAGTTGGGCATGGGCTTCCACCCTGACTTTACGGGGCGGCAGAACGCGATCATGGCAGGTCAGTTGCTGGGCTACAGCGTCCAGGAAATAGACGAGTTGATGCCTCAGATTATTGAGTTTGCAGAAATCGGCAGTTCGATAGACCAGCCCGTTCGAATGTATTCCAGTGGCATGCAAATGCGCCTGGCTTTTAGTGTGGCTACCGCTAACCGTCCTGACGTGCTGATCGTGGACGAGGCATTATCGGTGGGCGATGCCTACTTCCAGCACAAGAGTTTTGAGCGGATCCGCAAGCTCCGTGAAGAAGGCACGACATTACTGATCGTCTCCCATGACAAGGCAGCTATCCAGTCTATTTGCGATCGCGCCATTCTGCTGAACGAAGGAAATATCGCGATTGAGGGCAGTCCTGAGGCAGTAATGGACTACTACAACGCGATGCTGGCCGAGCGAGACAGCGAGTCGGTTCACCAGGCTGTAACGCCTCAAGGCAAGCTCCAGGCATTGTCCGGTTCAGGTGAGGCCATCGTCGAAGAGATTATTCTGGTCGGTGAAGATGGTACCCAGGTGGAAACGGTCAATGTAGGGCAACAGGTTGCACTGCGAATTACCGTGCGTGCCGTCGAGGATCTGCCTCAGTTAGTGTTGGGGTACATGATCAAGGATCGTTTGGGGCAGGAAGTGTTTGGTACCAACACCTTCCATTTGGACCGAAAACTCGAGCACATTACGGCAGGCTCAAAATTGGTCTTCAACTTTGCGTTCTCCGCCAATCTGGGGGAGGGCACCTACTCGGTGGCTACCGGTTTGCATGATGCTGATACGCACTTGAGCAAAAACTACGAGTGGAGAGATCTGGCCTTGATTTTTAATATTGTCAATTTGGATAAAGATGGTTTCGTCGGCGTTTCCTGGATGCCGCCAAGCCTGGAGCTTCATCGATGAGCAAAGGATTTTATCGCGCATTCGAAGATAAACTTCGTGGGTCGCGACAGCTGGTCAAGAGTCGACTGAGTGTCTATTTGCCCTTCATCAATCTAGTCAAGGATCTATATCCAGGCGCGCAAGCTGTCGATTTGGGTTGCGGTCGCGGTGAGTGGCTGGAGCTATTGGGCGAAAATGGTATTGTCGCGCGGGGAGTTGACCTCGATGATGAGATGCTGCAGGCCTGTCGGGACATTGGTCTGGATGTCGCAACTGCCGACGCCTTGAGCTTCCTCAAGTCCGTCCCGGATGAAAGCCTTTTTCTGGTGTCCGGGTTTCATTTGGTTGAGCATATCCCCTTTGAAGCGCTTCAAGATCTGGTTATCGAGTCGCTTCGTGTACTGAAACCAGGTGGCTTGCTGATTCTTGAAACTCCCAATCCAGAGAACCTGGTCGTTGGTACGTCCAACTTTTATCTGGACCCAACGCATATTTGTCCTATTCCGCCCGCATTGCTCTCGTTTGTTCCTGAGTATTACGGATTTGGCCGCGTTAAAACAGTGCGTCTTCAAGAGTCCGTAGCGTTAATCAATAATGCGGACATCAGTTTGTTGGACGTCTTGCAAGGTGTTAGTCCCGACTACTCGATCGTTGCACAAAAGGATGCGGGTGCTGAGGTCATGACGGCTACCGCAGAGCCGTTTGATAAGGACTATGGGTTGACACTCCATAATCTCGCAACCCTATATGATCGAAAGCAAAAAAATCAAATCGATGAAGTAAAAAAAGAATTGGCTTCCATCTATGAAAGTTGGTCCTGGAGGCTGTTTGCGCCAATACGTTTTTTGGGGCGAGCGTTTTCGAATGAAAAAACTCCAATTCAACGTATGAAGTCAGCGGCCTGGAAAGTGTTAGCCCCTGTTCTTCGGTGGGTAAAGAGTGTACTTGTATTTGTTGTCATTCGTTGCCCGCCTTTAAGGCGTCTTGCGAAGCAGGCTGTTGCGCGCTTTCCAATTATCATGCGCTTTATTCGCCGGATCGAAAGAAGCGGGATCAATTACGCAGCCATGACGCCTAGCCGAGAAGGCCCTGAGCTCTTCATTGATGTGACGCATGTGTTTACCGAAGACTTGCGCACCGGAATTCAACGTGTTGTCCGTTCTATCTCCACCGAGATTGAACAGGAGTTCCTGCCTGGAATAAAAGTCGAGCCTATTTATTTAACAGACGCCGGTGGCTATTGGCACTATCGGTATGTCAATGGTTTTGCTGACGATTTCGAGATCGTAGTACCCAAGAAAGGCGATATATTTTTGGGCCTGGATTTGAATGCCCGAATCGTGGGTGCAGTGCAGACAGGACTTTTTCAAGACTGGATAGCGCGCGGTACCAAAATATCTTTTGTGGTCTACGACATCCTCCCGATCGAACATCCGGAATGGTGGCCTGGGGACGTTGGACGGCACCACGAAGAGTGGCTTCGTTCGGTATTGAATGTCTCCGATAATTTGATTTGTATCTCCCGTGCCGTGTGTGACTCTGTGCGGGCCTGGGCGTTGAGTGCAGGGTATGAGCAGAGCAAAATACCCGTTATGAAATCATTTCATCTCGGTGCGGACGTCGAAAACTCGCTGCCGACACGTGGAATGCCTGGAAATGGTGAAGCTGTTCTGGCTGTGTTGAAAGGTTCACCAAGTTTCTTGATGGTGGGTACGGTGGAGCCTCGTAAAGGGCATTCATTAGTACTTTCTGCTTTTGAAAAGCTTTGGCTAAACGGTGTTGATGTAAAGTTTGTCATTGTAGGCAAGCAAGGTTGGTTGGTTGAAGAACTTTCCACTAAGTTGCGAAATCATCCAGAGTACGGTCGGAATCTGTTTTGGCTGGAACACGCGAGTGATGAATATCTGGATAAGCTCTACGATGCGGCATGCTGTCTAATTGCTGCTTCCGAGGGGGAAGGATTCGGTCTGCCATTGATCGAGGCTGCGCAACATAAGCTTCCAATTATTGCTCGTGATATTCCTGTGTTCAGGGAAGTGGCGGGAGAGCACGGCTATTATTTTTCTGGCTCTGATAGCGATAACTTTGCAGGTGCGATAACGGACTGGCTGGAGCTCTATGAAAATAATAAGCATCCTTTGTCTGTTGGCATGCCTTGGCTGACATGGAAGGAAAGTGCTCAGCAGTTACGTTCGATTATTGGGGCGAGTGTAGGCGATGCTGTCTAGCACACTAGGTTTATTTGAAATTTTGGGGCGCGCGGGTAATGACTAGCCGGCAGTGGCTAAGGCGTGAGCCTTGGTCAGGCTGGCAGTTAAGGATTGACCCATGGGCGCAGACCCATTGAGCGAGTATTCGTACGCTTGACCTGATCCTCGGATATAATCCGAGGATTTTTGACTTGGCAGATACCTGATAGAGGTGAACGTTGGCTCTGGATTTCAAGTAATGTCGAGAGCGATAGCTGCAAATTAAAATGGACGGAGTTTATGAGCGAATCTTTGGCTATACGCAATTTTAAAATTGGTTTGATTGATCTGGCCATTGTAGTAGCTATGCTTGTTGTGTTTGTTATAGCTATGTATCCGTATGTCAGGAATGGTTTTTGGTTTGATGACTCATTGAATAGTCAAACTTGGGGGCTGATCAATAGGGCTGATACCAGTGTTTATGATTTTTCGATAAAAATTATGACAAGCTGGTTTCATGCTGGAAGGCTAATGCTTTCATTTCCTTTTATTTATGGTTTTTACTATTTGATACATGACCCGGTTTGGGTCAGAGTTGTTGATGTGGCACTGGTTGCCGTTAATATTGGTTTAGTGGTTTATCTTTTGCGCTTTTTGCAAGTTTCATGGCAAGTGGCTGGTTTGTTTGTTTTGTTTTTGTTAGTGTGCTTTCAGATCAGGGATTATCATGATCCTATCGCCTCCTATGCAACTTTTCTTCAGGTCTTGGTTATTGAGTTAACGGTTTCTTTGGTGTTTTTGGTGAGGTGGCTCAAGACTGGTTCTGTTTTCTCTTTGTTATTGTCTTCTTTTGTTGCGTTGCTGTCTGTGTTTTGTTATGAGTTAAATGTTATTTATGTGCCGATCGCACTTTTAATAATAGTTTTTTCCTCTCGTCAAAAAAAATGGCAGGCAATATTGGTTGTCACTGTTCCGTTTGTTTTTTTTGTGCTGGCGACTTTGTATATCAAAAGTGTAGCCGCAGCGAAATACTCCGGTTCGGATTTTGGCGCGCTTGAGAAAATTCCGATCACTTATTTTGTTCAGTTTGTTTCGGGTTTTCCAGGGAGTTTCTATTTCTTGAGGGGGGAGAATGATTTTTCATTCATGAATGCTTTTGCATCGATGAGAAGTCATACGGTGTCAGCGTTTGGTTTGATTGCGCTATCTTTGTTCTGCTTTTGGTCATTCTCTCGGAAAACAGATACTAATAGTGGCGGTGCGCCGGTAATTGGCATCGTTTTGGTTGCGCTGGTGTTGTTGTTTTTTCCGCCATTGTTGATTGCAATGTCTTCTAGGTATCAATCCGAGTTGTCGTTCGGGCTTGGTCACATAGCAGTCTATTATCAATATTTCGGTTTTTCTCTTCTGGCGGCATTTGGGTTGTTTTATGCGTCACAGCGAATGGCTGGGGGAGTCAGGTTGCTATTGTGCTTAGGCTTTTCGGGGTGGTTAGGGTTTAATTTTATTGTGAATCTTGATCGGTCTGAAAAGGTTGATGCTACGTTCGAAGAACCAAGAGCATCATTAGTTCGCGCTCTTAAATCTGGATTGTTTGAATTGGTTCAGGATGGAGATATTGTAGAGATTCCTGATCAACCTATATTTATTAATGGGAATTTGATATATCAGGTGATTCAAAAGAGAGTTTATGTTCCGGATGAGCAGGCAATCGCTGGACTTTTTGATGTAAAACCGAATGAGGCCGCAAAAGTGTACAGGCTTACTCGGCAGGCTGAGCTGCCGCGCGAGTGGCAGTTAAGTCTAGTAAGGTAGGTCGGCCTATTCGCGCTGTCTATTGTCATTGGCAAAATTTACATAATCGGTTGAAATTATGGCTTTAGTAAAAATATGCAATGGCAAGAGCTTTGACTCAGTAGTGGGTGAGTCAATGCTCGACAATGCCAGAACTCAAGGGATAACGCTTGAGTATAGCTGTAGGACCGGCCGCTGCGGCGTTTGCAAAGCAAAAGTAGTGAGCGGTGATACGGAGGCTTTCAAGGGAGAGCTTTCGCTAAGCGAAGAGGAGCGTGATGCCGGGTATATATTGACCTGCTGCCGCTATGCTCAATCTGACGTAGAACTTGATGTTGAGGATATTAGCGCGCTGGCCGATATCAGCATCAGAACCTTGCCCTGCAGAATTGATGGCATTGAGAAACTCGCACATAACGTTGTTGAGATTACGTTGAGGCTTCCTCCTAAAAGCAAGTTCACGTATGTACCCGGTCAATATCTGGATGTCATCGGAGCTGGTGGTGTTCGTCGGAGCTATTCCATTGCTAATGCCCATCGCGCAGATGAAAAGCTGGAACTGCATATACGGGAAGTGGATCAGGGCGTGATGTCGCAGTATTGGTTTTCTGACGCTAAAGAAAATGACCTTTTGCGGCTTGAAGGGCCGCTGGGAACGTTTAGTCTGCGCGAGAAAGAATTGAAAAATATTGTCTTTTTAGCGACGGGTACGGGCATTGCGCCGGTGAAGGCCATGCTGGAGCAAATGTTAAGCACGCCGGCGGCCGCGGCAGGTAAAAATATCTATATCTACTGGGGTGGCCGTACTCAAAGCGATATTTACTGGAAGCCGGATTTTCACGCTTTGGATCCTGTTTTCATACCGGTGTTGTCGCGACCAGACTCGTCATGGACGGGACGAACAGGCTATATACAGACGGCTTTATTGGAAGATTCTGTTGATCTTGCTCAGTCGGTGGTATATGCCTGCGGCTCAGAAGATATGATTTTTTCTGCACATGAAGTATTAGTGGCCGCGGGACTCTCGGCCAAAAACTTTTATTCAGATGCATTTGTGCGTTCAAACTGATCAGGAGGGATTATGAAGGCAGTAATTTTAGCGGGTGGCTTAGGGACGCGTCTGAGCGAAGAAACCAGTATTCGACCAAAGCCAATGGTAGAGATCGGTGGAAAGCCGATACTTTGGCATATCATGAAAATGTATTCTTCTCATGGCATCAATGACTTTGTTATCTGTTGCGGATACAAGGGCTATTTAATAAAAGAGTATTTTGCTAATTACTTCCTGCATATGTCTGACGTTACATTCGATATGCGCGAAAACAGTATGGAAGTTCACGGTAAGCGCGCCGAGCCCTGGAATGTGACATTGATCGATACGGGTGACGTTTCGATGACGGGTGGGCGTTTGCGGCGAGTGGCAGATTATGTCCGTAACGAAGAGGCATTCTGCTTTACCTATGGCGATGGCGTCGGGGATATGGACATCAGTGCCGCGGTAGCTTTTCACAAGCAACATGGTAAAGCAGCGACGCTCACTGCCACTTACCCACCAGGTCGTTTTGGCGCGCTGGATATTCGAAAGGGCCAGGTACTCAACTTCAAGGAAAAGCCCAAGGGTGATGGAGCCATGATTAATGGCGGATTTTTCGTACTCACTCCCAAAGTACTTGATTATTTGACTGACGACAGCACCGTATGGGAGCAGGAGCCCCTGATGAACCTTGCGGCGGACGGTCAATTGATGGCGTACGAGCACCATGGTTTCTGGCAGCCGATGGACACTTTGCATGACAAAAACATGCTCGAAAATCTATGGCACAATGGCAAGGCTCCGTGGAAAACCTGGGATTAATATGAAAGCTACTGTCGCACCTGCCTTCTGGAAAGGGAAAAAAGTCTTCCTCACCGGCCATACTGGCTTCAAGGGCAGCTGGTTGTCGCTCTGGCTGCAGGGCATGGGTGCGCAAGTCAAAGGTTTTGCGCTCACGCCGCCTACGGCTCCGGCGCTGTTCGACGAAGCTCGTGTCGGTGAAGGAATGCAGTCGGAAATCGGTGATATTCGCGACCTGCAAGCCGTTACCGAGAGCATGACCGGTTTTGACCCGGATATTGTGATTCACATGGCTGCCCAACCTCTGGTCAGGTTGTCATACCGTGAACCGGTGGAAACCTACGCAACCAATGTCATGGGTACCCTCCATGTGCTGGAAGCGGCTCGCCAATGCCCGAATCTAAAGGCCATTGTCAATGTCACGACCGACAAGTGCTACGAGAATCAGGAGTGGGAGTGGGGCTATCGCGAAGATGAACCCATGGGAGGGCATGATCCATATAGCAACAGTAAAGGCTGTGTAGAGCTGCTTACCTCGGCTTATCGCAAATCTTTTTTTAATGGCGAAAAGTCGGCGGCCCTGGCTTCTGCGCGTGCAGGTAACGTCATCGGCGGCGGAGATTGGGCAGAAGATCGCCTCATTCCTGACATTCTTCGCGCTGTCGAAAAAAATCACCCGGTGATCGTTCGCAATCCGCAGGCTACACGCCCTTGGCAGCATGTTCTGGAGCCGCTCGGCGGCTATCTGGTTCTGGCACAGCAATTATGGGAGCATGGCCACACGTTTGCCCAAGGCTGGAACTTTGGCCCCAGGGACGAAGATGCGAGACCGGTGGAGTGGATACTTAACCATATGGTCGAAACGTGGGGTGCTGGCGCTAGCTGGGAACTCGATGAAGACCCGCAGCCACATGAAGCCCGCTATCTCAAGCTTGATATCTCCAAGGCGCGTGCGCGCTTGAACTGGACCCCGACATGGGATCTGGAAACAACACTCATCCGTATCGTCAATTGGCATCGTGCATGGTTGCATGGCGAAGACATGCGGACCTGTTGCATGGATGAAATTGACGGCTATATGGCAGCTATGGCCGTAAGTAACTAATTAACTAAAGCTTTAAGTAGGAAATCTCATGACACCCGATATGCTCCGTCAGGAAATCAGCCAGCTCGTTGAGCGTTACGCCCAAACAGCTTTGGCTGCCAAACCTTTTGTCCCTGGTGAAAGTGTCATTCCTCCATCAGGGAAGGTGATTGGCGCACGCGAACTGCAACTGATGGTGGAAGCATCCCTCGATGGTTGGCTGACGACAGGCCGCTTCAATGCTGAGTTTGAAAAAAAACTCGCCGACTTTCTGGGCGTCAACTACCTGCTTACCGTTAACTCCGGCTCCTCTGCCAACCTGGTGGCCTTCAGTACCCTGACGTCGCCCAAACTCGGTGACCGTGCGATCAAAAAGGGTGATGAAGTGATTGGCGTGGCAGCCGGCTTCCCGACAACCGTCAATCCTATCGTCCAGTTCGGCGCCATTCCTGTGTTCGTCGATGTTGATATGGCGACTCACAACATCAATGCTGACCTGATTGAAGCGGCCATCACGCCAAAAACCAAAGCCATCATGCTTGCCCATACTTTGGGTAACCCCTTCAATCTGAAGAAGGTCAAGGAGCTGTGCGAGAAGTACAATCTCTGGCTGGTCGAAGATTGCTGCGATGCGCTCGGTGCTACCTATGACGGTAAGCTGGTCGGTACTTTTGGCGATATCGCAACCCTCAGTTTCTATCCTGCGCACCACATCACTATGGGGGAGGGCGGTGCAGTTTTCACCAACAATGCCCAGCTCAAACTGATTGCCGAGTCTTTCCGCGACTGGGGGCGGGATTGCTACTGCGCTCCGGGATGTGACGATACGTGCGGTAATCGTTTTGGTCAGCAGTTCGGAAGCCTGCCTCAGGGTTACGATCACAAGTATGTATATGCACACTTGGGCTACAACCTCAAAATCACTGATATGCAGGCAGCCTGCGGTTTGGCGCAACTGGATCGTGCTCAAGAGTTTATCGATACTCGCAAGCGTAACTTCAACCTACTCAAGGACCGTCTTGCTAGTTTGAGCGAATTTCTTGAAATCGCTGAAGCTACTCCTAATAGCGATCCTTCCTGGTTCGGATTTCCGGTTACCCTCAAGGAAAGTGCTGGCGTCAACCGTGTAGACTTGCTCAAGTTTCTCGACCAGAACAAGATCGGCACCCGGTTGCTTTTCGCAGGAAACCTGACTCGTCAACCTTACTTCCACAACATCGAGTATCGTGTGGTCGGTGAGTTGACCAATACTGACCGTACTATGAATCAGACCTTCTGGCTCGGTGTGCAGCCGGCGTTGGGGCAGGAGCATTTCGATTACGTTGGTGAGAAGTTGGAAGAGTTCTTCGGGATTGGTTTCTAAAATATGAAAGCTTCAGATGCAGTAGCAAAAGTACTTGCAGACAATAATGTTCTGTATGGTTTTGAGCTTATTGGTGGGATGATTACCCATCTGGTGGACAGTATTAATTTGTTAGGTAAAACAAAATTAATATCTATGCACCACGAGCAAGGCGCAGCCTTTGCTGCATCTGCAGTTTCACGTGCTACCAATCATAAGGTCTTGGGTGTGGCGTTGGGGACAAGTGGCCCTGGCGCAACAAACCTGATGACTGGCATTGCTGATTGCTGGCTCGATAGTCACCCGTGCATATTTTTAACTGGCCAAGTCAATACTTACGAACTAAAAGGTGACAGGGCGATACGTCAACAAGGTTTCCAGGAACTGGACAGTGTTGCGCTGGTTAAAAGTATCACCAAGTATGCTTACCAAGTCACTCATGTTGATGAGTTGATTCCATGTCTGCTCAAAGCCATTAAAATCGCTAAAGAAGGTCGTCCCGGCCCGGTGTTGCTGGATATTCCGATGGATATCCAGCGCGCCGAGATTGATGACTCGACATTGAGCGGTTTTTTAACTTGCCAGAGTGACGTTGGAAATAGCGACAACGATTTTTTGGATTTTGAAGTTGTTAACTCCAAGTTGGAGCGAGCCTGTCGACCGTTGTTTCTTATTGGCGGAGGGGCGGTTAATGCACCTGGCTTTCCTGAGTGGCTTTCGCTGATCAATCAGTTGGGAATTCCTCATGTTGCCAGCTTGAAAGGTGCTGAAAAACTGCCGGCGAGTGATTCTTATCTTGGCATGTTAGGTGCCTATGGCACTCGGGTCGCAAATTATGCTGTTCAGAACTGCGACCTTCTGATCGTTTTAGGTAGCCGTATGGATGTGCGGCAGACGGGGGCAAAGCCTGAAAGCTTCGCCCCGCATGCGGAGATAATCCAGTTCGATCTTGAGCAGGGGCAACTCAACAACAGAGTGAGTGCTCACTTTTCATACGAAATCAGCCTGGATAAAGTTTTTGCGCAGTTCATACGATATGGGAGCGAGATCAATCCTGAGTGGAAGCTTTGGCTGGATGGCTTGACGCGAAAGTTCAAACAGACTTTTGTCGATGAGTACTCGGATTGGAAAATTAGCCCATTCAACTTGTTTAGTATGTTGAATGAGCTCGCAGAGGGGCGAGCGCTTGACTACGTGGCGGATGTCGGCAATAACCAGATGTGGGCCGCGCATACGATCAAACTGAGCAAAGACCAAGCCATGCATCATTCAGGTGGCTTGGGCACGATGGGATTTGCGATTCCCGCTGCTGTTGGGGTTTGTTATGCTACCAATAAGCCAGTAGTTGTTATTACAGGTGACGGCGGTGCGCAACTCAATATTCAGGAGTTGGATATTATTGCGCGCGATCAACTCCCTATATTGACAATTGTTTTGAATAATCACTCGCTGGGCATGGTCCGTGGTTTTCAGGAAATGTACTTTGAGGGGCGGAACTCATCAACTTATTGGGATGGTTATACCTCTCAGTTTGAAGCAATAGGTAATGCCTACGGTGTCAAGTCGAGCAGTGTGTTTGATCTTGAGCAGTTCCGTGTCGCAGTACTAGAGTTTTTTAATGAGCAAAAACCTATGCTGATTGAAGTGCTTATGCCTGATGCCAGAGAGTGCCGACCGAGATTGGAATTTGGTCGCCCTATTGATGAGCAGACGCCTATACTTCAGTTGGATGTCAATGAATGAATATTGCGATATTGGGCGCCAATAGTCATATTGCCAAAGACTTGGTTGCCTCTTTTGCCAATAGCACAGGCTATCATTGCCAGCTGTTTTTGCGAGAGGTGGCTGCGCTGGATTCGGATATTCGAAGAATTGCTGAACGCAAGTCATATCCGGTGTTGGATTACTCCAGTTTCAGTGTTGATAGTTGTTTTGATGCAATTATCAATTTTGTGGGCGTTGGTGATCCCGCACGTGCAAAAATGATGGGCGCGCAAATTTTTGAAGTGACAGAGCAGTACGATCAACTGGCGCTGTCCTACCTGAAGCAGCATCCATCGTGCAAGTATATCTTCCTCAGCAGTGGTGCTGCTTACGGCTCAAGCTTTGAAGAGCCTGTGGGTGAAGGTACTAAAGCTTTATTTCCAATAAATAACTTACAATCACAAGATTGGTATTCGATCGCAAAGTTTTATGCCGAATGTCGCCATCGTGCGATGCCTGATTTAAATGTTGTTGATGTAAGAGTGTTTGGCTATTTCAGTCATCGGCAATCTATAGATGCGCGTTTTTTCTTGAGCGATATCTTACGAGCCATTAAGTCAAATCAAGTGTTGGGTGTGTCGCCAGAGAATATGGTGAGGGATTACCTGGCTCCGGCTGATTTTTTTCAGTTGGTTAAAAAAATACTTTCTGCTCCTCCGGCAAATGATGTTGTTGATTGTTATACATTGGAGCCGATCGACAAGTTTTCTTTGTTGTCCAGTATAAAACATGAGTTTGGCCTTCAGTTCGAAGTGGTTGGCGACAGCGCAAAACTAAATGCCACAGGGGCCAAGTCAAACTACTATTCGCTCAATCGTAATGCTGAAAAGTTTGGCTACATGCCTGTTGAGTCATCATTGAGTGGCGTTTTGAGCGAGATTGAATTGTACCTTGGTAACGACGCCGTTAGGGAAGTCAGGTTGTGATGCTTCGTAATCTACTAAAAGTAAAGTTCCTGAGGTTCTTGCTTGTCGGCTTGTTGAACGCTGCTTTTGGTTATGGCTGCTTTGCAATATTTATCTATTTTGGTCTCCACTACAGCGCTGCGTTATTTTTGGCGACCATTTTAGGTGTGGCGTTCAATTTTAAAAGTACAGGCTCATTGGTTTTCGGCTCTAAAGATAATAGGCTGATCGTTAGGTTTGTTATTGGGTATGCGTTCGTATATTGCATCAATCTCGGGGGTATAGCGAGTCTTGCATGCTTTGGGGTTGTTCCGTATGTGTCTGGTATAGCATTGATTCTTCCGATGGCAATACTGTCCTTCTTTATAAATAATAGGTTTGTTTTTAATTATGCGTAAGCTTATAAGTATCGTGACGCCGTGTTACAACGAAGAAGCTAATATTGATGAGCTTTACCAGCGTATCTGCGATGTTATGTCCAAGCAGGATTATGACTACGAACATATTTTTATTGATAATTGTTCAACCGATGGAAGTATTCCGAAGCTCAGAGGGATCGCTGCCCGAGACAAGCGGGTTAAGCTGATTCTGAATGCCAGAAACTTTGGCCATATACGCTCACCCTATCACGCGCTATTACAAACTAAAGGTGATGCGTGTGTTTTGATCGCTTCTGACCTTCAGGACCCGCCTGAGATGATTGAAGAATTCATCCGGAAATGGGAAGAAGGTTTTAAAACCGTCCTAGCGGTCAAGCCTGAGAGCGAAGAATCGCCGTTGATGTTTTTTGCCAGGAAGGCTTATTACCGGTTTGTTTCCCGGATATCAGAAGTCCCTCTTGTAAAAAATGCCACGGGCGCGGGGCTGTTTGATCGCGTTGTCATTGATATCTTGAAAAAGATTGATGACCCTTATCCTTACTTCCGGGGACTTCTTTGCGAGATCGGTTTCCCCATCGCCACCGTTCCTTTCAAACAGCCACGGCGTCAGCGCGGAATTACGAAGAATAATTTTTATACCCTCTATGATATCGCAATGCTGGGTATAACAAATCATTCGAAAGTTCCTTTGCGTCTGATGGTTATGGGGGGCGGGGTACTTGCTCTACTCAGTTTGTTAATAGCCTTTTGCTTCTTTGTCGCGAAAATACTGTACTGGGATTCCTTTCAGCTCGGTGTTGCGCCGATGTTGATTTCTCTGTTTTTCTTCAGTTCGGTGCAAATACTATTTCTAGGTATGTTGGGCGAATATATAGGGTCGGTGCATACGCAAGTTCGTAATATGCCGCTTGTGGTTGAGTCAGAACGCGTAAATTTTGATTAGTTTAGTGGGAAGTTGATAGCTGTGATCTCAAATAAAATGCTCGGCGGTGTGCCAGAAATAAACCCGGAACCACCGCTTGTGTCTTTGTGGGCGGCTTTCAGAGGGGACTGGAAATTAATAATTTTTGGTTCTGTCTTGTCCTTGTTTCTGGCGAGCGTTTTAATGACTGGTTGGCCGGCCGGACTGTGGCCAAATATCTCTTACCCATACTCATATTCTGTGGATAGTCTTTTTCATGCGTGGATGGCTCAGCGTGTAGCTGAGGGCTGGGTGTTTGATAATCCCCGAAGCGGCTATCCGTTTGGTTCGAATTTTTTAGACTTTCCGGGTTCTGATTTTGGTAGTCATTTAATTATCAAAACTCTCGCTATGTTGTCGGGTGATAGTTTTGTTTCTGTAAATCTGTTTTTTTTGCTCGGTTTTTCTGTTGTATTTGCCTCCGCTTTCTCTGTTGCTAGAGTGTTTGGCATTTCGCGTTGTTTTTCGTTTGTTGGTGCATTGCTTTTTGCATTTTTGCCATTTCATTTTCTTCGGATTGTTCATTTATTTTACACTTGGTATTTTGTTGTTCCGTTGTTTTTTTACTGGGCTTTTTCTATTTATAGTTGTAGGGGTGATGGTTTTATAGATGTTAATAGGGGGCGATGGTTTAATAGGGTGGGGGTGTTTTTTGTTCTTTTAGTTCTTTCATCTTTTGGGGTTTATTATGCATTATTTGGTATAATAATTATTTTGCTGGCGGGCTTTTTGAATTTACTCAGATTTAAAAATTTTTTGGGAGTGAAGCGGGCGTTAGCGATATCTTTTGTCTTGGTTCTTGGGGTTTTGATTAATGTAGCGCCAAATTTAATAGGTGCGCGTGAAAACGGTGTCAATACAGAGGTTGCTCAGAGGTCTCCGGTTGAAGCTGAAATATACGGTTTTAAATTAATTCAGTTGATCCTTCCAAGAGCTGATCATCGAATTTCTAGCATGGGTGCATTTACAAATTTTTATAATTCTTCATTTCCGTTGGTTAATGAAAATTACATGTCAACTCTGGGTGTTGTTGCGTCTCTGGGGTTGTTAATGACTTTTTTGTTTCTGCTTGCCTCGGTGGTCGGGGTGAGGATGGATTCAAAGATCAGTTTGTTAGTAGCAATCGTTGTTGTGCTTTTTTTGGTTGGTACAGTTGGAGGGTTGGGTGCGGTTTTTTCTTCATTAATATCGTCGTCAATTAGAGGGTGGAATAGGGTTAGTGTTTTTATCGCGTTTGCAAGTATACTGATTTTCTTTATTGCCATTCAGATGCTTATAAATAACTTTGCAGCGAGATTTTCGGTTTATTCATTTGTTGCGGCATTGTTTGTGCTTGTAATTGGTATATATGATCAGACGGTTCCTGCTTGTACGGCTTGTAACTTTCGTGAAAAAACGACCTACGAGAGTGATCGGGATTTTGTAAGAAGTATTGAGCAATCGCTACCTGAAGGGGGAGCTGTTTATCAATTACCTTACATGGCATTTCCGGAAACTCCAGTCCTCAATCGTCTCGTCAATTATGATCTTGCTGCAGGATTTCTTCATTCGAAGGCTCTTCATTGGAGTTTTGGAGGGATGAAGGGGCGCGATGGTGATATGTTCTATCGGTCTCTTGCTCGGGAACCTATGGATAAGCAGTTGGAAGTTCTGCGGCGCTTGGGGTTTAATGGTATTTATATTGATCGGCGTGGTTATGTCGACAATGCACAGGCTTTGGTCGAGAATTTAACTAAGTTACTTGGTGTACCACCTCTGTTGATTAGCTCAAATGGAGAGCTTGTTTTTTTCAAGTTGAACTCGGTTGAAAGTGCCAATTTGGTGGGGCTTAGTGTAGGGCAGATAATGGAGAAGTCCGGTTATCATGTAGATCATTTGGGGCCTCGGTATTTCGCTAGCTTACAGGAAGGGATAGATTTTACTCGGGCGGGTTGGCCCGATTTTATTTCTAACGCTACTGGGTTTTCGGTAATTGAGCCGTGGGGGCGTTGGTCCGATAAAAACGTTTCTTCGAATATTCTTCTGAAATTTAGTTCTCCGTTACCACAAAAATTCACGCTGATTTTGACTGCGCGGGCTTTTGCTTCTAACGCGAATAAACCTATAAAAGTTATGGTTGGTGCCCGTGAGTATTCGATAGAGCTTTCCAGCGAAGTATCGGAAGTTCGATTGGACGTTGATCAAAAGGGGGGGGCGGTAGATAGCATTTCGTTCTTTCCACCCGCACCGATCTCTCCTGGCGGCGGTGATATGCGTAAGCTAGGGATTGGCTTTGTATCATTGCGACTTCAATTTTAGGTGGTGACTATTTTATGAGTATTCCGTCACTGCTAGTTGGTAAGGTGTGTCAAGGCGGGCTAGAGCCGATATACAAGAGTTTAAGTTGATGTGAATAAAAGACCTCGCCACTTTTGTGATGGGGTTTTTTATTGAGGTTTCCTGTAGTTCGCTCGGAAAATTACAGATCGTCTAGCTTTTTTTTGGTGTGTGTGCTACTGCGTTCGAGCGACAGGAGGCGTGAGTTTCTGCATCCTGTAAAGTTCCTTTAGGGGGGGCAATTTAGGTATCATTACAAACTAGAGTCGCTACGGCGCCCACCGCGCATGTTGATGAGCAAACCAACCAAGGCTCAAGATGGAGTTTAGAGGATTCGCATGAAAGCAATTGTTACTGGCATCACTGGTCAAGACGGCGCCTATCTGGCGGAACTGCTGCTGGAGAAGGGGTACACCGTATACGGTACCTACCGTCGTACCAGTTCTGTCAATTTCTGGCGTATCGAAGAGTTGGGCATCCAGTCCAACCCTAATCTGCATTTGGTCGAATACGATCTGACCGATCTGTCTGCCAGCATTCGTTTGCTGCAGACCACCGAAGCCACCGAGGTCTACAACCTTGCGGCGCAGAGCTTCGTGGGTGTTTCGTTCGAGCAGCCGATCACAACTGCCGAAATCACTGGCCTCGGCGCAGTAAATCTTCTCGAAGCGATTCGCATCGTTAATCCGAAGGTTCGTTTCTACCAGGCATCCACCTCCGAGATGTTTGGCAAGGTGCAAGCTATCCCGCAGGTCGAAAGCACGCCTTTCTATCCGCGCAGCCCTTATGGCGTGGCCAAGCTCTACGCTCACTGGATGACCATCAACTATCGCGAGTCGTACGGAATTTTCGCGACCAGCGGTATCTTGTTCAACCACGAATCCCCACTGCGTGGCCGTGAGTTCGTGACCCGCAAGATCACTGACTCCGTAGCCAAGATCAAACTGGGTCTGTTGGACAAGATGGAACTGGGTAACCTCGACGCCAAGCGCGACTGGGGTTTTGCCAAGGAGTACGTCGAAGGGATGTGGCGCATGCTGCAGTCCGATGAGCCGGACACCTTCGTATTGGCGACTAACCGCACCGAGACTGTTCGCGACTTCGTATCCATGGCTTTCAAGGCCGTTGGTATTACCATTTCCTGGGCGGGTACTGCAGAGGCTGAGCAGGGCACTGATGCGGCTACCGGTAAGGTGCTGATCACCATTAACCCGAAATTCTACCGCCCGACTGAAGTTGAGTTGCTGATCGGCAACCCGGCCAAAGCCAAGGAAGTTTTGGGTTGGGAGCCGAAAACCTCTCTGGAAGAGTTGTGCCGCATGATGGTCGAAGCGGACCTGCGTCGTAATGAGCAAGGATTTTCGTTCTGATGACCATTGCTGGCAAACGTGCTCTGATTACAGGTATTCAAGGTTTCACCGGTCGTTACATGGCGGATGAACTTCGGGCTCATGGCTACGAGGTTATCGGGTTGGGCAGTCAGCCTTCCGACGATCGCAATTATCACCAGGTGGACTTGGCCGATGGCCCTGGTCTGCGTACGTTGCTGGCAAAGATTCAGCCGGATGTTGTAGTTCATCTCGCGGCATTGGCGTTTGTCGGGCATGGCGCAGCGGATGCGTTCTATCAAGTGAATTTGATAGGCACGCGCAATCTGCTGGAAGCCGTCGCGGCCAGTGGGAAATCCCTGGATTGCGTGCTGATCGCCAGCAGCGCCAATGTCTATGGCAATGCTTCCGGTGGCCTGTTGTCGGAGACCACAGCTCCGGCGCCGGCCAACGATTATGCCGTTAGCAAGTTGGCCATGGAGTACATGGCCAACCTTTGGCACGAGCGCCTGCCTATCGTCATTACCCGCCCTTTCAACTACACCGGTGTTGGCCAGGCCGAGAACTTCTTGTTGCCGAAAATTGTTTCGCATTTCCGTCGCAAGGCGCAAAAGATCGAATTGGGCAATCTTGATGTCTGGCGCGATTTCAGTGATGTTCGCGCGTTGGTAAAGGCCTATCGAGGACTCATCGAGGCCAAGCCGCTGGGGCAGACTATAAATGTCAGCTCTGGTAATACCCATTCGCTTCGTGAAGTCATCGATCTGTGCAAAGGGTTTACCGGGCACGATATTGTGGTCGAAGTAAATCCAGCTTTCGTGCGTGCCAATGAAGTGAAGACGTTGTGCGGGGACAATTCGCGGTTGCGTGCACTGGTTCCCGGCTGGACAACCCCTCCACTGGGCGAAACCCTGAGCTGGATGCTGACGGCCGAATAAATGAAGTTAATTCTTTCTGTTGAGCCAGTCCGTTTTCCGCTGACCGGTATTGGTCGTTACACCTACGAATTGGCGCTGCGATTGCAGCAGAATCCGGAAATCACCGACCTGCAGTTTTTCGCCGGTCGGCGATTTTTGCCTGCGCTGCCTACGGCTGCCAACGAATCGGGTAACGGTTATGGCTTGAAACGAGCGGTGCAGAAAAACTTCCTGGCGGTTGAAGCCTATCGGCTTCTTATGCCGTTGCTCAGGAAGCAAGCGTTAAAAAATCATGGTGATTTTCTTTACCATAGCCCGAATTATTTCCTGCCGCCCTTTGCCGGCCGCAGTGTTGCTACTTTCCACGATCTGTCTCCGTTTACCTGGTCTCACTGCCATGCGCCGCAACTTGTGCGCTATTTGCAGAAAGAGCTGAAAACCACGCTGGTACGAGCAGACGCGTTGATCACGGACTCCGAGTACACACGTAAGGAGTTGGCGGAGTATTTCTCCTGGCCGATTGAGCGTATCCATACGGTGCCGCTGGCCAGTTCCGCCGAGTTTCATCCTCGTAGCGCGGACGAACTCAGAAGCACGCTTGCGCGCCATGGTCTTGAGGTGGGTGGTTACAGCCTGTTTGTCGGGACGATCGAGCCTCGCAAGAATATCGAAACGTTGCTTGATGCTTATTCACGTCTGCCGCTGGAAGTGCGCAAGCGTTGGCCTTTGGTGCTCACCGGCTACCATGGCTGGCGGAACGAGAGCATTCACCAGCGGCTCGAAAGCGCACGGCGTGAAGGCTGGGCCTATTACCTGGGGTTTGTACCCAGTGAAGACCTTCCTCTGCTGTTTGCCGGCGCTCGACTGTTTACCTTTCCGTCGTTGTATGAGGGGTTCGGCTTGCCGGTTCTGGAGGCCATGAGCTCTGGCGTTCCTGTCGTTTGTTCAAACAGCTCCTCACTTCCGGAAGTCGCTGGCAATGCGGCCCTGATGTGCGAAGCCATGGACGTCGAAACGTTGACAGGGCTTATCCGGCGGGGGCTGGAAGATGAGTCGTGGCGTTCCAGCGCCGTCGAGCAAGGCTTGTTGCATGCGGCGAGATTTTCGTGGGAACGCTGCGCAATGGAAACACTTGAGGTTTATCAGAAGGTGGTCAAGGGACAATGATCAAGGTTCTGCACTTCTTCAAGACATACTACCCGGAGACTATGGGTGGCATTGAGCAGGTTATCTTTCAGATTGCTGAAGGTGGGACAAAGCACGGCTTTGAGTCCGAAGTTCTTTACCTCAGTGAGCGAGGTGCGGCGCGTAATGAACAGGTGGGGCACCACCTGACTCATCGCTCCAAACTCGACCTGCATGTAGCGTCGACCGGTTTCTCGCTATCGGCGTTCAAGGATTTTGCCGAACTGGCGCATAAGGCAGACATTGTTCACTACCATTTTCCGTGGCCTTACATGGATCTTGTGCATTTCGCCAGTCGAATCCGCAAACCCGCCGTTGTCAGTTATCACTCTGATATCGTCAAACAAAAGACACTGCTCAAGCTTTATCAGCCATTGATGAACCGCTTCTTGTCCAGCGTTGACTGTATCGTTGCTTCATCTCCCAACTACGCTGAAAGCAGTCCGGTGCTGACGCGCTTCAAAGACAAAGTCCGCGTTGTTCCCTATGGGCTGGATCGGCAAACCTACCCGACGCCCTCTGCTGAAAAGCTGGATTTCTGGCGCGCACGCCTTGGGGAACGTTTTTTCCTGTTTGTGGGGGCGCTGCGCTACTACAAAGGGCTGGACTACCTACTTGAAGCTGCAAAAACCACTCAATTGCCCGTTGTCATTCTGGGGGGCGGCCACCTTGAAATGGAGCTGAAAGCTCAGGCGAATCAATTGGGGCTGTCGAATGTACATTTTCTCGGCGGCTTGCCAGATGAAGATAAAGCGGCTCTGCTGACGCTCTGCTATGCGTTCGTTTTCCCGTCGCACCTCAGATCCGAATCTTTCGGTATTTCGTTGCTTGAGGGGGCCATGTACGGGAAGCCGATGATTTCTTGCGAGATTGGCTCCGGCACGACTTACATCAATATCGCAGGAGAAACCGGGTTGGTTGTGCCTCCTCGCGATTCTGCCGCGCTGGCGCAGGCAATGAACCACCTCTGGAATCAACCAGCGGTTGCGGCTTCGATGGGTGAGGCGGCTGCACAGCGTTTTGAAGAAGTGTTTTCAGCTGATTCGATGGCAAAATCCTACGCAGAGATTTATCGGTCCCTGCTTTGACGTAGTGGCTCCAGGCCTGACTTCAGTATTTGCAGCAAATCATCTATGTTCGAAACGTCTCTGCGGACGGGCAGAGCATAGATGTTCTTTGTATTCCCAAGGGTCACCGATGAGATCAAAAACATTCCTGGTTACCGGTGGCAGTGGTTTTCTAGGGCGCGCACTGATTCAACGATTGGTGCAGTTGCCCGACTGTGCTGTTGTGGCGCCGGTCCGGGCCACGTCTGCGGTGCTCCCGGTGGGGGCGCGCGTCCTACCGTTGACGACTCTCAATGGCACAAACGATTGGAGTGACGCGCTTGCCGACGTCGATGTTGTAGTCCATGCGGCTGCTCGTGTTCACGTCATGAAAGACGTTTCTCTCGATCCGCTGGCGGCGTTTCGTGAAGTCAATGTCGAGGCGACGTTGAACCTTGCTCGCGAGGCTGCGGCGTCCGGAGTGAAACGCTTTATCTACATCAGCTCGATCAAGGTAAACGGCGAGGGTACTCGGCCCGGCACTGCATACAGGGCCGATGACGTGCCGGCTCCGATTGACCCTTACGGGATCTCGAAGCTTGAGGCTGAGCAAGGCTTGAAGTTACTCGCCGCCGATACGGGCATGGAAGTGGTCATCATCCGCCCGGTGCTGGTCTACGGGCCCGGCGTCAAGGCCAACTTCCTCAGCATGATGCGCTGGTTGTACCGTGGCGTTCCTTTGCCTTTCGGCGCCGTCCACAACCACCGCAGTCTTGTTGCCATAGACAATTTGGTGGATTTGATCGTGACGTGTTCCGATCATCCGGCGGCGGCCAATCAAGTGTTCCTGGTCAGTGATGGCGAGGACGTATCGACCACGCAACTGTTGCGCAAGCTGGCGGGCGCTCTGGGCAAACCTGCCATCTTGTTACCGATTCCTGCCTGGCTCATGAGTGGCGTGGCAGCGTTACTGGGTAAGCGAGCGCTGTCTGATCGTATTCTCGGTTCCTTGCAGGTTGATATCAGCAAAAACCGACAACTCCTGGGCTGGACTCCTCCGGTCCCCTTCGATAAAGCGTTGGGTCAGACGGCGCAACATTTTCTGGATTCCCGTAAATCATGAGTTATGGCTGGTTTATCCCTGTCATCGGTGCTGTGTCTTTTTCCCTTACCTGGGCGCTGCGTCATTACGCTCTGTCTCGAAGCCTGATGGATATTCCCAATGCCCGAAGCTCTCATTCGGTTCCCACGCCTCGGGGGGGAGGGGTTGCGATTGTTCTGGCGTTTACATTGGCGTTGGGAATGCTTTTGTTTGCCGGGTTGATGCCTTCCTCACCGTTTTTGGCAATCGTCGGTGCAGGCGCTCTGATCGCCCTTATCGGATTTATGGATGACCACGGACACATCGCCGCCCGTTGGCGTTTGCTGGGGCATTTCGTTGCGTCGATGTGGTTGCTGTTCTGGTTAGGTGGATTGCCGGCCGTCGAGATCTGGGGGGGAACGTTCGACCTCGGTTGGTTGGGCCATGTGTTGGCGGCGTTCTATCTGGTGTGGTTGCTCAACCTTTACAATTTCATGGACGGTATCGATGGCATTGCCAGCGTCGAGGCGATTTGTGTTTGTCTTGGCGCGTGTCTTCTGTATTGGGTGGATGGTGCGACGGACCTGGTCTGGGCGCCATTGCTATTGGCCGTTTCCGTTGCGGGTTTTCTCTTTTGGAACTTCCCTCCCGCCAGGATTTTCATGGGGGATGCCGGGAGCGGATTCCTGGGCATTGTGCTCGGAGGGCTGTCGCTTCAAGCTATGTGGTTCTCTGCCGACTTACTGTGGGGCTGGCTGATTTTGCTCGGCGTATTCATCGTCGATGCGACATTCACCCTGTTTCGCCGTTTGCTCAGAGGCGATAAGGTTTATGAAGCGCACCGTAGCCATGCCTATCAGTTCGCCTCCCGGCGGTTTGGCAAGCATTTACCGGTTACTGCGGCTGTTGGGGCGATCAATTTGCTTTGGTTGTTGCCAATCGCTCTAGGGGTTACACATTATGGCCTGGACGGTAGTTTTGGCATGATTCTGGCCTATGCTCCACTGCTTGTACTGGCAATAAAGTTTCGCGCGGGAGACCTCGAAGGGGCATCAATGAAGAACTGAGCAACAGTCCTGTCATTTGTGTCTAACGTGGATTGGATGCGCCTATAGAGTTGCGGCAGGTGAGGAGAGGTGGCTGAGGTGTTTGAAGAGTTCATGGATAAGGTCAGGCAGCGTCTTGTAGGGCTTCCCAGACGGCAAAAACGACTGATTCAGGTAGGCACAGATATTTTTCTGGTTTGGCTCGCCCTGTGGTTGGCGTTTATCGTCCGATTGGGTGTTGATGACATGTACAACCCCCTCAAGGTCCATTTCTGGCTGTTTGTCAGCGCTCCTGTCGTCGCCATTCCGTTATTTATCCGATTCGGCATGTATCGCGCTGTCATGCGCTATTTCGGTAACGATGCGTTGATTGCCATTATCAAGGCCGTCAGCCTGTCTTCGCTGATTCTGGCGGTCGTGGTCTACTGGTACAGCAACCACCAAACCGTCGTCCCGCGCTCCATCATCTTCAACTACTGGTGGCTAAGCCTCGTCATCATCGGCGGCCTGCGCCTGTGTATGCGTCAATACTTCATGGGCGACTGGTTCACCGCCGCCCAGCACGTACCGTTCGCCAGCCGCGACGACGGCCTCACCAAAGTCGCCATTTATGGCGCAGGCGTGGCAGGCAATCAGTTGGTTGCCGCGTTACGCATGGGCCGGGTGATGCGCCCAGTGGCCTTCATCGACGACGACTCCAGCATCGCCGACCGCTCTATCTCTGGCCTCCAGGTCTACAAACCCAAACACATCCAGCAGATGATCGACGTTACTGGTGCACAGGAAATTCTCCTGGCGCTGCCGTCATCTACTCGCGCTCGACGCAGGGAAATTCTCAATCTGCTGGAGGCTTACCCCCTTCACGTGCGAAGCGTTCCTAACTTCACCGACCTGGCCAGCGGTCGGGTCAAGGTTGAAGACATTCAGGAAGTGGATATCGCAGACTTGCTGGGCCGTGATGCCGTGCCAGCCCAGGCCGATTTGCTCGAACGCTGTATCAAAGGCAAGACCGTGATGGTCACTGGCGCCGGCGGTTCGATCGGTTCGGAGCTGTGCCGGCAGATATTCTCGCTCGGCCCGACCACGCTTCTGCTGTTTGAGCACAGTGAGTTCAACCTCTACAGCATCCTGTCGGAACTGGAGCAGCGCGCCTGCCGTGAATCGGTCTCGGTCAAATTGCTACCCATCCTCGGTTCCATCCGTAATCCGCATAAACTGCTTGATGTGATGAAGACTTGGGGGGTGGACACCGTCTACCATGCCGCTGCCTACAAGCATGTGCCAATGGTCGAGCACAACATTGCCGAAGGTGTGCTGAATAACGTTATCGGAACCCTGAATACGGCTCAGGCTGCGTTGCAGTCGGGGGTCGCCAACTTCGTGCTGATCTCCACCGACAAGGCCGTACGTCCGACCAACATCATGGGCAGTACCAAGCGCCTGGCGGAGCTGACGCTTCAAGCCTTGAGCCGTGAAATTGCCCCTGTGCTGTTCGGCGATAAAGCCAATGTATCGCGCGTCAACAAGACCCGTTTCACCATGGTGCGCTTCGGTAATGTACTGGGGTCTTCCGGTTCGGTGATCCCGCTGTTCCACAGCCAGATCAAATCCGGCGGCCCGCTGACCGTCACTCACCCGAAAATCACCCGCTACTTCATGACCATCCCCGAAGCCGCGCAACTGGTGATTCAGGCCGGTTCCATGGGGCAGGGCGGCGATGTGTTCGTGCTGGATATGGGCGAGCCGGTAAGGATCGTCGAGCTGGCGGAGAAGATGATTCACCTGTCCGGCTTGAGCATCCGTTCCGAGCGAAATCCCCAGGGCGATATTTCGATCGAGTTTACTGGCCTGCGTCCGGGAGAGAAGCTCTACGAAGAGTTGCTGATCGGCGATAACGTTGCCGCGACGCCACATCCGATGATCATGACCGCCAACGAAGACCATTTGTCCTGGGACGTGCTCAAGGGGCGTTTGACCGAGTTGCTGCTTGCCGTCGAACAGGATGATTACTCCCGCGTCCGTCAACTTCTACGCGAAACGGTCAGCGGCTACACGCCCGACGGGGAGATCGTCGACTGGATCCACCAGCAACGCCGCCTCGAACCCTGATTGTTTCACATCCTGTAACGGACACACTTTTGACAGCTCCATCACATCGCCTAAGTTTGGGAGGCAGCTTCGGAAAAGCTGCTTCTTCCAATCGATGTCATGGAGCTTCATTTATGCGTACTGGCTATTTCTACTCTCTGGTTTTTGCCCTGCTCACCAGCGCCTCTATTGCGGCCATCGCTGCGCCGACGGCTGCGCCAGAGGCTGCCAAGGCACCGTTGATGCTGGACGTTGCCGCCAAGGCGCAAACCGCCAAGGTCGATCTGAACGGGGCCGATGCGCCAACCCTGCAACGGGAGTTGTCCGGGATTGGTGAGGCGAAGGCCAAGGCGATTGTTGCTTATCGTGAGAGTAATGGGCCATTTTCGTCGGTAGACGAACTGCTGGAAGTGAAAGGGATCGGCAAAGCCATTCTGGACAAGAATCGCGAGAAGCTGGAAGTGAACTAAGCTTGTAAATCCACACCAGGAGGCCGGTCATTGACCGGCCTTTTTGCTTATTTTGCTGCAGAGGGCTATCCGGGGCCTTTCATCGGGATGCAAAAAATTACGGCTATCATATGCTGGTGAGATTATGCCTATAATAAATTCGTCATTCGCTGAAGCGCTTTGACGCTGAGGCGATCGCCTTCCCTTAAGCATCCTCCCAGGAGCACTGTCATGAATTCTGTCCAGACCCAAGGTACTGCCCTTGTCACCGGCGCTTCTTCCGGCATCGGTGCGGTTTACGCGCAACGGTTGGCAGCGCGTGGTTTTGATTTATTGCTGGTAGCCCGTGATCAGGAACGGCTGGAGGCTGCTGCGAGCAAATTGCGCGCGGAGCATGGTGTTCAGGTGGAGGTACTCAAGGCGGATCTGACGCAAAAGGACGATGTGCTGAAGATTGAGCAGCGTCTGCGCAGTGATTCGAGCATCAGTCTGTTGCTGAACAACGCCGGTATCGCGGCGGATGGTTTGCTCGCCAACGCCGACATGGATCAGCTGGAGCGTTTGATTCAGCTGAACGTCACCACGGTGACGCGGCTGGCCTCGGCGGCGGCAGCCAGTTTTGCCAAGGCTGGTCGCGGGACGATCATTAACATTGCGTCGGTGGTGGCGTTGTTTCCCGAGCGGTTCAACGCGACGTACAGCGCGAGCAAGGCTTATGTGTTGAGCCTGACTCAGTCGTTGAACGCCGAGCTGGAGGGCACCGGGGTCAAGGTCCAGGCGGTATTGCCGGGCGTAACACGCACCGAGATCTGGGAGCGCTCCGGAATCGATGCGACCCAGATTCCAGAGAGCATGGTCATGGAAGCGGGGGACATGGTCGACGCGGCGTTGTCAGGTTTGGATCAGGGTGAGCTGGTCACCATTCCTTCATTACCGAATGTCTCCGAGTGGGAGGCCTTTGTCGCGGCGCGTTATGTGATGGCGCCGAATCTGTCCAGAAGCACGGCCGCCGCACGTTACAAGTGAGGCCCCATGAATCGGCTTGAGGTATTTGCAGTATGAGTAATCGTCGAGTGGTGGTCACGGGCATGGGCCTGGTGTCTCCGTTGGGTAGCGGTGTTGAAGCGGTTTGGGCGCGTCTGTTGGCCGGGCGCTCCGGGTTGCGGACGTTGCCGGATGAGGTGGTTGCCGGTCTGTCGACCACGGTCGGTGGCGCGGTGCCGACGGTGGCGGAAGATGCCGAGGCGGGTTTTGACCCGGATCGGGCGACGCCGCCCAAAGAGCAGAAGAAGATGGACCGCTTCATTCTGTTCGCCATAGAGGCGGCGCGTCAGGCACTGGAACAGGCCGGTTGGCAAGCGCTGGACACCAATGCCCAGGAGCGCACGGCCACCATTATCGGCTCGGGCGTGGGTGGTTTCGGCGCGATTGCCGACGCGGTACGCACCACCGACAGCCGTGGCCCGCGGCGGTTATCGCCGTTCACCATTCCTTCGTTTCTGGTCAACCTCGCCGCAGGGCATGTGTCGATTCAGCATGGCTTCAAGGGGCCTTTGGGGGCTCCGGTAACAGCGTGCGCAGCCGGGGTTCAGGCGATTGGTGACGCGGCGCGGTTGATTCGCTGCGGCGAGGCGGACATTGCGGTGTGTGGCGGAGCAGAGGCAGCGATCGATCGCGTCAGCCTCGCCGGGTTCGCCGCGGCGCGGGCCTTGTCCAGCGGTTACAACGACACCCCGGAGCGCGCCTCGCGGCCGTTCGACAGTGGTCGCGATGGCTTTGTCATGGGCGAAGGCTCGGGCCTGCTGGTGATCGAATCCCTGGAGCATGCCCTGGCACGCGGTGCTCAGCCGTTGGCCGAGTTGGTCGGTTACGGCACCAGCGCCGATGCCTATCACCTGACCGCCGGGCCGGAGGATGGCAGCGGTGCGCGTCGGGCGATGGCGCTGGCGTTGGCTCAGGCGGGTATTTCGCCGGCACAGGTGCAGCATCTCAATGCTCACGCCACTTCGACACCGGTTGGCGATCTTGGGGAGTTGGCGGCCATCAAGTCGCTGTTCGGCTCGGACAACAAGATAGCGGTAACGTCGACCAAGTCCGCGACCGGGCATTTGCTCGGCGCCGCAGGCGGGATCGAGGCGATCTTTACGCTGCTGGCACTGCGCGATCAGGTGGTGCCGGCCACGCTCAACTTCGATAACCCGGATCCGGCGGCGCAAGGGGTGGACATCGTCCATGGCCAGGCACGGCCAATGACCATTGACTACGCGATGTCCAACGGCTTTGGATTTGGCGGGGTGAACGCCAGCGTGTTGTTCAAATACTGGGAGGACTAGTTCACGACAGGCAGGTGATGGCACGAATAGTGATTACTCATTCGCAGACGATTGTTGAACAATCACGAGGCGTTGAGTATGAGCAGCGGACTGTCCCTGGCCGATCACATCACATTGGAATTGCGCGCTGACATCATCGGCGGTCGTTTGCTGCCCGGCATGGCGCTGGTGGAAAACGATCTGGTGTCGGCCTACAACGCCTCGCGCAATACCATTCGCGAGGCGTTGCACCGTCTGGGGCAGGAAGGGCTGACCCGTTATGTCCGCAACAAGGGCGTGATGGTGCGCAGGCTGGGTGTCGATGATGTGCGCGATCTGTTCAAGGTTCGGCGCACCCTGGAACTGCAAGCCATCAGCGCCAGTCAGCCATTGCGTGAGTATCAGTCCGACCGGATGCTCGAAGCCCTGGAGGCCACCGAGCTGGCCCGGGAGCGTGAGGACTGGCGCGCAGTCGGCACCCACAGCCTGGCCTTTCATCAACACATCGTAGGGTTGCTGCGCAGTCCATTGTTCGACGAGTTCTTCACCAACGTCGTCGCGCAACTGCGCCTGGTGTTTTGCACCGCTCCCGATGAATCACGTTTTCAGGCGCCCTGGCTGGCGCGTGACCGGCAGATACATGACTTGCTGGCCGACGGCGACAAACGCGCGGCCGGCGACGCCATGAGCCTTTATCTCGACGACTCCGAACACCTCCTGTTGCAGATGCTTGCCCCTTCTTCCCATCACTGATCGAGGATTTGTGCCATGTACAAAGACTATCCGGCGGCCTATCAAGTCAGCAAAGGCTCGGCCTTGCAGGTGGACACAGCCTTTTATGAAAGGATTCGTGACCAGAAAGCGGGGCGCACGCTGATCGAGCAGTTCGAAGTGCCGATCCGCACCGGTCGCGCCTGGAATGTACCGGCCGGGCATGTGTTCAGGGTCACGACCCCGGTCGGCCCGCAAGTCGGGGATTTCAATGTGTGGAATGCCCACGATCCACGCGAGCGCTTGTGGGCGGCGCGGACCCGACAGTTGCAGGGTGCCCATGTCAGCACCCATGACCGGCTCTGGTCGAACCTGCCATTTCTACGGCCGCTGGTGACCATTACCGACGATAGCCTGGCTGGTTATGGCATCGACGAGCACGGCGGGCGTCTGCACGATTTGCTGGGAACGCGCTGCGATCCTTACGTGAACAAAATGCTTACCGGCGAAGACTTCCATCATCACTGCCACTCCAACCTGACTCGAGCCGTATTACCCCATGGCCTGACCGAGTTTGACGTGCATGACGTGCTGAACATTTTCCAGTGCACCGGCCTGAATCACGATGACCTGTATTTCATGAAAGCCTGCCCGGCGCAGAAGGGCGATTACCTGGAGTTCTTTGCCGAGATTGATCTGCTGTGTGCGCTATCGACCTGCCCGGGCGGCGATCTGTCGCTCGCCATGTGGGGGCCGGATGCGCAGGATCCGTTGAGCGTGTGTCGCCCGCTGGGAGTGGAGATTTACCGGTTGGAGGACTCGTTGCTTGAAGGCTGGAGCCAGCCGGAGCGTGCGGCTTACAAAGGGTTGCATGGCTTGCACATTGCCAAGGCGGCTTGGGAAAAGTGAAGGGGCTTTTGTGGCGAGGGGGCAATCCCCTCACCACAGTTTCGGTCAGCGGTCCTGCGCATCCTTGGCGTCCGCTTCAGCATTGCGTTCGGCGACGCGTTTACGTTGCTCATCGGTCAGTTCGACCTTGTTGGCGGTGTCACGCAGCAACAGCAAACCGCCAACGATCGAGCCGATGGCAACGATCAGAATCAACCAGGCATACCAGGGCATAGGCGTTCTCCTTGAGGGCAGGTCGGTGGGCGAGGGTTTCGCCAACCGATCGTGCATACCACTTTTGAGCGATCAATTTTCGCAGTGGTTCCATTCTATGCCTGATATGCCCTGGACGCCGTACATCCTTGGAGCAGCGACTGTTTAGAGCCCGGTCAACATCGCATCCGCCGGCGCATCGGCACGCAGTTGCGCCGTCAGCATGAAGTACACGAAACCCACCGCCATGAAGCCGAGGAAGATCAACCCGATCAAGGTGTTGAACCAGGCCATCGCCACCAGGCAAATCACCGCCAACACCAGCGCAATGAATGGCACCAACGGGTAGCAAGGCGCGCGAAAAGTGCGTTCCAGGTTCGGTTCGGTTTTGCGCAGTTTGAACAGGCTGAGCATGCTCATGATGTACATCACGATCGCTCCGAAAACAGCTATGGTGATCATCGCCGCCGTCAGCGTCATGCCGCCGAGGTTGATCAAACCGTCGCTGTAAATCGCCGCGATACCGATCACGCCACCGGCGATGATTGCCCGGTGCGGGGTCTGGAAGCGCGACAGTTTGGCCAGGGAGGCCGGCAGGTAACCGGCCCGGGCGAGGGCGAAGAACTGCCGCGAGTAGCCGAGGATGATCCCGTGGAAACTCGCCACCAGGCCGAACAGGCCGATCCACACCAGCATGTGCAACCAGCCGGAGCTTTCGCCGACCACGGCTTTCATCGCTTGCGGCAGCGGATCGTTGATGTTCGACAGGGTGCGCCAGTCGCCGACGCCGCCGGCAAAGAACATCACGCCCATGGCCAGCAGCACCAGCGTCAGGATGCCGCTGATGTAGGCCTTGGGAATCGTGCGCTTCGGGTCCTTGGCTTCTTCGGCGGCCATGGCCGCGCCTTCGATAGCCAGGAAGAACCAGATGGCAAACGGAATGGCCGCGAACATCCCGGCAATCGCCGGCGCACCGAACACATCGGAGCCGGCCCAGCCATTGAGCGCGAAGTTGCTGAAGCTGAACGCCGGGGCGACCACGCCCATGAATACCAGCAATTCGGCGACCGCCAATACGCAGACCACCAGTTCGAAGGTCGCGGCCAGTTTCACGCCGAGAATGTTCAGGCCCATGAACACGATATATGCCCCGACCGCCGCGTGTTTCGGGTCCAGGGCCGGAAACTGCACGTTCAAGTAGGCGCCGATCGCCAGGGCAATCGCTGGCGGCGCGAAGACGAATTCGATCAGGGTCGCCAACCCGGCAATCAATCCACCTTTCTCGCCAAAGGCACGGCGGCTGTAGGCAAAGGGACCGCCGGCATGGGGAATCGCGGTGGTCAGCTCGGTGAAACTGAAGATGAAGCAGGTGTACATCGTTGCGACCATGAATGAGGTCACCAGAAAGCCCAGCGTACCAGCCACGCCCCAGCCGTAACTCCAGCCGAAGTACTCACCGGAAATCACCAGCCCGACCGCGATTCCCCACAGGTGCAGCGTGCCCAGCGTGGGTTTGAGTTGTGTGTTCATGTGTTGCTCCCTGAACGGTTTGGAAAGCTCAGGGGAGGGCGTGTGCAGCGGGCGTGCCAGTATTGTGATGGCGGTCGTAAAGCGCGAAAAGGTGTCGTATCGGGGATGTTCGCTGCTATATGAGTATCTTTTGTGCGCCAGTTGGGGGCGTTGTTGGCTGTTCCGCCGCCTTCGCGGGCAAGCCTGTAACCCGGCATAAACCCACTCTTTACGCATTCTTTATGCCCCGCCACACCCCTCGATCTCGCGCCTTTACAGCCTCCCTGCCGACAATCACTCCACACGCGGCAATACGCCGTAACACGGAGAACTTCCATGAGCGTTCTGGACGGAGTGTCACTGCTATTGGCAGTGGGGCTGTTCATTTATCTGTTGGTTGCGCTGTTGCGCGCGGACCGGAACTAGGAGCGGCTATGCACAGTTATGACTATTGGCTGATTCTCGCCTTCTTCGCTGTGGTGCTGATTCCGGCACCGTTTCTGGGGCGCTTCTACTACAAGGTGATGGAAGGGCAGCGCACCTGGCTTTCGCCGATCCTCGGCCCGGTGGAGCGTGGCTGCTATCGGGTGGCCGGGGTCGATCCGCAGGCCGAACAGAGCTGGCAGAAATACACCCTGGCCTTGCTCGCCTTCAACCTCGCGGGCTTTTTGCTGTTGTTCGCGATCCTGTTGTTCCAGGACCACTTGCCGCTGAACCCGCAAAACCTGCCGGGCCAGGAGTGGACGCAAGCGTTCAATACCGCTGTCAGCTTCATGACCAATACCAACTGGCAGTCCTACAGTGGCGAAGCATCCCTGAGCTACTTGAGCCAGATGGTCGGCCTCACCGTGCAGAACTTCGTCAGCGCCGCCACCGGGCTGGCGGTGCTGGTCGCCCTTTGCCGCGGCATCGGTCGCAAGTCCACCAAGACGCTCGGCAACTTCTGGGTCGACATGACCCGCGCCACCCTCTATGGCCTGTTGCCGTTGTGCCTGCTGCTGGCGCTGTATCTGGTGTGGCAGGGTGTGCCGCAAACCTTCGCGCAGTATGTGAGTGCCGTGACGATGCAGGGCGTCGATCAGGTGATTCCACTCGGCCCGGCCGCCAGCCAGATTGCGATCAAGCAACTTGGCACCAACGGCGGTGGCTTCTTCGGCGTCAACTCAGCGCATCCGTTCGAGAACCCGACGGCATGGAGCAACCTGTTTGAAGTCGCCTCGATCATTCTGATCCCGGTGGCGCTGGTGTTCACCTTCGGCCATTACGTGAAAGACCTGCGTCAGAGCCGCGCGATCATCGCCTGCATGCTGGCGCTGTTTTTGATCGGCGGCGCGACGTCGCTGTGGGCTGAATACCAACCCAATCCAACCCTGGCCAACGTCGCCGTCGAACAGACCGCGCCGCTGGAAGGCAAGGAGGCGCGTTTCGGCACCACCGCCACCGTGCTGTGGTCGGTGACCACCACCGCGGCGTCGAACGGTTCGGTCAACGCCATGCACGACAGCCTCAACCCGCTGACCGGCATGGTCGCGATGGTCAACATGATGGTCGGCGAAGTGATCTTCGGCGGCGTCGGCGCCGGGCTCTACGGCATGTTGCTCAACGTGCTGATCGCGGTGTTTCTCGCCGGCCTGATGATCGGCCGCACGCCGGAATACCTCGGCAAAAAACTGCAAGCCCGGGAAGTTCAGCTGCTGGTGGTGACCTTGCTGGTGATGCCGGTGGGTGTGTTGGTGCTCGGCGCAATTGCCGCCAGCCTGCCAGGCCCGGTGGCGGCGGTGAGCAACCCCGGTGCTCACGGTTTCAGCCAGTTGCTCTACGCCTACACCTCGGCCAGTGCCAACAACGGTTCTGCGTTTGGCGGCTTCGGTGCCAACACCGCGTTCCACAACCTGATGCTGGGCCTGGGCATGTTGATCGGGCGCTTCGGTTACATCCTGCCGGTGCTGGCCTTGGCCGGCAGCCTCGCGATGAAGAAAACCGCGCCGATCGGCCAGAACAGCTTCCCGACCCATGGCCCGCTGTTCGTAACCCTGTTGACCGTGACCATCTTGCTGGTGGGTGGTTTGACCTTCCTGCCAACCCTGGCGCTGGGTCCGATTGCTGAACACTTGAGCATGGCCTTCTAAGGAGTCGATGATGAATATGCCCGCAACGAAAGCCGCCGTCGTCAAGGCGCCGGAACAAACGAAAACCGCGATCTCGGCCCTCTGGCGGCCGGCGCTGGTGCAAGCTTTCGTCAAGCTCGACCCACGGCAATTGCAGCGTGCGCCGGTGATGCTGGTGGTGGAACTGACCGCCATCCTCACCACCGTGCTGTGTTTCATTCCCGACAGCGCCGTGCCGACCTTCGTCGCCGCGCAAATCGCGTTGTGGCTATGGTTCACCGTGCTGTTCGCCAACTTCGCCGAAGCGTTGGCCGAAGGTCGCGGCAAGGCCCGCGCCGACAGCCTCAAGGCCGGCAGCATTGGTTTGAGCGCCCGGCGCAAAAGCGCCAATGGCAGCTTTCAGGTAGTGCCCGCCAGTAGCCTGCGCAAGGGCGATGTGGTGCGCGTCGAAGCCGGGGAGATGATTCCCGGTGACGGCGAGGTGATCGAAGGCATCGCAGCGGTCAACGAAGCGGCGATTACCGGTGAATCGGCGCCGGTGATTCGCGAGTCCGGTGGCGACCGTTCGGCCGTCACTGGCAACACTCGACTGGTGTCGGACTGGCTGCTGGTGCGTATCACCGCCAACCCCGGTGAGTCGACCCTGGATCGCATGATCGCGCTGGTCGAAGGCGCCAAACGCCAGAAAACTCCGAACGAAGTCGCGCTGGATATCCTGCTGATCGGCCTGACCCTGATCTTCCTGTTGGTGGTGGTGACCCTGCAACCGTTCGCCCACTTCGCCAACGGTAACCTGCCGCTGGTGTTTCTGGTGGCGTTATTGGTCACGCTGATTCCGACCACCATTGGTGGCTTGCTGTCGGCCATCGGTATTGCCGGGATGGATCGCCTGGTGCGCCTGAACGTGATCGCCAAATCTGGTCGCGCCGTGGAAGCGGCGGGGGACGTGCACGTCCTGTTGCTGGACAAGACCGGCACCATCACCTTCGGCAACCGTCGCTGCAGCGCGGTTTATGCCGCACCAGGCGTCAGCGCCAAAGAACTGGCCGAGGGCGCGTTGTTTGCCTCGCTGGCCGATGACACGGCTGAAGGTAAATCCATCGTCGACTACCTGCGCGGTCTTCACTCGCAACCCGAGCCGTCCCCCGAGGCGCTGAGCGCCGTCCCGTTCAGCGCTGAAACCCGCCTGTCCGGTGTCGACTATCAGGGCCGGGTCTATCGCAAAGGCGCGGTGGATTCGCTGCTGACCTTTGTCGGGCTGAAACGCGCTGATCTGGCTCCCGCCCTGTCCCGGGAAATCGACAAGATCGCCCAGAGTGGCGGCACGCCGTTACTGGTGTGCGCCGACGGTAAATTGCTCGGTGTCATCCACCTCAAGGACGTGGTCAAGCCCGGCATCCGCGAGCGTTTCGCCGAGCTGCGCAAACTGGGGATTCGCACGGTCATGGTCACCGGCGACAACCCGCTGACTGCCGCCGCGATTGCTGCTGAAGCAGGCGTGGATGACGTGCTGGCCGAAGCCACGCCGGAGAAAAAACTGGCGCGCATTCGCCATGAGCAGAACGACGGTCGGCTGGTCGCCATGTGCGGCGACGGCGCCAACGACGCCCCGGCCCTGGCCCAGGCGGACGTCGGCATGGCGATGAACGACGGCACGCAAGCGGCGCGGGAGGCGGCGAACATGGTCGACCTCGACAGCGACCCGACCAAGCTGTTGGACGTGGTGCAAATCGGCAAGGAATTGCTGGTGACTCGTGGTGCGCTGACCACCTTTTCCATCGCCAACGACGTGGCCAAGTACTTCGCGATCCTGCCGGCGCTGTTCGCCTCGATCTACCCGCAATTGGGTGTGCTCAACGTCATGCACTTGAGCAGTCCGCAGAGCGCGATTCTCTCGGCGATCGTATTCAACGCCCTGATCATTGTGGTGCTGATCCCACTGGCGCTGCGCGGTGTGCGGGTACAAGCGGCGAGTGCGGCGGCGCTGCTGCGGCGCAATCTGCTGATCTATGGACTGGGCGGGATTGTGGTGCCGTTCGTGGGCATCAAGGTGATCGACATGCTGTTGACGGCGTTGAGCTTGGTTTGACTCTGCATGGCGGTGTGTCAGACACACCGCCTTCTCTGAATTCGAGGATTTTGAAATGTCCACACTGATACGTCCGGCCCTGAGCCTGCTGGTGCTGATGACTCTGATCACCGGCGTCGCCTACCCCTTGGTAGTGACCGGCGTTGCCCAGGTTGCCTTCCCGGACCAGGCCAATGGCAGCCTGGTGCGCGATGCCGACGGCAAGGTCCGCGGCTCGTCGCTGATTGCCCAGGATTTCGTCGGCGATGCGTGGTTCCACCCACGGCCATCGGCCGGTGCCTTTGCCACCGTGTCGAGCAGCGCCAGCAACCTCTCGCCCAGCAATCCGGCGCTCGCCACTCGGGTGATCGACGAGGCCAATAAACTGCAAGTGCCCGGTCAGGGGCCGGTGCCATTGGCCTTGCTGACCACCTCCGGCAGCGGTCTGGATCCGCACTTGCCACCGGCCGCAATTGCCTATCAACTGGCGCGTGTCGCGGCGGCGCGCAATCTGCCGGTGTCTACGCTTGAGCAACTGCTGGACGCGCACACCGAGCAACCGTTGGTGGGGCCGCCGGTGGTGAATGTGCTTGAGTTGAATGCGGCGCTGGAAAAGCTGTAAAGGTTAGACGGTTGGAAGGATCGTTCCCACGCTCTGCGTGGGAACGCATCTATGGACGCTCTGCGTCCGCTTCGGCTGGGGCGCGGAGCGCCCCGGGCTGCATTCCCACGCAGAGCGTGGGAACGATCAATTAGAGAGAACTTCAAGCATGAGTGACTCCGGCCGCGCCGATGCGCTGTTAGCAGACCTGCCCCGCGATGGCCGTGGCCGGCTCAAGGTGTTCCTTGGCGCCGCCCCGGGCGTCGGCAAGACCTACGCCATGCTGCAAGCCGCCCACACTCAACTGCGCCAGGGCGTGAAAGTCCTGGCCGGGGTGGTTGAAACCCACGGTCGCGCGGAAACCGAAGCACTGCTTGCCGGTTTACCGCAGCAGCCGTTGGTGCGCTCGGAATACCGTGGCGTAATGCTCGAAGAAATGGACCTTGACGGCTTGCTCGCCGCCAAGCCGAAACTGGTGCTGGTCGATGAACTGGCCCACAGCAATGCCCCCGGCAGCCGTCACACCAAACGCTGGCAAGACATCCAGGAATTGCTGGCCGCCGGCATCGACGTGTTCACCACGGTCAACGTCCAGCATCTGGAAAGCCTCAACGATCAGGTGCGCGGCATCACCGGCGTACAGGTGCGCGAAACCCTGCCGGATTGGGTGTTGCAAGAAGCCTACGAACTGCTGCTGATCGACCTGCCACCGCGCGAGCTGCTGGAGCGACTGCGCGATGGCAAAGTCTACGTGCCGGAGCAGGCCCGGGCGGCCATCGATGCGTTCTTCACCCAGACCAACCTCACCGCTCTGCGCGAACTGGCGATGCAAACCGCGGCCGCTCAGGTGGATGACGATCTGGCGCAGGGGTATCGCCAGTTGGGGCAAGCGGCGCCAGCGGTGCGCGGTCGCTTGCTGGTGGGCGTCGATGGCGATGCGCAGGCCGAGCGTCTGGTGCGTCACGCCAGTCGCGTCGCCCAGCGGCGGCATTTGCCGTGGAGCCTGGTGCATGTGGACAACGGCCGGGTGCGTGACGAGCAGTCGCGCATGCGTCTGCAAAACGCTCAGCAACTGGCTGAACGTCTCGGTGGCGAAGTGGTGTTGCTGCGTGCCGGTGAGGTGGCGAAAACCTTGATTCAGCACGCCGCTGAACGTCGTGCCAGCCTGGTGCTGGTGGGCCAGTCACGCCAGTGTTTGCGTCGGCGCTTGTTCGGTGGCGGTCTGGCGTCGCGTTTGCTGCGTGATGCTCGCGGCTTGGAAATCAACGTGCTCGACAGCGATCACGAACAGCATCAGCCACGTCAGCGTTCGGCGCAGTCATTGGTGTGGTTCGACTACGCCTTGGCGCTGGTGGCGACGGTGCTCGCCAGTGCCCTGGCCTGGGCGGTGTCGAGCGTCTTGCCGTTGCCCAACATTTCGTTGGTGTTCCTTGCGGCGGTATTGCTGGTGGCGGTGCGCAGCAGCCTTGGCCCGGCGCTGGCCTGTGCGGCGCTGTCGTTTCTGACCTATGACTTTCTGTTCATTCCACCAAATTTCTCATTTGCCATCCAGCGCGAAGAAGACGTGCTGACCTTGCTGTTCTTCCTGCTGATGGCGGCCCTCACCGGCAACCTTGCGGCGCTGCAACGACGACAATTACAAGCCTTGCGTGACACTCAGGAAGAGACCAGCGAACTGCTCGACCTGTCGCGCAAACTCACCGCCGCCACCGACCGTCAGGCCGTGGTCAGCGCCGCGGCCCAGCATCTCAACGGCTGGAACGACCTGAAACTGTGCCTGCTCAATCGCGATGGCCAGAGCGGCTGGAAAGTCGAAACCGGTGGGCCGCTGGAGTTTTCCGAAGCCGAGCGCGCCGCCGCCGATTGGGCCTGGCAACACGATCAACCGGCAGGAGCGGGCACCGGTACCTTGCCGTTCGGACGCTGGTGGTGGTGGCCGTTGTCGGTGGACGACGGGCCGCTGGCATTGCTCGGCGTGTGTGCCAAGGAAGGCCAGACCCTGAGCGGCCAGCGTCGGCGTTTGCTGACCGCATTGAGCCAACCGCTGGCCCAGGCGTTGGCCCGGGCACAACTGGCCGATGACCTTGAGGCCGCGCGCTTGCATGGCGAAACCGAACAGTTGCGCAGCGCGCTGCTGGCGTCGGTGTCCCACGATTTGCGCACACCGCTGACCTCCATGCGCGGCAGCATCGACAGCCTGCTGGCACTGGGCGAGGCGATTCCGCTTGCGGACCGCCGCGAACTGCTCGAAGGCACCCGTGATGAAGCCGAACGGCTGGATCGCTACATCCAAAACCTGCTGGACATGACCCGCCTCGGCCACGGCGCCCTGAAGCTGGCGCGGGACTGGGTATCGTCGGCAGACATCGTCGGCAGTTCGCTCAATCGTCTGCGCGCGGTGCTGGCGTCGTTGCACGTCATTACCGAAGTGCCGGCCGAGCTGCCGCTGCTCTATGTTCATGCCGCGTTGATCGAGCAAGCACTGGTCAATGTGCTGGAAAACGCCGCGCGTTTCTCACCACCCCACGGACGTCTTGAATTGCGCGCCGGCGCCACTGACAACGAGCTGTTTTTTTCGGTGAGCGATGAGGGGCCGGGGATTCCGGAAGAGGAACGGGCGAAGGTTTTCGACATGTTCTACACCGCTGCTCGTGGCGATCGTGGCGGGCAGGGCACCGGGTTGGGGCTGGCGATCTGTCAGGGCATGGTCGGTGCCCATGGCGGGCGGATCAGCGTCGCCGACGGCATCGAAGGGCGCGGCACCTGCATCACGCTGCACTTGCCGTTGCAGACTCAGCCGGGATTGGACAGTGAAGCCTGATCTCGCCTGCGCTACTCTCTTGCCACCTCTTTGTGTTGATGTGAATTCATGAGCCAGACCGCGACCATTTTGGTCATCGACGACGAGCCGCAGATCCGCAAGTTCCTGCGCATCAGCCTCGCCTCCCAAGGCTACAAAGTGCTGGAGGCCGGCACCGGCACGGAAGGCCTGGCCCAGGCCGCATTGAACAAGCCCGACCTGTTGGTGCTCGATCTCGGCCTGCCGGACATGGACGGCCAGCAGGTGCTGCGCGAGTTTCGCGAGTGGTCGACGGTACCGGTGCTGGTGCTCTCGGTGCGCGCTAGCGAAGGGCAGAAAGTCCAGGCGCTGGATGGCGGCGCCAACGACTACGTGACCAAGCCGTTCGGCATTCAGGAGTTTCTCGCCAGGGTACGCGCCTTGCTGCGTCAGGCACCAACGGGTGAGGCCCAGGAAGCGGCGCTCAGTTTCGGTCCGCTCACCGTCGACCTGGCTTATCGCCGGGTGCTATTGGACGGCGCCGAAGTGGCGCTGACGCGTAAGGAATACGCGGTGCTGGCGCAATTGGCGCGGCACCCGGGACGGGTCATCACCCAGCAGCAATTGCTCAAGGACATCTGGGGGCCGACTCATACCGAGGACAGTCACTATCTGCGGATAGTGGTCGGGCACTTGCGGCAGAAACTGGCGGATGATCCGACTCAGCCGCGGTTCATCGTCACCGAGGCGGGGGTGGGGTATCGGTTGATTGAATCGTTGAGTTAGGTGGTGTCTGCTTGATCGTTCCCACGCTCTGCGTGGGAATGCCGCCCTGGACGCTCTGCGTCCGCCGTTAAAAAGTGACGCGGAGCGTCACCGGATGCATTCCCACGCGGAGCGTGGGAACGATCGTCAGTACGCTTTACCGCCAATCCTCATTCCGCTCATTCTCATACCGATCCAGCGTATCGCGCGCAATCTCGCGCCCCAGCGCGATCAACTCCGGCGCCTTGTAGAACTCGAAAAAACGGCACACCCGCTTGGGCACGTTGATCAGGATATCCGGTGGATACCCGGCAATCTTGTACTGCGCCAATGAGGTTTGCATCACCTCGAAACTCTGGTTGATCAGGTCCAGCAAAGATGCCGGCCCGACGTTGTCGATGATGAACGACCCGGTAGCGGATTTCGGTGCGCCGTTGCTTTCCGGGGCGGCGGCCGGTTGCTGGGCTTGAGGCTCAGGGGATTCGATCCACGGGTTGATCTCGGCCGCCTCTGCCATTAGCGCTTCCTTTTCCAGCAGCAGCAATTGCTCCGCCTGTTTGCGGCGGAAGGGCAGTTTCGAGCCCAGCGAGTTGATCAGGCTGTCGAAGCGGGTCTTGAATGCCGCCGGGCGCTGGATCACCGGCAGTTGATAGTGACGCTGGTTGGTGGAGTTGAGGTTGACCGCGATGATCAGGTCGCAATGGCTCGACACCACCGGCACGATCGGCAACGGGTTGAGGATGCCGCCGTCCACCAGCATGCGATTGCCTTGCATCACGGGGGTGAACAGGCTGGGGATTGCCGCCGAGGCACGCATGGCCTGGTGCAGGCAGCCTTCCTGGAACCAGATTTCCTGCTGGTTGGTCAGGTCCGTGGCCACGGCCGTGTAGGGGATGCGCAGGTCTTCGATATTGATCTCGCCGACGATCTTGCGGATCTGCCCGAAGACCTTCTCCCCGCGAATCGCGCCCAGGCGGAAGCTGACGTCCACCAGGCGCAACACGTCGAGGTAATCCAGGCTCTCGATCCAGTCGCGATAATCATCGAGTTTGCCGGCGGCATAGATCCCGCCGACCACCGCGCCCATGGAGCAACCGGCGATGCAGGCAATGTCGTAGCCACGCCGTTCGATCTCTTCAATGACGCCGATATGGGCGTAGCCCCGGGCGCCGCCCGAGCCCAACACCAGTGCGACACGCTTTTTCATGAATCGACCTCTCTGACAAGGTTCAACAATGCACCCATCGAGGGGCACGCTTCAATCGCTATGGTCGTTCGACGGGAGAGGGCGTCGTTTTTTGACACTCAAGTAAGGCGAGTGGGTATCCTCGCGAGCGCTATAGTTTCCACTGCGGGTCCAAGGCACTTTTCACGCGCCAGAGCGGTCTTACCTGCACGACTGTCTACTATCTTTGAGGTGTGAGTAATGAAAGCCTGGATTTGTGTGCCTTTGATTGCGTTGGCGCTTGCCGGTTGTGCCGGTAAAACCGCTTACCGTGACAGCTGCGGTAGCCAGCTCGACGCCGCCTGGCACGAACTGGATCTGGCCAAGGCCGAGGGTTTCGCCGGGACTGTCAGCTACTCCAAGGCGCTGTCGTTGTTGACCGGTGCCAAGACCCAGCAACAATTCGAAGCGTTCGAGGGTTGCGCCAGGAAGGCCGAGAAGGCGCGCTTCTACATTCGTGAGTCCCGCGCCGGCCGTTGAGGCATGATGGAGCGTACTCAGGGTAATTCGATTCAGGGAGTACGCGATGTCTGCCGTGGTTGATCGGTTGGTGGCTCAAGTATTGGGCCTGGAAGTCCGTTTGCTGGCCTGTCAGGCACGCTTGAGTGCCCGCACCGATCCGGAAGCGCTGCACGATCTGCGTACCTCCGTGCGCCGATTGCGCAGCCTGCTGCGGCCCTTGCGTGGTTTGCCCGGGGTCGAACAGCTGGAAGCAGCGTCGTCCCGGGTCGGCCAACTGACCACGCCGTTGCGTGATCGTGAAGTGCTGGCGGCGTACTTGCTCCAGCACAATCAACCCGAGGCCGCGCACCGGCGCATGGCGCAGATGGCTGAGGCTTATCCAGCCGTGGCGATGAGCCCGGAGCTGACGCAGTTGCTGATGATCCTCGACGCCTTTCCGCGTTTTCTGCGGGCTTCCCAGCGCCAGGGTTTACTCAAGGGCTTGCGCCAGCGCATCGAAAAACGCCTGGCCAAACAATGGAAGAAACTCGACCAGGCCCTGCACGATCCCGCCCATGACCGCCATCGTCTGCGCCTGCTGATCAAGCGTGCGCGTTATGGCATCGAAGCTTATCCCGAACTGGATCGTTTGCCGGAAGCGGCCATGCCCAGGCTGAAATCGGCTCAGGCTGCCTTGGGCGATTGGCACGACAGCTGGCAATGGCTGGCCCGCGCCAAGGAAGAGTCCGATTTGCAGCCATGTGTCGCGGTCTGGGAAACCACCATGGCCCAGGCCGAAGCGCGCGCCGACCGCGTCCTCGACAAACTCAGCGCCGCCTGCTTCAAATCCTGAACCCATCCGGCCTATCTGTCGGGCTCTTTGGCCGGAATAAGCGCTGTGCCGGCCTTGCCGGCTGGTTAAGATCGCTCCATCCATTTCCCAGTCTCTGAGGTTCCCATGCGCTTTTCCGATCTGCTCGACGCTGTTCGCAGCCAGCCGCAGGAAGTGTCTATTCCGCCCGAATGGGGCCAGGGACGGGCGAGTTTTGGTGGTCTGATAGCTGCCTTGCAATACGAAGCCATGCGCGCAAAAGTCCCGGCGGATCGTCCGGTACGCTCGCTGGCAATCACCTTTGTCGGCCCGGTCGAACCCGATGTGCCGGTCAGTTTTGAAGTCGACGTATTGCGCGAAGGCAAAGCCGTCAGCCAGGTGCTGGGCCGGGCGATGCAGAAGGGGCAAGTGGTGACGTTGGTCCAGGGCAGCTTCGGCGCTTCGCGACCTTCCGAAGTGGTGGTCACGGCCAACCCGGCTCCCGAGATGAAGCACTGGGACGATTGTCAGGAACTGCCGTACATCAAAGGCGTGACTCCGGAATTCATGCGTTACCTGGCCATGCGCTGGAGTGTCGGTGGCATGCCGTTCACCGGTAACAAATCGCGGGACATGGGTGGTTGGGTGCGCCTGCGTGGGGATGGGGAGGGCGAGGCGGTCAGCGAAGCCCATATCCTGGCGCTGGTCGATGCCTGGCCGCCGTCCTTGTTGTCGCATCTGAAGAAACCGGCGGCAGGCAGCACGCTCACCTGGACTATCGAATTCGTCCAGCCGTTGCTGGCGTTGAGCACGCTGGACTGGTGCAAGTACCTGGTGGACATCGAGCATGCCGCTGACGGCTACGGACACGCCGCCGCCAATCTGTGGAGCGAAGACGGTCAGTTGATCGCCATGAGTCGGCAGACCGTCACGATTTTCGCCTGATCAGCGACGGCGACGGTGGCGCTCATGCCAGGCGCGCCACCAGCCGCCACTGAAGAAAAATCGGGGGAAGGTCAGGAACTGCTCGACCAGCAAGCGTGATACCGCGTCTTTGCGATTACTGAACGGCTCGGAGGCTTGCGCCTCCAGGCTATGACCGTGGCGCTGCAGGCCCAGGGCGGCAATCAGGCCGATAACGCCAATCGCGAAGCTCGCCAGATCCAGGCTGAACACCCCCGAGACCATCAGCAAAAACGCCACGATGAACAGCGGCACGGCAATCAGGTGCAACACCAGATTGGTCGGGTGCTGGTGATTGTGCGGGTACAGGCGCCATTGCCAGGCGGGAAGGTTGGGGTGACGTTTGCCCATGATGCTTATCCTTGGTTCGTTGAGGCTCATGAACAAAGAATAGGTCGGGCGAAAGCCGTCGGCGAATCAAGGCTGGCTATCGGCGCGATAGGTGTAATGGTCAGGATCGATGTTGCTCGGTCTGACGCCATCGCGGGCTTGCCCGCGATGGGGCCGTCACAGTTTCAGTTGCCCGATAGCCTTGCTCAATTCCCCGGCCAACATCGCCAATTCATTGCTGGTAATCGCCGAGTTCACGGTCTGCTTCACGGTGTTCTCGGTCACGTCGCGAATGCTCACCACCGCTCGATTCATCTCCTCCGCCACATGACTCTGCTGCTCGGCCGCCACCGCGATCTGCGTATTGCTTTCACGCATCTGCGCCACCGCACCGGTGATTTCGGCCAGGGCCACACTGGCTTCCTGGGCCTGTTGCATGCAGTCGTCCGCCTTGTATGAACTTTCCTGCATGAAATCCACCGCGTCCCGAGTCCCGGCCTGCAGTGCTGAAACCATGGTGGTGATCTCGTCGGTGGACGTCTGGACCCGTTTGGCCAGGTTGCGCACTTCATCGGCGACCACCGCAAACCCTCGGCCCATTTCACCGGCCCGGGCCGCTTCGATGGCCGCGTTCAGGGCCAGCAGGTTGGTTTGTTCAGCGATGCTGTGAATCACACTGACCACGCCGTTGATCTTCTGGCTGTCCTCGGCCAGGCGCTGAATCATCTCGGCCGTTTGCTGCACGCCGGTGGACAATCCGCCAATCGATTTCTGTACCCGAGCCACCACTTCCTGACCGCTGCCGGCCAGGGTGTCGGCTGTTTGCGAGAGGTCGCGGGTGGCGCCGGCGTGTTGGGCGATGTGATGGACCGTGGCGGTCATTTCGTTGATCGCCGTGGCGGCCTGATCGGTTTCACTTTGCTGGCCGAGCATGCCGTGGCGCACCTCATTCATGCTGGTAGCCAGCCGCGCGGCGCCGACGTCCAGTTGCCGGGCGGTGCTGGCGACAGTGTTGACCACCCGCTGGTAGCCGGCCTGCATGGCATTGAAGGCATTGGCCATCTGCCCGACTTCGTCCTTACAGGCCAGTGGCACACGGGCCGACAGATCACCGCTTTTCTCGACGTGGAGCATCACGTCTTTCAAGGTGTTGAGCTGGCTGAGCAGGAAGCGGATCAACAGTTGCGACGCGCCGAGCATCGCCAGCATCAGGATGAACACCGCTACCGCGTAGTGAGTGAAGCGCTCGCCGAACACCTGGCTCAGGCTCGGGCCGTAGGCAACAACCGCGACCTGTTGACCGTCGGGACGAGTGAACACCTCGGCACCCATCAACGGATTTTCCCCGAACAGCGGCATGGCATTGATCTCGACCCACCCGAGGGTATCGGTCAGTTCCAGAAGCGGTTGCCCGTTCAGTAAAGGCGCCTGCCCACGATTGAAGGTCAGCAGGTTGTCGGCCTTGGGCAGCGGCTGCCCGACAGGCCAGGCGTTGAGCAATCGTGCCTGGACCTGGGCCGAGACTTGGGCGGCGTGACTGCGGGCCTGCTGTTCGAGTTGCACGGCATACAGCACCAGCAACAGGGTGGTGACAAAGGCGACGGCGTTGACCGCCCAGAATTTGTATTTCAGCGAGATATTGCTAAGCCAGGCACCCATGGAGGTCTTCTCTGATAGCGGAAACAGTTTTGGCAAGGTGCCAGCATTGTGCTGCTACTCAGGGGGACTGAGTTTGATGTGGGTCAACAGATTATGTGCTGCATGAAAAAAATCGCAGCCTGCGGCAGCTCCTACGCCGATCGCGGTCCTCTGTAGGAGCTGCCGAAGGCTGCGATCTTTTCAGGCATCACGCGAACTCAGGCAAGCCAAAGAACTGCCGCGCACTGGCGGTGCTGTGGGCGGCGAGATCTTCCATGCTTTCCCCACGATGCAACGCCACTTCACGTAACACTTCAGTCAGATACGCCGGCTCGTTGCGACCGTTCTTCGGCTTGGGGCGCAAGCTGCGGGGCAGAAGATACGGCGCGTCGCTCTCCAGCATCAAGCGCCCGCGTTTGATCTCCTTGACCAACGGATGCAGGTGCGTGCCCCGGCGTTCGTCGCAGATCCAGCCAGTGATGCCGATGTGCAAGTCCAGATCGAGATAGCTGAACAGCGCCTTCTTTTCACCGGTGAAGCAGTGCACCACGGCAGCCGGCAACCGGTCGCGGTAATCACGCAGTATCTCCAGCAGTCGTTGACTGGCGTCGCGCTCATGCAGGAACACCGGCAGTTGCAGTTCGACCGCCATCGCCAGATGTTCTTCGAGGACTTTTTCCTGTTGCGGGCGGGGCGAGAAATCACGATTGAAATCGAGGCCGCATTCACCCACGGCCACCACGTTCGGCTCCTTGAGCAAACTGCGCAGACGCTGGGCGCTGTCGGCGTTCCAGTCGCTGGCCGAGTGCGGGTGAATGCCGGCCGTGGCGAACAGTCGTTGAGCGCTTTCGTCCAGTTGCCGGCACAGTTCCAGTGCCTGTTCGCTGCCCTCGACGCTGGTCCCGGTAAGCACCAGTTGGCAGACTCCGGCAGCGTAGGCACGGTCGAGTACAGCCTGGTGTTTGTCGGCAAAACTGGGGTTGGTCAGGTTGACGCCGATATCGATGAGTTGCATGGTGCTACCTCGGACCAAAGGCCGGAAAGCATATCAGAGCTGTAGATTTATAAGAAAAGCCAAGAACTACAACGAGTTAAAGCTGTCTGTTGAGGCCGCGAGGCAGGTCGGGGTTGGTAGCTTTGCCATCACTGTGCCACTCTCTCGCACTTTATCAGCGCTTCAAGCGCTCTGTTTCTGTTGCCCGATGTCATGAAATCACTCATGAGGTTGGCCAGTATTCTTTCCGGAGAGTGGATGACACGTCCCTCGGTTTTGTTACTGCTGTGTTGTTCGTTGCTGCTGCCGATGCCGGCGGTTGCGCGTCTGGCCGGGCCGTTGCAAGCCGTACCGGCAGCCAAGGTCCGCGACCTGGCGGAGATTCGCAGTAGCCGTGTGCTGCGGGTGCTGGTCAACCAGAGCCGCAACAGCTCCGGCGAAGTTCAGGGCCAGGCCATTGGCGTCGAATACCACCGCCTGCGGGCTTTCGAGCAATACCTTAATGGCCACGCCCGTGACGGCCAGGAAATCACCCTCAAGATCATTCCCAAAGCCAAGGATCAACTGCTCGGCGCGTTGCAACGCGGGGAGGGGGATCTGGTCGCGCCGGGGGAATTGCTTGATCCGCAATCGGGCCACGCGGTCAGCACCAGTGAACCGATTGCCAGCAACGTGCCGTTGCTGCTGGTAGGGATCAAAGGCGAACGACGTTACACCCACCTCGAACAACTCTCGGGTAAAACCCTCGCGCTGCCCACCGGCAGTGCTGCCGGGGATGCGGTCAGCCAGATCAATCAGAAGCTCGCGCTGCATAAACTGCCCCCGGTGAAGATCGAGTGGGTCGACCCAAGCCTGGCCGTCGAGGACGTGTTGGAAATGGTCCAGGGCGGGATCTTCCATCTGACCATCGTCGAGCAACCGATCGCCGAGCGCTGGGGCAAGATCCTGCCCAAGTTGCGCTTCGATCGACAGGTCCTCATCAGCGAGCCGGGCGAGGAATACTGGTTCGTGCGCCGCGACGCTTCAATGTTGCGGGCGAGCATCGACCGCTTCCTGACCACCTACAAGCAACCGTCGGACCAGGATGCGGCGTTCCTGCGGATCTACCGGCGCCTGTATCAAGTGCACTATCCCTTGGCCAAGGCCGATCGTCAGCGTCTGGAAAAACTTCGACCGGTGCTGCAAAAACACGCGCAAGCCCAGGGCATGGACTGGCTGAACCTGGCCGCGCTGGCCTTCAAGGAATCGGCGTTGCAACCCACCGCCAGAAATGGCAGTGGCCCCACTGGCCTGATGCAAATAACACCCTCCGCCGCCCAACGGGTTGGCGTCAGTGACATTCAGAATCTCGATGCCAATGTGCAGGCCGGCGCCAAGTACCTGGCGATGATCCGCCGCAAGTTTTTTGCCAGCCCCAAACTCAACGAGCGTGAGCGCATGGCGTTCGTGCTGGCGGCCTACAACATGGGACCGGAGCGGGTCCAGGGCATGCGCGCCGAGGCTCGGCGGCGCGGCCTGAATCCTAATCAGTGGTTTTTCCAGGTTGAGCGCATCGCCATGGAGCAGGTGGGAATGGGGGCTGTCAGCTATGTTAATAGCGTGAACAAGTATTACCTGGCGTTCGATCGGGAGCGGGAGTCGTTGGAGCCCCAGGGGCAGAAAGTGGTTACATGGAAATGATCGACTAAGCTGATAGTTATGGTGGGTTTTTTGCGCTTTTAGTATGTGTTTTATTGATTAATATAGCGACCAACCAACACACACTCACGATGGATGACACAACATGAGCACACTGATCAACAAGGTACTGTCCACCCGCGCCGGCTACGGTCTGACAATTCTGCGGATTTTCGTCGGCATCATCTTCGCGGCCCACGGCTCACAGAAACTCTTCGGGGCATTCGGCGGTTATGGCATTGCCGGCACCGCACAGTACATGGAAAGCATTGGATTGGCGCCCGGTCACCTGATGGCGATCCTGGCCGGTGGTACCGAATTCTTCGCCGGTCTGGCGCTGATCATCGGCCTGCTGGTACGTCCGGCGGCATTGGGGCTGACCTTCCTCTCGCTGGTCGCGATTTTCTCGGTGCACATCAGCAACGGTCTGTTCATGGCAAACAACGGTTATGAATTCGCCCTGGCCTTGCTCGGCGGCAGCCTCGCGGTGCTGATCGAAGGCGCAGGCAAGCTCTCGGTCGACCGCGCCATCGCCGACTGACCGCTCTGGCTCAACGGAAAGGCCCGCACAGTGTGATGCACTGTGCGGGCCTTTTTTTGTTGCTGGTGATTCTTGACACTGTCCGGTCAGCTTCTCTAGGATGCTGCTCATGCGCCGATTTAAACAGCTACTTGCGGGGCGCCAGGCGACTCATTCAGTTGCCGATAGAAGCTTGAAACAGGCTTCGAAATACCGCTAAAGCGCTGGTTCGGTGTTGCCTCTCACCTGCCATGCAGACTTTTGAGGCAGAGACACGACACAATGAATGCATTGAACCCCGTTGTACGCCCCGCGCCGATCACGGCACATCTCACCCAGCGCAATCCAAAAATCCTGCTTGGCGGTAAACATCAGCCGACGCTGTTGCGTTACCTCGATGGCTGGCCACGTCGCACCGGCGGTCCGGCAGCATTCCTGATCCAGTTTGTCGAAGATGGCGAGTCGCTGGAGCGCTTCGCGACTGACAGTTTCGATCTGGCGGTGATTCAGGCGCCCAGCGCCGAGGACGCGCCTGAAGTGATCAGGCAACTGACCCGCGTCGCGCGCCAAGGGCTGATTGCCCGCTGCTGAGGCTCTGGGCGCTGGCTCAGAGCGCCGCGGCTCAAAAATAGTCGATCGCCACGATATACACGCACTGTTCACCGGTTGGCGTCTGCACGCGAACTTCGGCATCCAGTGCCTTGCCGATCAAGGCGCGGGCCAGCGGTGAATCGATGCTGATCAGGCCTTGTTTCAAGTCCAGCTCATCCGGCCCGACGATGCGATAGCGTGACTCTTTGCCATCCTCGTCTTCGATCGTGACCCAGGCACCGAAATAAACCTTGTTAGGGTCGCTGGGTTTTTCGCTGACCACCTTGAGGGCTTCCAGCCGCTTGGTGAGGAAGCGCACGCGGCTGTCGATCTCGCGCAGCATTTTTTTGCCGTAGGTGTATTCGGCGTTTTCCGAGCGATCACCCTGGGCCGCCGCCTCGCTGACCGATTGCGTCACTTGCGGTCGGCGCACATGCCACAGTTCATGAAACTCGGCGCGCATCCGCGCTTCACCTTCGGGGGTGATTAGCGCGGTACCGGCGGTGCGGGGAGGGCGATAACGGCTCATGGCGACTTCTTGTGGTTAAGTTCTTGAATCAGGTTTTTAAACAAGTGTGCTTGAGTTTATCAACCCTCGCGCAAGACTGTCAGCGGGCTGGCGTTCAAGGCGCGGCGCGTGCCGAACACACCGGCACCGCCGATCAGCACGGCGCCGATCAGAGGCAATACCAGCAGCCATGGATGCGGATGCCAAGGCAGGTCGAAGGCGTAGCGGTAGAGCACCAGGCTCACCAGTTCCGAGCCCAACGCCGCCAATAGCCCGCTGACCGCGCCGAGCAAACCGAACTCGATCCGCCGGGCCCTGACCAGCAACTGCCGTTCGGCGCCCAGCGCTCGCAGCAATGCGCCTTGGCGAATACGTTCATCGAGTGTTGCCTGCAAGCCGGAAAACAACACCGCCATCCCCGCTGCCAGCACGAACAACAGAACGTATTCGACCGCCAGGGTCACTTGCGCGAGGATGCTGCGCAACTGCTCCAGCAACGCTTCGACTTGCAGAATGGTCACTGCCGGAAAGCTGCGGGACAGGTCGACGATCTGCTGATCGTGACCGGGCGCCAGATAGAAACTGGTCAGGTAGGTCGCCGGCAAGTCTTTCAGGGTGCCGGGCTGGAAGATCATGAAAAAGTTCGGCTGGAAGTTATCCCAGTTGATCTCCCGCAGGCTGGTGACTTTCGCCTCCCGATTGACCCCGCCGACGCTAAACACCATGTGATCGCCAAGCTTGAGCTTGAGGCTTTCGGCGACTTTACCTTCCACCGAAACACCGGGTACTTCATCCGCCGGTTGCTGATCCCACCAGTTGCCGGCGGTGAGCTTGTTGCCCGCCGGCAGGTCTGCCGCCCAGGTCAGGCTCAGGTCGCGTTGAATGGCTCGATCACCGGCCGAGTCCTTGCTGACAATGTCCTGCACCGGTTCGCCATTGATGCTGATCAGCCGTCCCGGCACCACCGGGTACAGCGGCGCCGATTGGGCCGACAGTTCCATTAGCCGATCGCTAAAGGCCTGTTTGTCCGCCGGCAGAATGTTCAGGGCGAAATAATTCGGGGCGTTTTTCGGCAATTGGTTTTGCCAGGTGTCGAGCAACTCGCCACGCAGCAAAGCGATCAATGCCATGGACAGTAGAATCAAGCCGAAGGCCAGGGATTGGCCCGCCGCCGCCAGTGGATGACGCAACAGTTGGCCCAGCCCCAGACGCCATGGCAATGAGGCGCGCGCCAGCATCCGGCGCAGGCTCTTGAGCAGCAGCAAGAGCAAACCGCCAAGCACCAGCGCCGCGATCACGCCGCCGCCGAGCAGGGCGAAGGTCAGCACCAGGTCGAGGCTCAGGCGCCACATGATCAGGCCGAGGGCGCCCAACGCCGCGCCATAAACCATCCAGGTGCTGGACGGAATCGGCAGCATGTCCCGGCGCAAGACCCGCAGCGGTGGGACTCGCCCCAACGCGGCCAATGGCGGCAGGGCAAAACCGGCCAGCGCGACCAACCCGGTGCCGATCCCCGCAATGGCCGGCAACAGGCCTCCCGGTGGAACGTCTGTCGGCAGTAAATCATGCAGCAGCGCAAACAGCCCGAGCTGCGCCAGCCAGCCGAGCAGGGCGCCGCTGATGCTGGCGAGCAGTCCGAGTACCGTCAGTTGCAGGCTGAACAGCGCCATGGTTTCCCGACGGGACAGACCCAGGCAGCGCAGCAAGGCACTGGCATCGAATCGGCGGGTAGCGAAGCGTGTCGCTGACAACGCCACCGCCACACCGGACAGCAACACCGCCACCAGACTGGCCATGTTCAAATACCGTTCGGCCTTGCCCAAGGCACCGCCGATCTGCCGGTTACCATCGCGGGCATCCTGGATGCGCTGGTTGGCGGCCAGACCTGGCTTGATCAGTTGACGATAGGTTTCCAGCGCCTGGGCGTTGCCGCGCCAGAGTTCGCGGTAACTGACCCGGCTGCCGGGTTGCACCACGCCGGTTGCCTCAAGGTCGCTGAGATTGATCAGCACCCGTGGCGTCAGGCTGTAGAAGTTACCGGCGCGATCCGGTTCGTAGGTCAGCACCCGCGCCAGTTTCAGAGTTTTCATGCCGACGTCGATGCTGTCGCCGATCTTCAAGTCCAGTGCAGTCAGCAGTCGCGCCTCAACCCAGGCTTCGCCGGGTTTCGGACCGCCACCGGGCGCTTCTTGCGCGAACGGCGCGGGGGCGCTTTTCAGTTCGCCGCGCAGCGGGTAGACGTCATCGGCGGCTTTGATGCTGGACAGCTGAATGCCATTGTCGGTGGCGATGACACTGGAAAACTCCACCACCTGAGCGTGTTCAAGACCCAGTTCGGTGCCACTCTTGATCTGTTCCGGCCGCGCCGGCGAACTGCCTTCGAGCAACAGGTCGGCGCCTAGAAACTCGGTAGCGCGCAGCATCATGGCGCCGTTCAGGCGGGCGCCGAAGTAACCGATGGCGGTACTCGCCGCCACGGCCACCAGCAAGGCGAAGAACAACACGCGCAACTCACCGGCACGGGCATCGCGCAGCAGTTGGCGAATGGCGAGACTGAACAGGCGCAACAGCGGCAGGCGTGCCATCAAGGCTCCAGAGGGGCGACCAGCAGGCCGGCTTCAAGGCGGATCAGGCGCCGGCAGCGATGTGCCAGGCGTTCGTCGTGGGTTACCAGCACGAGGGTCGTGCCGCGCTCCTTGTTGAGTTCGAACAGCAGATCGCTGATGCGCTCGCCGGTGTGGCTGTCGAGGTTGCCGGTGGGTTCATCGGCGAACAGCACGTCGGGCTCGGCGGCGAAGGCACGGGCAATCGCCACGCGCTGCTGTTCGCCGCCGGAGAGCTGGCGCGGCGAGTGGGTCAGGCGTTGACCCAGGCCGACCCGTTGCAACAGCTCGGTGGCGCGCTCACGGGCGTCTTTGCGGCCATCGAGCTCCAGCGGCAGCATGACGTTTTCCAGGGCGTTGAGGCTGTCGAGCAGTTGAAAGGACTGGAAGACAAACCCCACGTGCTCGGCGCGAATGCGCGCGCGCTGGTCTTCGTCGAGGTTGCTCAGGCCTTGGCCGGCGAGAGTGACTTCGCCGCTGCTCGGCAGGTCGAGGCCGGCCAGCAGGCCGAGGAGGGTGGATTTGCCGGAACCGGAGGCGCCGACAATGGCCAGGCTATCGCCCTTGTTCAGTTCCAGGCTGAGTTCGTGCAGGATAGTCAGTTCACCTTCCGCGCTGGGAACCACTTTGCTGAGGTTCTTCGCGGTGAGAATGCTTGCGCCCATGGAGAATCCGATGCGTGTGTGGTTTTTGAGTGCTGGCCTGGCCTTGATGTGCATGGCCCAGAACGCAGCGGCGGGTACAGTCCTGATCGTTGGCGATAGTATCAGCGCCGGTTTCGGCCTGGATACCCGGGTGGGGTGGGTGTCGTTGCTCGAGCAACGGCTCAAGCGCGAAGGTTTCGACGATAAGGTGGTCAATGCGTCCATCAGCGGCGACACCAGTGCCGGAGGCCGGGCACGCCTGCCGGCGCTGCTTGCAGAGCATAAGCCTGAGCTCGTCATCCTCGAGTTGGGAGGCAATGACGGCTTGCGCGGAATGCCGCCAACACAATTGCAACAAAATCTTGCGTCGATGATCGACAGCTCCCGCGTCAGTGGCGCCAAGGTGCTGTTGTTGGGCATGCAATTGCCACCCAATTACGGTGTGCGTTACACCCAGGCATTTGCCGAGGTTTTCATCAAGGTGGCCGACGATAAAAAAATCCCGCTGGTGCCGTTTTTTCTCGACGGCGTGGGCGGTCATCCGGACCTGATGCAATCCGACGGCCTGCACCCGGCGGCGGGGGCTCAGGGCAAGTTGCTGGAAAATGTCTGGCCGACACTGAAACCGCTGCTTTGACGCTTTTCTAGCGGCGGTGTTTCGGCTAAGGTGGCGCCCCCGATTTGGAGCCCCCGATGCCGCGTCCTGCCTGGTCCCTTTTTGCCTATCAACTGATCGAGCCTGACGAACAGCTGGATCTGTTCGCCTGCCAGGAGGTGCGGGTGCATCTGGTGACCCGTCAGCTGGAGCTGGGCGGCTCGGCGGACCGAACCCTGTGCGGCAGCCTGTTGCCGGCGCAACCGCGCTGGTCGAGCGTCGATCGCACGGTGTTCCAGGACCAGCGCCTATGCTCGCTGTGCCGGGCCATTCTGGAATCGCAAAAACGCGGCACCTCGCCGATCTGGCCTGAGTTGCGGTTCGAGCTGTAAACCCTGTGGCAAGCCCCATTGCCACAGGAAAGCTTCCACCACAGGCAATCCCCCCTCGCCACAGGTCTTGCATCTCCCCGAAATAACGGGCGGCGGTGTACAATCGGGTTTTTATACCCTTGTCGATCATGCGAAGGATTTTCCGGATGTTGCCGCGCTTTCCCGCCGTCACCCGCTGCCTGTCTCTTGCCGCCCTCTGCGTGGCGGGTCCTGTTGCAGCATTGGAGTTGCCCCTGCCACCACCCGGTGAAGACATCGTCGGCCAGGTGCAAGTGATCAAGGCCAAGTACGAAGACACTTTCGCCGACCTTGGCACCACCTACGATCTGGGCTATTCGGAAATGGTCGCGGCCAACCCGGGCGTCGATCCATGGCTGCCGGGCGCCGGTACCGAAATCGTCCTGCCGACGCGCTTCATCCTGCCGCCTGGCCCGCGTGAAGGCATCGTCATCAACCTGGCTGAATACCGCCTCTACTACTACCCGAAAGGCCGGAACGTGGTGTACACCTTCCCGCTGGGTATTGGCCGTGAAGGCTGGGGTTCGCCGATTGCCCACACCAGCATCGTCGCCAAGACGCCAAACCCGACCTGGACCCCTCCAGCGTCGATCAAGGCCGAGCACGCCGCCGATGGCGACCCACTGCCGAATGTAGTGCCGGCCGGCCCGGATAACCCGCTGGGGCCGTTCAAATTCACCCTGGGCACTCCGGGCTACCTGATCCACGGTTCGAACAAGAAATTCGGTATCGGCATGCGCACCAGCCACGGTTGCTTCCGCATGTTCAACAACAACGTGCTGGAAATGGCCAGCATGGTGCCGGTAGGGACGTCGGTACGCATTCTCAACGATCCGTACAAGTTCGGCCTCAGTGGCGGCAAGGTCTATCTGGAAGCGCACACGCCGCTGGATGACAAGGGCAACCCTTCGGTGGTCGACAAGCACACCGCCGTGATCAATGCGATGCTCAAGCGTGAGGACATCACCAACAACTTGCGCATGAACTGGGATGTAGTGCGCGACGTAGTCGCCGCTGAGGATGGCCTGCCTGTGGAAATCGCGGTGCCGAATACATCGGCACCGATGGTCTCGAGTGCGCCGATCGACCTGCAGCAGTAACGCGTTAAAGCAACCCGCCGATGCAGGCCGCATCGGCGGGTTTTTTATGGCCTGCACAAACCCCAGGCAATAAAAAAGCCGACCCAAAAAATGGGTCGGCTTGATAACAATCCCGAGGGATTATTACTTGCGGCTAGCTTTTTCCAGCATGCGCAGAGCACGCTCGTTAGCTTCGTCAGCAGTCTGTTGTGCTTTTTGAGCAGCAGCCAGAGCTTCATCAGCTTTACGGTAAGCTTCGTCTGCACGAGCTTGGGAGCGAGCTGCTGCGTCTTCAGTAGCAGTCAGACGTGCTTCAGTTTCTTTCGATACGCTGCTGCAACCGGTAGCCAGAACTGCGGCCAGAGCCAGAGCAGAGAATTTCAGAACGTTGTTCATCGTGTTCCCCTTCAAGGACTTTCTATTAAGTAGCTGTCTCCTCAGAGTGAGGAAATAGCCGGCGTACATACTACCCATTACTTGTAGTAAGTAAACTGACGTAGCGCAAGAAGCAAAAAAAATTGTAGGCGTTGATTCTTTTTCGAGCAACTTTTAACTGCGCTGTATAAAAAATATCCAGCTACGAGGCCCGAACTGAGCGATCCGTCGGGAAAAAGTTCCCCGGCCAGGTAGCTGTTTTTCGGTCTTGCCCAAAGTCCGTCTAGATGGGTTTGTCTACACTTGTGTTCGAATTTTGCGCAGCCGCTCGCATATCTTTATCCATGTTGAGGTGACTTAATCAAAGGGCGCTCGTCTTAAGTCTCAATATCCGGCAATGTTCAGGCTTTGACCCGTTCGGTCGAGCTGTCCCTGCGTAATCCGCGGCAACACCCGCCACCCGAAGCACAATGACGAGCGTCCCTTGAGCATTTTTGCCAATGGTGCCTACTATTTGATACGTGCTCGGTTGCGCGAGATTGGTGCGGCTCTCTCGGTGTCCATTCAGGCACGGGGTGGCGTAGTTGTTCCTTCGCCGGAAAAACATCGGTAAGGTAGGGGTCAGAATTAAAGACCCGCGAGGAGTAGTGATGAGCGAGGCGTTGTCCATCCACCATGACCAGGCTGGTCATCAGTTCGAGACCACTGTGGACGGTTATCGTGCCTACCTGACCTATATGGATCTGGGAAAACAGACCCTGGATATTTATCGCACTTTTGTGCCCAACGCGCTGCGTGGTCGCGGCATCGCGGCGGCTTTGACCGAGCAGGCGCTGCAATACGCTGATGAAATGGGCTACACGGTGATTCCATCGTGCTCCTACGTGGAGCGCTACATGGAGCGTCATCAGCGGCATGCCGCCAAGCTGTGAGCAAAACCAGCGCATAAAAAAACGCCAGGTTCAAACCTGGCGTTTTTTTATGCGCGAAACGGCGATCAGCTGCGATCGCGTTTAGGCAGCACGTCCTTGAGCTTGGCATGCATGCTGCGCAAGGTGTTTTCAGTGGCTGTCCAATCGATGCAGGCGTCGGTGATCGACACGCCGTATTGCAGGTCGGCGAGGTCTTTCGGGATTGCCTGGCAGCCCCAGTTCAGGTGGCTTTCGACCATCAGGCCGATGATCGACTGGTTGCCCTCGAGAATCTGGTTGGCGACGTTCTCCATCACCAGCGGTTGCAGGGCCGGGTCCTTGTTGGAGTTGGCGTGGCTGCAATCGACCATGATGTTCGGCTTGATGTTGGCCTTTTTCAGCGCTTGCTCGCAGAGCGCGACGCTGACCGAATCGTAGTTCGGCTTGCCGTTGCCGCCGCGCAATACCACGTGACCGTAGGCGTTGCCCTTGGTGGTGACGATCGACACGCCACCTTCCTGGTTGATGCCCAGGAAACGGTGCGGGCTGGAAACCGATTGCAGGGCGTTGATGGCCACCGTCAGGCCGCCATCGGTGCCGTTCTTGAAGCCGACGGCCGAGGACAGGCCGGAAGCCATTTCACGGTGCGTCTGGGATTCGGTGGTGCGTGCGCCGATCGCCGACCAGCTGATCAGGTCCTGCAAGTATTGCGGGGAGATCGGATCGAGGGCTTCGGTCGCGGTCGGCAGGCCCATTTCGGCCAGGTCCAGCAACAACTGACGACCGATGTGCAGGCCATCCTGAATCTTGAACGAGTCATCCAGGTACGGATCGTTGATCAAGCCTTTCCAGCCAACGGTGGTGCGTGGCTTCTCGAAATACACGCGCATGACCAGATACAGGGTATCGGACACTTCGGCCGCGAGCACTTTCAGGCGCTCGGCGTATTCGTGGGCAGCCTTGATGTCGTGGATCGAGCACGGCCCGATCACGACGAACAGGCGGTGGTCGGTGCCATCAAGAATGTTGCGAATGACTTCGCGGCCCTTGGTGACGGTGCGCAGGGCAGCGTCGCTCAAAGGAATATCACGCTTGAGCTGATCGGGAGTGATCAGGGTCTCGTTGGAGGCGACGTTAAGGTCGTTGATCGGTAAATCAGCCATCGTTTACTCGTCAGGTCACGGGTGCCGGCCGCCAGCGAACCCGCGCGGCGGAGCACAGCAAATTAAGCGCGTCGGGGAGCCGAACCTTAGCGCGTTACACCGTGGCTCGACAATGGGCAGACACCGTTTAGGGGACATTCTCAGTCAGTTTTTCCGTCGGCGGGGAAACTGATTGAGAGCGTCCCTAATCCAGCACAGGCTGTGCAAATGCCTTGCGAACGGTGTCGTGGGAGAACTCGTCGGCGTGATGCTGGACCCATTCGAGAGCGAGGGCCTGAATATCCTGCAGGTCGTCGTGCGGGTCATGCAGGCGGCAGTAACGTTCGATCTGGCAGATCTGCTCACCCATCCGTGCGCAAAATAGCGTCTGTTCGTCGACGAAGGCGATGCCCACCAGATAGCCGCGTTTTCGTCGCAAACACCACGCCACATAACCCAGGAAACGCAAGTCCGGGTTCAGGGTTGGCATGCGTACTTCCAGCGCCGTACCGTGGCGCCAGGCGCGGTGGTAATTGCAAGCCATGCCACCGAGGCTGATAGTGTGCAGCTGTTGCCGCGAAATACACTCATGTTTGAACAACGTTAATTCGACGGGCACATCGTCAGGATGAGGAAGATAACGTCTCATGAACACGGACTCCCTGTGTCGGCCACTTGACACTGTTTCTCCCAGTATAGTGGTCGAATCGGAACTGACCGATTTCGACGCCGACCAACGGTTGCTGGCGATGAGCGGCATTTCACTGGTGATTTTTACCAGCGTCGGCTGCGCCAGTTGCCGTTTTGCCCGCGAGCAGTTGCCCAGGCTCGAACTGGCGGTCGATCGGCTGTGCTGGATCGATGCCGGGAGCAATGGCGGGGTGGTCGAGCGTTATAGGGTCTTTCATTTACCGGCACTGTTTGTGGTGCGCGACGGTGAGTATTTCGGGGCGCTACAGTCGCGCCTGACCCGCACAGCGCTCAACGAGGCTGTGGACCAGGCGCTGAATCGACCAGCAGAGGAGTTGCCATGACAGGCACATTGGCCAAGCCGAGAATCGGCATTATCGGGACCGGCGCGATCGGTGGTTTCTACGGGCTGATGCTGGCGCGTGCCGGCTTCGATGTGCATTTTCTGTTGCGCAGCGAGTTTTCAGCGGTGGCCGAACGCGGCTTGCATCTCGACCACGCGTCGTTGGGACCGCTGACCTTGAACCCGGTCCAGGCCTATTCGTCGGCTGCCGACATGCCGCCCTGTGACTGGTTGCTGGTGGGCGCCAAGACCACCAGTAACGCAGACCTGGCACCGGCCATTGTTCAAGCCGCGGCCCCTGATGCCAAAGTGCTGGTGCTGCAAAATGGCCTGGACGTCGAAGACCGTCTGCGCGAGTTGCTCCCTGATTCGCTGCATCTGCTGGGCGGGCGTTGTCTGATCTGCGTCCATCGCGCCGGCCCCGGGGTCATCACTCATCAAGCGTTGGGGGCGCTGAGTGTCGGCTACCACAGTGGCCCCGCCGCCGATGCACAGGCACGCATGAACATCGTCGAGGAGGGCGCTGGGTTGTTCCGCACTGCCGGTATCGACGCCCAGGCCATGCCGAATCTGCAGCAGGTGTGCTGGCAGAAACTGGTCTGGAATATTCCCTACAACGGTCTGTCGGTGCTGCTCGGGGCCAGCACCACACCGTTGATGGCGGATGCCGACAGTCGCGCGCTGATTCAGGCCTTGATGGCTGAAGTGGTTCAGGGGGCCAAGGCCTGCGGTCATGACATGCCACCGGGTTACGCCGATTATCTGTTCATGATGACCGAGAAAATGCCCGACTACTGGCCGAGCATGTACCACGATTTTCTGCACAAGCGGCCGCTGGAGCTGGACGCCATTTACACTCGGCCACTGGCAGCGGCGAAGGCGGCGGGATGTGAGTTGCCGCGAATCGAGGCCTTGTATCGCAGCTTGAGTTTTATCGACCGACGTAACCACTGAGTCGGTCAAGGAAGGGGGAAGGGCATGGCAAATGTCATAGACGACAAACTGGTGCTGGCGATTTCTTCGCGAGCGCTGTTCGACTTGAGCGAGAGCCATAAGGTCTATCTGTCGAGCGGCGTCGAGGCTTATCGGCAGTACCAGATCGAACATGAAGACGAAATTCTCGAGCCCGGCGATGCATTCCCGTTGGTGGAAAAACTCCTGAACCTGAACGCCAGTCTCGGCCGTGCCCGGGTCGAGGTGATCCTGGTGTCGCGCAACAGCGCCGACACCGGCCTGCGGGTTTTCAACTCGATTCATCACTATGGCCTGTCGATCTCGCGTGCGGCATTCGTCGGCGGACGCAGTCCTTATCCGTACCTCAAGGCCTTTGGTTGCGACCTGTTTCTTTCGACCCATGCCGAAGACGTGCGCAATGCGCTGGAGGCCGGATTCGCCGCAGCGACTATTCTGTCGGGCGGTGCCAGTCGCGCCGCCAGCGATGAATTGCGCATTGCTTTCGACGGTGACGCGGTGCTGTTTTCCGACGAGTCGGAGCGGGTCTATCAGTCGGGAGGCCTGGCGGCGTTTCAGGCCAGCGAGCGGGAAGCGGCCCGCGAGCCTTTGCGTGGCGGGCCGTTCAAAGGCTTCCTCGCGGCGCTCAATCTGTTGCAGCGCGAGTTCCCCGATGATGCCTGTCCGATCCGCACCGCGCTGGTGACCGCGCGATCGGCACCGGCCCATGAACGGGTGATCCGTACCTTGCGCGAATGGGACATTCGTCTGGACGAATCGCTGTTTCTTGGCGGCCTGACCAAATCGGCTTTTCTCGAAGCCTTTGCCGCCGACGTATTTTTCGACGATCAGGCAGGCCATTGCGAGCTGGCCCGTGAAGTGGTCGCCACCGGGCACGTGCCCCATGGCATCAGTAACGAGCCGTCGGTTTAAAGCCCGGCGGTTCAATGCGTTGCGCCGGGCGCCGCACTCGCCACGGCACTGCTAAGCTGAATCAATCTCCGCCATGTTGGCATTCGAGGAGGTCATATGATTCGTTCGATGCTGTATGCCACTGACTTGGGTCTGTACGCACCATTGGTGATGCAGCATGCCTTGGAACTGGCTCGAACATTCAATGCCGACTTGTATGTGGTGCACGCGGTAGAGCCCATGGGGCTGTTTGCCGAATCCGTGTTGCAGAGCTATCTCGACGAGAAGGCCTTGAACGAATTTCACAGTCAGGGTCTGAACAATGTGATCGCCAATATTCAGCAACGGGTGCTCGACAACTTTCGCGAAGAGCTGGGGGATGAAGGAGAGCAGGATTTGCAGCGGATTCAGGCAGTGCGGGTGCTGCAGGGCGATCCGTCGCAGGTGATACTCGACCAGGCGCAGAAACTCTCTGTCGATTTGCTGATCGTAGGAAGTCACAGCCATGGTGCTGGCGCGGAAACGCCGTTGGGTCGAACCGCTGCGCGCGTGTTGCAACTGGCCAGGGTGCCGGTCTATCTGGTGCCGCTGGTGGAGCGTCGCCGCAAAGAGGATCGCTAGAACACGAATAATGGCATTTTGACAAAAAAGTTCTAGATTTATTGGTCGAACCATTAATATAGTTATATACCGTCGCTGATGCCCGTGGCGTCTACCTGCTTTGAGGGATTCATATGAAGCTTCAACAATTGCGCTACATCTGGGAAGTGGCGCACCACGACCTCAACGTTTCTGCTACAGCCCAAAGCCTCTACACCTCGCAACCGGGCATCAGCAAACAGATTCGTCTGCTGGAAGACGAATTGGGGGTCGAGGTTTTCGCCCGCAGCGGCAAGCATCTGACCCGCGTTACCCCGGCCGGCGAGCGCATCATCACCACTGCCGGTGAGATCCTGCGCAAAGTTGAAAGCATCAAACAGATCGCCCAGGAATTCTCCAACGAGAAAAAAGGCACCCTGTCGATCGCCACCACCCACACCCAGGCGCGTTATGCATTGCCGCCGGTGATCAGCAATTTCATCAAGCAATACCCGGACGTTGCCCTGCACATGCACCAGGGTTCGCCGATGCAGATCGCCGAGATGGCCGCGGACGGCACCGTCGATTTCGCCATCGCCACCGAAGCCCTGGAGCTGTTCGGTGATCTGGTGATGATGCCGTGCTATCGCTGGAACCGCTGCGTGGTCGTACCTCAGGGCCACCCGCTGACCAAGCTGTCGAAGCTGACCCTCGAAGCCCTGGCCGAATACCCGATCGTGACGTACGTGTTCGGTTTCACCGGTCGTTCGAAACTCGACGAAGCCTTCAGCCACCGTGGCCTGACACCGAAAGTGGTGTTCACCGCCGCCGACGCCGACGTGATCAAGACGTACGTTCGCCTGGGTCTGGGCGTAGGCATCGTGGCGAAAATGGCAGTTGATACCAAGCTCGATAGCGACCTGGTGGTGCTTGATGCCAGCGAGTTGTTCGAATCCAGTATTACCAAAATCGGTTTCCGTCGCGGCACTTTCCTGCGTGGCTTCATGTGCGACTTCATCGAGAAGTTCGCTCCGCACCTGACCCGCGAAGTGATGGCCAAGGCCATTCAGTGCCACAACAAACAGGAATTGGAAGAGCTGTTCGACGGCGTCGAACTGCCGGTCCATTAAGCGTCAACAGACGCTAGACCACCTCGGTGACAGCAAACTGTTGCCGAGCGCCCGCCACCAGAATCTCCACTTCATCCCCTTCGAACTTGCCCAGCAGGCTTTTACCCAGCGGCGAACGAGGGGTGATGACGGTAATCAATTGCCCCACTAGGTCAACCTTCAACCCGGCCGCGTCGGGGGCCAGGAACAGCCATTGTTCGCGACCCTTTTCGTCTTCCAGGCCGAGCAGGGCGCCGACTTCGATGCCGCGCCGCTCGTCATAAGGCCGCAGTGTCAGGTTCTGGCAAAGGGTCAATGACAGCCTGATTTCCTCCACCCGCCTGGCCTGCCCGGCCGCCAGATAAGACGCCTCCAGCCCCAGGGTGTCGTACTTGTTTTCGGCTATGTTTTCTTCGTGGGTCGCGGTTTCGTAAGCGGTTTGCGCGGCACGCTCGGCGATGTCGAGATCGATCCGCAGCTTGTCGATAATCAGTTGGTGGACGGTCGGCTTGTGCATGGAGTGCTTCATGATCAATCGCAGAATTGCAGGACGTTGGCGCGGCTTTTTTCGCTCGGCGCGGTCTGGTCTTGTTGCAGCCAGAACTGACATTTTGGATTGGCCAGATTGTGTTTGCTGCTTCTGGCCTGTTCCACCATTTGTTGCTGGTCGTTCCTGCGCAGGTGTTCCTCGTACTGTTCGAACATCGGGTTTTGCGCAGCGGGTTGTTCAATCACCGGCGGTTTGGCCAGTTGTTCCACCGCTTGGGCCAAGGGTGCCAATTGCTCGTTGAACAACAGGCGCCAGGCGAGCCAACAGGTCAGTGCGATCGCGATAAATCCCAGCCACAAACCGAGGGCGATGCTGCCGGTCAGTTGCAGCGCATTGAGCTGGATCGGCATGGAACGGCGCGGGTGGGGACGGTAGGGCATGACTGCCTCCTGGCGGGTGGTCGCGGGGGAGTGGCGATTGTCGCACGAAGATTAATCGTCGTCGGCTCTTCTGCGCGGGGTAATTTATGCGGACAATCGGCGCTTTTGCCAACGGGAACCTGGAATGCCTGAAATGAAAACCCGCTGGGATATTTTTTGCACCGTGGTCGACAATTTCGGCGACATCGGCGTGACCTGGCGTCTGGCCCGCCAACTGGTGGCCGAACATGCAGTGACGGTGCGCTTGTGGGTCGATGACCTGCGGGCCTTCGAGCGGTTGTGTCCAGAAATCGACATCCACGCCGCGCAGCAGTGGCAGCAGGGTGTCGAGGTGCGACAGTGGTCAGCGGACTGGCAACCCACCGAAGCCGCAGATGTCGTTATCGCCGCATTCGCCTGCCAGTTGCCGAGTGCTTATATGGAGGCCATGGCCGAACGGGAAAAGCCGCCACTGTGGATGAACCTCGATTATCTGAGCGCCGAAGACTGGGTCGTCGGTTGTCACGGCTTGCCGTCGGTGAAGTACAAGAATGTGCAGAAGTTCTTTTTCTTCCCGGGTTTTCGCAAGGGCACAGGTGGCTTGCTGCGTGAGAGGGGATTGCTCGAGCGGCGTCGGCAGTTTCAGCAAAGCCCTGAGGCTCAGCGAGAATTCCTGCAAGGCCTGGGGGTTGAACGCGCCCCGAATGCACAGCTGATCTCGCTGTTCGCTTACGAGAATACCGGGCTGGCCAGTTGGCTCGACGCCATGGCTGCCGACTCGACGCCCACTCATCTGCTGGTGCCCGAGGGGCGGATTCTCGGCGACGTCGAACGCTGGCTCGGGGTGAGCGGGCTGACGGCCGGCGCAGTGCATGCGCGCGACGCCCTGACCGTGCAAGTGCTGCCGTTCGTCCGACAGGATCAATATGACCTGCTGCTGTGGAGCTGCGATTTCAACGCCGTGCGCGGCGAAGATTCCTTTGTTCGTGCGCAATGGGCAGGCCGGCCGCTGCTCTGGCACATCTATCAGCAGGACGAAGATATCCACCTGGACAAGCTCGACGCCTTCCTGACCCTGTACACCCACGGCCTGTCCAAACCTGCCGGCGAGGCGATCAGCGGTCTATGGCGGGCGTGGAATGCAGGTGAGACAATGGTTGAGCACTGGAAATCAACCCGCAAACATTGGCCGGAACTGGAAAAACATGCCGAGGCGTGGTGTCTGGAACAAGCCTTGCAGGCAGATCTTGCCGCGGCGCTGGTACAGTTTTACCTAAATTGGATATGATACGCGGCCTAGATTTTTGTAAATCCCATCCAAATTCGGATATTCGCAATGAAAACTGGTAAAGAACTGAAACCCGGTATGGTGATCCGTATCGACAACGATCCTTGGCTGGTTCAGAAAGCTGAATTCACCAAGTCGGGTCGTAACAGCGCGATCATGAAGACCAAGCTGAAAAACCTGTTGACCGGTTACAAGACCGAAACCGTTTACAGCGCTGACGACAAGCTGGACGACGTAATCCTCGACCGCAAAGAAGCGACCCTGTCCTTCATCAGCGGCGACTCCTACACGTTCATGGACACCACTGACTACACCATGTACGAGCTGAACGCTGAAGACATCGAAGCCGTTCTGCCTTTCGTTGAAGAAGGCATGACCGATGTTTGCGAAGCGATCTTCTTCGAAGAGCGTCTGGTTTCCGTAGAACTGCCGACCACTATCGTGCGTCAGGTTGACTACACCGAAGGTTCCGCTCGCGGTGACACTTCCGGCAAGGTGATGAAGCCTGCCAAACTGAAGAACGGTACCGAGCTGTCGGTTGCTGACTTCATCGAAATCGGCGACATGATCGAGATCGATACCCGCGAAGGCGGTTCCTACAAAGGCCGTGCTAAATAAGCACCGCTTGAGGAATGAAAAAGCCCGACCATTGAGTCGGGCTTTTTTGTGATCCAGAAAAGATCGCAGCCTCGCTTCACTCGACAGCTCCTACAGGGGGAATACAAAACCCATGTAGGAGCTGTCGAGTGAAACGAGGCTGCGATCTTTTGCTTAATTATTTCAGGTGTTGCTTGAGCTCTTCGGATGCTTGCAGCATCGCCGAACGCACCGCAGGCACCTGGCTCACCACGTTGAGCAAACCGTAGTCGTGGATCATGCCGTTGTAGCGCACCGCCGTGACCGGCACACCGGCCTCGTCGAGCTTACGGGCGTAGGCTTCACCTTCATCGCGCAGTACATCGGCGCCGGCCGTCTGCACCAGAGCGGGTGGCAAACCCTTGAGTTGCGCGGTGGTCGCCCGCAGCGGTGAGGCGTAGATTTCGTTCCGCTGTTTGGCATCAGTGGTGTAGTTGTCCCAGAACCACTTCATCATGTTTTTGGTGAGGAAGTGCCCCTCGGCGAACTGGTTGTAAGACGCCGTCTCGAAGCTGGCGTCAGTCACCGGCCACAACAACACCTGGAACCTGATCGCCGGCGTGCCCTTGTCTTTGGCCATCAGCGCAACCACGGCCGCCATGTTGCCACCGACGCTGTTGCCGGCCACGGCCAGGCGTTTGCCGTCGACGTTGATCTCTTTACCGTGCTCGGCCACCCACTTCGTCGCGGCGTAGGCCTGGTTGATCGCCACCGGGTAATGCGCCTCGGGCGAAGGGGTGTAGTTGACGAACACCGCTGCCGCGCCCGAACCCGTTACCAAGTCCCGAACCAGCCGCTCGTGGGTCGGGAAGTCCCCCAGCACCCAGCCGCCGCCGTGGAAGAACATGAACACTGGCAGCTCGCCCTTGACCCCGGCCGGCCGAACGATGGTCAGGCTGATCGGTTGGCCGTCGACCTGGATGGTCTTGGTGCTGACATCGGCTTTTGGCAGCGTCAGCTTCACCCCGGCCTGCGCACCCACCAACACCGCACGGGCATCGGCAGGAGTGAGCTGTTCCATCGGTTTGCCGGTGCCGGCATTCAGCACGTCGAGGAACGCCTGGGTGTTGTGTTCAACCCCGTCGCCTGCGAACGCGCTGTTGATGGACAGGGCGAGAAGGGTACCGGTCAAGACTTTGCTGAAAGTGTTCATATCCATTTCCTGTTCGGCCTTGGAATCAGTGGTTAGACGGTAACGTGCAGGCGTACATCGACGTTGCCACGGGTGGCGTTGGAGTACGGGCAGACTTGGTGGGCAGCGTCGACCAGGCTTTGCGCATCGGCTTGTTCAAGGCCCGGCAGGCTGATGTGCAGGTCGATGTCCAGACCGAAACCGCCAGGGATCTGGCCGATGCCGACATGGGCGGTGATCGAGGCGTCATCCGGGATTTTGCGTTTGGTCTGGCTGGCGACGAATTTCAGCGCGCCGATGAAGCAGGCGGAATAGCCGGCAGCGAACAGTTGTTCAGGGTTGGTTGCCGCACCGCCGGCACCGCCGAGTTCTTTTGGGGTGGCGAGTTTGACGTCGAGGACGTTGTCGCTGGAGATCGCACGACCGTCACGGCCGCCAGTGGAGGTTGCGATTGCGGTGTAGAGAGTTTGCATGGTGTGAGCCTCGTTCGGGGTTTGATTATTTGCGCTAAATGTTTGCGCGCTAAGTAAGTGCGAAGTGAATGTAGCTCGCAAATATTTAGCGCGCAAGATAATTTTTTGAAAAAAACTGACCCAGATCATCGCCTGGAGATTCGACCAGGCGGGAGATGCTTGAGATAGAGGCCTTCGTGCGGGATTTATGCGAAGTGAATTTTTTTACGACGGGGAGGACGCCTTCGCGGGCAAGTCGGAGCGCCGCGAAGAACGATAACGCGGTCTAAAGGCTGTCTTGCAGGTGGCTGCGCAGCTCCTGGAGATCCGCTTGCAGCTTCTTCAACTGTTCCAGCGTCTGTCCGCTGGCGCCGAGGATGCACTGCGGAATATCGCGCGCCTTGTCTCGCAGCGCATGGCCTTGCTCGGTGAGTTCGACAATCACCACCCGTTCGTCTTCGCGGCTGCGGGTACGGCTCAGCAGGCCTTCGGCTTCCAGGCGCTTGAGCAGCGGGGTGAGGGAGCCAGGATCGGTCAGCAGTCGGGTGCTGATTTCGCCGACCGTCAACCCGTCCTTTTCCCACAACACCATCATCGCCAGGTACTGCGGATACGTCAGGCCCAGCGCTTGCAGCAGCGGTTTGTAGACCTTGGTCATCAGCAGCGAGGTGGAATGCAGGGCGAAGCAGACCTGATTGTCCAGCAGCAGGTTGTCGCAGTTGTCCGGGGTGTTGCGCTCGGTGTTCATTTCAACGCCTTGATCAGTGATCGTCATGAATCTAGCGGGCGAATCTTTAATGCGCCAGATAATTATGGACTAGTGGCGGTCCAGATTGGTTTGCAGCGCCAGATCCCACGGCGGGATGGGGCTGAAACGGGTCTTCAGGTATTCCAGCAACAAGCGGCTGCGTGAACTGGGTTGTTGCTCCAGGCGTAACGCATAAATGCCGGTGCTTTCCGGTTTTGGCAGACCTTTTTCGCAGAACAGCGGCAGCAGTTCGCCGCGCAATAAATATTCGCTGGCCAGCCATGTCGGCAGATGCGCGACGCCCAACCCGGCCAGTGCGCCGCAGACCAGCGCCTCGGCATTGTTGGCGCTCATGCGGATTCGCGCAGGCCGGTGCAAATGCATCTGCCCATCACGCTCGAAGCGCCAGGCGAACGGCGGAGCCAGGCCGTCCCAATCCAGACCGTCGTGGTCGACCAATTGCGCCGGCTCGGTTGGCACGCCACGGCGTTGCAGGTAATCGGGGCTGGCGCAAGCGATGCGCACCATGCTCGCCAACGGCGTGGCCACCAGTCGGGTATCGGCCATTTGCCCGGCACGCAGCACCAGATCGACCTTGCCCAGGTTCGAGCCCTGCATGTCGACAAAGCTGTCGATCAGGTGCAATTGCACGTCGAGGCCGGGGTAAAGCGTCAGGAAGTCGGCAATCACCGGCGCCAGATGGCGTCGTCCGAACGCTGCCGGCGCATCGACCCGAATCAAGCCTTCCGGCGCATTGCTCAGGGACACCGCTTCCGCCCGGGCCAGCCGCAGTTCCGCGACGATCCGCCGCGCGCGCTCGGCAAAGGCCAAGCCTGCCGGAGTAGCCCGCACCGCGTGGGTGCTGCGAATGAACAGCTGACTGCCGACGGCGCTTTCCAGGCTGTCGATGCGTCGCGCTACGGCCGATGGTGTCAGGGGATGGCGGCGGGATGCGGCGGAAAAACTGCCGGTTTCCAGCACATCCAGAAACAGCCCGAGTTGTTCGGTCAATTGATTGGGGTTCATGGCTTCGTCAACGCTTGTGCGAATTTGGCACAGCCATTGTGCGTTGCTGTGCGTTTCCCTGCCAGAGCCGACTGCGTAGGATGAACGGCCTGACAAGAGGAAGCCGCCTGTGATTGAGTTCGTGATGTACCTGGTTTTTGGCGCCGCCCTGGGCACCCTCGGCGGGCTCTTCGGCATTGGTGGCGGGTTAGTGGCGATTCCGCTGTTGGGCGTGTGGTGCGGTCTCGATCAGCAAGTCGCCCAAGGCACGGCGCTGGTGATGGTGGTGCCGAACGTGATGCTGGCGCTGTGGCGCTATCACCAGCGCAATCGCATCGAATTGCGTCATGCGCTGCCATTGGCTTCGATGGGGTTCTGCTTCGCCTGGATCGGTTCGATCTGGGCGGTGGGCATCGATGCGCAAACCATGCGCCTGGGTTTCGTCGCGTTTCTGGTCGCGCTGTCTGCCTACAATCTGATGCGAATGTTCACCGCCACCGCGCCGGCGTCTTCGCAGATGCACTATTCATGGCCGTGGCTGGGCGTGCTCGGCGCGGCTTCCGGGACCATGGGCGGGTTGTTTGGCGTGGGCGGGGCGGTGGTGGCAACGCCAGTGTTGACCAGTCTGTTTGGCACCAGTCAAGTGGTTGCCCAGGGCTTGTCGCTGGCGCTGGCATTGCCGAGCACGGGCGTCACGTTGGCGACTTATGCGGTGCACCATCAGGTGCACTGGGCGATCGGTATACCGTTGGCGGTCGGTGGATTGATGAGCATCAGTTGGGGCGTGAGAATCGCCCACGCACTGCCGGAGCGGCTGTTACGCGGGCTGTTCTGTGGGTTTCTGGTGTGCTGCGCGGTGATGCTCGCCTTTAAAGTTTGAAGCCTTCGACGATGTGCTCGGCCAGGCATTCGGTGATCGGCGAAGGGTTGTTCAGGTTGCGGATCAGCATGATGCTGGCTTCCGGCAGCAGGGGCAGGTCCTGGTCGGCGCCGAGGATGCGCATGTCTGGCGTGATCAGGCTTTCCAGTTGCGCGGTGATCGCAAGCCCCGCGCTGACCACCGCCATCAATGCCGACAGGCTGGAGCTGTTGTAGGCAATGCGGTAATCGCGGCCCATGGCGTCCAGCGCATTACACGCCCAAACACGGCAGAAACAATCACTGTTGAACATCGCCAGCGGCAGCGGCGTCTGCTCGTGGGCGTTGAAGCATTGGGCTTCGGCCCAGACAAAACGCTCCTTGCGCAACAACTGGCCGATCTCGTTACCCGGCTCGCGGGTGACGATGGACAGGTCCAGGTCCTGGCGCTGCAACAGTTGCCGGGTCGATTCGCAATGAACCTCGATCTGGATCAGCGGGTAGAACTGCGCGAAGCGCGACAGGATGCCCGGCAGAAAGCGCATCACGTAATCGTCGGGCGTGCCGATGCGCACTGTGCCGACCATGTGCGGCTCGCGCAGGGTATTGAAGACTTCGCTGTGGAGTTTGAGGATGCGCCGCGCATAGCCCAGCAACACCTGGCCTTCGGCGGTCAGCTTGACCTGGCGCCCGTCGCGTTCGAACAGCTGGCGCTGCAACACGTCCTCTTCCAGACGTTTCATCTGCATGCTCACCGCCGACTGGGTGCGGTTGACCATTTCCCCGGCGCGGGTAAAGCCGCCCTGATCGGCGATCGCGACGAAGGTGCGCAGTACATCGGTGTCGATACTGGGGTAGGCGGACATTCATCAATCTCCGAGATGTATGCCATCAGAAACATTCGTTGGATTGATCTTAGCGCTGCAGCGAGACTGGATCCATCCCTAAAGGAGGGCTACACGATGAAAGGTCACAACGAGCATGTAACGGAAGAAAAATTCTCAATCCACGCGGTATCCGATCTGCTGCACAAGTTTAGTCGCTGGTACGAACTTCACCGTGAACGTGAATTACTGGCGAGCTTGAGCGACGAAGCACTGAAGGACATCGGCGTGAGCCGCGCAGATGTGGAACATGAGGCGGTAAGACCGTTCTGGGATGATCCGATGCACAAATGATGATGCCATCGCTACACAAACCGCTTTCGGGTGAGGTAGGTTGCGAGCAGACAAGGAGATGCTCATGCCCGCCACACTGTCCTTTTCCCTCAAACAGGCTCGGCGTCTGGCGCTGGCCGCCCAAGGGTTCAATGGGCGCCAGCCGCCGGCGGCGATCAAACCGGTTCAGCTCAACCGGCTGATCGAACGGCTCGGCATTCTGCAGATCGATTCGGTCAATGCGTTGGTGCGTTCGCACTACCTTCCCTTGTTTTCCCGTCTTGGCAATTACTCAACCGACTTGCTCGATCAGGCTGCCTGGAGTCAGGGCCGTCGGCGCACGTTATTCGAGTATTGGGGCCACGAAGCGTCGCTGTTGCCCTTGTCGATGTACCCCTTGATGCGCTGGCGCATGCAGCGCGCAGCCCGCGGCGAAGACATCTACCAGCAACTGGCGCGTTTCGGTCGTGAGCAGCAGGACACGATTCGCCGCGTTTTAGCGTCGGTCGAGGAACTCGGTGCGTTGGGGGCGGGCAGTCTGTCGACCCGTCAGGAAAGGGCAGGGCCGTGGTGGGACTGGAGCGCCGAAAAGCATGCGCTGGAATGGTTGTTCGCCGCCGGTGAAGTGACCGTGGCCAGCCGGCGCGGGTTCGAACGGCTTTATGATTTGCCGGAGCGGGTGATTCCTTCGGCGATTCTTCAGCAGCCCTTGCTCAGTGAAGCCGAAGCCCAGCGCGGCCTGTTGCTGCATGCCGCCACGGCGTTTGGCGTTGGTACGGAAAAGGACCTGCGCGATTATTTTCGCTTGAACCCGGCAGACAGCCGACCGCGTCTGGCGGAACTGGTCGAGGGCGGAGAGCTGCTGGTCTGTGAGGTTGAAGGCTGGCGGCAACCGGCTTATTGCCTGGCTGAGCCGAAAGTGCCGCGCAAGGTCGAGGCCAGTGCGCTGCTTTCACCGTTCGATTCGCTGATTTGGGAGCGCAGCCGTACCGAGCGATTGTTCGATTTCCGTTATCGGCTGGAGATTTATACGCCGCAGCACAAGCGGGTCTACGGCTATTACGTCTTGCCGTTTTTGCACAATGAGCGGATCGCTGCGCGGGTCGACTTGCGAGCCGAACGAGCGTCGGGCCGGTTGGCGGTGCATGCCGTGCATGAGGAAGAGCCAGGGCTGGATGATGAAGGGATGCGGGCTTTGGCGGTCAATCTGCGGCGGATGGCCGATTGGTTGGGGCTTGAGCGGGTTCAGCTGAATTGCCCGAGGGCGAGTGCGGCGCGGTTGCGGGGGGCGTTGGCTCACAGTGGCGGTGATTGAACTGACGCCTTCGCGGGCAAGTCGGATCGCCGCACCGCTCGCTCCTACAGTAGGAGCGAGCGGTGCGGCGATCCGACTTGCCCGCGAAGGGTTCAATGCGGTTTAGCGGCGGACTTGCTTCAGGGTCTCGGCAATCAAAAACGCCAGTTCCAGCGACTGATCGGCATTCATCCGCGGGTCGCAATGGGTGTGATAACGATCCGACAGCCCATCTTCGGTAATCGGCCGCGCGCCGCCGATGCATTCGGTGACGTTCTGCCCGGTCATTTCGATGTGGATGCCGCCGGCATAACTGCCTTCCGCTTCGTGAACCTGGAAGAACTGCTTCACCTCGCCAAGAATCTGCGCGAAGTCGCGGGTCTTGTAGCCGCTGCTGGCCTTGATGGTGTTGCCGTGCATCGGGTCGGAGCTCCAAAGCACTTGCTTGCCTTCGCGCTGCACCGCGCGAATCAGCTGCGGCAGGTGATCGCCGACCTTGTTCGCGCCCATCCGCGCAATCAGGTTCAGGCGACCCGGATCGTTGTCCGGGTTGAGCACATCGATCAGGCGAATCAGGTCTTCAGGGTTCATGCTCGGGCCGACCTTGACCCCGATCGGGTTATGCACCCCGCGCAGGAATTCGACGTGAGCACCGTCCAGCTGACGGGTACGGTCGCCGATCCACAGCATGTGGGCCGAGCAGTCGTAGTAGTCGTTGGTCAGGCTGTCGCGACGCACGAAGGCTTCTTCGTAGTTCAGCAGCAGCGCTTCGTGGGCGGTGAAGAAGCTGGTTTCGCGCAGTTGCGGCGAGCTGTCCATGCCGCAGGCGCGCATGAAGGCCAGGGTTTCATCGATGCGATCGGCCAGGTGGCTGTATTTCTCGGCCAGTGCCGAGTTGGCGATGAAGTCCAGGTTCCATTTGTGCACCTGATGCAGGTCGGCAAAGCCGCCCTGGGCAAAGGCGCGCAGCAGGTTCAGGGTCGCGGTGGACTGGTGGTAGGACTGCAGAAGGCGATCGGGGTCCGGCACGCGGCTTTTTTCGTCGAAGCCAATGCCGTTGACGATGTCGCCACGGTAGGCCGGCAGCGTCACGCCGTTGATGGTTTCATCGTTGGCCGAACGGGGTTTGGCGAACTGACCGGCCATGCGTCCGACTTTGACCACCGGGCAACCGGCGGCGAAAGTCATGACGATCGCCATTTGCAGCAACACTTTAAAGGTGTCGCGAATTTTCGCGGCGGAGAATTCGGCGAAGCTTTCGGCGCAGTCGCCGCCCTGCAACAGAAACGCCCGGCCCTGGGTGACTTCGGCAAACTGACGGCGCAACTCCCGCGCCTCACCGGCAAACACCAGTGGCGGATAGCTCGCCAGGGTTTGCTCGACGTGCAGCAAATGTGCCGCGTCGGGGTATTGAGGTTGTTGCTGGATCGGCAGGGCGCGCCAGCTGTCAGGGCTCCAGGGTTGGCTCATCGCAGTCTCTAGTGTTTTACGCTCGGACGGTTATGTTATCAGCAATTAGTGCGTGACCTGTTCCCGTCGCTTCGCGGACAATTGCGCCTTTGCCGCTTTATGTTGCGGTTTATCGCGTTGCCGGGGCCGGTAACGATCGGGAGACGAAATGACTGAGGAGCGCGTCGAGCATCTGCTCGCCGAGGTACAGGATGAGTTCGGCGTGATTCGCGTGCTGGAAGTGGCCGATTACCGTTTCCTGGAGTTCGGTGACGCCATCGAACAGAGCTGCGTGTTCACCGCCGACCCGAGCTGGCTCGAGTACGATTACACCCGCGCGATGCTGATTGGTGCGCTGTGCCACGAGCAGCCGGAAAGCGCGCTGTTCCTCGGCCTTGGTGCCGGGACACTGACCCAGGCTTGCTTGAAGTTCCTGCCACTGGAAGATGTCGAAGCCATCGAGCTGCGCCCCGACGTACCGCGCCTGGCCATTGAATACCTGGGGCTGGATGACGATCCGCGGCTGTACATCCGTGTCGGCGATGCGCTGGAGTTGCTCGATACGGCTGAACCGGCCGATCTGATTTTCGTCGACCTGTATACCGATGTCGGGCCGGGTGTCGGGCATCTGGCCTGGAGCTTTCTGGAAAACTGTCAGAAACGCTTGAATCCGGGTGGCTGGCTGGTGATCAACCAGTGGGCCACCGATGACGGCAAACCGTTGGGCGCAGCGTTGTTGCGCGGTCTCTATCACCGGCATTACTGGGAACTGCCGGTGAAGGAGGGTAACGTGATTCTGATCGTGCCATCGGAGCTGGATCAGGAGCTGGACATGGAGGGGCTGATCGCCCGCGCGGAAGGCCTGGCGCCGCGATTGGGGTATTCGTTGCAGTCGTTGATCAAGGATATTCGGCCGGCGACTTGAAGGCTTGACCCATTTTGTGAATGGAATCCATGGGTGATCATTGCATCAACTGGCTTCAGCAGCCTTTGCCCCCCCCCCGGCCGCTTCTCGATCATCGACCGCACACCCTCCTTTCCTCGGGTGGGAAGGGGCGGGAGGGGGGATATGAGACCAAAGGTCTGCGTCGCAAGGGTGAACCGTTTTAGCGCCATCGCCAGCAGGGCCGGGCCTTTGCAAAATAGACGGCCGCACGATTATCCGCAAAGCCTGTGACACAACGGTGTACGCGGGTTTTTTCCGATAAAAAAAGCTCCCTTTTTGGGCAAATTCCGGTATAGTGCGCGCCGGCCTTTAACCGGGCCGCGTTTAGGTAGCGCAATTCCCCGAAGCCAGCTTCGGCTGCACGTCCGCCCCGCGGACTCTTCCTTGACGATTCTTTTCATTCATTCGTTTTCGCAAATCCCCGCCGACAAAGCTGCCAGGGCGACTCTTGAGTCTCAACACGGCATGCGCAGCTTTGGAGCATGGGTCTTTGCGGATGCACTTAGAGGCAGACCCATGACCCAGGAAATCGGCGGCTTCGCCGCTCTTGAACTTCACCCTAATATTGTCGCTGCAGTAGTCGCTACCGGCTATGAAGAGCCTTCGGCCATTCAGCAGCAGTCGATCCCGATCATTCTCGCCGGTCACGATATGATTGGCCAGGCGCAAACCGGTACCGGTAAAACCGCTGCCTTTGCCCTGCCGATCCTGCACCGCATTGATCCGTCCAAGCGCGAGCCGCAAGCTCTGATCCTGGCCCCAACTCGTGAGTTGGCGCTACAAGTTGCAACCGCTTTCGAAACCTACGCCAAGCAAATGCCGGGCGTAACTGTTGTGGCTGTCTACGGCGGCGCGCCGATGGGCCCACAATTGAAAGCAATCCGTAATGGCGCACAGATTGTTGTCGCCACTCCGGGTCGTCTGTGCGACCACCTGCGTCGCGACGAAAAAGTCCTGACTACCGTGAACCACCTGGTTCTCGACGAAGCGGACGAAATGCTCAAACTGGGCTTCATGGACGACCTGGAAGTTATCTTCAAGGCCATGCCGGAAACCCGTCAGACCGTATTGTTCTCGGCTACCCTGCCGCAATCGATCCGTGCCATCGCCGAACGCCACCTGCGCGATCCGAAGCACGTGAAGATCCAGAGCAAGACTCAGACCGTTACCGCGATCGAACAGGCTCACCTGTTGGTTCACGCTGACCAGAAGACTTCTGCCGTTCTCAGCTTGCTGGAAGTGGAAGATTTCGACGCCCTGATCATGTTCGTGCGCACCAAGCAAGCGACCCTGGACCTGGCCAGTGCCCTGGAAGCCAAAGGCTACAAAGCCGCTGCGCTGAACGGTGACATTGCCCAGAACCAGCGTGAGCGCGTCATCGAATCCCTCAAGGATGGCCGTCTGGACATCGTTGTGGCGACCGACGTTGCCGCTCGTGGCCTGGACGTTCCGCGTATCACTCACGTGTTCAACGTTGATATGCCGTACGACCCGGAATCCTACGTTCACCGTATCGGCCGTACCGGCCGTGCCGGTCGCGAAGGTCGCGCATTGCTGCTGGTCACTCCTCGTGAGCGCCGCATGCTGCAAGTGATCGAGCGTGTTACCGGTCAGAAAGTTGCCGAAGTTCGCCTGCCGGACGCTCAGGCTGTTCTCGATGCCCGCATCAAGAAACTGACCAACAGCCTGTCGCCGCTGGTAGGCGATGCCGAATCGACTCACGGTGATCTGCTGGATCGTCTGACTGCCGACATCGGTTGCAGCCCGCGTGCCCTGGCCGCAGCCCTGCTGCGCAAGGCTACCAACGGTCAAGCGCTGACCCTGGCCGCAATCGAGAAAGAGCGTCCACTGGTGCCGAACAATGCACCGCGTGGCGATCGTCCAGAGCGTTCCGGTGATCGTCCGGACCGTGGTGACCGCGAGCGTCGTGCTCCGATCCCGTTGGCTGAAGGTCGTGCTCGTTGCCGTACCGCGCTGGGTGCGCGTGATGGTATCGCTGCCAAGAACCTGCTGGGCGCCATCCTCAACGAAGGTGGTCTGGCGCGTGAAGCCATCGGTCGCATCCAGGTGCGTGACAGCTTCAGCCTCGTCGAGCTGCCGGAAGATGGTCTGGAGCGTCTGCTGACCAAGCTGAAGGACACTCGCGTTGCCGGTAAGCAGTTGAAGCTGCGTCGCTACCGCGAAGATTGATCCGCTCTCGGGCTGATTGATCGCACATAAAAAATCCCCGACTGGTTCGGGGATTTTTTTTGCCTGATCGTTCCCACGCTCTGCGTGGGAATGAATCAATAGACGCTCTGCGTCCGCTTCTGGGACGCGGAGCGTCCCGGGTTGCATTCCCACGCAGAGCGTGGGAACGATCAGTCGAAGCGATAAATATCCATACCCAGCGCCCCCATGGTGAACCCCTGGTGCACAACGCTGAACTCACCCCCGGCCGAGCGGGCGAAGTACAGCGGCAACAGATGTTCGTCACTCGGATGGTTGCGCACAGCGTTCGGCGCTTGCTGACGATAGTCGTGCAGCGCCGCTTCATCGTTCGTTTCGAGCTTCTCGATCATCCAGTCGCGGAACGCCTTGGCCCAGGGTTCGACGCTTTCCGGGCCGGCGTGCCAGTCCAGTTCGCGCAGGTTGTGGGTGATGCTGCCAGAGCCGATCAACAGCACGCCGTGCTCGCGCAGGCTGGCCAGGGCATGGCCGACGCGGGTTTGCAGCGCCGGGCCGCCACGGGTGGGCAGCGAGACCTGCACCACCGGGACGTCGGCCAGCGGGTACATCAACGACAAGGGCACCCAAACGCCGTGGTCGAACGGGCGCTTGGCGTCGATGCGCGCAGGCAAGCCATCGCCCTTCAGCAGCTCGACAACCTGCGCCGCCAGTTGCGGGTTGCCGGGTGCTGGGTACTGCACTTCGAACAAAGCCTGAGGAAAGCCGCCGAAGTCGTGCCAGGTTTCGGGTTGAGGGTTGCCGCTGACCAGCAGTTCGCTGCTTTCCCAGTGCGCAGAAACGATCACGATGGCCTTGGGCTTCGGCATTGTCGCGGCAAGATTCGCGAGGGCCGGCCCACTGGCGCCAGGTTCCAGGGCCAGCATGGGGGAGCCATGAGAGATATACAGGCTGGGGAACATAATTGAGCTCCTGGGAGTAAGATGGCAGCATCTTCAGTCAGATCATTGATCTAAATCTAATATAAGTTTTAGAGTCTTTTGATCGAATTTTTCGGGGTTAATTATGCAGCCGGAGTTTTGGCACAAACGATGGGCGTCGAATCAGATCGGCTTCCATCTGCCGGAAGTAAATCCCTATCTGCAACGGTTCTGGCCGCAACTGGGCCTTGATGAAGGTTCTCGCGTACTGGTGCCGTTGTGTGGCAAGAGCCTGGACCTGTTGTGGCTGGCGCACTGCGGTCATGAGGTGCTGGGTATCGAGCTGTCGGAAAAGGCCATCGAAGACTTTTTCAATGAGCATCAACTGGACCCGGCAATCAGCGAGCAGGGACCTTTCAACGTCTATCGGGCGGGGTCTATCGAGCTGTGGTGCGGTGATTTCTTCGAGTTGACGGCAGGCGATGTTGCCGATTGCGGCGCGCTGTACGACCGTGCGGCGCTGATCGCGTTGCCGCCAGCGATGCGTGAGCAATACGCGGCTCATCTGATTCGGATTCTGCCGAAAGACTCTTTAGGGCTTTTGATTACGCTGGATTACGACCAGTCGCAAATGGCCGGGCCGCCGTTTGCTGTGCTTGATGACGAAGTGCAACGGCTTCTGGGCGCTTCGTGGGGGCTGAAGATTTTGGAAGATCAGGACGTCCTGGGTGAGAGCTGGAAGTTTCTCGAGGCCGGTGTCACGCGGCTTGAGGAGCGTGTGTATCGGGTTTCCAGCCATTAAGGTGTGTTGAGCTTGCCCGCGAAGAGGGCCTGAAGAGCACCGCATTAATCAAATAGACAAAAAAAGGCCCGCATTTACTGCGGGCCTTTTCTTTTAGTGCTGCGGAACCTGTCAGCCCCGACGACGCAGTGCGTCGATGCGTTCTTCCAGTGGCGGGTGGCTCATGAACATGCGAGCGAACCCTTGTTTGAGACCACCGTTGATGCCGAAGGCATTCAGGGTGTCCGGCATGTGCACCGGCAGCCCTTGTTCTGCACGCAGGCGCTGCAGGGCGCCGATCATTGCGCTGGTACCCGCCAGGCTTGCGCCGGCCTCGTCGGCGCGGAATTCGCGCTTGCGCGAGAACCACATGACGATGGCGCTGGCCAGGATGCCCAGGACCAGTTCAGCGAAGATGGTCGCCACGTAGTAGGCGATGCCCTGGCCTTCTTCGTTCTTGAAGATCACCTTGTCGACAAAGTTGCCGATGATCCGGGCGAAGAACATCACGAAGGTGTTCACCACGCCCTGGATCAGCGCCAGGGTGACCATGTCGCCATTGGCCACGTGACCGATTTCGTGGGCCAGAACGGCTTTCACTTCATCGGGTGAAAAACGTTCGAGCAAGCCCTGGCTGACCGCGACCAGTGCGTCGTTCTTGTTCCAGCCGGTGGCGAAGGCGTTGGCTTCATAGGCCGGGAAAATCCCGACTTCGGGCATCTTGATCCCGGCTTCGCGGGACAGTTGCTCGACGGTTTGCAGCAGCCATTGCTCATGCCGGGTGCGCGGCTGGCTGATGATCTGGGTGCTGGTGCTCATTTTCGCCATCCACTTGGAGATGAATAGCGAGAACAGGGAACCGGCGAAACCAAAGACCGCACAGAAAATCAGCAGCTGATTGAGGTTGAGATCAACCCCGTTGGCCGCCATGAACCCGTTGAAGCCGAAAAGGCTCAGGGTGATGCTGGCAATCAGCACGACCGCCAGGTTAGTGGCCAAAAACAGCAAAATGCGCATCATGGTTGTAGAAATCTCCTCGTGCTAAAGATGTAGCGTACTGCGGGGTATATAAGGTGCTGCACCGGGCTATTCAACCGGGTGACTATTTCAAACTGTGTCCTACGGCAACAGTTTAGCTGCATGAAGGGCATTTCCGACGACGGCATGGGAAACGGTTGTCAGCCAATTAGCGTCGCAGGCCCCCGCCGTTGTTAGGCGTGGGCATGAAACGTGTCGTCAGTCAGCGCTTGAAACAACGATGCAGGGCAGGGCGCACAGATGTGTTGCTGAATTAATCACCGTGCGACTTTTATCCGCGTCGCACGGTGACAGGCCATTTACTGGCGATAGGACTTGAGGAAGTTGCCGATCCGGCCAATGGCCTGATCCAGGTCGTCGACCCGTGGCAGGGTGACCACGCGGAAATGGTCCGGCCATGGCCAGTTGAAGGCCGTGCCTTGTACCACCAGCAGCTTTTCCGAGAGCAGCAGGTCGAGTACGAATTTCTCGTCGTTGTGGATCGGGCAGACTTTCGGATCGATCCGCGGGAACGCATACAGCGCCCCCATTGGCTTGACGCAGCTCACGCCCGGAATGTCGTTGAGCAGTTCCCAGGTACGATTACGCTGTTCCAGCAGGCGCCCTTGGGGCAATACCAGGTCGTTGATGCTCTGATAGCCGCCGAGTGCGGTCTGGATCGCGTGCTGGCTCGGCACGTTGGCACACAGGCGCATGTTGGCCAGCATGTCGATGCCTTCGATGTAGCTCTGGGCGTGGTGTTTCGGGCCGGAAATGGCGATCCAGCCGGAGCGGAAGCCGGCCACGCGATAGGACTTGGACAGGCCGTTGAAGGTCAGGCAAAGCAGGTCCGGTGCCAGCGAGGCGGTGCAGATGTGCACGGCGTCGTCGTACAGGATCTTGTCGTAGATCTCGTCGGAGAACACCACCAGATTGTGCTGACGGGCCAGTTCCAGCATGCCCAGCAGGACTTCCTTCGAATACACAGCGCCAGTCGGGTTGTTCGGGTTGATGATGACCAGGGCCTTGGTGTTCGGGGTGATCTTGGCCTTGATGTCGGCCAGGTCCGGCCACCAGTTGGCCTGCTCGTCGCACAGGTAATGCACCGGGTTGCCGCCCGCCAGGCTTACTGCGGCGGTCCACAGCGGATAGTCGGGGGCTGGCACCAGCACTTCGTCGCCGTTGTTGAGCAGGGCCTGCATCGACATCACGATCAGCTCGGAAACGCCGTTGCCCAGGTAGATGTCTTCAATGCCGACGCCTTCCACCTGCTTTTGCTGGTAGTACTGCATCACGGCTTTACGGGCGCTGAACAGGCCTTTGGAGTCGCTGTAGCCCTGGGCGGTCGGCAGGTTGCGGATCACGTCCTGAAGGATTTCATCCGGCGCTTCGAAACCAAAGGGCGCCGGGTTGCCGATGTTCAGCTTGAGGATGCGATGGCCTTCCTCTTCCAGGCGTTTGGCGTGCTTGAGCACTGGGCCGCGAATGTCGTAGCAGACGTTGGCGAGCTTGTTCGATTTGCTGACCTGCATGGCGATGTGTTCCCGAAAATGAACGATCCAGGCGGCGTATGAACGACCGTGCTGGGAATCCTGCGTATTCACACAGGCCTGACGCCTTGAGTGGCGGCACTCATAAATCCGTTTGAATGCGCGTGGTCCGGCTGCCAGACTGGCGTTTGACGAGGCGCAATCATACGTGCCGCCCGATCCGTGGAAAAGGTACAGATCGGGCTTTTTCAGCTGCTGAGGTGTATCGATGGAAAAGTTGGAAAAAACCCTGGAAGAATGGCGGGCCATGCTTGATCCGGAGCAGTACAACGTTTGCCGCCTCAAGGGCACCGAGCGGCCGTTCTCCGGTAAATACAACGGCACCAAAACCGACGGTGTTTACCACTGCATCTGCTGCAACGCACCGCTGTTCGACTCCAAAACCAAGTTCGATTCCGGCTGCGGCTGGCCGAGCTTCTACGCGCCGATCGGCGACAGCGCGATGGTCGAGATCCGTGATATCAGCCACGGCATGATCCGCACCGAAGTGGTCTGCGCCAAGTGCGATGCACACCTTGGGCATGTGTTCCCGGACGGTCCGCCGCCAACCGGTTTGCGTTATTGCATCAACTCGGTGTGCCTGGACCTCGTTCCCCGCGAATAATCTGCTGATGTCGCGCGCGTAGGAGCTGCCGAAGGCTGCTCCTACAATGATGTTCGCGTGTGGGGCATCTATTGATTTATTAAATTGCACACAATTCAATTGCTCGCTATGTTTGATATTCCTTCATTCGGAGTTCGTGCCATGAGCGACAACCTGCTGAGCATCCCTTGCACCACCATCAAGGGGGAGCAAAAGACCCTGGCCGATTTCGCCGGTAAAGCGGTGCTGGTGGTCAACACCGCCAGCAAATGTGGTTTCACCCCGCAGTACAAAGGCCTCGAAGAGCTCTGGCAGAGCTACAAGGATCAAGGTTTGGTGGTGCTCGGGTTTCCCTGCAATCAATTCGGCCAGCAGGAGCCGGGCAACGAAGGGGCGATTTCCGAGTTCTGCGAGTTGAATTACGGGGTGAGTTTCCCGCTGTTCAAGAAGATCGAAGTCAACGGTGCCGGTGCTCACCCGCTATTCGTTCAGCTGAAAAAACGCGCGCCGGGTGTATTGGGTTCCCAGGGCATCAAGTGGAACTTCACCAAGTTCCTGATCGGCAAGGACGGTCAACTGATCAAGCGCTTTGCTCCGGCCACCAAGCCGCAAGCGCTGCGCCGCGAGATCGAAGCCCTGCTCAAATGAACACGTTGTCAGTCGATTCGCTGAAACTCGACAGTCAGCTCTGCTTCAAACTGTACGCCGCTTCCCGGGCGGTGATCCGTGCCTACAAGCCGATGCTCGATCAGCTGGGCCTGACCTACCCGCAATACCTGGCGATGCTGGTGCTGTGGGAATGGCAGGAGGCGGCACCGGAGCAGCCGACGGTCAAGGCGCTGGGTGAGCGCTTGGCGCTGGATTCCGGGACCCTGACGCCGCTGCTCAAGCGTCTTGAGCAACTGCAATTGGTGCAGCGCCAGCGTTCGGCGCGCGATGAGCGCGAGGTGCACTTGAGCCTGTCGTCCACCGGCAAGGCCTTGCGCGATCAGGTCGGGCCGCTCAAGGCCCGCCTGTTGTGCGATAGCGGGGTCGATCTGGATCGCCTGAATGAGCTGCGAGATGGTCTCGATCACCTGTTGGGGCAAATCAAATCGCTGTCGTAGTGGGTATCCACAAGTCGAGCAGGGCCGCCAGTTCTTCCCGGCGGAAGGGTTTGGCCAGGTAGTCGCTCATGCCCGCCGCACGGCAGCGTTCGCGTTCTTCGGACATGGCGTTGGCGGTCAGGGCGACGATGGGCAGTTGTGGCCAGCGCCCGCTGCGACGGATCTGCCGGCTGGCTTCGTAGCCGTCCATCACCGGCATGTTGCAGTCCATCAGCACCAGGTCGAATTCGCTGTGCTCGAGCTGATCCAGGGCTTCGGCGCCATGGGCCGCGACGCTCACCTCGCAGCCGAGTTTGCCGAGCATGCCCTTGGCCACCAACTGATTGACCGGGTTGTCCTCCACCAGCAGGATGCGCCCGCGTCGCAGGGGTGAGAGCACTTCGACCCGGGCACCGTTGATCGTGTTGAGTTCCGGCTGCAAGATCCGTCGCAATGTCTGGTAAAGCGCATTGCGCGCCAACGGTCGCGCCTGCTGCTGCAAAGGTGCCAGGGCGCTGGCTTGCTCGCTGGGCAGGAAACTGCCGTAAGCGGTCACCAGCAGAATCGGCGCGGTTAAAGTAGGGCGCAGGCCAAACAGGCATTCGGGGCAGTCGGTGATCAACACATCCGGATCCAGGCCGATCAATCGGTCATCGATGGAACGCTGTTGATAGCCGAGCCCCCATTCGGGCAATAGATTCTGTAGCAGTTCCGCCAGTCCGCTGCTGGCGGCCGTGATCGCGACGATGTTGCCTTGCAGAGCTGCTGGCGGGATGGCGCGAGTGTGGCAGGGCAGCGGCAGGTCGGCGCAGAACTGACTGCCGAAGCCAGCTTCGGAGCTGATTGTCAGGCGCCCCTGCATGGCTTCGCAGAGGTTATAAGTCAGCGCCAGGCCCAGCCCGGTACCGCCGAATTGCCGGGTAATGCCGGCACCGGCCTGGGTAAACGGCTGGAAGATTTTGACTTGCGCGTCCTGGGCGATGCCGATGCCGGTGTCGCAGACCTCGATTCGCACGCCGTCTTCGAACGTTGAAAGACGCACATCGACCCTCCCGAAGCGGGTGAACTTGAGGGCGTTGGACAACAGGTTGCTGACGATCTGCCGGACCCGGGTCGGATCGCCGAGCACCAGCGCGGGAAATTGCGGGTCGATCAGGCACGTCAGCTCGACGCTCGGCGCGGCGTTCTGGGACAGCAGGTTGGCGGTGTCTTCGATCAGCGAGCCGAGGTCGAATGGAATGTGTTCGAGTTCCAGCTGGCCGGCATCGAATTTCGACAGGTCGAGAATATCGTTGAGCAGTTCCACCAGCACTTTGCCCGAGTCATGGGCGATGGACAGCTGTTGCTGCTGCTCGGCATTGAGCGGGCCGTCCAGCGAGAGCGCGATCATCCCCAGCAGACCGTTGAGAGGCGTGCGGATTTCATGGCTCATGTTGGCCAGGAACACCGAGCGTGCCTCGGCCATGTCCAGGGCGGTGCGTCGGGCGACTTCCAGTTCCTCGTTGGACAGGCTGAGCCGCGAGTTGATGGCCTTGAGTTCCGCCGTACGGGCCGAGACGATATTTTCCAGTTGCGAGAGGTAGTCGGTCAGACGGTTTTCGGCATTGCGCCGCTGCTGGATCTCGGTGGCAATGTTATCGAACTGTTGATTGGCGACCTTGACCAAGACGCCGATTTCATCGTTTTCATGCCCCGCCGGATACTCCAGCCAGGTCGGCTCCGCGCTGCGCGGATCACGACCACTGAGTTCGCGGATGACCCGCACCAGCGGTTTGGTCAGCATCACGTAAAACAGCGCCAACAGAATGCCCGTGAGGATCAGGCTGCGCGCGAAGCCGTTGAGCAGGGTCACTTCGGCCCGGCGCAGGAAACGACTGCCGAAGGTGTAGGTATCGACATCCAGGTGCAAGGTTCCGAGGGACTCGTCCGGCAAGTGGTCGAGGTAAAGACGGTCTTCAAACTGTCGGTTGGCGCCGAACAGGAAGTCGCTGAGCATCCGGTAATTGTTTTCCAGGCCGGGGCGTTTGACGCTGGCCAGTACGGTATTGTTGTTGTCGGTCAATTTCGCGCCGATGATCGCCGGGGAGCGCAGCAGCCCCAGGATCAGTTCCTGGGCGAGTTCGGCGTCGATGTTGTAGGCGATGCGAGACGCGGGGTTATGGCTGATTTCCAGCAAAGACAGGATTTCGCGGTTGATGGAGGCGTCTTCGCTGGCATAATCGATGCCTATTTGCACAAGGCTGAGCAGCGTGCCCAGAATGAAGCCGACCAGCACCGTAAGCTTGGCTTGCTTGTACGACAGCCGCTGGCTGAACTTGATATCCATGGGATGTTGAACCACTTCCGTTTCCCTTCGCTGCTCAAGCATAGTCGATCATCAATGGATACCGATGTTCTCGCAAAACACCTGTACGGGTTGTTGGCCGGGCATCGGATGCTGTGTTTCGTCGCTGTACCGCCATCATCACTGTGAACGTGCCCGAGGAGAAGACGTGGATTCCCGATTGAATGCTTTTCTTGAACGCGCCGATGCCGTTCTGGCCCGTATCGAACCGCTGCTGCCGGCGCCTCGGCAAACGGTCGACTGGACACACTGCCTGGCCGCACGCTGGCAGCGCGAGGGTCGCAACGGTTTTCTGTTGCCGCTGCAAGTCAGCCTCGACATGCGCCTGTCCGACCTGATCGGCGTTGACCGGCAACTTGAGCAATTGGGCCGCAATACTCAACAGTTCCTCGACGGCATGCCCGCCAACCACGCCTTGCTCTGGGGCTCGCGGGGCACCGGTAAATCGTCGCTGGTGCGCGCCTTGCTGGCCGAACACGCCAGGAACGGCCTGCGGCTGATCGAGATCGAGCGCGATCACCTGGCGGACTTGCCGCGGGTGGTCGAGCAGATCGCCAAGTTGTCCCAACGGTTTGTGCTGTTCTGCGATGACCTGTCGTTCGAGTCGGGCGAGGGCGATTATCGCGTGCTCAAAAGCGTACTCGATGGTTCTCTCGAACAGGCGCCAGACAACGTTCTGCTGTACGCCACCTCCAACCGTCGCCATCTGGTGCCGGAGAAGGAAAGCGATAACGAAAACTGGAAACGGGTCGATGGCGAGCTCCATCCCAATGAGGCGGTGGAAGACAAGATCGCGCTGTCGGACCGTTTTGGCCTGTGGCTGTCGTTCTATCCGTTTACTCAGGAACATTTCCTCAACGTCGTCGAGCACTGGATCGGCCAATTGGCCGACAAGGCCGGTCTCAAGTGGCAGCGTGACGAAGAGTTGGACATCCTCGCGGTGCGCTGGGCCACGGGCCGGGGTAATCGCAACGGACGTTGCGCGTATCAATTTGCCCGCTATTGGGTCGGGCTGAAGCTGTTGGAGCAAAAGGCATGATCGATTTACAAAAGAGCGGCCAGGGCCTTGAGGGCTACGGCATGCTATGGGCACAGCTGGAATCGTTGCTGGCGGACGAGCGTGATTTTATCGCCAACGCCGCGCAATTTTCCGCGTTTCTGTTCAACCAGCTCGATGACCTGAACTGGGCCGGTTTCTACCTTAATCGCAACGAAGAACTGGTGCTTGGCCCGTTTCAGGGGCAGATCGCCTGCGTACGGATTCCATTCGGTCGCGGTGTGTGCGGGGCTGCCGCTGCCACCTTGCAGACCCAGCGGGTCGAAGACGTACACGCATTCCCCGGCCACATCGCTTGCGACAGCGCATCGAACAGTGAACTCGTCGTGCCGTTGGTCAAGGACGGTCGACTGATCGGCGTGCTGGACCTCGACAGCCCTAAGCTGGCGCGTTTTACCGCTGACGATCAGGCCGGTATCGAGCAACTGGCGGCGATTTTCCTGCGTTTGACCGACTGCTGATCAGGCTTTCAAGCCGGCCTTGATCAGCAGGCTTGTCGGGTCAACGGCATCGATCTGTTGTGGCTCCAGGAATTGACTGGCGTACTGCAAGTAGATTTCGTCGTTGATGAACAGCCCGAACAATTCAGCGTCGATGTGGGCGTCACGGCACATGGTGGCCATGATGCCCAGCGCTTCGCTCAACGACTTGGCTTTCTTGTAGGGGCGATCGGCGGCGGTCAGCGCTTCGAAAATGTCGGCAATCGCCATCATCCGCGCCGGCAGGCTCATGTCTTCGCGCTTCAACCGTTTGGGATAACCGGTGCCGTCCATTTTTTCGTGGTGGCCGCCGGCGATCTCCGTGACGTTATTGAGGTGGCCGGGGAAGGGCAGGTGACTGAGCATCAGGATCGTCTGCACCATGTGGTGATTGATGATGTAACGCTCCTCGCGGGTCAGGGTGCCTCGGGTGATGCTCAGGTTGTAGAGTTCGCCCCGGTTGTACTTGTAGCGCGGCACGTCGAGCTTGAATCCCCAGGGATTGTCGGCCGGGATCAGCTCGCTGTCGGCGCGTTCGAGCAGATGCTCGGGTTTATCCGCCAACAGCGGCTCGCTGACCGGCAGGGTCGGCGCCGGGGTCCGGGCCTGGCGCCGGTTCTCTTCCCACGAAACGCCCAGTCGATCATCCAGGGTTCGGGTCCAGGTGCGTTGGGCGATGGTGTTCAACCGTTGTAGATCGGCCTCGGCCATGGCCTCGCTGCCCAGGTTGCAGCGAGCCACAAACGCGAAATCATCGTCCAGCGCCGCCAGGCTCGCATCGCGCAATTGCGCCAGATGCGCCTCGTCGCCGCCCCCGGCGATGGCCTGCCAATAGTTGATCCAGGCATCACGCTTGAGGACTTCGAAACGGGTGCGGATTTCGTGGATGCGGTCGTACAAGGTCTCAAGTTTCGTGGCTTTGTCGACCACGTATTCAGGGGTGGTGACCTTGCCGCAATCATGCAGCCAGGCGGCGATGTGCAGCGCCTCCCATTCATCTTCGCTGGGCTGATAGCTGCTGAAGGCCGGGTCCTGACTGGCGGCGGCCGCCTGCGCCAACATCAGCGTCAGTGCCGGCACCCGCTGGCAGTGCCCACCGGTGTAGGGGCTCTTGGCATCGATTGCGCCGGCCAGCAATTGAATGAATGAGTCCAGCAGCTGCTTTTGCCTGGCTTGCAGGCGCTGACTTTCGATACTCACGGCGGCTGCGCCAGACACTGCCTGGAGAAACGCGATGCGATCCGGGCGCAGTTTTTCCAGGTCGTTTTGCGTGCCGGTGTCGGCCAGCAGCAGGACCAGCAGGCCCACGGTTTCGTTATGGCGATTGTGCAGCCGAATACCGATCAGATGAACCCGCGGACACTCCATCGCGAGCAAGACTTTCTGCAGATCCCCCGCCTGTTCGAAGCCCAGAGAGGTGACGACATTGTCGGCGGTCGACAGTGTTTGCATCCACTGAGGGCTCTGCGAATCCTGGGGTACATGCCCTTGAATGTCGAATGACGGCAAGGCCTGTGAACTGCCGTTGATGACCAGCGCATGAGGTTCCACGCGATTTTCATCACCTTCGCGAAGGTAGATCAGACCGGCCTGGGCCTGGCCGATCTGCACGGTTTCAAACAACACCCGTTGCAGCAAGGGGGCGAAACGGGTTTCGGCGCTCAGGCTGTCGGTGATCCGGAAAAAACTCGCCAGGGTGTCTTTCATCCGCGCCATCGACACGCTCAGTTGGTCGACTTCCAGCACCGGCGAGCGACGGCTGGCCGGAAAATTGAAATCGAAACTACGAATCGCATCGGCTTCCTGCACCAGGGCGCGCAAGGGTTTGACCAGGATTCTGGAGGTCAGCCAACCCATGGGCAGGCACAACAGCAGCGTTGCCAGGGTAATCAGCGCGCCTTGCCAGCGCATGCGGTAGGCATCGACGAGCAATTCGTCCTCTGGCACCAGCAGCGCCAGTTGCAGCCCCTGGGGCCCACCCTCTTGCATGCTGCTGCGCGCCACGATCCATTGACGACCCGCGGCGTTCAGGCGATTGATCTCAGGGGGACTGGTGAGCAGGGCCGCGAGGCTGGGGCTCAGGTCGGCGGCTTTGATCAGCCGGGCCGTCTGGTCATCGACGATCAGTTTGCTGCTGTCGGGGTAGGCGACGGCATTACCCTCGGCATCGAGCAGCACAATTTCAGTGCCGGGCGTCACCACATGTTTGGCCAGGGTCGCCGACAGTTCCGCCAGCGTAAGGTCGGCCCCCATCACCGCTTGCTCACCACTGCGCCGCGCCAGGGTCGTGCCGACATTGTGGGTGGAGAAAAACAGGTAGGGCTCGGTGGTGATCTGATCACGGTCGCTGCGGGCGCTGGAGAACCAGGTGCGGGTGCGTGGGTCGTAGATTTCGTCGGGGTTCTCCAGACGGCTGATGAGGGCCAGGTTCTGATCGAAAAACAAGGATTGGGAGCGGACCTGACCACTGCCTGGATGCTCGATACTCCATACCTGATACGCCGCGGTGTCCGGTGCCTTGAGCTGTGTTTTCAGGGCGACGCTGCGCAGGGGGCGAACCATGAAAAAGTCGCCATTGCCGTAGCCCAGGTACAGCGAGGCCAGGTCGGGGTTGTCCGTGAGCGATTGACTGAAGGGCTTGAGCAACGCCAGGCGTTGCTCAAGGTCGGGCGCCTGGGTTGCGGGATTGTCCGCCAGCAGACTCAGCAGATGACGAATCGGCTCATAGGTGCGATGCAGGTCCAGACGGACATCCTGCTCGATGCGGTTGAAGAGCTTTTCACTGCTGGAAAGAATGATCCGGGTGGTTTGCCGATAGTTGAAAATGCCCAGCACCATCCCGGTCAGCAACAGCAGGAACGTGAACATCACGCTGATATGGATGTGCAGGGGAAACCGGCGTTGGTCCGGGCGCAGTGGGCTGGGCATTGCAGCTTTCTCCATGACGATGAACACACTGCTCAGCCTTCCAGCATAGTTAACGCTCCGTCATTCTGCTTTTTGTCGTGGCATGCAAGCTGTTGTTGCAACGCGTGATCCAGTTCGAGCATGGCGCGCTCCATGGACTTGCTGCAATCGGCCACTTGATCGTGGTGGGGCCTGTTATTGCAGGCCTTTTCGAGCGCCTCGCAACTGTCGATCAGTCGGGAGGCCTGGACGATTCGCGCCGCTCCCTTGATTTTGTGGGCAATGTCGAGGAGTGACTGCCGGTCGTTTGACCGGGACAACGTCAGCAGCGTTTGCCGATCCAAGCGGTTGCTATTCAGCAGCTCAGTCAACAATCGCCGGTTCAGTGCCGGGTTGCCACCGGTCAACAGGTGCAGCCCCTCCAGACTGAACGCCGGGTCGCGGACCGTCGGTGCCATGCCTTCGATCCATTGGCTCAAGGCCGTCAGGCTGAGGGGTTTGAACAGGCAATCGTCCATCCCGGCTTGTTTGCAGCGTTGTCTTTCCTCCGGTTGTGCATTGGCGGTGAAACCCAGAACGGTACAGGCAGGGCGCTGCATGCGCCGTTCATGTTGGCGAATGGTACGGGCCATCTCATATCCGTTCATGATCGGCATGTTGCAATCGGCAATCACCAGGTCGAATGGCTGATCTTTCCACGCCTCCAATCCCGCCTCGCCATCCGCTGCGACCTTGAACCGATGCCCCAGAAACTCCAGTTGCTGGCACATGAGCAAGCGATTGGCCGGGTGATCGTCGACCACCAGAACGTTCAAGGGGGCAGCGCTCTGGTGAATCTGTGGCTCGGCAATTTCCGGCATCTGTAAAGGCGGCAGGGTCGGCAGGTTCAGCGAAACCCGAACCTGAGTGCCGACCCCCAGCTGGCTGCTCAATTGCAGGCTGCCGCCCATCATTTCGCACAGATTGCGGCTGATCACCAGGCCCAACCCCGCACCGCCCCTGGGTAACTGGCCGGAGTTATCGGCCTGGACGAAAGGCTCGAACAGTCGCTGCTGATCCTGCTCGCTGATCCCGGCGCCACTGTCCTCAACCAACAATTGCAGCTGCACACGGTCGGGCTCGTCGGTCGGTTGCAACTCGAGGCTGATCCTGACCTGACCCTGTTGCGTAAACTTGATTGCATTGCTGACCAGGTTGGACAGCACCTGTTTGAAACGCATCGGGTCCAACAGGACATCGGTCGCAGGTTTTGCAGGGTTGAGTGCCAGGTGCAGTCCGAGATTTTTTTGCCGGGCCAGCCCGTCGAAGATCCGCACCACCGAGGCTACGGTTTCAGCCAGATTGACGCGCTCCGGGCTCAGGCTCAGACGTCCGGATTCGATGCGCGCAATGTCGAGAATGTCCCCGATCAGTTCCAACAGGTCTTTTGCCGAGTGATACGCGACGTCGATGGCCGGTCGATCCGGGTGGTCGTGATCGATACGTTTGAGTGTCAGTTCGAGCATGCCGATGATCGCATTCATCGGCGTGCGGATCTCATGGCTCATGGTTGCCAGAAAGGTGCTTTTAGCCCGGTTGGCTTCATCGGCGCGTTCTTTCGCCGCCTGCCGCTGTTTTATCTGGCGTCTCATATAGGCATTCCAGGCAACGGATATCAGCAGCAGTACGCCAGCGCCGGTAACGATCTGATAGAACACTCGGTGATAGTTGCGCCAGGTACTTTGCGAGGCCGCCGAATAGCCACGCCAGCGGTTATTGATGATGCCCAGCTCTTCCGGTGCGATGCTCAATAGCGCCTTGTCGAGGATGGCATTCAGTTCTTTGGCGTCGCGCCCGGTCGCCAGGGAAAATGCCGCCTGTCGGGTGCCGATGGTGGCGGTGATCTGAAGTGTCTGTTCGAAGATCCGCGATGAGATGAAGTAATTGGCGATCACCAATGAGTTCACCGCACCTTCTGCTTTGCCCTCGGCGAGCAACTCCACGGCACTGAACGTGTCTGGAGTTTCAACCAGGTTGATTCGCGGAAACTCGCTACGCAGGTAATCCACCAGTGGATTGCCCTGGGCAATGGCCAGGCGTTTGTCCTGCAGCTGGTTGAGGTTTGTCGGGCTGTCGGCCGCTTTGCGTGTCAGCAGGACAAAGGAGTTTTCCAGATAAGGGCGGCTGAAGTTCAATATCATTTCACGCTGTGCGCTGGGGAGCAGGGCAGCGATCAGGTCGGCTTGCTGGTTAGCGATCTGCTCGACCATCTCGTCATCGCTTCGGCTGCGCTGGATCTCGAAGCGCAAACCGGTGCGCAATCTGATCAGTTCGAGCAGGTCAGCCGTGACACCCCGAAAGTTACCGTCGCTGTCAAAAAACGTCAGCGGCGCAAATGCTTCATTAACCACCACCCGCACAACCGGATGTTGCGCCAGCCAGCGTTCTTCGTGGTGGGTGAGTTGCAGTTTTTGATCGGTGAGAAGAATGTCGCTGCCGGCACTCCAGCGTTTAGCGATGTTTTCCCGTTCGCTGGTGGGGATGGCCTTGAGTACCGCGTTAATGATCCTGAGCAGGTCCGGGTTGCCCTTCTGTACGGCAAAGCTGAAGCCATGGGCTTCGTGTTTACCGAAGTTGGCCATGCGGATGTTGTTCAGATACCCCTTATTGATCATGTAATGAGTTGAAATGGTGTCGCCGAGAAAAACGTCGGCCTGGTCGAAGGCAACCGCGTTGATTGCATTTTGGTAGGACGGGTAGGAGGTGATGATTGCCTTCGGATACAGCGCCCTGACTTCGTCCAGAGGCAGATAGTGATACACCATGCTAAGCCGCAGGCCGGCAAGACCATCGGTCAGAGACCTGGTTTCTCCTTCCCGTGTCACCAGCACAGGTTGATCCACGGCGTAAGGTGTGGACAGCGTAATGTCGGCATTGTCGGCCTCGAACCCATTGGCGGTGCCGAGCATGTCGACCTGACCCTTTTCCAGCGCCTCGATCGCAGCTCCTCGGGACGCGAAGCGCTGAACCTTGATGGGCAACCCCGTAACCTTGCCGAGGATGCCGGCGTAGTCGGCGGTGAAACCTTCGTAGTCGTGGCCGCTAAGGGTCAGGTCGAAGGGCGGATAATCCGGGCCTGACGTGCCGAGGATCAATTCACGTTTGTCTTTGACCCATTGCCGTTGTGAGGTATCCAGCTGGACTTCCATGTGCCCGGTCGTTGAGCGACTGAGCAGGGTGTAGTTTTCGCTGGCCGTCTGCGCCGCGAGCACCGGGGTACTCAGGCATAAAGCCGCGACCATGAGTCTTGGATAATCCTTCAAACGACTGGGCATCCTGTTCCTCACACTAACGCGTTACGTTTTGCCATATCGATGAGTTCAACCAGTGATTTGGCTTTGAGTTTCTGCATCAGTCGTTTTTTATAGGTGCTGACTGTCTTGTTACTGAGGAACATGCCCTTGGCAATTTCCTTGTTGGTGCGACCTTGGGCAAAAAGTTGTAATACCATCAACTCTCGATCATTAACGGACTTGAACAAGTCCAGGTCTGCCCACTGTGCGTCGTCACAACGAACTGGGTTCAAGGCCTCGCTGGGGAAATAGTTGTAACCTGATAATACTGCTTTGATCGCACTCACCAGTTCACTGAGCTCTTCCTGTTTGCATACATATCCTGATGCACCTGACTGCATGCAGCGAATACCAAAAAGTTTTGGGCATTGTGCAGTTAACACCAGTGTTTTTAATGGCGTGCTCATTGCGTTGAAACGGGAGAGCACTTCCAGCCCGTCCAGTTTGGGAATGCTGATGTCGAGGATGATCAGGTCGGGCATGCATTCGCGCACCATCTGCATGGCATCGACGCCATTGTCAGTTTCGCCGACGACTTTGTAACCTTCATGTTCCAGCAGCATTCGAACAGCAAGGCGGATGACAGGGTGATCGTCGACAATAAAAACGGAGTTCATAATCAAATCCCATACGTGCACAAATAAAGCGCGCACCTTAGCTCAGTAGTTGAGGGGGTGCATGAACTGACAAGCCGATAGCAGCAATATAGGAAAAGTCCTACAATTGAAAAAGAAATGGACTACGTACCAACTAGGTTCTGAATGAGGAAGGGGTAAGGTTTGGATGGTGCAGTCAAGAGGGTAAAAGCGTTGGGTTATAAGTTTTAATCTGTGTTTTGGGTGTGGTTTTAGTGTGTGGGGATTGGTGTGTTTTATTGTGAGGCTAAGGTCAACAAGTTTCTAAAGTCTGATTGTTTCAATGGCTTGATCAAGTAACCCAACAAGGGAAGTCCATGTTCGTAGGCTACTGTTTTAAGTTTTTCCAGTTCGGCGGATGTCAGGCTGCTCAGCAGTATTGCCTGTCTGATCATTCCCCGGTGGCTGGCGAACTCGATCAAATCAAGACCGGGAAGGTCGGGCAGGCATTGGTCGCACAGAAGAATATCGAACGGTTGCGCAGCCTTGAGCATTTGTTGCAAGGCGCCTTCGGCACTGTCAGTGGTGGTCAGCTGGGTGAAGCCGTAACTCTCGAGCAGGTATTGAGTCGCTCTCAGCTGAAACGGATGATCTTCCACCAGCAATATGTGCCAATCGTGTTTGAGCGTAGGAGTTTTCATGCTTCATCTGTCGAGCAGTGGGTGTGCAATTGTTTCGCGAGATGGCCGAACAATCGATCAGTCAGCTCTGCACAAGGTGTAGGGCGATTCTGTCGATGTTGAAATACAGATGAATGTCGAGACATTCGATCAGCCGTTCAGACGTCGCTGAAGCGGCTGATCGATGTGCTGTTATCCGTGGCTTGAACGACCGGTCATTTCCAGCGCCATTTCACCGGCATAGCTGTCGGTCATGCCGGCGATGAAATCAATCATGCGCAAGAAAGAGGTGTGCAAAGGGCCATGGGGATCGGGTGCATTGTTGCCCAACAGGTCGAGTATGCGCCGGTTCTTGAAGGAGGGCGTACGACCGTTGTGCTGCTCCAGTGCTGCGCCGCAAAAAGCATTGAGCAGGATTTCCAGGGTGGTGTAGGCGCCGATTTCGTGGAGCGTCTTGCGCTTGTCCTGGAAGATTTTTTTGCGTGCCATGTCCTTGGCATTCAAGACGCAGCGTTTGGCCGGGCCATGCATGTGTTCGACAAGGTCGCCCGGCAGCGTGCCGGACAGCAACGCGTCCTGTTGCTCGACAAAGGCTCGGGCTGCTGCGTTGGTCAGGTGTTCGATGGCTTTGCCCCGCAGAATTGCCAGTTTGCGCCGCCGCGAATCCTGTGGACCGAGCTGGCGATAGGTTTCCGGGAGATCGTCGCCCACCAGGTCCAGCAGCAGGGACTCGACTTCGGCGTACTCCAGCAGCTCCATCTCCAGGCCATCTTCCAGATCGATCAGCGCGTAGCAGATGTCGTCAGCGGCCTCCATCAGATACACCAACGGATGGCGTGCCCAGCGCTGTTCTTCCAGTTGAGGCAGCCCGAGTTTATGCGCAATCTGTTCCAGCAGCGGCAGTTCGCTCTGGTAGCAGCCGAACTTGTGCTTCTTGTAGCCCAGTGAGTCGGCGTGCCGGGCCGTCCACGGGTATTTCAGGTAGGTGCCCAGGGTGGCATAGGTCAGCCGGGTGCCGCCTTCGAACTGATGGTATTCAAGCTGGGTGAGCACCCGGAAACCTTGGGCATTGCCTTCGAAGTTGAGGAAGTCGTTGCGTTCGGCTTCGCTCATGGCATCCAGCCAGCCACGGCCGGCGGCCTGCTGGAACCAGTGGCGGATCGCGTCTTCGCCAGAGTGGCCGAAGGGTGGATTGCCGATGTCATGGGCCAGGCAAGCCGATTGCACCACCATCCCCAGGTCGCTTGGTTCACACCAGTCGGGCAGCGCGCTGCGGATGGTTTCACCGACGCGCATCCCCAGCGAACGGCCGACGCAGCTGACTTCCAGCGAGTGGGTCAGGCGCGTATGAATGTGATCGTTGCTGGAGACCGGATGGACCTGGGTCTTGCGCCCGAGACGGCGAAACGCGCCCGAGAAAATGATCCGGTCGTGGTCTTTATGGAAAGGACTGCGGCCGAGTTCTTCCGGGCTGTGCACAGGTTTTCCGAGGCGTTCGCGGGTAAGCAGGGTGTGCCAATCCAAGGCTGGTTTCTCCGTCAGGTGACTGATCCCCTAGCTTCCCGTTTCGCGCCGGTACCTGCAAGGAGAACTACAACCCCGCAGCGTCGATATCGATGAGCAGTAGCCGTTCGCCGTTATCGAAAAACTGCCCTGCAGTGAGGCAGTACTGATTGCTGGTGGCATCGCGGTAAGTGTTGGAAAGCGTCAGACGGCGCTCATCCCAACCTTCGGCCAGCAAGTGATAAAAATAGGGGCGCCATGACCAGTTATGGCCCAGATAGCGGTTATCGGCTTCCCAGCCGTTGTTGCGCCATTCCAGGTTGGGGGTCAGTTGTGTGCCGTGGCGGTCGCACTGATAAAAACGCAGCAGCCAGGGAAACGCCTGCAATTGCGGCAAGGCGCTGAGGGGCGCGCCGGCTTGAGCCCAGGCTTGCAGGATGGTCATCAGTTCGCTGAGTTGCTGGCGCATGATCATCAAGCGAGCGCGTTCAGTCAGCTTTTGCTGAACGTAACGCTGGCGCAGTTGCGCGAAGCGCTCGACAAAGGCGTCGGTGGCGAAGAAATCCGCTTGCGCTCGGGCGAACAGAAAACCCTGTACGTAGCGTGAGCCGCACTCCAGGGCAAAATTCAGTTGCGCTTCGGTTTCCACGCCTTCGGCGATGATCCAGCAACCGGTTTTTTCCGCCATTTGTGCCAGTGCCTTGACCACATCGCTGCTGGGACCGCCCAACGCGGCGGCCTGGAACAGCCGCATGTCGAGCTTGAGAATGTCCGGTTGCAGGGCCAGCACGCGATCGAGTTGAGAGTAACCGGCACCGAAATCGTCGATGGCGATCCGCGCCCCGGCTTGCCGGTAGCGGGCCACGACTTCAGCCAGACGTTGGCTGTCGCCGCCCAGTTCGGTGATCTCGAAGACGATTCGCTGCGCATCGACACCATGCCTGCTCAGTTGCTTGAGGCTCGGCAGTACCTGGTCCCGGCGCAAGCGGCTGATCCAGCGGGGGGAGATGTTCAGGCTGAGAAACCAGTCCGCGGGCGCTTCATGCAGACGGCTCAGGGCGTTGTCGCGAATCTGGCGATCGAGACGTCGCAGGGCGATGGCCGGGGTTCGCGGATCGGCGAACAGCGCACCTACCGAGGTCAGTTGACCATCGGCCTGGCGCAGTCGGCCCAGCGCTTCGACACCAGCAATACGGCCTGTGGCGGTATCGATGAATGGCTGAAAACAGGCGAGCGGTTGCCCGTCGATCACGAGGCCTCCTTAGTAAGGTGTTGTTCTGGATAAAACCTGGTCGCCAGGTAGGCACGCAGGATCAACCTCTCGATAAAGAGGTTAATCCCGGTGGTATTGCAAGAATGCAGCCAGACAAGACTGCTTAGTCTTTGCGCGAAGCGCTCTGCATGACCAGCTTGATCAGTGGCCCCAATGCAGCGCCCAGGCTAACCAGCTTGGTCAGGCTGCCGATACCGCTGCCCTTGGCACCCTTGCCGGTCAGAAAGCCTAACCCGATCACGGCAGCGATGCCCCAGAGCGGGGCGTGTTTGATGCCGAAACTGTCTTGCAGGTTTTGCGTCATGCCACGTACCCGTTGCAGGGGCTGCAGCAGATGTTGGGATTCGTGGCGAATTTCCTGGCGATGCATTTCCATGCGCAGGCGGATCAGCGCCTTGCGCATTTCCGTGCGTGAACTGTTACTGGGAAGTTCAGGCAGGTTCATGGCAACAGGCGCTCCCGATCGTTGGCCAGCTCTTCCAGAGTGCCATGGAAGGGCGAGGATTCATCGAAAATCGCCGCCCTCAAGCGCATCGCGCAGAACAACGCAGCGAAGGTGTAGAACACACAGAGCCCGATGATCGCCGCCAGGCGATAGGTGTCCCAAAACAGGATCAACACCAGCGTCGACAACCCCACCAGCAACAACAAGGCAAAGACCAGCGTCAGGCCCGCAAACAGCAACAGGCTTACGGTGCGTGCTTTTTGCTCCTGCAGTTCGATGCCGAACAGTTCGACATGGCTGTGCAGCAATCCAAGAAACGCAGCACCCAGGCGCCGCGATGAAGAGCGGGTGCCCGTCGTGGACGAGCCGGATTCATCGATTGCCATATCAGCGCCGAGTGGCCAGCAGACCAATCAGGAAACCCACGCCGGCTGCAATCCCGACCGATTGCCATGGGTTGGCCTGGACGTAATCTTCCGTGGCGGCGACAGCCGCTTTGCCGCGCTCTTGCAGGGCGTCTTCGGTCAGCTTCAGGGTTTCCCGGGCACGCAGCAGGCTGTCGCGGATCTGTTCGCGCAGCTCATCGGCCTGATCACCGGCCAGGGAGGCGGTGTGTTCCAGCAACCGCTCGGTGTCGCTGACCAGTGTCTGAAAATCTTCCATCAGAATTTCTTGAGCAGTCTTTGCCTTGATGCGTGCCATTGGTGATCTCCGTAAGTGGCTTCTGAAGCGTTCGAGTATGAGCCTTGCGCGAAGGTTCAGTACAAATGAGTGGTACAACTTTTGCTACGTCGTGGTGCGTCAGCCGGCGCTATTGCGCTGTTGCCGGGCATGATTTCAGGAAACCCCTGACTCAAACAATTAAAACTCGCGCAGAGGCGGCGGTCTTGTGCGCCAAAGTGGTTCGTCCGAGTCAGCGTTGCGGTCCGGGTGAGCTGCAACTTGGTGCGCCGGCCATCTGCGCGAACTGCTTTGGTGCTTTTTTCAGCCTTCAGGTCTGCCAATCCATGGAAAATCTGCAAAGTGCTGTGGACAGTCTGGTCCATAGCTCCAACACGTTGTTCATCCTTATCGGTGCGGTCATGGTCCTGGCCATGCACGCCGGTTTCGCCTTTCTTGAGGTCGGTACGGTTCGCCAAAAGAACCAGGTCAACGCCTTGTCGAAGATCCTCAGCGACTTCGCCATTTCGACCCTGGCCTACTTCTTTATAGGCTATTGGATTTCCTACGGGGTCAGTTTCATGCAACCGGCGGCGGTGATCACCGCCGACCATGGCTATGGGCTGGTGAAGTTTTTCTTTCTGCTGACCTTTGCCGCAGCGATACCGGCGATCATTTCCGGAGGCATCGCCGAGCGCGCCCGGTTCGTCCCGCAGTTGTGCGCGACGGCGCTGATCGTGGCGTTTATCTACCCCTTCTTCGAAGGTGTGGTCTGGAACGGCAACTTCGGTCTGCAAGCCTGGTTGCTGGAACGTTTTGGCGCCAGTTTCCATGACTTCGCCGGCTCTGTGGTGGTTCACGCCATGGGCGGCTGGCTGGCACTCGCGGCGGTGTTGCTGCTGGGGCCGAGGCAAGGTCGTTATCGCGACGGACGACTGGTGGCATTCGCGCCGTCGAGCATTCCCTTTCTGGCGTTGGGGTCGTGGATCCTGATCGTCGGCTGGTTCGGCTTCAACGTGATGAGCGCCCAAACCCTGCAAGGGGTCAGCGGGTTGGTGGCGGTGAATTCGTTGATGGCCATGGTCGGCGGCACGGTGGCGGCATTGATCGTCGGGCGCAATGACCCGGGCTTTCTGCATAACGGCCCGTTGGCCGGGCTGGTGGCGATCTGCGCCGGCTCGGATCTGATGCACCCGGTGGGCGCATTGGTGACCGGCGCCATCGCCGGGGCACTGTTTGTCTGGTGCTTTACCGCGGCTCAAGGCAAATGGCGTATCGACGATGTGCTGGGTGTCTGGCCTTTGCATGGGCTGTGTGGTGTCTGGGGCGGGATCGCTTGCGGCATCTTCGGGCAAACCGCTTTGGGTGGTTTGGGGGGCGTGAGCCTGATCAGTCAGTTGATCGGCACTTCTTTGGGGGTAGTCGTGGCGCTGGCCGGTGGTTTTGCCGTGTATGGCGCGATCAAGGCGGTCCATGGTCTACGCCTGAGTCAGGAAGAAGAGTATTACGGCGCGGACTTGTCGGTGCACAAGATCGGCGCCGTGAGCCAGGATTGAATCAGCGTTCTTCATCGTCGGTGCCGGGGTAAAAATCGTGCAGCAGGCGATAGCGGTCATGCCGTACCTGGTCGACCCGGTCCTGTACCTGCTGGCCGGGTATGCCCAGCATGATCAGCGCATGGGAGGCGAGCATCAGGCTGGACTCCAGCAACTCGGGTACGACTTCGCTGGCACCGGCCGCCTTCAACTCGGCCAACTGGCTGTCATCCCGGGTGCGCACCAGGATCGGCACGGTCGGGTTGAACCGCCGTGCTTCCTTGAGTATCAGCAGGGCGATGTCCGTTTTGTCCACGGCGACTACCAGCAGCCTGGCGCGCTCCAGCCCTATCGCGATCAGCAGCTCGCCGCGGCGTGAGTCGCCGTAATGCACACTGCTTTCATTGATGACGGCTTCCTGGACCCGCACCGGGTCGGTGTCCAGCGCAATGTACGGTTGCTGTACATGACGCAGGAAGCGCCCGATGGACTGACCGACGCGGCCGTAGCCACAGATCACTACGTGATTGTGCAAGCCGGCGTTGAGCGCGCTGATTTCTTCGAGCTCGGCTGCTTTGTTGGGTTTGCGGTGCAGACGCATGGCGATGCGGGGAGCGGCGCGCAGCAGTAAAGGCGTTACCAGCATCGAGCAGAACGTGGCGGCCAGCAGCAGGCCGCCGAGGTCGGCGGGCATCAGTTTGTTCTGTTGCATCTGCGCCATCAGGGCAAAGCAGAATTCGCCGCCCTGAGCCAATGCCAGGCCGCTGCGCCAAGCGGTTTCACCATCGCTGCCGCGCCATTTGACCAGCAGCGCAACCACGGTGCCTTTGATTAGCAGCAACCCCAGCGTCAGACCGAGAATCAGCAGGCCGTGGCTGGCAAACAGGCGCAAGTCGATCAGCATGCCGATACTGACAAAGAACACCCCGAGCAGGATGTCGCGGAATGGACGGATGTCGGCCTCGATCTGATGTCGGTAGTGGCTTTCGCCCAGCAGCATGCCGGCGAGAAAGGCGCCCAGGGCAGGGGAGAGGCCGAGCAAGTGAGTCAGCCAGGCCGTCAGCAGAACAATCACCAGCGCCAACAGCACGAACAGCTCCGCGGACCGGGCCGCGGCGACTTCATGGAACAGTCGTGGCAGAAACCAGCGACTGACCAGCAGCAGACCAACGAACAGCACCAGGGTCTTGGCCAGCGTCAGCGGCAGCGCCCAATACCAGGCCTGGTCGCTGCTGCCGGCGAACACCGGCACCAGGGTGAGAAGCAACACCGCAATCACGTCCTGGAACAACAGCACGGCGATGGCATTCTGGCCGTGCCGGCTGAATATTTCGCCGAGGCTGCTCAACTCCTTGCTGACTATGGCGGTAGACGACAGCGCCAGGCCGGCGCCGAGTAACAGGGCCGGTGTGATCGGCATGCCGAACAGCATCAACAATGCCCCCAGCAAGATCCCGGACCCCAGCACTTGCAGGCTGCCCAGGCCAAACACCACCTGGCGCAGAGCGAGCATCTTCGACAGGGAAAACTCAAGCCCCAGGGAGAACAACAGGAACACCACGCCCAATTCAGCCAGATCGGGCAAATCTTCGTTTTCATTCACCCAATTGAACGCTGTCGGCCCGATCATCAGCCCTACGCACAAGTAGCCCAGCACCGGTGGCAAACGCAGGCGCTGGAACAGTGCAATCACCACCAGGGAGGAGGCGAGGATGATCAACAGGTTGGCGAACACAAAAAACTCCGGTGAGGGTTTTGGCTACTCAAGCGTAGAGGTAAAAAAGACGCGAGCATCGCGCAAATGACCGGCGACGCAAATGATTTGCGTCAGAATTTTGCCGAAATCTCTTGAAATCACCGTTGCTCGGACGTCGGCTCGACTGCGTTTGATGGCGGGCCTAGAATGAGCGCTTACTCGCTTGGTCTTGTCGTCATGCCTCCTGAATGTCAGCTGTTCGGCACCGTTGGTTGCCATCTTTGTGAAGTCGCCGAAGCCATGCTAATGGAGTTTGTCGAGCGTGGTCTGTTGGTGGAGCTGATGGATATCGCTGACGATGAAACCTGGTTCGAAGCTTACAGCCTGCGTATTCCGGTGTTGCGACGGGTCGATACCGGCGCTGAGCTGGGTTGGCCGTTTAGTGCCGAGCAAGTGGTGGCGTTCCTGCGCGAATCCTGACGCTGCTGGCGATGCCCCACCTGTCGCGATCCTCGTTTCATCCATTGGCGAAAGGCCGGTTATTCGGTTACTGTATGCGCATACAGTTATTCGGATTGCCTGCCATGCTTCTCCCTGTTCGGGTTTGGGCAGCCGATCCCGGACGTCAGAGGGATGAAATGTGGTCAATGTCGAACAATTGAAGAGCAGCGTGAACCGGATGTCGGCAGACGTGGTGCGCGAGGCAGTCCTCGAGTTGCGTCTGGATGGCTTGGTGACGGAAGGGAAAACGCCTTTCAACAAACTGCATTTCAATACCTGTTTCGCCGAAATCGAAGCCTTGTTCCAGCGTGCGGGTTATCACCGGCAGCTCGATGTCGTGGGCTATCAGGGGTTGTTGTATGCGCTTTATGATCCGGGTCGCTGGGAAGCGGTCGATGTGCTGCGCTGGCTCAAGGAGTTCACCGAAGCGGCCGCTCGAACGCAGTCAATAACGGCCTGAGGATTCTCTTCTAGGTTCGTTCCGGCCACTGTTGGATAATGCTGCCCTGTATTGAGGGTTAGAGCTTTTCGTATGTCCACTTCATCTTTTTCTGCTGCGCACAACCAGGCCAGCACGCTCTATCTGCCGCCTGGTCCGTGGCAGACCGTATTCGATTGCCTGTGTGAACACTTCAGCGCCATCGGTCGTGAGCAATGGCTGGACAGAATTGCTCGCGGTCGTGTCCTCGATGGGCAAGGCATGCCGATCGCCCTGGATCTGCCTTACAAGGAAGGTCTGCGGATTCATTATTTTCGTGAAGTGCCGGACGAAAAACCGATCCCTGTGGTGGAGTCGATCCTCTATGCCGACGAGCATCTGGTGGTAGCAGACAAACCGCACTTTCTACCGGTGACGCCGGCTGGGGAGTATGTGGAGCAGACATTGTTGCGACGACTGATCCGGCGACTGGATAACCCGCATCTGGTGCCTTTGCATCGTATTGACCGGCATACGGCAGGGCTGGTGCTGTTCTCAGCCAATCCTCAAAGTCGGTCGGCGTATCAGTCATTGTTTCCTACACGCCAGATCGAAAAACGCTACGAAGCAATCGCCCGGGCATTACCTGAATTGACCTTTCCGATGGTTCATAAAAGTCGACTCATCGATGGCGAGCCGTTCTTTCGCATGCAGGAAGGTCCGGGCGTCAGCAATACCGAAACGGCTGTCGAGGTCAGGGAAAAAAACGGTGAGTTCTGGCGCTATGCGCTTTACCCGGTAACGGGCAAGAAACATCAGTTGCGAGTGCACATGGCGGCCCTGGGGGCTGGCATCTGCAATGACCCGTTCTATCCGCGGGTGCTCAAGAACGTAGAAGACGACTATGCCAACCCCTTGAAGCTGCTGGCCCAGGGATTGCGATTTGTCGATCCGGTCACGGGGCAGGGAAGAGAGTTCGAAAGCACGATCACCCTGGAGTGGTGATTACAGGCAAACCTGCTTTTCTTCAGCCACGAAAAAGCCCGCTTTAAAAGCGGGCTTTTCTGTATCCGATGGTCGTCGCTAAGATTACAACTCTTTAACGGTACGGACCTGATCCTTGTTGATACGGATGTGTTTGCCATCCAGCTGTTCGAACTCGTAAAAGCCCGATTCCTGATCGTACTTAGGCGCGTCGACGGCCTGGATTTCTCGACCGTCATTCAAGGTGATCACTGAAGGCGATGCACAACCGGCGAGGGTTGCAAGGCCCAGTGCGAGCATGAAAGTGGCGAGGGTCCGTTGGGTCATGGGTGTGTCTCCGAATGGAAAATCTTTTGATTGCTGAGCTTGAGACGTATGCAGCGCGCGCAAGTTCCTTCGAGTGTCAGTCTGACACAGTGTGATGTGTGCTTAACAGTTCCGGCGTATTGAGGTTGGCCAGGCGAGGGTCGTTGTCGGGGCACTGCAGGGCTGTAGCGCCCAATGCGCGCATCAGTCGGCCCGGGCTGCGCTCGCCTTCGTTCCAGGCTGTCTCGAAAGCCGCTGAAAGAATAACGGGAATCATGCACAGCAAAGGTTCCCAGTGTTCGCCATGGCGCAGCATCAGTGGTTTGTCCGGATGCTGCGCGGCGGTTTCACGCATGTTCTGGAGCAACGCGGCATCGATGCGTGGCACATCGCAGGGCAATACCAGCAGGTGCGTGTGGCGGGCGGCCTTCAGGCCTGCGCGAATACCCGCCAATGGTCCCGGAAAGTCGCCTTGGTCGTCATGGACCAACTGATCCGCATAAGGCGCATATTTCTCCAGGTTTCTGTTGCAGGAGATGATCAGATCATCACTCAGCGGACGGGTCTTGCGGTGCAAATGTGCGATCAACGGCTCGCCGTGCCATTCCAGCAACCCCTTGTCCCGACCGCCCATGCGTTGGCCACGCCCGCCCGCCAAGAGCAGAATGGAGCACGGCGCCAAAGGTGTATTCGAGGTCATCGCACTTCTCCATGGGGGCGGCGAAAAAATGAGGCGCTGTGATATAACACCGGGCTGTTTCTCCTACAACTGGACGAGCCTATGAAAGCCAAGGCTGATGTACCTTTCGCACCGCTCAACATCGCGGTGCTGACTGTCAGCGATACCCGTACCCTGGAAACCGATACCTCAGGCCAGGTCTTCGTTGACCGCTTGAGTGCTGCCGGTCATAACCTGGCGGCCCGTGTATTGCTCAAAGATGACCTCTATAAAATTCGTGCGCAAGTCGCCAACTGGATTGCCGATGAGGTCGTGCAAGTGGTGCTGATCACTGGCGGTACCGGGTTTACCGGTCGTGACAGCACGCCCGAAGCGGTGAGTTGCCTGCTGGACAAGCAGGTCGATGGTTTTGGTGAACTGTTCCGGCAAATATCGGTAGCGGATATCGGTACTTCCACGGTTCAGTCCCGGGCCCTGGCCGGTCTGGCCAATGGCACGCTGGTTTGCTGCTTGCCGGGTTCGACCAATGCTGTGCGCACCGGTTGGGACGGCATTCTCGCCGAACAACTGGATTCCCGGCACCGTCCGTGCAATTTCGTGACCCATCTGAAACAGGCGGCACCCTGTGAATCCCGCGGGTAAGCCAGGCAAGACTGGCAGCCTGATGGCTGTCGAGGTGGCGCTCGCGCGGTTACTGGAAATGGCCGACGCCTCGAGAATTCATGAGCACGAACGCTTGCCGTTGGCGCAGGTCCAGGGGCGTGTACTGGCCGCTGATCTGGTCTCGACACTTGATCTGCCGCCCTGGCCCAACAGTGCCATGGACGGATATGCCTTGCGCGTCGCCGACTGGACGGGAGAACCGTTGCCGGTCAGCCAGAAGATTTTTGCGGGTCAGGCTCCGGAGCCCTTGAAGCCGGGGACTTGTGCGCGGATCTTCACCGGTGCGCCTGTGCCCGCGGGCGCCGACTGTGTCGAGATGCAGGAGAACGCCGAGGTTCAGGCGGATGAGCGGGTACGTTTCACCGAGACCATGACCTCGGGACAGAACATCCGTCCACAAGGCCAGGAAACCACCGTCGGTGAGTTGATCTTGCCCGCCGGTACACGCCTGGGCCCCATCGAACAGGGGCTGGCGGCATCGCTGGGATGCGCTGAGCTGGACGTGGTTCGCAAGGTTCGTGTTGCGGTCCTGTCTACCGGGGATGAGCTGATTGAACCGGGTCAGGCCCTTGGACCGGGACAGATTTACAACAGCAATCGAGTGTTGCTCTGCAGCTGGTTGCAGCGCTTGGGCTGTGAGGTGATCGATGCCGGCATTCTTCCCGATGATTTAGCGACCACTCGTGCTCGCCTCGGCGACTTGAAGGATGTCGACCTGATTCTCTCGACCGGTGGCGTATCGGTGGGAGAAGCCGACTTTCTGGGCATTGCCTTGCGAGAAGAGGGCGAGTTGACCCTGTGGAAGCTTGCCATCAAGCCAGGCAAGCCGCTGACGTTCGGGCATTTTCGCGGCGTGCCTGTCATTGGTTTGCCCGGCAATCCGGCGTCGACCCTGGTGACTTTTGCTCTGTTGGCGAGGCCCTACCTCTTGCGCCGCCAAGGCGTAAAAGAGATCGAACCCCTGAAGTTTCAGGTCCCGGCAGGGTTTGTCTGGCCAAAGGCCGGTAACCGACGTGAGTACTTGCGCGGGCGACTGGAGAATGGCCGGGCAATCATCTACAAGAATCAGAGCTCTGGCGTACTGCGCAGTGCCGCCTGGGCGGACGGTCTGGTTGAAGTGTTGGAGGACCGTACGCTGATCGAGGGTGATTGTGTGAGCTTCATCCCGTTGAGTGAAGTCCTGGGCTGATGCAGGTCCTGGTTCTGCCACGCAAGCCCGGTCGAAAGCGTTGGAGCTTGCGTGCATGGACCGTTCCTTAATTTGCCAGAAGTGTCACGACCTGATCGAAGCGACTGTTGGAGATCCAGCTCAAAAGCCCCAGGACCACAGCTGTTCCGCCAGCTGAATAGGCAAGCCTGTGCTTGATGGATTTGACGTCGCCGCGGACTTCATCCAGGTCTCTGCGGATGTACTTGAGATGTGTCTCCAGTTCAGTGACGCGAGGTTCCATATCAACTTCTCCGGTGGGCTTTGCGCTGCTTTTGAATTCAGCCTGCTGATTGGCGTGATTGTCTGAGAACGGCGTGACCGGAGTTACCGGTAGTCTGAGGTCATGGCTTTGCATGGAATAATTGGCTCCTTGCGTTCAAACCATTCAGGTGGCCGATACTGTTATTACTTACGATTTTTGAGGACCTTAAAGGGGTTCCATTCATTGTTTGCACGTCCCTGTGTAATTTACGGGTGATGACTGATAACCGCTGACACAACGGTGTACCAATTGCCCTGATGGGTCAATTGAGCCGATTCCTCACGTTTTGTAAGAAAAATTACCGCTCTGTAGGACTCAAGTGTCCTTCCCCTGGAAATAATTGAAATCCTTGCGACTTTTATGAGGGGCTGCGAAGTCAGCATCTCTCATACGGATTCGGAAAGGGGGGGATCAAAATGAGCGAGTGCAAGGCGCTGTTGATTCTGCATGGCAAGCAGGCACTCAATGAGCAGGTCCGTTCAGCTGTCGAGCTAATCGTCCAGACTGATGATTTGTTCGCGTACGGCGAACAACACCAGGCCGGCCACATCGTAGATCTGCAAGCGTTTCATGATCTGCGAGCGGTGGGTTTCGACAGTCTTGATGCTCAGGCCCAGGCCATTGGCGATTTCCCGGGTGGATTTTCCGCGAACAATCAATCGCAGGATTTCCAGCTGGCGTGCCGTCAGGTTGTGCGAGTCCTGGGTTGGCGCCTGATTTTTCTGGGTTCGGGTCAGCGCTTGGTTGATGACGGTGTGGGCAATGGCCGGGCTCAGGTAGCGTTCGTTATTGCGCAAGGCATCCAGGGCATGTTCGAGCTCGGTGGCCGTGGTGTCTTTGAGCAGGTAGCCATGAGCCCCGGATTCGAGTGCCTGCATGATGAGCGCCGGGTCGGTGTGCATCGACAGGATCAGCACTTTGCACTGCGGACGTACTCGTTTGAGTCGCTGCAAGGCTTCAAGGCCACCGGTTTTCCTCATGGAGATATCCAGCAGGATGATGTCCGGGGACAGTTGCTCGACCATCTCGAGTAACTGCGAGCCGTCACTGGCCTCCCCAATGACCGCATAGCCGGGAATATCCAGCACCAGAGCGCGCACGCCAGCCCTGATAAGCGAGTGGTCGTCCACCAGAAGTAAGTTACAAGTCAACGCATAACCTTATTCGTACTGGCCCGTTCCAGCGCACGGGGCGCCCAAGGGAAGAGTGCTTCGATTTGAGTGCCGTTGCCCGGCTCGCTGGTCACAGTCAACGTGCCGCCTAATTGATCGATCCGTTCCGACATTCCGGCCATTCCGCGTTGCCCCTCGCGAGCGGGGTCTGCCGCTGGCTCGAAACCCAGGCCATCGTCACTGATTAACAACGTCAGGCCTTGGGGCAGACGTTGCAGGCGGACCAACAGATTCCTGGCTTCGGCATGGCGCAGCATATTGGTAACCGCTTCTTGAGTGATGCGAAAGGCCGCCACCGCCATTTCTTCCGGTATGCCAGTCAAACGTTGATGGCATTCCAGGCTCCAGTTCACGGACGTATTGGCCAGGGTTCTGAGTAAATGCGCACGCAGACTGGCTTCCAGCCCGAGACTGGTCAACTGTCGTGGGTTCAGGATGGCTGATACATCACGAACCTTGGTCAGGGTTTCATCCAGCGTATCGCAGAGGACCGAACATTGACCCTGCAGTTCTTCAGGCAATCGACGTTTGAGCCATTCACTTTGAAGTTTTGCGGCGGTCAGCAATTGGCCAATATCATCATGCAGTTCCCGACTGAGCCGGTGACGTTCATTTTCCTGAACTTCCAGCAGACGGTCGGCCAATTCTTGAGGCTGAAACTTTATCGATTTGAGCGAGAGGCGATGCCCCACCCAGACGCAGGTCAGCGCCGCACCATTGAGCACCAGCAGACTCACCGGCAGAGGCATGGACAAGCTGTAGACCAACAGGCTGCCAAGCGCCGAGCAGGTGCACACGAAAAGCGTGAACCGGCGCGCGCTTTTTCGGGAGGGTGGCCACTGGGCGATTGACTTGAGGCTGGCGTACATAGCGGATGGAGCCAATGGAATGTTCGCTGCGGGCAGACCGGCCATAAGGGCTGACGGGTCTCTGTGTGAAAATAGGTTGTATGAGTCGCCTTTAATGACTGCAGTGCAATGCTCGAAATAAAGCCTTCAATGTTATGGGCTTATTCGCGCCTGGAGTCACTCTGCCATTAATTGACGTCAACGAATGGGCGGCATAATACCACTTAAGATACCGTTGGTCGCGTTCGGTATATAGGTAGGCACCTTCAGGAAATAAGGTATTTGGACGATGGTTCCACAATGGAAAAACTTTTGATTTTTATCTTCAAAAGATATCGAGTGTGCCAGGCGTTTTGTTTTTATTGACAGGCACTATCTGAAGTCGGGGCCGGGGTAACTATTTGTTTTGAGCTGCCATCGACGGGTATGAAATATTCAACTGCGGCATGCACACACTCAAGTTACAGGGCGGCATCATTGCAATAAAAAATGCGCAACATGGGGGCGGTGAATTTAAGCCTGCCGCTCGGAGAACGAAACGAGCCTGAACTGCTTGGAGTGGCTGGGCGGCTGAAACTGACTTTGTCCCACTTGAAATGCAAACGCTTCGATCAGGGACGTCTGTTCACTGTCATCGAGGCCGAGTTGGCCGGTGGTCTGGTCGATGAGTTCGAGTTGCCAGGCCATTAACGTGAAGCAATCCTTGAGCGCATCCAGGGCCTGATCGTGCAGGTCCATGTGATTCTGGGCATGGCTCAGCAATCCATGAATGTGCAGCGAGAATTCCGAAACCGTTGCCAGTGCCAGGGCATCGGCCTTGCTCGCCAGCTTGAGAAGGGTGCTGAGCATGCAATCGATTGCATCCTTGTCATTGCTGATCAACTGCAAATGACTCAGGCACTCCTCGGACTTGGCCAGGAGTGTTTCAGCCTCGACGAGAAACTCCGGAAATCGCTGGGCCCACTCTTTAGGGTTGTTCGCCATGCTTATCTCCACAACGTCATGTCAGATGAGGGAATGTCGTGTGTGTCGACGAGAACCTTACGTGTCCCGGCGCTGCCATGCCTTGATGAGATCGCGCTCTGGCAGGCTTGGGCACCGACTGGGGAACTCGAGAGGGTGGATGGCCACTGACCTGCGATCGCACACAAAAGCCTGACTCCGTTCATGCAATGAGAATGGCGTCACATTAATGGCTATTGGATATTGCGAATATCAGGTTGGGCCTGATTGTACCTAGGGGAATCCCTTACACACGGGAACCTAACGTGCAAACCGAGGTCGCGCCGCAAGGGATGAAGCAGATGGAATCACAGGGGCAGTAAAGCATGATGTTAATGTGACATCAATGCTTGGGCATGGCATTTTGTCCGGGGGTCAAGATTCGGCAAAAACTGCCGATAACTCTCTTTAGTGAATTCATCAGAACAAGCCCAGGAGTCATTAATGGCCGGCATTCTCGACACGGTAGACCAACGCACGCAACTGGTGGGTGAGAATCGCCTGGAAATTCTCATGTTCCGGCTGGCCGGACGGCAATTGTTCGCGATCAACGTCTTCAAGGTCCAGGAAGTGCTGCAGCTGCCGAAGCTGACCCTGATGCCGCAGCGCCACCCCTTTGTTTGTGGCGTGGTCAACCTGCGTGGCCAGACGCTGCCGGTGATCGACCTGTCCCAGGCCATCGGCATGCGTCCGCTGGTGCCAAGCCCCACCAGTACGATCATCGTCACCGAGTACAACCGCTCGGTGCAGGCATTTCTGGTCGGCGGCGTGGACCGCATCGTCAACATGAACTGGGAAGCCATTCTGCCGCCGCCGACCAGCGCCGGTCGCCAGCATTACCTGACCGCCATCAGCAAGGTCGACGATCAGCTGGTGGAAATCATTGACGTCGAAAAAGTCCTGGCCGAAATCGTGCCGTACAACGCCAAGGTCTCGCGCGACAAACTCGACGATCCGGTTCTGGAGCGCGCCCGTGGCCGTGAAGTGCTGCTGGTGGATGACTCGAACGTGGCCCTGTCGCAATTGCGCGACACCTTGGGTCAGTTGGGCGTGAAAATGCACATCGCCAGCGATGGCTTGAAGGCGCTGAACATGCTCAAGGCCTGGGCCGATACCGGTGTGAACATGACCGACAAACTGTTGATGATCTTCACCGATGCGGAAATGCCGGAGATGGACGGCTATCGCCTGACCACCGAGATCCGCAACGACCCCCGTTTGCGCGGCCTTTATGTGGTCCTGCACACCTCGCTGTCGGGTAGCTTCAACGACTCAATGGTCAAGAAGGTCGGCTGCGACAACTTCCTCTCCAAATTCCAGCCCGACAAACTCGTCGACGTGGTGCGTCAGCGCCTGATGCTCGATGCGGTTCCGGCCTGATAACGATCTGGAAAAGCGCGGTGGCAGTGTTCGGGGCCGCCGCGCAGCCCTGTGTCTTAACTTTTGCCCCCTCGTCACAGGCCCTTTGATTCGGCGATCAAGCTCGTATAGGGTGGCGTTTTTGCCCACCAGGGAGCTGTGGCCATGCGTCTGAGCGCGCTTTATCGTTTTCCGTTGAAATCCGGCAAGGGCGAGACCTTGAATCAGGTCAGCCTGGACAAACTGGGGCTGGACGGCGACCGACGCTGGATGCTGGTGGACGAGGCCAGCGGGCGCTTTCTGACCCAGCGCGCGGTGGCGAAAATGAGTCAGCTGTCGGCGTTGTGGAATGCAAGCGGCGGCTTGACCCTCAGTGCCCAAGGTCATTCGCCGATCGATATCGCCTTGCCCTCCAGCGACGCAGAACTACGTGGCGTGACCATCTGGCGCGACACGTTGCGCGTGCCCGATGCCGGTATTGCTGCGGCTGCCTGGGTCAGTGAGTTCATTGGCAAGCCGACGCGTCTGGTGCACGTGCCGCTCGATCGTGCGCGGACCACCCAGGCCGGCTACGGCAAGGACGACGATCAGGTTGCTTTTGCCGACGGTTTTCCGTTGTTGCTGATTGGCCAGGCGTCGCTGGAAGACTTGTCGCAGCGGGTCGGGCGACCGCTGGAGATGTTGCGCTTTCGGCCCAATCTGGTGATCGAGGGCAGCGAGGCGTACGCCGAAGATGGCTGGAAGCGCATCCGCATTGGCGATGTCGAGTTCCGCGTGGTCAAATTCTGCTCACGTTGCATTCTGACCACCATCGATCCGCAGACCGGCGAACGCAGCGACGACCGTGAACCTCTGGCGACCTTGCAGCAATATCGGGCTCAGGAGGACGGCGCGATGTTCGGGCAGAACCTGGTCAATGACGGTAACGGTCGGCTCGAAGTCGGCATGCCGGTGACGGTCCTCGAATAGCAGCCCTCAATAAAAAATGCCCGTGTCCTTGGACACGGGCATTTTTTGTCGCAGTGAAAACCCAGGGGTTTAGCCGCGGTATTCGCACAGGTAAGCGGTGTCGACGGCCACTTTCAGCTGGAACTTGCTGTTGGCGGGCACGTTGAACTGGCTGCCGGCGGCGAAGGTTTCCCAGTCGCTGCTGTCAGGCAGTTTGACGGTCAGGGCGCCGGACACCACGTGCATGATTTCACGCTGGCTGGTGCCGAATTCGTATTCGCCCGGTGCCATGACGCCGATGGTGGCCGGACCTTCAGCGGTGCCAAAGGCGATCGACTTGACGGTGCCGTCGAAGTACTCGTTGACTTTAAACATGGGCGATTCCTCGAAAAGGGCTAAAAAGGGCCGGCCAGTATGCACAAGGTGTCGATAGGCGTCACCTCCTGCACTCAAGGATTGGCGGGGAAAATCAGCGGTAACAGGCGCGCGGTATTGCGCGCATCCTCCAGCGCCCGATGTTGTTGACCATTGAACTGCAAGCCCGCCAGTTGCAGGGCGCCATTAAGCCCCAGCGGGCGCTCCAGTCGACAGGCCTTGGCGAAACGTTGCTTGAGATTCATGTGCGACACCCGGCTCAGGGCGCTGTCGAGTTGCAGCCGCTGCCACTCCTGAAGCAGTTGTTTGCGGTCGTAATCACCCCAACTGGCCCAGCCTTCCAGGTGCGAGAGATGCTGGCCGAGCCAGTGTTCGAACGAAACCCAGACGTCGCTCAGAGGCTGGGCGGCATCGACATTGGCCTGGGTGATGTGGGTCAGTTCGCGGCAAAACGGAGTCAGCAGGGGCCGACGCAACGGGCGCACGAAACACTGGAAGTGATCCAGTTCCCGACCTTTGCGGTCCACGAGGGTGGCACCGATTTCGATGATTTCCATTTCGGTTACTGGCCAGCCGCCCTCATCGGTGGTGGCTTCCAGATCAATGACCAGCCAGTGAGGCATTGCAGGTTTCCTGGTATCCGCATCCTGATAGGGCTTGAGCGTAGCCAAACCCGGCGGATCCGCCTAGCGGCTTATTCGACCTCCAACAAAATCTGACGATTTTTTACCTGGTCGCCGACCCTGACCTGTAAGCGTTTGAGCACGCCGTCGATACCCGATTTGAGCGGATGTTCCATTTTCATCGCTTCAAGCACCACCAGCAGCTGCCCTTTGCTGACCGGGCTGCCCTCACTGACCAATACGTCGACGATCGCCCCGTCCATCGGTGCCTTGAGCGTGCCGGAGCTGACACTGGCCTGGCCGCTGACCCGCGCCTGAGTCCGATCGACCAGTCGCAGGCTGCCGGGACGCGTGAACAGCCAGAGTTGCCCGGCTTCGAGGCGGTAGGCATGGTGTTGGCGGATGCCGTCGATTTGCAGTGTGGCCCAGCGTCCGTCGCACTGGATGACCTTCAGTTCGAGGATCCGGGCTCCGACTTGAACACGGTAGGGTTCACCAGGTTCAGCGTGCAGTTCTAGCGGCCAGGCTTGATCCTCCAGGCCGATCCGATAGTGCAGAGGCACGCTGGCATTGTTGCGCCAACCGGCCAGCGGGGCACGGTGAGCCTGCGCGCAAGCCTGATAAAACAGCGCCGCGGCGATGGCCAGCTCCTCGGCGCTGGGTACAGGGGGATGGAGGCAGGGGTGGTCGGCGAAGTTCATCGGGATGAACCCGGTGCTGAACTCGCCACGGATGAACTGCGGGTGTTCCAGCAGATTGGCGAGCAAGTGCTGATTGCTCTGCACGCCCAGCAGCACGCTGTCCTGCACTGCCCGCAGCAGTTTGCGCCGGGCTTCTTCACGGGTGGCACCGTAGGCGATGAGCTTGCCCAGCAGCGGGTCATAGAACGGGCTGACAGACTGGCCTTCGATCAGGCCATGGTCGATCCGTACGCTGCCCTGCATCGCTGGCTCCCAGGCCATGATTCGCCCGGTTTGTGGCAGAAACCCCTGGGCCGGATCTTCGGCGTACAGGCGCACTTCCATGGCATGCCCGTTGAGCTGCACCTGTTCCTGTCGTAGCGGCAGCGGTTGCCCTTCGGCAATGTGTAACTGCCAGGCCACCAGATCGAGGCCGGTGATCAGTTCAGTCACCGGGTGCTCCACTTGCAACCGGGTGTTCATCTCCAGGAAGTAAAACTGGCCGTGAGCATCCAGCAGGAATTCCACGGTGCCAGCCCCCACGTAATTCACCGAGCGACCCGCCTTGAGCGCCGCCTCGCCCATGGCCCGGCGCAACTCGGTGGTCATCACCGGGCAGGGCGCTTCTTCGATGATTTTCTGGTGGCGACGCTGGATCGAACAGTCGCGTTCGCCGAGATAAATCAGGTTGCCGTGCTGGTCGCCGAACACCTGAACTTCAACGTGACGCGGATCGATCAGGGCTTGTTCGAGAATCAGTTCGTCGCTGCCAAACCCGTGCAAGGCTTCGGAGCGTGCGGTGCGAATTTGCTCCAGCAACTCCCCCGCGCTATGCACCAGGCGCATGCCGCGACCGCCACCGCCGGCACTGGCCTTGATCATCAGCGGATAGCCGATGCGCTCGGCTTCGCGGCGCAGGGTGGCGTTGTCCTGTTCGCTGCCCTGATAGCCTTTGATGCAAGGCACGCCGGCTTTGATCATGGCGAGTTTCGACAGCCGTTTACTGCCCATCAGCTCGATGGCTTCGGGGCTGGGGCCGATGAACGTGATGCCGGCCTGTTGGCAGGCGAGAGCGAATTTGGCGTTTTCCGAGAGGAAGCCGTAACCGGGGTGGATCGCATCGGCACCGGTGCGCCGGGCGGCGTCGATGATGGCCGGGATGTTCAGATAAGACTGCTGCACCGGGGGCGGGCCGATGTTCACGGCTTCGTCGGCCATCTGCACATGCAGCGCTTCGGCGTCGGCATCGCTGAATACGGCGACGGTGCGGTAGCCCAGGTTTTGCGCGGTACGCTGGACGCGGCAGGCGATTTCACCGCGGTTGGCGATCAGGATTTTTTTGAGGGCGGGCATGGGTTATTCCCTTGGTTTTTGCGGTGAATGTAAGGGCTTGTTCGCGAAGCTCTTAAACGGCCCACCCCGGTTTACGCTTCTGCACAAAAGCCAGGGTCCCCTCGACCCCTTCAGCCCCGGTCACCGCTTCGCTGAACCACTCGGCCGCCTGATCCAGCAGATCATCCGAGGGTTGTCCGGCACTCGCCAGCAACAGTTTTTTGGTCGCCGCATTTGCCCCCGGCGCACAACACAACACATGGGCCAGCACCTCATCGAGGCGCTCGGCCAACGCTTGCGCGTCATGCTCGACAAAATGCACCAGGCCCATGCGCCGTGCCTGAGTGCCATCGAAGCGTGCGGCGGTCAGGGCCAGTCGACGGGCCTGGGTCAGGCCGATGCGCTGCACCACGAACGGCGCGATCTGCGCCGGCAACAGGCCGAGGCTGGTTTCCGGCAGGCCGAATTGCGCCTGATGATCGGCCATCGCGATGTCGCTGACGCAGGCCAGGCCGAAGCCGCCACCAAGCACCGCGCCTTGCAGCACGGTGATCACTACTTGTGGCGCGTGCTGGGTTTCTTCCAGCAGGGCGCCGAACGCCCGGTTCAACTCGCGGTAGGCAGTCGAGCCCTGAGCGCGGGCGTTGGCCATGTCCTTGATGTCGGCACCAGCACAAAAATGCCCGCCGGCGCCGCCGATCACCAGCGCGCGAATCTGTCGGTCATCGCGCACCGCCGCCAGTACAGCGCGCAGTTCGGCGACCATCTGCAAGCTCATGGCATTACGGCTGTCGGGGCGATTGAGGGTGATGTGCAGCACGCCGTTATGCCGTTCGAGCAACAGGGTCTGACAATCGGGGAGGGTGCTCATTTGTTTTTCCCCGGCAGGATGCCCATGAGTTTGCAGATGATCCCCAGCATGATTTCGTCGGCACCACCGCCGATCGATACCAGCCGCACGTCGCGGTAAGCCCGGGCCACCGGGTTGTCCCACATGAAGCCCATGCCGCCCCAATATTGCAGGCAACTGTCGCTGACTTCCCGACCGAGTCGCCCGGCCTTGAGTTTGGCCATGGAGGCCAGACGGGTGACGTCCTGGCCTTTGATGTATTGCTCGGTGGCTTGGTAGACCAGCGCCCGCAGGCATTCGATTTCGGTTTGCAGTTCGGCCAGGCGAAAGTGGATGACCTGGTTGTCGATCAGCGCGTTGCCGAAGGTTTTGCGCTCCTTGCAGTACTCGATGGTGCTGTCGACGCAGTACTCCAGGCCTTTGATCATGTTCGCCGCGCCGAACAGCCGTTCTTCCTGGAACTGCAGCATCTGCATCATGAACCCCGCACCTTCGTGGCCGATGCGGTTGCGTTGTGGCACGCGCACGTTGTCGAAAAACACCTGGGCGGTTTCCGAGCTGCGCATGCCGAGCTTGTCCAGGTGCGAGCTGAGGCTGATGCCGGGGCTGTTCATCGGCACCATGATCAGCGATTTGTTGATGTGCGGTTTGTCGTCCGAGGTGTTGGCCAGCAGGCAGATGAAATCGGCGCTCGGCGAGTTGGTGATCCACATCTTGCTGCCGTTGATCACGTAGTCGTCGCCGTCCTTGCGGGCCGTGGTTTTCAGCCCGGCGACGTCGGAGCCGGCGCCGACTTCGGAAACACCGATGCAGCCGACCTGCTCGCCGGTGATCGCCGGTCGCAGGAACTCTTCGCGCAGTTCATCGGAGCCGAAACGCGCCAGGGCCGGGGTGCACATGTCGGTCTGCACGCCGATGGACATCGGAATGCCGCCGCAATGAATGGTGCCGAACTCTTCGGCCGCCACAATCGAATAGCTGTAATCGAGGCCCATGCCGCCGAATTTTTCCGGTTTGGAAATCCCCAGCAGACCGAGCTCACCGGCCTTGCGGAAGATCTCATGGATCGGAAAGCGCCCGGCCTTTTCCCATTCCTCGACGTGAGGATTGATTTCATGATCGACAAATTGGCGGACGGTGCGGCGCAGTGCTTCGTGTTCCTGGGTGAAGATCATTTTTATTGTTCTCCTGTCGAACCCGATCGTTCCCACGCTCTGCGTGGTAACGCCTCTATGGACGCTCCGCGTCCGCTTTTGGGACGCGGAGCGTCCGGGGCTGCATTCTCACGCGGAGCGTGGGAACGATCAAAATCAAAACCGTGCGACACCAAAGCTGTTGGGTTGCAGCGCACGAACCTCGGCCTCATGGCAGATGTCCAGCAAGTATCCAAGCAACGTGCGGGTATCCCGTGGATCGATCAACCCGTCGTCCCACAGGTTGGCGCTGCCGTATAGCGCGGTGGACTGGCTGTCGAGTTTCTGCGCGGTGACCTGTTCCAGCATGTCGAGCATTTTCGCGTCGGGCACCAATCCGTCCTTGAGTTGTTTGGCTTCGGTGACGATCCGTAGAACTTTGCCGGCCTGGGCACCGCCCATCACCGCGGTGCGGCTGTTGGGCCAGGCGAAGATGAAGCGCGGGTCGAGACCGCGGCCGCACATCGCGTAATTGCCGGCACCGTAGGAACCGCCGACGACAATCGTCAGTTTAGGCACCCGGGCATTGGCCACCGCTTGAATCATTTTCGCGCCGTGCTTGATCACGCCTTGCTGTTCCGACTCGGTGCCGACCATGAAGCCGGTGGTGTTGTGGAAAAACAGCAGCGGCGTCTGGCTCTGGTCGCAGAGTTGAATGAACTGCGCGGCCTTGCTCGCGCCTTTGGGCGTGATCGGGCCGTTGTTGCCGATGAAACCGCAGGCTCGACCCTGGATCTGCAAATGCCCGCATACCGTCTGCTGATCGAACTCGCTTTTGAATTCGAGGAAATTTGAAGCGTCGGCAATCCGCGCGATGATTTCACGCACGTCGTAAGGCTTTTTCGGGTCATCCGGGATCAACCCCAGCAGTTCGTCGATGGGGTAGAGCGGCTCTTCCCATTGACGTTCCGGTAACCACGGCAACTGATCGTTCCACGGCAACAGGCTCATGATCTCGCGCACCTGGCGCACGCCATCGGCATCGTTTTCGGCCAGGTATTCGGCGGTGCCGGCGATTTGCGCGTGCATCTCGGCGCCTCCCAATTCTTCATCGGTAGCGACTTCACCGGTCGCTGCCTTGAGCAGCGGGGGACCGGCGAGAAACAACTTGGCCTTGCCGCGCACCACCACCACGTAATCCGACAACCCCGGTTGATACGCGCCGCCCGCCGTGGCCGAGCCATGGACCACGGTGATCTGCGGCAGGCCCATGGCCGACATACGCGCCTGATTGGCAAAACTGCGCGCGCCTTCGACGAAAATCTCCGCCGCGTAATTGAGGTTGGCGCCCCCGCTTTCGGCGAGGGTGATCACCGGCAGTTTGTTTTCCATGGCGATCTGTTGCAGGCGCAGGGACTTTTTCAGGCCGCAGGGGGAAATGGTGCCGCCCTTGATTGCGCTGTTGTTCGCCACCACCAGCACCCGCACGCCGGACACGTAACCGATCCCGGCGATCAAGCCGCCGCCGGCCGCGCTGCCGTCCTTGTCATCGTGCAACTTGTAGCCAGCCAGGCTTGCCAGTTCGAGGAACGGCGCGCCGGGGTCGAGCAGCAGGTTCAGCCGCTCCCGGGGCAGCAATTGCCCGCGCTTGTCGAACCTCGGTTTGGCTTCAGCGGCTTTATTCAGCAAGTTCTGTTCGAGCTGGCGGACCTGCTCGATGCCGGCCAGCATGGCCGCATGGTTGCAGGCGAACGGTTCGCTGAACGGATCGACTTGGGACTGGATGACCGGCATGGGTTATTCCTTGTCCTTGAGCTCGTCTGGTTTGGAGGCGTCGGGTCTGAGCACGTTGGGTAAATAGGCGCGGTGAAAGCCGTTGTACGACTGACTGTTCTGCGCCTTGTGCATTGGCCAGGCCCGCCCGCCGAGGCTGGCGGCACCATCGATGCGCAACGTGCTGCCGCTGACAAACGCCGCTGCCGGGCTGAGCAGGAAAACAATTGCCGCGCTGATTTCCGATTCAGTGCCGATACGCTTGAGCGGCACGTGTTCACACAGGGTCGGAATCACCGCCCGGAACGCGCCTTCGTAGGTGTCCATACCGCTGGAGGCGACCCAGCCCGGCGCGACGGCGTTGACTCGCACGCCGGCGTAGCCCCATTCGAACGCTGCGGTCTTGGTAAAGTTGTCCATGCCCGAGCGCGCCGCGCCCGAATGGCCCATGCCGGGCATGCCGCCCCACATGTCGGCGAGCATGTTGACGATGGCGCCGCCGTGCTTGCTCATGGACTGATTGAACACTTCCCGGGCCATCAGAAAACCACCCACCAGGTTGGTGCGCAGGATGGTTTCGAAACCTTTCTGATTGATCGACGCCAGCGGCGACGGGTACTGCCCGCCGGCATTGTTGACCAACCCATGAATCGGCCCGTGTTCGCGGATCAGCTCGCTGACCAGTTGCGTGACGGCGTCTTCGTTGCGGATATCGCAGACCTGCCAACTGGCTTTACCGCCGTCTTCGGTGATTTCGGCGCAGACCTTTTTCAGTTTCTCGGCATTGCGCCCCACCAGCAGCACCTGCGCGCCGAGGGCGGCGAGCTCATGGGCGGTGCAACGGCCAATGCCACTGCCGCCACCAGTGACGATGATGTTTTGGCCGGCGAACAGGTCGGGTTTGAAAATCGAGTCGTAAGCCATGGCGACAGTCCTCTAGTTGAACCGGTCGGCGATGCGCTGGGGCACCGGGATCTGGATGTCCAGCAGTTGTTGGGCGAACGCCTTGCCTTGCGGGTCGATCCGCAGGCTGGCCACGCCACCGCCGCCGAGTGCGTTTTCCAGAAGAAAATTAAAGCTCTGAGTGCCGGGTAAATACCAGCGTTCGACGCGTCCGTGGATCGGGTCGAGGACATGGCTCATCCAGTCGACCATCACCTCGGGTGTCAGCGCTTCGGCGATCCACGGCAGGTAGTCGGGGTGCCGGGCCATGACGCCGATGTTGCTGTGATTACCCTTGTCGCCGGAGCGCGCCACGGCGAGTTTGATCAAGGCCACGCTGGCGTCGGCGCGTTCTTTGGTTTTCGGCGGGTCGAACGGCAGCGGCAAGTCAGCCGGGTCGAGGGCATCGAGGGCGGGCAGGGCACACGGATGGCGCTCACCGGCGAGGTCGATTTCCAGGGTGCAGGCGGTTTTGTCGATCAGGAACGAAAACAGCCGGATCACCGGGTACACCGTCGGCCGTCCGCCGACGATCCCGGTCAACCCCGGCGCCATGCCGGTGGCGGCCTGGGCGATTTCCCGGGAGAACAGAATCAAGGCCTGCTTGCTCGGATGGCGCACGGCGAGTTTGATCACCACTTCGCGGCTGTCCTGGCGCTGGCCGTGGGGGCCGTAGGTGGCCTCGCTGCCCAGCAGTTCGATGTTCACTTCACTGTAGGGCGCCCAGCCGCGCTGGCTGAACATTTCCGAGGTCTTGTTGATGATCGCCTGGCTGACCCGTCGAGCCTTGGCCACGGCATCGATCCCGGCGATCAGGCAACTGGCGGTGCAGCGGAAACCGTCCGGATAAGTGGCGCTGACCTTGTACTGAGCGGTCGGCGGCAAGCCTTTCGCGCCATGCACCTGAACTGCGTTTTTGCCTTGTTGCACGAGTTTGACCTGGCTGAAATCACACACCACATCGGGCAGCAAATAGGCTTGCGGGTCGCCGATCTCATAGAGCATCTGCTCGCCAACCGTCAGCGGTGTGACCAGACCGCCGGAGCCGTCGGGTTTGCTGACGATGAACTGGCTGTCGGCGCCGACTTCGACGATCGGAAAACCGATGTGTTCGTAGTCGGGCACGTCGCGCCAATCGGTGAAATTACCGCCGGTGCACTGGGCGCCACATTCGATGAGATGCCCGGCCAATGCGGCCTGGGCGAGTTTGTCGTAGTCGTGCCACGACCAGCCGAACTCATGCACCAGCGCGGCGCTGACCACGGCGCTGTCGACCACACGCCCGGTAATCACAATGTCGGCGCCCAGGCGCAGGGCTTCGACGATGCCCGGTGCGCCGAGGTAGGCGTTGGTCGACACGCACATTGGTGGCAGGGGCGCGCCACTGAACATCTCGTAGAGACCAAGACTGCTCAGGTGTTTGAACTGCGGTTGCAGGTCGTCACCCGACAGCACGGCGATCTTCAGCGCCACCCCGGCCTTGTCGCAGGCCGCTTGCAGGGCGGCGGCGCAGGCCTGTGGATTGACCCCGCCGGCGTTGCTGATCACCCGGATCTGTTGTTTCGCGAGATGCTCGAGGAGGGGGCTGAGGACTTCGATGAAGTCGCTGGCGTAGCCGGTTGCGGGATCTTTCATCCGCGCCCCGGCCATGATCGACATCGTGATTTCGGCCAGATAATCGAACACCAGATAGTCCAGCCGCCCGCCCTCCACCAGTTGCGCGGCGGCGGTCGAGGTGTCGCCCCAGAATGCACTGGCACAACCGATGCGAATTGTTTTAGGCACAGTCAACTCCATAGCCACCTGCGACAGAAGTGCTTCGAGACTACCAAGCAAGCGCTTGGTTTGTAAACGCCTTGATTATCTTCTTCCCGAGCGCTTGCTTGGTCGCCCCCGCCAGCTTAAATTGCCCGCGCAACCCTGCTGTTTTAACGGGCAGCGGCGCATTTGATTGATCGACTGTAGGAGAGAACGGGTGGACGAGCAAAAAGCCCTGAGGGTGATGCGCGAATTGGTCGACAGCGGCCAATTGACCGACCCCGACAGCGCCCGCGGCAAACTGCTGCAAGTGGCCGCTCACCTGTTTCGCAACAAAGGTTATGAACGCACCACCGTGCGCGATCTGGCCGGTGCGGTGGGCATTCAGTCAGGCAGCATTTTTCATCACTTCAAAAGCAAGGACGAGATCCTGCGGGCGGTGATGGAGGAGACCATTCGCTACAACACCGCGTTGATGCGCGCAGCGCTGGCTGAGGCCGGCAGTGTGCGCGAGCGGGTGCTGGCGCTGATTCGTTGCGAATTGCAGTCGATCATGGGCGGCAGTGGCGAGGCCATGGCGGTGCTGGTGTATGAGTGGCGTTCGCTGTCTGAGGAAGGCCAGGCGCAGGTTCTGGCGCTGCGCGATATTTATGAAGCCATCTGGCTGCAGGTGCTGGGAGAAGCCAAGGACGCCGGTTTTATCCGTGGCGATGTGTTCATCACCCGCCGTTTCCTGACGGGCGCGCTATCCTGGACCACCACCTGGTTTCGCGCCGATGGCAGCATGAGCCTCGATCAATTGGCAGATGAAGCGCTGATTCTGGTGCTTGAAGAACGGTAATGAGCCGTCTATCTCGGCAAGAAACTGGCTAAGTTGACGAAACCGCCTAGTTTGTATGCATTGATGAGTATTTTTTTGGGGAGTGTGCTGTTTTGATGTCTTCGTCAATTCGAATGGCGTCGCGGCTTTTGCTGGCGGCGCTTGCGGTGTGCTGGATGTTGCCATCTCAGGCCGCGCAACAGGTGCGGGTCGGTGCCGCCCATTTTCCACCCTATACCGTGCGCCCGGAGTCCGGTGCCGACACCGGTCTGCTGCCGCAACTGGTGGAAGCGCTGAACCAGCTGCAGACCGATTATCAGTTTGTGCTGGTACCCACCTCCATTCCCAGGCGTTTCAACGACTTCAAGGAAGGCCGGGTCGATATGGCAATTTTCGAGAACCCGGACTGGGGCTGGAAGGACATTCCGCATACCGACGTCGACATGGGCCTGGAAGATGCAGAAATCTTTGTCGCGCAGAAGCAACCCGGTCGCGATGAGAATTACTTCAAGGACCTGGCGAGCAAGCGCCTGGCGCTGTACAGCGGCTATCACTACGAGTTTGCCAATTTCAACGCCGATCCCAAGTATCTGGCCGACACCTACAACGCCACGCTGACCTATTCCCACGACAGCAACCTGCTGATGGTGCTGCGCGGGCGAGCGGACATTGCCCTGGTGACACGCTCTTATCTGAGCGATTACCTGCTGCGCAACGAGAAAGTCGGCGAGCAGTTGCTGGTGTCGCAACGCATCGATCAGGTCTATCACCATTACGCGCTGATTCGTCCAGAGGCGCCGATTACGGGTGAAGCATTCGGCAAGTTGCTGCAAGGCCTGCGAAACAACGGCCAGATGCTGAAGATTTTCGATCCCTACAAAATTGCCCTGGTGCCGGTGGGCAAGCACTGACAGATAGAGTTTCCGGGGGCAGGGGGGGCGGACGACCATTCATCTGGTATTTATGTTCTGCTGTTCGAATGGTCGAATTGACAGTAGACGCTTCGCCTAACGTGGTCTTAGCTCCTTTCCTGTGTCCGACCCCATGGAGGGGTTGGCGCTCATTCAGAAAGGATTTCTGTCATGACAAACCCTTCGTCGGTTTCTCTCTCCTGTGTACCCTCTCCTGTAGTGCCACAAGCCGTCAACCATGTACTCACTCTGAAAAAACCTGATGATTCGGCCGGTGTCACGGTCGAGGTGGCGCGTTGGCCGTTCATGGTGGTCAATCAAAAGACAACGCTGCATGTCTGTGGTCAACAGGCCGACGGCTCGTCAGTGATGCTGCGAGTGGCCGACGCCGAGCCCGTCACGCAACAAGAGTTCCAAGAGGGCTGGCGTCGCAATATTGCCTGGGCGTCTTTGCAAAATCTGAAAGACGGGAGCCATCTCGCGTTTGTTTTTCAGGCGGCACTGGATGGAGGCAGTTGTGCTAGTCCGGTGCTGTTCCCGACATTGTGTCTTGAGGTTCAGGTGCCTTTTGACAATACAACGACCTTCTCGGCAACAGACGGTACCAATAACTGGAATGGTTGGATGAGGGGCGACGCTGCGACTGATCCACGGGATCTCACCATCACCAAAGATGGAGATATCTACGTATTATTCGACAACACCTACACCAACAACTCTGCCGGGACAGTGTTGAAAAAGACCTTTCAGGGGCTGGAGGTGGGTCGGTCCTATGAGTTCGGGCTGACCGTGCGCAGGTGGAATGACAAATATTCAGTTCCGGTGTTGTCACTCAACAGCGGAGCGCAAGTCATTGCCCCCGCGACGGAAATTCCATCAATGGCCTGGGCGCCGCTCAAAGGCACGTTTACCGCGAGTGCATCACAGATGGAGTTGCAGATCGTTAACCATGTCGCCACCGGAAACGGCAATGACTATGCCTTCCGCGAAATCTGGGTCAGGTCGATCTAGCACCTGCGTAACGTCAATGGCCTGGAGCTGATCCAGGCTGTGCATGCCACCGCGAATGCTGATTAAGGTTCGCGGTTTTTTTCGTTAAATTTCCATGCCCGGCTCACGTCACCTCAGTTAACTGTCGACGATTACCGTGAGCCCGATCCATGTCCAATCTGAATGACCTGACCGCCCTGGCCTTGCCGTCAGGCAACCGTCTTGTAGCCGATGAAACCGCAAGTCGCCTGAGTCTCAGCCTGGAAGGTCAGCCGCTGATCGAACTGCGGCTGACCCGCGAGCCCGAGTTGCATCTGACGTTGGAGGAGCGTTTCGGCCGTCCTGACGGTCAAGCATTCTGGGCGGCCTGTTATTGGCTGTTTGCCCGTGATGCGCAGTGTCAGCGTCTGACCTGGCATCTCGATCAAGTGCCCACCGAAGCCTTGCTCAGCGGGTTGCTGATCGCCACCGACGTCAACGGTCAGTATCGCTGTGAACGCACGCTGTTCTGGCAATTGCCTCAGCCTTGGCTGGGTGAGTCGTTGACTGGCAGTTATCCACAGCAGATGGTCATCAGTGACGGCAAGCGCCATCCCCTGCGTGCGGTGAAACCCCGTGGTGAAGTGTATCGCCGCTTCGATGCACGACTCGGTGCCTGGGTTTCCCTGCGCACGGTGGAAATCGAGCATGACCTGGCGCGTTTCAACCGCTGGCAGAACAGCCCGCGGGTCGCGAGTTTCTGGCAGGAGGAGGGCAGTCTGGAGCAGCATCGGGAATACCTGAGCAAGCTTGAAGCCGCCCCGCACACCTTGACGCTGATCGGTTGCTTCGATGATCAGCCGTTTGCCTACTTTGAAGCCTACTGGGCCAAGGAAGATCGCATTGCGCCGTTCTATGACGCCGGCGATTACGACCGTGGCATTCACATGCTGGTGGGTGAGGAAGATCACCGTGGCCCGCACAAGGTGGCGAGCTGGTTATCGGCGCTGGTGCACTACCTGTTTCTCGATGACCCGCGCACTCAACGGGTGGTCGCCGAACCTCGCGCCGACAACGCGAAGATGATCGGGCATATGCACAATCAGTGTTTTCACTGCGAAAAAGAGTTCGACTTCCCGCACAAGCGCGCGGCGCTGATGATGCTGGGGCGTGAGCGGTTTTTTGATCGGTGCAAGTTGGCCTGAAAAAAAGATCGCAGCCTTCGGCAGCTCCTACAGGGTTTACGCCATCCCAAGTAGGAGCTGCCGAAGGCTGCGATCTTTTTTATCGACACGACGCCGTCTTAACGACGGGCGAAGGTATCCGCACGATTGCCCGACACCTTGCGGCAATGCACCAGCGCATCACGAATCATGAAGTTCACCAGGGTGGGCGAGACGCCAAGTTCCTTGGCGATGTCTTTTTGCGGCACGCCGTGCAGGCGGTACATCTCGAAGGCGTAACGGGTGCGGCTGGGCAGCTCCGTCAGCGCATCGGCAATGTTTTCCAGGGTCGAGAAATTGATATGCGAGGTTTCCGGCGAAGCGCCCTGGATCACCACGTTCAGACCTTCCTCTTCCGGGCCGGAATACTTCTGCTCCAGCGCCTGCTTGCGGTAGTGATCGATCGCCAGGTTGCGCACGATCTGAAACAGGTAACTGAGCTGTGCCTTGATGGACGACGTGATCTGCGGCGCCGATTGCAACCGGAAAAACGCATCCTGCACCACGTCTTCGGCACGGGATCGGCAGCCGGTAATGCGGGCGGCAATCTTGACCAGAATCAGTCGGTTGTCGACGAAGGCCTGAAGTAGCGGTGAATCGCACCTGCTTGTGGATACTTGTTCCGTCATGGAAATCACCTTGCTGCATATAGGGTCGTGGGACGACAGGGGGATCGGAGCCGTCCTACATATCGAGCGACAAATTATTCTGAATGATAATGATTGTCAATTGAGAAAGAGAATTAATGCTCCACGAAGGTGCGCAGTGAGAAAGGCGACACGCTGACTCACCCACTGACCGCAAGCCTGCCGGCGCTCAAGCCCGGCGACTAATTATTTCAAGACCTCATCCGTTCTCATTGGTGAATGGCAGCGGGCGAAATCCCCCGGCCAAAACAGCATTCCCAAGCCTTGCGCGGTCGGTAAAGACCGCGTCCTGCATGCCCGTGAACGGGCGTGACGTACGAAAACCGATTCCACTTGCAAGCCGAATTCAGGCAGGAAACCTCATGACCGACGCGTTCGAACTCCCCAGCACACTGGTCCAAGCCCTCCAGCGCCGCGCGGCCCTGACGCCGGACCGGGTGGCCTTGCGTTTTCTTGCCGAAACCCAGGATCAGGCTGTGGTGCTAAGTTATCGTGAGCTGGATCAGCGGGCGCGAACCATTGCCGGTGCGTTGCAGGCCCAAGCGTCGTTCGGCGATCGCGCGGTGCTGCTGTTTCCCAGCGGCCCGGATTACGTCGCGGCGTTCTTTGGTTGCCTGTACGCCGGGGTGATTGCGGTGCCGGCCTATCCGCCGGAATCGACCCGTCGTCATCATCAGGAACGTCTGCTGTCGATCATCAGCGATGCCGAGCCGCGCCTGCTATTGACCAGCGCCGACCTGCGCGACGCCTTGCTGCAAATCAACGGGGCGCCGCCGCTGCTGTGTGTCGACACCCTCGACAGCGCCCTGGCCGAACGCTGGGTTGCGCCGGACTTGCAAGGCGAGCACATCGCTTTCCTGCAATACACCTCCGGCTCCACCGCGTTGCCTAAAGGTGTGCAAGTCAGCCACGGCAACCTGGTGGCCAACGAACTATTGATTCGTCACGGCTTTGGCATCGACCTCAACCCTGACGACGTGATCGTCAGCTGGTTGCCGCTGTACCACGACATGGGCCTGATCGGCGGCCTGCTGCAACCGATTTTCAGTGGAGTGCCGTGCGTGTTGATGTCGCCGGCGTACTTCCTCGGCCGCCCGTTGCGCTGGCTGGAAGCGATCAGCGAATACGGCGGCACCATCAGCGGTGGGCCGGATTTCGCCTATCGACTGTGCAGCGAGCGCGTCAGCGAGTCGGCGCTGGAACGCCTCGACCTGAGCGGCTGGCGCGTGGCGTATTCCGGTTCTGAACCGATTCGTCTCGACACCCTGGAGCGCTTCGCCGAGAAGTTCGCGGCCTGTGGTTTTACCTCGGACAGCTTCATGGCCTCTTACGGCCTTGCGGAAGCCACGCTGTTCGTGGCCGGCAGCCCGCGCGGTCAGGGTATTCCGGCATTGCGCGTGGACGATCAGGCGCTGGCGCAAAACCGTGCCGAACCGGGCGACGGCAGTCCGATCATGAGTTGTGGCATCAGCCAGCCGGATCATGCGGTGCTGATTGTCGATTCGGTAACGCTCGAAGAACTCGCCGACAACGTGGTCGGTGAAGTCTGGGCCGCCGGGCCGAGCATCGCCCATGGCTACTGGCGCAACCCCGAGGCCACGGCCAAGACCTTCGTCCAGTACGCGGGCCGTACCTGGTTGCGCACCGGCGACCTGGGCTTTTTGCGTGACGGTGAACTGTTCATCACCGGGCGCCTGAAAGACATGCTGATCGTTCGTGGTCACAACCTCTATCCGCAGGACATCGAGCAGACCATCGAGCGCGAAGTGGAGGTGGTGCGCAAAGGTCGCGTGGCCGCGTTCGCGGTCAACCTCGAGGGGCAGGAAGGCATCGGCATCGCCGCGGAAATCAGCCGCAGCGTGCAGAAAATCCTGCCACCGGAGGCGCTGATCAATGCCATTCGCCAAGCGGTGGCCGAGGCGTATCAGGAGGCGCCGAGCGTGGTGGTGCTGCTCAATCCGGGGGCGCTGCCCAAGACCTCCAGCGGCAAACTGCAACGTTCGGCCTGCCGCAATCGTCTGGCCGATGGCAGCCTCGACAGCTATGCGGTTTTCCCGTCGGCAGCGAATGAAAGTGAAGGCAGCACCGAGTCGGGTTCCGAACTGCAAACCCTGATCGGTCAGATCTGGTGCGAACAGCTCAGCATCAAACAAGTCAGTGCCGATGACCATTTTTTCCTGCTCGGCGGCAACTCCATCGCCGCCACTCAAGTGGTTGCTCGACTGCGTGAAACGTTGGGTCTGGAGCTGAATCTGCGTCTGTTGTTCGAAGCGCCGACCCTCGGCGCATTCGCCGCCGCAGTCGCTCGGCAACAACAGGATGGCGGCCTCGCCCAAGGCGCGATCACTCAGCTGTCGCGCAGCGAAGCCATGCCACAATCCCTGGCGCAAAACCGTTTGTGGATCACCTGGCAACTCGACCCGCAGAGCAGCGCCTACAACATTCCCGGCGCCTTGCGCCTGCGTGGCGAACTGGACGAAGACGCCTTGCGCGCCAGTTTCCAGCAGCTGATCGAACGTCACGAATCCCTGCGCACACGGTTTTTCGAGCGCGACGGTGTGGCCCTGCAACAGGTCATGGCGGCCGGTGAATTCAACTTGCAAGTGATCGACATCAGCGACATGCCAACCGCCGAGCGTGAAGCCCGTGCGCAGCAGATCCGCGAGGAGGAAGCCCGCACCCAGTTCGATCTGGAGAAAGGCCCGCTGCTGTGGGTGACCCTGGTGCGCCTCGACGACGAGGATCATCAACTGCTGGTGACGATGCACCACATCATCGCCGACGGCTGGTCGCTGAACGTATTGATCGACGAATTCTCGCGGCTGTACGCGGCCGCTTCTCAGGGCCAGACCGCCAGCCTCCCAACCTTGCCGACGCAATACGCCGACTACGGCAGTTGGCAGCGCCAGTGGCTGGCGCAAGGGGAGGGCGAGCGTCAACTGGCGTACTGGAAAGCGCAGTTGGGTGATGAGCATCCAACACTGAGCCTGGCCACCGACCACCCACGTTCGGCGCAACACACGCACTGCGCCGAACGTCACACGCTGCGGTTGGACGCGAGCCTGAGCAACGCCATTCGCCAGACCGCCCAGGCCCATGAATCGACGCCGTTCATGCTGTTGCTCGCGGCGTTCCAGAGCCTGCTGCATCGCTACAGCGGCCAGCGCGACATCCGCATCGGCGTGCCGAATGCCAACCGTCCACGTCTGGAAACCCAGGGGTTGATCGGCTTCTTCATCAACACCCAGGTGCTGCGTGCCGAAGTGGATTCGCGACTGCCATTCGTGGAGTTGCTGGCGCAAACCCGTCAAGCCGCCTTGGGTGCGCAAGCGCATCAGGACCTGCCGTTCGAGCAACTGCTCGAAGCTTTCCCGCAGGCCCGCGAACAAGGTCTGTTCCAGGTCATGTTCAACCATCAGCAACGGGATCTCAGCGCTCTGCGTCGTCTGCCGGGGCTGCTCGCCGAAGAGCTGCCGTGGCACAGCCGCGAAGCCAAGTTCGCCCTGCAACTGCACAGCGAAGAAGACCGCAACGGACGTTTGAGCCTGTCATTCGACTACGCCAGCGAGCTGTTCGACGCAACGACCATCGAGCGTCTGGCCGAGCATTTCGCCAACCTGCTGCGAGCCATCTGCCAGCGCCCACAACAAACGATCGGCGACCTGCAACTGCTGACCGCCGCCGAACACGCTCAGCAGAATGACTGGAGCGTTGCCCCCTGCAACCCGGCGCAACAGTGGCTGCCGGAACTGCTCAACGAACAAGCGCGCCAGACCCCGGAACTCACCGCGCTGCTGTGGGATGGCGGCAGCCTGGACTTCGCTGAACTGCATACTCAGGCCAACCGCTTGGCGCATTACCTGCGCGACAAAGGCGTCGGCCCGGACGTGTGCGTGGCCATCGCCGCCGAGCGTTCGCCGCAGTTGCTGATCGGCTTGCTGGCGATCATCAAGGCCGGCGGCGCTTATGTGCCGCTGGACCCGGAATACCCGGCAGAGCGTCTGGCTTACATGCTCAGCGACAGTGGCGTCGAGTTGCTGCTGACCCAAACCGAATTGCTCGAGCGCTTGCCGGCTACCGACGGTGTCAGCGTGATTGCCATGGACGCCCTGCACCTGGAGAACTGGCCAAGCCATTCGCCGGGTTTGCACCTGCACGGCGACAACCTGGCCTACGTGATTTACACCTCCGGTTCCACCGGCCAGCCCAAAGGCGTGGGCAACACCCACGCCGCATTGGCCGAACGTCTGCAATGGATGCAGAACACTTATCACCTGAACGAAACCGACGTGCTGATGCAAAAAGCCCCGATCAGTTTCGATGTGTCGGTGTGGGAGTGCTTCTGGCCGTTGATCACCGGGTGCCGCTTGTTGATTGCCGGCCCCGGTGAACATCGTGATCCGCACCGCATCGCACAACTGGTTCAGCAGTACGGCGTGACCACGCTGCACTTTGTGCCGCCGCTGCTTGCGTTGTTCATCGACGAACCGCTGACCGCCGAATGCACCAGCCTGCGCCGGGTATTCTCCGGCGGCGAAGCCTTGCCTGCCGAATTGCGCAACCGCGTGCTGGCGCAATTGCCGGCGGTGCAACTGCACAACCGCTACGGCCCGACCGAAACCGCGATCAACGTCACCCATTGGCATTGCACAACGGCTGATGGCGAACGCTCGCCGATTGGCCGGCCATTGGGCAACGTGCTGTGCCGTGTGCTCGACAGTGACCTCAACCCGGTTCCGGCCGGCGTGCCGGGTGAACTGTGCATCAGTGGTATCGGTTTGGCCCGAGGTTATCTGGGGCGTCCGGGGCTGACCGCCGAACGTTTCGTGGTCGATCCACTGGGCGAGCAGGGCGCGCGTCTGTACCGCACCGGCGACCGTGCGCGCTGGACCGCTGATGGCGTAATCGAATACCTCGGTCGTCTCGATCAGCAGGTCAAACTGCGTGGTTTTCGTGTCGAGCCGGAAGAAATCGAAGCGCGGCTATTGGCACAATCCGGCGTCGCCCAAGCGGTGGTGCTGGTGCGCGAAACGGCGGCCGGCGGTCAGTTGATCGGTTACTACACCGCCACTGATTCCACTGAAGATGTTGATGCTCAAACCACACGCCTGAAAGCCGCGCTAGCCGCTGAGCTGCCGGAATACATGGTCCCGGCGCAACTCATGCGTCTGGACGAAATGCCCCTGAGCCCAAGCGGTAAGCTCGACCGTCGTGCCTTGCCCGAGCCTCAGTGGCAAGTCCGTGAACACGTCGAACCGGTCACTGCCCTTGAGCAACAGATCGCCGGCATCTGGCGTGAAGTGCTGGGCCAGACCCGGATCGGTTTGCGCGACGACTTCTTCGCCCTCGGCGGTCACTCGCTACTGGCCACGCAAATCATCTCCCGCACCCGCCAGGCCTGCGACGTCGAGTTGCCGTTGCGGGTGCTGTTCGAGGCCAGTGAGTTGGGCGCGTTTGCCGAACAGGTTCGCTTGATCCAGGCCAGCGGCAAAACCAACCAGCAGCCACCGATCGAGAAGGTCGACCGTAGCCAACCGGTGCCGTTGTCCTATTCCCAGCAACGCATGTGGTTTTTGTGGCAGATGGAACCGGACAGCCCGGCCTACAACGTCGGCGGCATGGCGCGGTTGCGCGGCGTGCTGGATGTCGGGCGTTTCGAAGCGGCGCTGCAAGCGTTGATCATGCGTCACGAAACCCTGCGCACGACGTTCCCGAGCGTCGACGGTGTGGCCCGGCAACAGGTGCATCCGGACACCGGCCTGCGCATGGACTGGAAGGATTTCTCCGCACTGGCGGCCGATACCCGTGAGCAGCGAGTCCAGCAACTGGCCGACAGCGAGGCGCACACGCCTTTCGATCTGGAAACCGGACCGTTGCTGCGCGCCTGCCTGGTCAAGACCGCCGAGCACGAGCATTACCTGGTGCTGACCCTGCACCACATCGTCACCGAAGGCTGGGCGATGGACATCTTCGCCCGGGAACTGAGCGCGCTCTACGAAGCGTTCGTCGATGACCGCGAATCACCGCTGCAACCATTGCCGGTGCAGTATCTGGATTACAGCGTCTGGCAGCGTCAGTGGCTGGAATCCGGCGAACGTCAGCGCCAGCTCGATTACTGGACCGCGCAACTGGGCCGCGAACATCCGCTGCTGGAATTGCCTGCCGATCGTCCGCGTCCTCCGGTGCAAAGCCATCAGGGCGAACTGTTCCGCTTCGACCTCAGCGATGACCTCGCGGCGCGGGTTCGTGCCTTCAACGCAGACAACGGTCTGACCCTGTTCATGACCATGACCGCGGCCCTGGCCGTGCTGCTTTACCGCTACAGCGGCCAGACCGATCTGCGGATCGGGGCGCCGGTGGCCAACCGCATTCGCCCGGAAAGCGAAGGGCTGATCGGCGCGTTCCTCAACACCCAAGTGCTGCGTTGCCAGCTCGATGGGCAGATGTCCGTCGGCGAGTTGTTCGAGCAGGTTCGCCACACCGTGATCGAAGGCCAGTCCCATCAGGACCTGCCGTTCGATCACTTGGTCGAAGCCTTGCAGCCACCGCGCAGCGCTGCTTACAACCCGCTGTTCCAGGTGATGTGCAACGTGCAACGGTGGGAGTTCCAGCAGAGCCGCACCCTGGCCGGGATGACCGTCGAGTACCTGGCCAACGATGCGCGCGCGACCAAGTTTGACCTCAACCTGGAAGTCACTGACCTCGACCATCGCCTCGGTTGCTGCCTGACTTACAGCACCGATTTGTTCGATGAGCCGCGCATCGCGCGCATGGCCGGGCACTGGCGCAATCTGCTGGAAGCGTTGCTCGCCGATCCGCAACAGCGCTTGAGTGAACTGCCGTTGCTCGACGCCACTGAACAGCAAAACCTGCTCGACAGCCTTGGCATCGAGCCGGGTGAGCATCGCCTCGATCAATGCATCCATCACTTGTTCAGCGAACAGGCGCTGGTGCGCAAGGACGCGCCGGCCCTGACGTTCGCCGGGCAAACCCTGAGTTACGCCGAGCTCGACAGCCGCGCCAATCGCCTGGCCTGGATGCTCCGCGAGCGGGGTGTCGGGCCGCAGGTGCGGGTCGGCCTGGCGTTGGAACGTTCGCTGGAGATGGTCATCGGCCTGTTGGCGATCCTCAAGGCAGGCGGCGCCTATGTGCCGCTGGACCCGGAATACCCGCTGGATCGCCTGCACTACATGATCGAAGACAGCGGCATCGGTTTGCTGCTCAGCGATGCGGCGATGTTCGCGGCGCTCGGTGAATTGCCGGCCAGCGTTGGCCGCTGGTGCCTGGAAGACGATGCCGCGGACCTGGCCAATTACCCGGCCAGCGAACTGCCGTTTATCAGCCTGCCGCAGCATCAGGCGTACCTGATTTACACCTCGGGCTCCACCGGCAAACCGAAAGGCGTGGTGGTGTCCCACGGTGAAATCGCCATGCACTGCCGCGCCGTGATCGAACGCTTCGGCATGCGCCCGGATGACTGCGAACTGCACTTTTATTCGATCAACTTCGATGCCGCGACCGAGCGTCTGCTGGTGCCGTTGTTGAGCGGTGCGCAGGTGGTCCTGCGTGCCCAAGGACAGTGGGATGCGCAAGAAATCTGCGGGTTGATTCGCCAGCACCACATCAACATTCTCGGGTTCACCCCGAGCTATGGCAGCCAGTTGGCGCAATGGCTGGCGACCCAGGGCGAAACCCTGCCGGTGCGCATGTGCATCACCGGTGGCGAAGCCCTGACTGGCGAACACTTGCAGCGGATTCGCGCGGCGTTCAAGCCGAGCCTGTTTTTCAACGCGTACGGCCCGACCGAAACCGTGGTCATGCCGCTCGCCAGCCTGGCACCCGAGCAACTGGAAGAAGGGCTGGGCAGCGTGCCGATCGGCAGCGTAATTGGTGCGCGCGTGGCGTACATCCTCGACGCCGATCTGGCGTTGGTGCCGCAAGGTGCGACGGGGGAATTGTATGTTGGCGGTACCGGTCTGGCGCAGGGTTATCACCAGCGTCCGGGCATGACCGCCGAACGGTTTGTCGCCGATCCTTTTGCCGCGAACGGCGGACGTTTGTACCGTACCGGCGACCTTGTCCGTCAGCGCGCCGATGGTCTGGTCGAGTACCTCGGCCGCATCGACCATCAAGTGAAGATCCGTGGTTTCCGTATCGAACTGGGCGAGATCGAAACCCGTCTGCTGGAACATGAATCAATCCGTGAAACGGTCGTGCTGGCACTCGATGCACCGAGCGGCAAACAACTGGTGGGTTATCTGGTCACTGACGTGGCCGAGCAGGACGAAGCGCAACAAACCGAATTGCGCGAAGCCCTCAAGGTTCACTTGAAGGCTCAGCTGCCGGACTACATGGTGCCCACGCACCTGATCCTGCTGGCGAGCATGCCGCTGACCGCCAACGGCAAACTCGACCGCCGCGCACTGCCGGCACCGGACCCGGAACTGAATCGTCAGCAGTACGTGGCGCCGAGCAACGAACTTGAGCTGACCCTGGCCGGCATCTGGTGCGAAGTGCTCAACGTGCAGCAAGTCGGCCTTAACGACAACTTCTTCGAACTGGGCGGCGATTCGATTCTGTCGATCCAGGTGGTCAGCCGGGCGCGGCAGCAGGGCATTCACTTCACCCCGCGCGACCTGTTCCAGCACCAGACCGTGCAGACGCTGGCTGCGGTGGCGACCCGCACCGAGCAGGTCACCGCCGAGCAAGGTTTGCTCACGGGGGAATCGCGTTTGACGCCGATTCAGCACTGGTTCTTCGACACTGAGATCCCGCAGCGTCAACACTGGAACCAGGCGTTGCTGCTGGAACCGACCGTCGCGCTGGAGCCGCATCGTCTGGAGCAAGCGCTGCTGGCGGTGATCGAACAGCATGACGCCTTGCGCCTGCGTTTCACTGAGGTCACGGGTCATTGGCAGGCCGAGCATCAGGCAGTTTCCGATGCCGCCGTGCTGTGGCAGGTGCAAGTGCCGACCCTGGACACATGCGCGGCGCTGTTCGCCGATGCCCAGCGCAGCCTCGACCTTGAGCAAGGGCCGCTGATGCGGGCGCTGCTGGTCGATGATCCCGAGGGGCAACAACGGTTGTTCATTGCCATTCACCACTTGGTGGTGGACGGGGTGTCGTGGCGGGTGCTGCTGGACGATCTGCAAACGGTTTATCGTCAACTCGAATCCCGACAGTCAGTAACACTGCCAGCGAAAACCAGTGCCTTCAGGGACTGGGCTGCACGGTTGCAGGCTTATGCCGGCAGCGAATCCCTGCGGGAAGAATTGAGCTGGTGGCAGTCGCAACTGGCCGGCCCAAGCGCCGAATTGCCGTGTGATCGTCCGCAGGGTGGGCAGCAGAATCGCCACGCGCAAACCGTCAGCGTGCGCCTCGACAGCGAACGCACCCGCCAACTGCTGCAACAGGCGCCGACGGCCTATCGCACTCAGGTCAACGATTTGCTGCTGACCGCGTTGGCCCGTGTGTTGTGTCGCTGGAGCGGTCATGAATCGGCGCTGATTCAACTCGAAGGCCACGGCCGCGAAACCCTGTTCGACGAGATCGACCTGACCCGCACCGTCGGCTGGTTCACCAGTGCGTATCCGCTGCGCCTCACTCCGGTGAGTGAGCAGGGTGCGTCGATCAAGGCGATCAAGGAGCAACTGCGCGCGGTGCCGCATAAAGGCCTGGGGTATGGCGTGCTGCGTTACCTGGCCGATGGCCTGTGTCGGCAGACCATGGCTGCTCTGCCGGTGGCGCCGATCACCTTCAACTACCTTGGCCAGTTCGACCAGAGCTTCGGCAGTGACGCGTTGTTCCGTCCGCTCGATGAGCCGGTCGGCGCTGCCCATGATCCGCAGGCGCCGCTGCCCAACGAACTGAGCGTCGACAGTCAGGTGTATGGCGGTGAACTGGTGCTGCGCTGGACCTTCAGCGCCGAACGCCACGACCGGCAAACCATCACCGATCTGGCAGAGGCGTATCTGGATGAATTGCACAGCCTGATCCAGCACTGCCTGAGCGACAACGCGGGCGGCCTGACACCGTCGGACTTCCCGTTGGCCAGACTGACTCAGCTGCAACTTGACGCACTGCCAGTCCCGGCGGCGATGATCGAAGACGTCTACCCGCTGACCCCGATGCAGGAAGGCATGCTGCTGCACACCTTGCTCGAACCGGGCACCGGCCTCTATTACATGCAGGACCGCTACCGCATCAACAGTGAGCTCGACCCTGAGCGTTTCGCCCACGCCTGGCAAGCGGTGATCGCCCGTCACGAAGCCTTGCGCGCCTCGTTCTGCTGGAACGTCGGCGAAGACATGCTGCAAGTGATCCATAAACCGGGCAGCACGCCGATCGAGTATCTGGACTGGAGCGCGGTTGCCGAAGCCGAGCAAGAGCCGAAGTTGCAGGCGCTGCTGAAAAGCGAGCGCGAGGCCGGGTTCGATCTGCTCAATCAGGCGCCGTTCCACCTGCGCTTGATCCGCGTGGGCGCGGCACGTTACTGGTTCATGATGAGCAACCACCACATCCTCATCGATGCCTGGTGCCGTTCGCTGCTGATGAACGATTTCTTCGACATCTACACCGCCCTCGGCGAAGGTCGGCAAGCGCAACTGGCCGTGCCGCCGCGTTATCGCGATTACATCGGCTGGCTGCAACGCCAGAGCCTGGCCGAGGCGCGGCAGTGGTGGCGGCAGAACCTGCAAGGTTTCGAGCGCACCACGCCGATTCCGAGCGACCGGCCGTTCCTGCGTGAACATGCCGGCAACAGCGGCGGCATGATCGTCGGCGACCGCTACACAAGGCTCGATGTCCGTGACGGCGCGCAATTGCGCGAACTGGCTCAGGCCCATCAGCTGACCATCAACACCTTCGCCCAGGCGGCGTGGGCGCTGGTATTGCGCCGCTTGAGCGGTGATCGCGACGTGCTGTTCGGCGTCACGGTGGCCGGGCGTCCGGTGGACATGCCAGAGATGCAGCGCACCGTCGGGCTGTTCATCAACAGCATCGCCCTGCGGGTGAAAATGCCCGAGGACGATCAGCGCTGCAGCGTTCGTCAGTGGCTCAGCGGTTTGCTCGACAGCAACATGCAACTGCGCGAGTACGAATACCTGCCGCTGGTGAGCATCCAGGAAAACAGCGAACTGCCGAAAGGCCAGCCGCTGTTCGACAGCCTGTTCGTGTTCGAAAACGCCCCGGTGGAAGTCTCGGTGCTGGACCGGGCGCAAAGCCTCAACGCCACCTCGGATTCGGGCCGCACCCACACCAACTTCCCGTTGACGGCGGTCTGCTATCCGGGCGATGACCTGGGGTTGCACCTGTCCTACGACCAGCGCTATTTCGACGAATCCACGGTCGAGCGCATGCTCGGTGAGTTCAAGCGCCTGTTGCTGGCGCTGGTCGAAGGCTTCCATGGCGACATGGCCGACCTGCCGCTGCTGGGCGCAGAGGAACAGGACTTCCTGGTCCATGGCTGCAACCAGAGTGAGCACGATTACCCGCTGGAACAGAGCTATGTCTCATTGTTCGAAGCGCAGGTTGCCCAGCATCCGCAGCGCATTGCCGCCAGTTGCCTGGATCAGCAACACAGTTATGTCGAGCTGAACCAGCGCAGTAACCGTCTCGGCCATGCGCTGATTGCCGCCGGGGTCGGACTGGATCAACCGGTGGCGCTGCTCGCCGAACGTAACCTCGACCTGCTGGGAATGATCATCGGCAGCTTCAAGGCCGGTGCCGGTTACCTGCCGCTGGACCCGGGCCTGCCGAGCCAGCGTCTGAGCCGGATCATCGACCTGAGCTGCACGCCGTTGCTGGTCTGCACTCTGGCGTGCCGTGAACAAGCCGTCGCGTTGCTGGAAGCGTTCGGTTGTGCCAATCGCCCTCGATTGCTGGTCTGGGAAGACGTGCAGGCGAGCGATGTTTCGGTGGTCAATCCGGGTATTTACAGCGGCCCGGACAACCTCGCCTACGTGATCTACACCTCGGGCTCCACCGGCCTGCCGAAGGGCGTGATGGTCGAGCAGCGCGGCATGCTCAATAACCAGTTGAGCAAGGTGCCGTACCTGAAACTGAGTGACGCCGATGTGATCGCCCAGACCGCTTCGCAAAGCTTCGACATTTCGGTCTGGCAGTTCCTCGCGGCGCCGTTGTTCGGCGCTCGGGTGGACATTGTGCCGAATAGCATCGCCCACGATCCGCAAGGCTTGCTGGCTCACGTCCAGAGCCAGGGCATTAGCGTGCTGGAAAGTGTGCCGTCGCTGATTCAGGGCATGCTCGCCCAGGACCGCATGAGCCTCGATGGCCTGCGTTGGATGTTGCCGACCGGTGAAGCGATGCCGCCGGAACTGGCGCATCAATGGTTGCTGCGTTACCCGCAGATGGGTCTGGTGAATGCTTATGGCCCGGCGGAATGCTCGGACGATGTGGCGTTCTTCCGGGTCGACCTGGCCTCGACGCGTGGCAGTTATCTACCGATCGGTACGCCGACCGACAACAACCGTTTGTACCTGCTCGATGGCGCGCTGGAGCTGGTGCCGTTGGGTGCGGTGGGTGAGTTGTGCGTGGCCGGCACCGGGGTGGGGCGCGGTTATGTGAGCGATCCGTTGCGCACGGCGCAGGTGTTTGTGCCGAACCCGTTCGGTGCACCGGGGGATCGCTTATATCGCACCGGCGACCTGGCCCGACGTCGCAGTGATGGCGTGCTGGAATACGTCGGGCGTATCGACCATCAAGTGAAGATTCGCGGTTACCGCATCGAACTGGGTGAAATCGAAGCGCGTCTGCATGAGCAGCCGGAAGTCCGCGACGCGGCGGTCGGGGTGCAGGAGGGTGTCAACGGCAAGCATCTGGTCGGTTATCTGGTGGCAGTGGATTCGGCGATGAATCCCAACGAACGACTGGAGCGGATCAAGCAGCGCCTGCGTGCCGAGTTGCCGGAATACATGGTGCCGCTGCACTGGTTGTGGCTCGACAAAATGCCGCTCAATGCCAACGGCAAACTCGATCGCAAGTCCTTGCCGGCGCTGGAGATCGGTCAGTTGCAGAGCCAGGACTATCAAGCGCCGGGCAATGAGCTGGAGCAAACCCTGGCGGATATCTGGGCCGAGGTGTTGAAGGTCGAGAAGGTCGGCGTGCGTGACAACTTCTTCGAGCTCGGCGGGCATTCGCTGTTGGCCACGCAGATCGCCTCACGGGTGCAAAAATCCCTGCAACGCAACGTGCCGCTGCGGGCGATGTTCGAGTGCAGTACGGTGGCGGAGCTGGCCGAGTACATCGACGGGTTGGCGGCGAGCGACATCACCGAGGAGAAGGTGGATCGGTTGAATGACCTGATGGCTGAGCTGGAGGGCCTTTAACCCGGGTTGACTGCCGAGCCCATGGGGCTCAGGCTTCCCGTGCCTTTTTAATGGATCAGATTTCACCAGGGAGACAGTCGATGCCCTTCGTAACGGTTGATGGACAAGCGCTTCACTACATGGATCAAGGCACAGGCCCGGCGGTGTTGCTGGCCGGCAGTTACCTGTGGGACCAGGCTATGTGGGCGCCACAGATTGCGGCGCTGTCGCAGCACTATCGGGTCATTGCCCTGGACCTGTGGGGCCATGGCGAGTCAGGGCGAATGCCCGAGTGCACGACGTCGCTCGATGACGTGGCGCGCCAGGCACTGGCATTGCTCGATCACCTGGACATTGATCGCGTTACGCTGGTCGGTCTTTCGGTAGGGGGCATGTGGGGCGTTCGACTGGCGCTGTCGGCGCCGCAGCGGCTCAACGGTCTGGTGCTGATGGACACCTATGTTGGCGTCGAACCGGAACCGACTCGCCAATACTATTTCTCGCTGTTCAAGCAGATCGAAGACAGCGGTGAGATCTCGCCGCAACTGCTCGACATTATTGTGCCGATCTTCTTCCGCCCGGGCATCGATCCTAAGTCGGCTCTGTATCAGGATTTCCGCGCCAGGCTGGCTGCATTGCCAGTCAACCGGCTGCGTGAAAGCATCGTGCCGATGGGGCGGATTACGTTTAGTCGTGATGATCTGTTACCGCGTCTGGCTCAGCTGAACCCAGAAACCACGCTGTTGATGTGCGGCGACCAGGACAAACCGCGGCCACCGTCGGAAACCAGAGAAATGGCTGAGTTGATCGGTTGCCCGTATGTGCTGGTGCCGGAGGCGGGGCATATCTCCAATCTGGAGAACCCGGCATTTGTCACCGAGGTGCTGCTGAAGTTTCTGGCCGACAGAAATCCGTGTAGCGCTTGATAAAAAAGATCGCAGCCTTCGGCAGCGCCCACAGGCGCGTAGGAGCTGC